>CAZKFT010000001.1:0-49093 GCA_964552205.1 uncultured Gammaproteobacteria bacterium
CCGACTTCGGCAGCTCCGAATCCGGTGTCATGTGATATTGCCACCGTCGCACGGCTTGACGCTGAAGCTGCCTATATTGAGCTTGCAGGCATGCCGGGTGGCCCGGATCCGGGTGCTGGCAGCCTTGCGGGCCTTACGCTTGCCCCAGGTGTCTACACCGCGGGCGGTGGTTCCTTCATCATCGAAGGTGCCGACCTCACGCTTGATGCGCAAGGTGATCCTAACGCCACTTGGGTATTCCAGATGGCAACGACGCTGACGGTCGGTGGTCCGGGTGCAGCCGCACCTCAGAGCATCATTCTGACCAACGGCGCACAGTCCAAAAACATCTTTTGGCAGGTTGGCAGTGCTGCAACTATCAATGCCGGCGGCGGTGGGACTATGGAGGGCACCATCATCTCGCAAGCTGGCGTGGCTTTCTCCACTGCAGGCAATGTCGACATCGTGACCCTGAACGGCAGGGCGCTGTCACTCGGTGCCTCGGTGACGCTGGTCGATACCGTCATCAACGTACCGGGACCATAAGGGTGAGGAATTCAACAATGGAAGCGAAAATGAAAAACACGAAACTCAGAACGGCAGTCCAACTGGTCCTGGTTGCAGCAATCGCAAGCCCAACGGCTTTCGCCGATGACTCTTACTGGTACTTGGGGCTGGGGATTGGCGCTGCCAAGGGCACCATCGACAACGACCGTGTCATCGGTGGCCTGCTCGATGCGGGATTCACCACGACCTCCCTGTTCAACGATACGCGCGAAAACGCAGGAAAGGCTTTCGGTGGGTATCAGTTCAATCGGAACTTTGCGGTTGAGGGTGGGTACTACGACCTCGGCGGCTACTCGTTCACGGCAACTACAGCGCCACCCGGCACCTTGTTCGGCTATACGCGTTTGACAGGAATCAACTTGGATCTCATCGGCTTCATTCCGGTGACCGAGAGGTTCTCGATTTTCGGGCGCGCCGGAGCGGCTCGCACTGAAGGCGACGCAATGCTCCAGGGCACAGGCGCCGTGAATGTGCTGAATGCCAGTCCGAGTGAGCGTGGAACAAATCTGAAGGTCGGTCTTGGCTTGCAGTATCACTTCACAGATTACTTTACGGCCAGAGTCGAAACCGAGCGCTACCGTGTCAATGATGGACTCGGCAACAAGGGTGACATAGATGTTGTGTCCTTGGATGTCATCTATCGCTTCGGGCAGCGGGCGGCGCCGGTTGTTGCCCGACCAGTGCCGGTTGCACCTGCACCGACTCCGGTTGCACCGCCTGCACCAGCACCTGTCCCGACCGAGCAATACTGTGGGACGTTGGATATCAACTTCGACATCAACAAGCACGATATCCAGCTCGCGGATCACGAGAAGCTGCGCGCGATTGCTGAGTTCCTGCGGCAGTTCCCGACGGTGAGCGGTGTCATTGCAGGACATACCGACAATGTCGGTACCGCAGAGTCCAACATGAGATTGTCACAGCGTCGTGCAGACAGCGTGGTGGCTCATCTGGTCAGTGTCCATGGAATCGCGTCATCCCGCTTGCGTGCAGTCGGCTACGGCGAGTCTCGCCCTGTTGCGGACAACGCAACCCAGAGTGGCATGCGGCAAAACCGTCGCATTGAGGCTGATTTCGCCTGTGCCACTGGTGTAAGGGGCATCGAGCTCCACCAGGCCAGAGAAACCATTCCGCTCGAAATCGAGTTTGCGGTAGATAGCGCAGCCATTGATGCAAGACATCATGATGGTCTACGTCGGGTAGCGGACTTCCTGAAGGCCAACCCGGAAGTGCGTACAAGCATCGAAGGGCACGGCGCAAATGGCACCGCTGAACGCTCGATGGAAATGTCACGCCTTCGCGCACAGGCTGTAGCCAATTACCTGGTGGAAACTTTGGGAATAGCAAGGTCAAGGGTGTCGACCGAAGCCTTCGGCGAGACACGCCGAGATGCCTACAACACCAGTGCCAGCGGCCGTCAGGACAATCGCCGGGTAAGTGTCATTCTGGTCTACCCGAGATAAGTCATGGGCGTCACTCGAGGTAGGGTGATAGAAGTCGGGTTGTGGGTGGCCAGTATCGTCCTAATCGGATTCTACTGTGCGGCTGTCGCGTACGGGGACATCGAGCGACGGGATGCCATCGCCACATTCAGTGCAACCCACCAGTCGCCCGACATGGGCGCCTGGTCGGAAGCCAGGATTGATGCCCACGCACGCACCGAGGGTTCGGAGGGCGACCCGGTCGCCTTGCTGAGAATCGCAAGTGTTGGCCTGGAAGTCCCGGTGTACATGGACAGCACCGAGCGCAATCTGAATCGCGGCGCTGGGCTGATTGAGGGTACTGCATTGCCTGGAGAAGCAGGCAATGTCGGTATCGCCGCCCACCGGGATGGCTACTTCCGGGCGCTACGTTCGGTCGCCATTGGGGATGTCCTTGAACTGGACAGTCCTTCCCAGGCGAATCGATACCGTGTGGTCAGCACTTTTGTCGTCGATCCCACTGCCGTCTGGACACTCGACCCTGCCGAAGTTTCAACCGTCACCCTGGTGACTTGCTACCCATTCTACTTTGTGGGGTCTGCACCGCAGCGCTACATCGTGAGAGCGGTTCTATTATCTGACTGAGGAGTAGTACATGAAAGCCAAGATGACACTTGCAGTAATTGGTGTATCGCTTGCCGGATTCGCGATGGCACAGCAGCCGCTGGATACAGCGTCGCTTGATGACACTGAAGTCAACCGCGCCAGTTGTGCGGCCGTTCGTTGGCATGCCGATATGCTCGCCAAGTATCCCCGGGCTGCTGAGGCGTGCCACGAGGTCATTATGTCCGGCAGTGAACGATGGGCTCGTTTCGAGACCGTGTTCCAAAACGTGAACAACGATGGATCTGTTGATTCAAACTTCCGCGATCGCAACGGTCGCAACATGGGTAGTGCCACTATCATGCCGGCGTACGGGCAGACCGTAGCCATTGATGGTCGCGACTATCGCTTCGCTGAGCTCCGCAGAGGCCAGGTGTTGAATGTTTATGTGCCTGAAGGCATGTACGCGTTCGCGATGCAGCCGGGCGCACCTACCGAACAGCGCGCACAGATTGTGCGATTCTCACCTGATACTGTGCCCGCGCAGACAACGGCTGCAACTACAACCCGCATGACCGCATCCAGACTGCCGGCTACAGCGGGACCGCTTCCGTTCATTGCTATAGGTGGTTTACTGGCCTTGATGGGCGGCTTGGGGATGTCAATCCGTAGACGCCTTGGCTAGTGAGCCAGGGGTGTGAAGCAGGCGCAGGTCGCGCCTTCCAGGCCAGCGCGGGACACGATTGACACCTTGCCGCGGGAGTAGGTAATCAAGCCCTGTCGTTGCAAGCTGCCAGCGGCAATCGTTACCGCGCTGCGCTGGACACCCAGCATGTTTGCCAAGAACTGGTGGGTGAGTTGTAGTGTGCTCGAGTGGGCACGGTCCTGACTCATCAGTAGCCAGCGAGCTAGGCGTGGCTCCAGCTCGTGGAAGGTATTGCAGGTGGCGGACTGCACCAGCTGACCGAACTCCCCGTGCAGACTGCGGCCCATCATGGATCGCAAGGCGGCGTTGGACATCAGCAGTTGGCACATACCTGAAGTGGGAACGCGAAACGCTTCGCCCGCGCCCTGGACCACGCCTCGTACCAACGCAGATTTCATGCCCAAGACCATGCTTGCGCCCAACATGCCCTCATCCCCGATGATCCCGAGCTCGATGGCCTCGTGGCCTGGCAGGGGCGCCAGTAGCGAGACGAAGCTGGTCAGGGGAAACCACGCATGGGAGAAATCGTGTGAGGGCTCGCAAAGAATCTGGCCGAACTCGAGGTCTACGCGTTCGCCTATTTCGGCCAAGCTTGTCTGCAGGGTGCGCGGGAGCGCGTCGAGTAGCTGATTGCCTTTTGGGATGGACTTCATCAGTCCAGTATGTGGGCCTTGATTGGCCCGTTACCGTCCGCTAGCGCACCAACGGAAGTAATCGGTCTGTCTCCGTTTTCACCACCTCGTAGCACTCGCAGCTCAAGGACTCAAGCTGCTTGCGGTCGAGGACTTCGATGTGCCCGCGTTTGTACTCGATGGCGCCCAATCTCTGCAGCTTGCCGGCCGCTTCTGTCACGCCCTCTCTACGGACCCCAAGCATGTTCGCGATGAGCTCCTGGGTCATGGTGAGCTTGTTGCTGGGTAGGCGGTCCAGCGAGAGCAGAATCCAGCGGCAGAGTTGCTGGTCTATGGTGTGGTGGCGATTGCAGACGGCTGTCTGGGCCATCTGGGTGATGAGTGCCTGAGTATAGCGCAGCATCAGCAAACGAAGATTCCGGTCCTCGTTGTTGAATTCCTTCTTCAACTGGGTGGCAAGCATGCGGTAGCACGAGCCAGCGCTCTGGACGATGGCTCGGCTTGGCGTGCTGTCGCCGCCCATGAAGACGGCGATGCCGACTATTCCCTCGTTTCCCACCACGGAAATCTCCGCCGAGGAACCGTTCTCCATGACATACAGGAGCGAGACGATTGAATCGGTCGGAAAATACACATACCGCATCGCATCCCCTGACTCGTACAGCACGCTGCCCAATGGCAGGTCAGTCAGTTCAAGGTGTGGCTGGATGCGCGCGAGTGCCTCGTCAGACAGGGCCCGAAGTAGATGATTGTCCTTAAGTTTTGGTTTGGCATTGACCATGGGGCCGATTTTACGCCGTTCCCTTGGAAGATATGTGCGGTATCGAACATAGATATCATATTGATTAAGACAACAATCGGTCGGTTTCAGTCCTGACGACCTGATAACACTCGCAGGCCAGGCGCTCCAGCCTTGGCCGGTCCAGCACCGTGATATGCCCGCGGTGGTACTCGATGACGCCCAGTTCTTGCAGCTTAATCGCGGCCTCTGTCACTCCCTCGCGCCGCACCCCCAGCATGTTGGCAATCAGCTCCTGAGTCATGGTCAGTTGGTTGGTCGGCAGGCGGTCCAGCGACAGCAGAATCCAACGGCAGAGTTGCTGGTCGATGCTGTGGTGACGGTTGCAGACCGCAGTCTGTGCTATCTGGGTAATCAAGGCTTGGGTGAAACGCAACAGCAGCGTGCGCAGCTCGCCGCTTTCGTGTTCGATTTCCGCCTTGAATGTCGCAGCCCGAACGCGATACGCATCGCCCGCACTCTGGATGAGCGCGCGACTAGGCATGCTGTTGCCGCCCATGAATACAGCGATCCCGAGCATGCCTTCATTGCCGATGATGGAGATCTCCGCAGTGTGTCCGTCTTCCATCACGTTAATCTGAGACACGATGCAGTCAATCGGGAAATAGACCCAGCGCATGGTGTCGCCGGGCTCGTAAATGACCTTTCCCAGCGAGAGAGAAACGCGTTTTAGGTGCGGGGCAAGCCGGGCGAACGCCTCGGTCGGGAGTGCGGCAAGCAGCTTGTTCCCTTGGGTTTTTCGTGGAGTCGGCATCCCGGGCCACCCCGTATAGACCAATCTTGATTGGAAAGGTAATCCTTTCCTGCCGCCGGGTCCAGATGGTGCGATAACGAACATACAGCGCAGGCACTACATGGTCCAATGTTTCCAACAACGAGGTGATCAAATGTTAGAAACCATTGCAGTCATTCTAATCATCCTGTGGCTCTTGGGACTGCTTACGTCCTACACCATGGGCGGCGTCATCCATATCCTGCTGGTCATCGCGGTAGTCATCATTCTGATCCGCCTTATCCGTGGCCGACGCGTTCTTTAGGAGAGGCTCATGAGCGCAATCAAAATTGTCGCAATCGTCCTGATTGTCGGTGGCGTCCTGGCATTGGTGTACGGGGGATTCACCTATACCGAGGATACGCACGATGTATCGCTCGGGTCTCTGGAAATCTCGGTAGAGGACAAGCGGCGGGTCAACGTGCCCATCTGGGCGGGTGTCCTGGGTATCGCCTTGGGTGGCGGGCTCCTGCTGTTTGGTGGCGGTAGGCGCTAGACAGACTGTTTTGGCCGTATCATCTACCCGTTGCTTTTGTGGCCAAATGATTGGAGCCGAGGGCACCTTTGGCCGGTCCTGCTGCTTACGGGTTTCGAGTCCTATCCTTGGAGCCATAGCTTGCTGATGGTGCTGGTCTGGGCGGTCGCCGGCCTCGGGTTGCGGAACTCCATCCCGGCAACGCTCCCCACCCCCGCCGAATGTCACTGCCATGTTCCCCGACCATTCGGCGATGCCTTTCGACGGAAAACGGCGGGTACGGCTTACACATTCGCATCCTGTTTTGGGAACACCCTGTCGACGAGCCGGTCAGCCCAGAATGTGAGGCGATTCCACAGTGGTCCGAACACCAATGCAGCCGTGGCGCTTGCCGCATAAGCGCCACTGTTCGCTGGTAGGTCCAGCCAATCAGTGAGGAGCCCTGAAACGAAGGTCTCGATTACCGCGAACAGCAAGGTCAGTAGAATGATGATGGTGCCGAGAACGATACTCCGACGCATCACCAGCGCGGGATCCAGTGCGCCAAAGCGGAACACCGCCACCGCAAGGCAACCGACGAATGCGAGCGCGCCGCTTGCAAGGACGATGGGGGCCAACCCAAGGCGTAACGGGGAGTCCATCAGAGCACTGATGATCAGTGCCGGTACCCACAAGCTGACGCACAAGTATCCGATGACCAATCCCTGGAGCAGCCACAAGGCACGGACTCTGTCGTCCCTGTTGTTGAGTGCGAGGTAGCGCTCGCGGGCGGTAATCATCGCCAAGGGAATGTATATGGCCGCAGGTACCACCACAAATATCTCGTAGCTATCCGCTGTGAAGACGGCTAAAAGCACCAGCGCCGCAATAAGTGCCCCGAGAACTGGCCACGGCCGCGTGATAATCGTGGCAAACATCAACAGTATGCGGTTGTGACGAACCGATGCCATGTCGCGCGCCAGCCGGTCCTGTTCACGTTTCACACTACCGAGCACCCAATTCCGATAACGTTCCTTGCCGATTGCCAGCGCGGATATTCGTGACATCCAGTTGACGGGAGCGTCGAAGTACGCAACCGGATCGTGAACCCCGCTGCTGTCATCCGGCGCTCCCATGAACTTGCTGCGGGTCGTATCGAGCGTTCGTTGTCGGACCTGATAAAAGAGGGCCCTCACCGCTTCGGGAGATGCCTTCTGTGGGAAGCTGATGTAGAAGTTCGCAACCGAGAGGGCCGCCGTCATCCAAGCTATTGGCAGAAGGGCCATGGCGCTCTGGTTTGAACTCAGCCAAGGCGAAGTCCAGATTCCCCACGCGGCGACAGCGGCGCATAAGCCCAGTCCTAAGGGCCAGGCCCGCCGGAACGCTTCGACTCGGAGCACCATCGCGATGCTGATGGCGATGGCCACGGAGGCAGTGATGTTGCCGATGACCAGCGTCGGCACAAGCGCCCAATCACCCCACCATACCGCCCAAGTGAATCCATCGGACGGCAGGGCCACCGTGGTGGCCGCGACCAGCGCGAACACGGCCAAAGCGGCTCTGGGAAGCAGGTATCGAGGTTCCATCACCGTCCCTCCCGTTTAGGGCTGGAACAGTGTGGCGCAATCCATTGGAGGAGGAAAGGTACCGCGGGGCTTCCGCGTCAGGCGCGCTTTCTAGTGGGCTTTTTTGGGTTCTCGCCCTTCGCGGCCACCTGCCTGCGCTGAAGCTTCGGCAGGCGGGAAGGGCCGCTCCCACGGGGTTGCAGGAGCGGTGCGAGGTAGCGCCCCGTGTAGGAGTGCTTGTCCTTCGCGACTTGTTCCGGGGTTCCGGCGACGAGGATGGTGCCGCCGCGCTCGCCACCTTCGGGGCCGAGGTCGATGACCCAATCAGCGGTCTTGATGACATCCAGGTTGTGCTCGATGACCACCACGGTGTTGCCGTGGTCACGCAAGCGGTGCAAAACGCCGAGCAATTGTTCGATGTCGTGGAAGTGCAGACCGGTCGTGGGTTCGTCGAGGATGTAAAGCGTCTGCCCGGTGTCGCGCTTGGACAACTCGCGTGACAGTTTCACACGCTGGGCTTCGCCGCCAGACAGCGTGGTCGCGTTCTGGCCGAGCTTGATGTAGGTGAGGCCGACATCCATCAGGGTCTGAAGTTTGCGCTTGATCGGCGGCACCGCCTCGAAGAAGGTATAGGCATCTTCAACCGTCATTTCCAGCACTTCGTGAATGTTCTTGCCCTTGTAACGAACCTCTAGGGTTTCGCGGTTGTAACGCTGCCCCTTGCAGACATCACAGGACACATAGATATCCGGCAGGAAATGCATCTCCACCTTGATGACGCCGTCGCCCTGACAGGCCTCGCAGCGTCCGCCCTTCACATTGAAACTGAAGCGCCCGACTTTGTAGCCACGCGAACGAGCCTCTTGCGTGCCCGCGAACAGGTCACGGATGGGCGTGAACAAGCCCGTGTAGGTAGCGGGGTTGGAGCGTGGCGTACGCCCAATCGGACTCTGGTCAATGTCGATGACCTTGTCGATGGCGTCCAGCCCGTCCACGCCATCGCAGGGTGCACCATCATCGCTGGCGCCATTCAGAACGCGTGCGGTCTGTCGGTACAGCGTGTCGTTGATGAGCGTGGACTTGCCGGACCCGGATACCCCGGTCACGCAGGTGAACAGGCCCATGGGGATGCGGCAGTCCACGCCCTTGAGATTGTTGCCAGTTGCATTGCGGATATGTAGCCAGCGCTTGCCCGGCTTGTGCCGTGTTCCGGGCAAGGGAATCCGGCGGCGTCCCGACAAATACATCCCTGTCAGGGAATGTTTGCTCGACGCGACATCGTCGGGCGTACCCTGGGCCACCACCTGGCCGCCATGCACACCTGCGCCCGGCCCCATGTCGAGTACATGGTCGGCTGCGCGGATAGCATCTTCGTCGTGTTCGACGACGATGACGGTGTTGCCGAGATCGCGTAGGTAGGTCAGAGTATTCAGCAAGCGCTGGTTGTCGCGCTGGTGCAGGCCTATGGATGGCTCGTCCAAGACATACATGACGCCGACTAGGCCGGCACCTATCTGACTGGCCAAGCGAATGCGTTGTGCTTCGCCACCCGACAGCGTGTCTGCGCTGCGCTCCAGCGTGAGGTAGTCCAAGCCAACATTAACGAGGAAAGTCAGGCGCTCGGTAATCTCCTTGACGATGCGGGACGCAATCTCGCCGCGCCGACCCGGCAGCGACAGCTCGCCGAAGAAGGCAAGCGCGCGGTCGACCGGAAGGCGGGTGATGTCCGGGAGGCGCTGGTCAGCGATGAGCACGGTGCGTGCTGCGCGGTTGAGACGGGTGCCGTCACAGTCCGGGCACGGCCGGTTGGCGAGGTATTTGGACAGTTCCTCGCGCACCATGTTCGACTCGGTCTCACGGTAGCGACGCGAGAGGTTGGTAATGATGCCTTCGAAGCTGTGCTTGCGCTTGATCCAGCCACCGCGTTCCGACGGATAACGGAATTCGATCACCTGTTTGCCGCTGCCGTGCAAGATGACCTGTTGGATGTCCTTGCTCAGCGTCTCCCACGGCGCCTCGATGTCGAAGCTGTAATGCTCAGAGAGCGCTTTGACCAACTGGAAGTAATAGGCATTGCGTCGGTCCCAGCCGCGCACCGCGCCCCCGGCCAATGACAGTTCCGGATGCTGCACCACACGATGCGGGTCAAAGAACTGATGTACGCCGAGGCCGTCGCACGAAGGGCAGGCGCCAGTCGGGTTGTTGAAGGAGAACAAGCGTGGCTCGAGCTCGGAAATGCTGTAACCACATTCGGGACAGGCAAAACGCGACGAGAACACCAGCTCTTCCCGGTCCGGCTCATCCATGAACGCGACCCGAGCGATGCCATTGGCGATGCGCAGGGCGGTTTCCAGTGATTCGGCAAACCGTTGTTGTTGGTCCGGCCGTACTTTCACGCGGTCCACGACGGCCTCGATGGTGTGCTTGCGTTTGAGGTCCAGCGTGGGCGCGCGGTCCAGGTCGACGACCTTGCCGTTGATGCGCGCGCGGATGAAGCCCTGACTACGTAACTCGTCCAACAACTGCAGATGCTCTCCCTTGCGGTCTGACATCACCGGTGCGAGCAACATCAATGGTGTTCCCTCGGGGAGTGCGAGCAGTTGGTCCACCATCTGGCTGACGGTCTGCGCCGTGAGGTCTATTGAATGGTCCGGGCAACGCGGAATACCGGCGCGTGCAAACAACAGTCGCAAGTAGTCGTAGATTTCGGTGACGGTTCCCACGGTGGAACGCGGGTTGTGCGATGTGGATTTCTGCTCGATGGAAATCGCCGGCGACAGACCCTCGATGTGGTCCACATCCGGTTTCTCCATCATCGACAGGAACTGCCGCGCGTAAGCAGAGAGCGACTCCACATAGCGACGTTGGCCCTCTGCATAGATGGTGTCGAACGCCAACGAAGACTTGCCGGAACCCGACAATCCCGTGATGACAATGAGCTTGTCACGCGGGAGGTCCACGTTGATGTTTTTGAGGTTGTGCGTCCTAGCGCCGCGGATGAGTATGGTGTCCATCGAACCTGCTAATATACGCCGCTCGCCACTTACGCCGCAAAATGCATCCAGACCGTATGAATCCCGCCGAACGCCGCGCGACGCTGACACTTGCCAGCGTCTATGGGCTGCGCATGCTCGGGATGTTCCTGATTCTCCCGGTGTTCGTCCTCTATGCCCGCGACCTGCCGGGTGCGACTCCCGCTTTGATAGGTCTGGCCTTGGGTATTTACGGCCTGACGCAGGGTCTTCTGCAAATCCCCTTTGGTTGGCTATCGGACAAAGTGGGCCGCAAGCCGGTCATTGCACTGGGGCTGACCTTGTTCGCTGCTGGCAGCATGGTGGCGGCCTCCGCTCCGGATATGGTCTGGACGGTCATAGGCCGCGCTATACAAGGTGCTGGCGCTGTGGCGGCGGTGTTGGCGGCTTTGCTGGCCGACCTGACCCGGGACGGCGTCAGGACTCGTGCCATGGCGGTGGTCGGGGTGACCATAGGGGCGTCTTTCGGACTCTCCTTGGTCCTCGGGCCGGTGTTGGATGCCTGGGTGGGGGTGCGCGGCATTTTTTGGCTGACAGCGGTCATGGCCTTGGGGGCGATTGCGGTGGTTTGGTGGGGAGTCCCTGAAAGTGGCCTTCGCGGCCAGAGGGCCGCTCCCACGGGAGGAGCGGCGAATGGCAGTCTGTGGCACCTCCATCTTGGAATCTTCACCCTCCACGCCGTGCTCACCGCCATGTTCGTGGCGGTACCGCAAGTCCTGGCCGAGCTGATCACCCGCGCCCATTCCTGGGTTTATCTCCCGGTCTTGCTGGTCTCCGTCGCATTCATGGTTCCCGCTGTCTTGGTCGCCGACCGGCCGAAGTGGCAGAGGCCTTTGCAACTGGGGGCGGTGGCCATGTTGACGGTGAGCTTTATCCTCATGGGGGGCCTGTCGGGGACGCTTTGGGGCCTCGCTGTAGCCTTGGTAGTCTTTTTTACCGCCTTCAATTTCCTCGAAGCCAGCCTTCCTGCGGCGGTGTCGCGCGCGGCACCGGGTGCATCCCGAGGAACCGCGCTTGGCGTGTATTCAAGCAGCCAGTTCTTGGGGACCTTCGTCGGCGGCCTGCTGGGAGGCCTGCTCTGGGGCATTGGCGGCCCGACGGCGGTTTTCCTCGGCAGCGCAGTGCTGGCGGCCATCTGGTTCGGCGTTTGGGCACATAAGTGACGCCTCGATGTGGCCCCAGCCGTGCGGCTGGGCTGGGGGCCGCGTAGAATAGACCTATCCAAAAAACAGACCAAGCGGAGAGCAAACGATGGCCAGGGGAGTAAACAAGGTAATCCTGATCGGTAATCTGGGTCAGGACCCGGAAATCAAGTACATGCCCAGCGGCGGCGCGGTCGCCAATGTGCGCCTGGCCACAAGTGAGAGCTGGAAGGACAAGACCACTGGTGAGATGCAGGAACGCACCGAGTGGCACACCGTCGTGTTCTTCAACCGCCTGGCCGAAATTGTCGGCGAATACCTGAAGAAGGGCGGCAAGATTTATGTCGAAGGATCCTTGCGGACCCGCAAGTGGCAGGGCAAGGACGGCCAGGATCGCTATTCCACCGAAATTGTCGCCAGCGAGATGCAGATGCTCGACTCGAAAGGCGGTGGCAGCGGCGGCGGCGGAAGCAGCAGCTGGGATGACGACAGTGGTGGTCGCAGTGGAGGCGGCAACAAGGGCGGCGGACGCAAGCCACAACAGGCGCCTGACGACCTCGACGACGATATCCCGTTCTAGACCGGTACCGAGTGCCAAAACTTTTCATCAAGACCTTCGGTTGTCAGATGAACGAGTACGATTCGGCCAAGATGGCCGACGTGCTGGCGTCATCGCATGGGCTCGAACTCACTGAAGATGCCCAGCAGGCCGATGTCCTGTTGTTGAACACCTGTTCCGTGCGGGAGAAAGCGCAGGAGAAGGTGTTCTCGCAACTGGGGCGTTGGCGCGAGTGGAAAGAAGAGCGCCCCGGACTCGTGATCGGCGTGGGTGGGTGCGTCGCCAGTCAGGAGGGTGAACGCTTGTTGGAACGCGCGCCTTTCGTGGATGTGGTCTTCGGCCCTCAGACCCTGCATCGCCTCCCACAATTGTTGGAGCAAGCCGGTCGCGAGCGCAAGGCGGCAGTGGACATCAGTTTCCCCGAGATCGAGAAGTTCGACCGCCTCCCCGAACCGCGGGCTGATGGTGTCACCGCCTTTGTGTCCATCATGGAGGGGTGCAGCAAGTACTGCAGTTTCTGCGTGGTGCCTTACACGCGTGGTGAGGAAGTCAGTCGACCGCTGGACGATGTCGTCACCGAGGTCGCGCGCCTGGCGGAGCAGGGCGTGCGCGAGGTCACGCTGCTCGGACAAAATGTAAACGGCTACCGTGGCGAGATGTCCGATGGCACGATTGCCGACCTGGCATTGCTCATCCGGTTCGTCGCCGCCATCAATGGCATTGACCGCATCCGTTATACGACCTCGCACCCGATGGAGATGAGTGATGAACTCATTGCGGTGTATGCAGAGGTGCCCGAACTGACAAGCCACCTGCACCTGCCTGTGCAAAGTGGATCGGACCGCATACTGGCGGCCATGAAACGCAATCACACCGTACTCGAGTACAAATCACGGGTGCGCAAGCTGCGAGCGGCGCGGCCGGATCTCAGTCTCACTTCAGATTTCATCATCGGCTTCCCCGGGGAAACCGAGGCAGATTTCCAGGCCACGATGAAGCTGGTCGAGGAGATCGGTTTCGACGGGGCCTTCAGCTTCCTCTACAGCGCGCGTCCAGGCACACCCGCCGCAGCACTCGAGGACGATGTCAGCGAAGAGGAAAAGCAGAGACGCCTGGCCTTGCTGCAGCATCGCTTGACGCAGCAGTACAACGCGGTGAGTACCGCCATGATCAACACACGCCAACGCGTACTGGTGGACAGGCCGTCGCGTAAGGACCCGACCGAGCTGGCGGGCCGCACCGAGAACAACCGCGTGGTGAACTTTGCCGGGCCGGCGTCACTGATCGGGCAGTTCGCCGAGGTCATCATCACTGAGGCCTTGCCGAATTCCTTGCGGGGACGACTGGTGGCATGAACATGGCGACCCTCGAAATAGAGCTGGAGCCGGACAATATCGAGCGCCTTGCCGATCTCTGTGGCCAGTTCGATGAACACTTGCGTCAGTTGGAGCAGCGCTTGGGTGTGGAGATCAGTAACCGCGGCAACCAGTTCAGATTGGTAGGCGATGACAGCTCGGTGCAGGCGGCAGGAGAAGTGCTGCGCGAGCTTTATGAATCCACCGCGGAGCAGCCGCTGACTCCGCAACGCGTGAACCTGTTCCTGCAAGAGTCTGGCGTGGATGCAGCCGTGGCCGGAGAGCCCGGGCAAGCCATCCAGACGCGTCGCGGGACCATACGCGGGCGCGGCCCGAACCAGCAACAGTATCTGACCAACATCGCCACGCATGATCTCAATTTCGGTATCGGGCCAGCGGGCACCGGCAAGACCTATCTTGCAGTGGCATGTGCTGTGGACGCGCTGGAGCGCGACCGCGTGCGGCGCATCGTGTTGGTACGCCCGGCCGTGGAAGCGGGAGAGCGGCTCGGATTCCTGCCCGGTGACATGGCGCAGAAAATTGACCCGTATCTGCGACCCCTGTACGACGCGCTCTACGAGATGCTCGGATTCGAGAAAGTCGCGCGCTTGATTGAACGGCATGTCATCGAGGTCGCGCCTTTGGCTTTCATGCGAGGGCGCACGCTGAATGACTCCTTCATCATTCTGGACGAAGCCCAGAACACAACGGTCGAGCAGATGAAGATGTTCCTGACACGGATTGGCTTCGGTTCCACCGCAGTGGTGACCGGGGATGTGACCCAGGTAGACCTGCCCAAACATCAGGCCTCCGGCCTCAAGCAGGTCGTGGACATCCTCAAGGACGTGGATGGGATAAGCTTCACGGTGTTTACCCAGCGTGATGTGGTCCGCCACCCGCTGGTTCAGCGCGTCATTGGCGCGTACGAGCGGCATGAGCAGAACAAGGAATCGGGCTGATGGCGAGCACCATAGGGGTCCAATACGCTGTGGAGCTACCCAACTTGCCGACGCGTGAGTCCTTGCGCCGTTGGGCACGGGCAGCGCTGCAGGCAGGAAACGGCAGTGGGTCTCTTGCCATCCGCATTGTCGACGAGGCGGAGAGTGCTGCACTCAACCAACAGTGGCGCGGCAAGAACGGGCCGACCAATGTCCTCAGTTTCAGCCTCGACATCCCTCCGGACGTGCCGGTTGCCGAACTCGGCGACGTCATCATCTGTGCGCCGATTGTGGCGCGAGAGGCAGCGCAACAACACAAGGAAGCCGAGGCGCACTGGGCGCACATGGTCGTGCATGGTGTTCTGCACCTGCTAGGTCACGACCATCACAACGAGCCCGACGCACTGCGCATGGAACTCATCGAAACTGACATCCTTGCCGAACTCGGATTCCCCGACCCGTATAATTCCAACTGAACATGACTGACGAACCGACAGAGACAGACAGTAACGGCGCACGCTCATGGTGGCGCCGCATCATCCAGGCGCTTAGCGGGGACCCCAAGGACCGCGATGAATTGGTGGAGTTGCTGCGCGACGCGCAGAAAAGCGGTTTGTTCGATGCCGATGCACAGGCCATGATCGAAGGCGTGCTGCATGTCTCCGACATGCGCGTGCGTGACATCATGGTGCCTCGCCCACAGATGGCCGTCATCGAGCACGACACGGACATAGAAGCCATGCTGCCAGTCATCACCGATTCCGGTCACTCCCGGTTCCCGGTCATCGGTGATAGTCGCGACGAGGTTGAGGGCATTGTGCTTGCCAAGGATTTGCTCGCGTATTTTGTGCAGAGCCCGCGGCCGCCGTTCGACATGCGCGAATACCTGCGCCCGGCGGTGTTCATCCCGGAGAGCAAACGTCTCAATGTCCTGCTGAAGGAGTTCCGGGCGAGTCGGAACCACATCGCGATTGTGGTGGACGAGTACGGAAGCGCATCCGGTCTGGTGACCATCGAGGACGTGCTTGAGCAGATTGTCGGGGAGATCGACGACGAGCACGATACCGAGGACGATGTCGCCATCCTTCAGCGTAGCGAGTCGCGTTGGACGGTCAAGGCGGTTACACACATCGAGGATTTCAACGACCATTTCGGAGCGGACTTCTCCTCGGAGGAGTACGACACCGTCGGTGGCATGGTGATGAATGCGTTCGGGCGCTTGCCCAAACGCAACGATCGTATCCGGATCGGACGATTCCGCTTCAAAGTGCTTCGCGCGGACGGACGACGTGTCCACCTGCTTCAGGTCGATGTGCTGCCGGCCGCTGAAGTCGGCGATGGTCCTGCCTAAGCGCGAGATATTGGCCCTCCTCGCGGGGGGTATGTGGCCGTTTGCGTTCGCGCCCTTTGGGTTCTGGCCGCTCGCGCTGGCGTCGCTGGCTGCAATATTCCTGTTACTAGGTGAGCAGCCCCGCCGCAGCATGGTGCGCGGTTTCCTGTTCGCACTCGGAATGTTCGGTGCTGGCGCCTGGTGGGTGTTCGTGAGCATCCATCAATTCGGCGGACTGCACTGGAGCGTGGCCGGCGCTTTGACCGTGACCATGATTCTCGTGTTGTCACTCTACGGCGCCCTTTTCGGTTGGCTTGTCTGCCGTTTCTTCCCCGGCACCGGGGCTTGGCGCTGGCTGGTCGCGCTTCCTGCGTTGTGGGTACTGCTGGAGTGGGTGCGCGGCTGGTTCCTGTCCGGGTTTGGCTGGCTGAGCACCGGGTACGCCTTCATCGACGCACCGCTTGGAGGGTTGTCGCCGGTTGGCGGTTTGCATCTGGTGTCGTGGGCCGCCGCCCTGACAGTGGGGATTGTCATCTATCTGCTACGGGAACGCCCGCGCTGGCCGCAGGCATTTGGTGCGCTCGCACTCGGGCTTGTTCTCTGGGGTGGCGCGTCGGTGGCCGAGCGCCACGAGTTTCACAGGTCAGCGGGTGAACCCCTGTTGGTCGCGTTGATTCAAGGGAATGTCGGGCAGGACCTCAAATGGGAACCAGCACATCTCCTGCCTACCATCCGTCTTTATGATGGGCTGACTGCGGACCATTGGGATGCGGATATCGTGGTGTGGCCGGAAGCAGCGCTGCCTGCACTACGCATGCAACTCACAGACTACCTCGAGACACTGGATGAGATTGCCGTCGCCCGCGACACCGGCATCATCATGGGGATGTTGGTCTGGAACCGGGTAGAGGACACCTATTTCAACGGCGTGATGGCGCTGGGCCAGGGCGAGGGTGAGTACTTCAAACGCCATTTGGTACCCTTCGGCGAGTTTTTCCCTGTGCCAGCCTTGGTGCGTAGTTGGCTGCGCATGATGAACCTGCCGTATTCGGACTTCACGCGTGGCGCCAGAGACCAACTCCCTCTCGAGGTGGCAGGCCACCGGGTAGCGGCCTCGATCTGCTACGAGGCGGCCTATGGTGCCACCATGATCCGTGACGCAGCTGCGGCCAACCTGCTTGTGAATGTCAGCAATGACGCCTGGTTCGGGGACACCATCGCGCCCCACCAGCATCTGCAGATTGTCCGTCAGCGTGCGCGGGAAGCCGGGCGCTGGATGCTGCGGGCGACCAACACCGGCATCACCGCGGTCATCGGACCGGATGGACGTGTCACCGCACGGTTGCCACAGTTCGAGGTCGGCGTGTTGCGCGCTGAAGTGCGACCACTCACTGGAACGACGCCGTATGCGCGCTTCCGGGACTTTCCGGTGGTGATTTTGATGGTCATCGTACTCGGCCTGGCGCTGCGTTTCAGGTATTCTTGACCGCTTCATGAACGACCAGTACGACCCCAAAGAGTCCGAAACTATCGCTCAGGCATGGTGGCGTGAACACGGCACCTTCCGTGCGGTGGACGACGACACGCGCGAGAAGTTCTACTGCCTGTGCATGTTCCCGTATCCCAGCGGAAAACTGCACATGGGCCATGTGCGCAACTATGCTATCGGCGATGTGATATCACGCTACCACCGTATGCAGGGCAGGAATGTGCTCCAGCCCATGGGTTGGGATGCGTTCGGGCTGCCAGCAGAGAATGCGGCGATGCAGAACAAGGTCTCGCCGGCCAAGTGGACCCGCGACAACATTGCCTACATGCGCGGACAGTTGCAGGCGCTCGGCTTCGCGCTGGATTGGGATCGCGAGCTGGCGACTTGCGATGCGGACTACTACCGATGGAACCAGTGGTTCTTCCTGCGCATGCGAGAGCAAGGCATCGCCTACAAGAAGACAGGCGTGGTGAATTGGGATCCCGTTGACCAAACCGTGCTCGCGAATGAACAGGTAATCGATGGGCGTGGTTGGCGCACCGGCGCGTTGGTCGAGCGGCGCGAGATACCGATGTACTACCTCAATATCACACGCTATGCGGACACGCTGTTACAGGCGCTGGATGGGCTAGAGGGTTGGCCGGAACGCGTGCGCGTGATGCAGGCGAACTGGATAGGCCGCAGCGAGGGTGTCGAGATTGGATTTCCGCATGACGACGGAGTCCTCAAGGTCTTCACGACGCGTCCAGACACATTGATGGGCGCCACTTGGGTTGCGGTGGCCGCGGAACATCCGCTGGCAGCGAAGGCGGCGGCCACGGACGCAAAAGTTGCTGCGTTCATCGAGGAATGCAGCCATGGCGCCAACACGGAGGCCGAGCTGGCGACGCAGGAGAAAACGGGAATCGCCACCTCGCTCACCGTGAAACACCCGCTGACCGGTGACGACCTGCCGGTCTGGGTCGCGAACTATGTGCTGATGAGCTACGGCGAAGGTGCGGTGATGGCGGTGCCGGCCCACGACGAGCGCGATTTCGAGTTCGCGCGCAAGTACGGGCTTCCCATCCGCGCCGTGGTTCGTGACCGCGACGGTGAGGCCCTCGACCCGGCGACGATGGAAGAAGCCTTCGTCAGCAAAGAGGGCGTTCTGTGCAACTCCGGGAAATACGACGGCATGGATTTCAAGGCGGGCTTCGATGCCATCGCCGCTGACTTGACCGCCAAGGATCTGGGAGACAAGCGCGTCCAGTTCCGGCTGCGCGATTGGGGTATTTCCCGACAGCGCTATTGGGGTTGTCCGATTCCCATCATCCACTGCCCCAAGTGCGGGGAGGTGCCGGTCCCGGATGAGCACCTGCCGGTTCGGCTACCGGAAGACTTGGTGCCGGATGGAAGTGGTAACCCCCTGCGCAAGTGCGGCGAGTTCGTGAATGTCGGCTGCCCGAAGTGTGGCACTGCCGCACGACGGGAAACGGACACCATGGACACCTTCGTGGATTCGTCCTGGTATTTTCTGCGGTTCGCTTGCGCAGGTAATGACAAAGCCATGGTGGACAGTCGTGCCACCTACTGGATGCCGGTGGATCAATACATCGGTGGCATCGAACATGCCATCCTGCATCTCCTGTATTCACGATTCTGGGTGCGTGTCATGCGTGACCTGGGGCTGGTGGAGCTGGAAGAGCCATTCCGCAACCTGTTGACCCAAGGCATGGTGCTGAACCATATCTTCTCGCGCCGGGAAGGTGAGGGCCGCGTGGAATATTTCAATCCGGCTGATCTCGACATTCAGCGTGATGAGAAGGGAGAGATTACCGGGGCCGTTGCGCGTGCCGATGGCAAGCCTGTGACTTGGGAAGGCATGGGCACCATGTCCAAGTCGAAGAACAATGGCGTGGACCCGAACGAGATGATTGCGCGCTACGGCGCGGACACCGCGCGTCTGTACATGTTGTTCACATCGCCGCCCGAGCAATCGCTGGAGTGGTCGGATGCGGGTATCGAAGGTGCGGCACGATTCCTGCGGCGCTTGTGGAGGCTGGTGCATGAGCATGTAAGCGCCCTGCACGAATCAGGGGACTCGCTTCGGGAGGTCTCGTTCGTCGACCTGGCGCTGACGGATTCCCAGAGAGATCTGCGCAGGGCTACTCACTCGACCATCGCCAAGGTCAGTGACGATGTGGGTCGTCGCTACACCTTCAACACAGCTATTGCCGCCATCATGGAATTACTGAACGCGGTAGCGCGCTTCGAGGATCAATCGCCGCAGGGCAGGGCGACCCGACACGAGGCACTGGTAAGCGCCGTGTTGTTGCTGGCGCCGATGGTGCCGCACGTCTGTCACGTGTTGTGGCAAGCGCTTGGGCACGAGGGTACCGTGGCGGATGCGCGTTGGCCGACGGTCGATGAGACAGCGCTGGTTCGGGATTCCATCACGCTGGTGGTGCAGGTGAATGGCAAATTGCGCAGCGAAATCGAAGTGGCCAAGGATGCACCTCGCGAGCTGATCGAGCGTACGGCGCTGGGCGACAGCAATGTGCGGCGTTTCATCGAAGGCGTCGAGGTAAAGCGCGTCATCGTGGTCCCTGGCCGCCTCGTGAACATCGTGGTGTCCTCATGATCCGTGGGACCACCATCCGTAGGCGCGCTGCTGTGCAGCGCGTCAATACTGCCGCGACGGTTTGTGCCATTGCTACCCTCGCTCTGGCCCTCACCGCCTGCGGGTTCCAGCTGCGCGGCGCCGCGCAGATTGACCCTGCTCTGAATCCAATGGTCATCGACAGCGTGTCGTCGGGCTCAGCGCTCCTGCCGCCACTGCGGCGCGCGCTGGTAGACGCCGGGGCCACCTTCGAAGGCAGTCCAAGGGCCACCTTGGTCATCCTCGAGGACGAAATGGGGCAGCGGGTTGCGGCAGTGTCAGCGCAGGGTCGACCACGGGAGCTGGAACTTTCCTACCGGGTGGCGTTCGAAGTCCATAGTGAGGGCGGTATCCTGCTGGAGCGCCGGACTCTTACTTTGTCCCGGGAATTCGCCGTGGACGAGCGCGATATTCTGGGAAAGTCCCAGGAAGCGGAAGTTTTGAGAGCAGGGCTGGTGCGTGATATGGTGGCCGCCCTCGTGCGCCAAGTGGCTGCGGTGAGACAGCAATGAATGGACTTCATACGACCAAAGGCAGCATCCAGATGACCGTGCTCGCGGTCATGCTGCTTGTCGTCCAGTTCGGTCTGGTCCAACACAATATCGAGCATATCCCCGCCGAGCTGGATATTGCCTGCGAGTTCTGTGTCGCAGGTCACCAGCCTTCAGCACCGCCACAATCCACCCTGTCGGTCATCCCGGATGCAGCCCAGTCGGTGGAAGCCGTACCTGCCGCGCCGCGGGCTCCCGTTTTTCGACCTTCCCCGGCACACCCACCCCGCGGACCTCCTGTTTACGCCTGAACCTTCCAAATAAGTTCGACGCACCTTGATGGTGTGTTGATGTTCAGTCGTAATCAGAATGAGGAATGCAACGATGTTTCAGAAGAAATCATTGATTGGTTTGGCCAGCGCGGCTGCGTTGGGAATGGTGGGCGCACAGGCGTCCGAACCGGCAGAGGCACCGAAGGGCCCGCAGCGTGATCCTTTGGATGGGCCGAGTCTGCGCACCAGCGCCTTCCAGATTGGGGGCGGTAGTCAGCAACAGGCCAGTGGCGGCAGCAACTTCAACCCGGCGATTTCCGTCATCCTGGATGGCGTCTTTTATGGCGACAACGTTCACGGCGAGGGCCTGGAGCTTATCGAGGAAATTGATGGATTCGGTGGTGGCCATGCACACGGGAATGGTGGCCATGGCCATGGTGGTATGCAGCGCGGGTTCAATCTGAGGGAGACCGAGCTCGCCATTTCTGCAACGGTGGATCCCTATTGGGATGGCATGGTGCTCATGGTGGTTGCGGACGGTGAGGTCGAGCTGGAGGAAGCGTTCATCACCACCCGCGCATTGCCGGGTGGATTGCAGCTCAAGATGGGCCGATTCCTGTCGGATGTCGGCTACATCAACAAGCAACACCCGCACTCATGGATGTTCGTGGACCGTCCGCTCGTGAACCGCTTGATCTTCGGTGACCACGGCCTACAGGAAAACGGTGTCCAATTGTCATGGGTCCCGGCAACACCGTTCTATTCACGTTTCGGCGTGGAAGTGTTGCAGGGCGAAAGTGAGGGTGTCGCTGCCTATATCGGTGAAGTGGATGACGTCGCAGGGACGGACCGCATCATTGGCGAGAAGTCGGGGCCGCGCCTGTTCACGGCCTTCGCCAAGATTGCGCCGGACCTGGGATACAACCATGCCTTGCAGGGCGGCCTGTTTTACGGGAACTCCAATACCTACCAGTACACCGATGAGCACAGCACACGCTTTGAGGACTGGAACGGCAGCGCCCGCTTCTGGGGGCTGGACGTTGTGTACAAATATGATGCAGGTGGCGCATACGGGGCCGGCAACTTCGTGCTCCAGGGTGAGTACACCAAGCGCCGCCGGAACCTTGATCGTCAGGATGTGTATTTTTCCTGTCACCCAGCCGCGCTGCCTTGCACTGACCCGGGCAATCAGTTCCAACCCGGCGATATCAACAACGTACAGTCCTTCCGTCAGACGCAGGATGGTTACTACCTCCAGGGCGTCTATGGCTTCGCGCCTCGCTGGAATGTCGGTGCACGCTACGAGCGTGTGGGTATGAGCAACTTCAATGGCCGCGGTGCAGGGACAGAGTTCGACAGTTCGGACCGCTGGACAGTGCAAGCAACTTGGATGCCGACGGAGTTCTCGCGTTTGCGGGCCCAGTTCAGCCGTAGCGATTTCGCGGTTGGCGGGGCGCGTGAAAGCTTCAACCAGTTCTTCCTGCAGTGGCAGGTAAGTCTTGGCGTCCACGGTGCCCACGCGTTCTAGGAGGTGAGACATGCTTAGACTCCTAACTTTGGGTTTTGTGCTGGCGTGGGCGGGTGTCGCCCACGCGCAGCTCAACATCGTTGCCACCACCGCTAACATGGGCATGCTTGCGCGGACCGTTGGGGGGGATGCTGTGCGTGTCACGGTCCTCGCCCCACCGGACCGGGACGCGCATTACCTGGAAGCGCGTCCCAGCATGATGGCTGCCATGCGGCGGGCAGACCTGCTGGTCGCTGTTGGCGCGGAGCTCGAGATTGGTTGGTTGCCCGCAGTGTTGGGCGGTGCCAACAACCCTCGGGTACTGCCGGGGCGCCCCGGTTACTTCGAGGGTGCCGCACATGTAGACCTCATCGAGGTCCTACCGGATGCAGATCGGTCTGGCGGTGATGTCCACCCTGGCGGGAATCCACATTTCTACACCGACCCGGTGCGGATGGCTCAGGTGGCCATTGCACTCGGTGAGCGACTGGCACTGCTGGACGCACAACGGGCGGACGCCTACCGACGAAGAGCGTCGGCGTTCTCGGCTGCAGTGGATGCCAGAATGGCGGGATGGCAAGCCCGACTCGACGGTATGCCACCAGTGGTTGCGTATCATAAGGACATGAATTATTTCTTTGACCGCTTCGGAATGGGCGTGGTCGGCTATATCGAACCATTGCCGGGCATCCCACCCACTGCGCGTCACCTGTCTGCCTTGGTGACACAACTGCGAGGAACACAGGGCATCATCGTTCACTTGCCATTCCAGCCGGCAGATGGACCTGAGTTCGTTGGTCGGGAGCTTGGTTGGCGCGTGGTGAGGAACCCCAGCAACGTTGCCGTGCGTGGTACCGGTGAGGACTACCTCGCTCTTGTGGACACTTGGGTGAATAATCTGGTGGGCGCACATTAGTGTCAGACCGGTCCTTGATTTCAGTTGATGCGCTGGTTGCGGGATACACGGGGCCGGTTGTCGGCCCCGTGTCTTTCGGAATCCACGCGGGCGAAGTGGTGGGGTTGAACGGTGCGAATGGCATCGGGAAGTCCACCATTCTCGCCGCCATCACAGGGACGGCGAACTGTTTCAGTGGGGAAATCAAGCGCGCACCGGGTTTGCGTGTTGCCCATCACAGGCAGCTCACGATACGCCCGGAGGAACTGCCGGTTCGAGGTTCGGAGTTGGTGGAGGTCATGGGTGCCAATCCGGACGACTGTCCAGAGTGGTTACGACCGCAGTTGAGCAAGCCTGTGGATGAACTTTCCGGTGGGCAGTACCAGTTTCTCCAGACGTGGCTTTGTCTGGCTGGGCCTGCGAATCTCATCTTGCTGGATGAACCCAGCAACAACCTCGACCATCGAGGTATCACCTTGTTGACCGAGCTGTTGCAGGGATTGGGCCCGGACCGCTCTGTCGTCCTTGTCAGTCATGAGACCGAATTCCTGACGGCTACCTGTTCGCGTGTGATCGAGGTGCTGCAATGAGTCTCGCACTTGATCCGATGTTCCGCGTTCCACTGTTGCTGGGATTGGTGTTTGCCCTGCTGTTGCCGTTGTTCGGATCGTGGCTGCGTTTGCGCAACGAATGGCTGGCAGCGTTGGGATACACACACATCGCGGCCGCTGGTGCGTTGGCCAGTGGATTCCTGCACTGGCCGGTCTTGCTTGCAGCTCTGGCTGCAGCTGGCATTGCTGCTGTCATCAAGGGGCTTTCCCGTCGGCCGGGCAACGACATGTATGCCGCGATGACCGTCGCAGGTTGGGCACTGGCAATCTTGATTGCCGCCAACAGTCACCACGGCGAGGTCCTTGGCCAAACCTTGCTGAGGGGTCAACTGTATTTCGCCGACGCGGGACAGTTGTGGCTTGCACTTGGTGTTGCCGTCATTGTGCTCGGACTGTTGCCGTGGCTGAAGGTGAGGTTGCTGGTGCAGAGGTTCTTTCCGGATCACCAGTCTGCGAATCAGAAGCCATCGTGGCCACACGAGTCTGCGTTTGCGCTCATCGCGGTGCTGCTGTTGGTGCTGGCGACCACAGCGCTGGGGGCTATGGCCGCATTTGCGTTGGTGTTCGTTCCACCATGGGTTGCTTTCCGACTGTGCAGCAGTTGGCGTCGTGCGGTGGGATTTGCCACCGTGGCCGGTGTTGTCGCGTATTTGGCGGCATTTCTCCTGGCTGTCGGGCTGGACCAGCCATTTGGGCCGGTGTTGGCCGGCGTTGTGCTGATGTTGGCACCCCTGCGCCTTTTGGGGAGGGTGCTGTAGGGCGTATCATGGCCCTATGATTCAGTCTTCGGACGCACTCTTTCGGCAGTTGGAGCGAGGAATCGCTCCGGTCTACACGATTTGCGGGGATGAGCCCTATCTGGTGGAAGAGGCAGCCGCGGCGGTGCGTGCGGCCGCGCGCACCGCAGGGTATACGGACCGCGAAGTGATGTATGCAGAGCGGGGTTTCGATTGGGACCAGCTTGGCGCCGAGGCGGCAAGCATGTCCTTGTTCGGAAGTCTCCGTGTGATCGAATTACGCCTGCCGACCGCAAAGCCCGGCGACGCCGGTTCGAAGGCGTTGGTGGAGTACTGCGCGAACCCTGCGCCGGACACGGTGCTCCTCATCATCATGGGCAAATTGGAGGCGGCATCACGCAACAGCAAGTGGGCGAAGGCCTTGGACAGTGCCGGCCCGTTTCTGCAATGCCGCGCCATCCCTCCGGACAGACTTGGCGCATGGATCATCGAGCGCATGCGTACGCGCGGATTGCACCCGCACCCGGATGCCGTGCAGTTGCTGGTGCAACGTGTGGAGGGAAACCTGCTGGCGGCTGCGCAGGAGATCGAGAAGCTGGCAATGCTTCATGGCGAAGGCACCATAGACTTGGAGCAGGTGCGAGAAGCCGTTGCAGACAGCGCGCGATATGATCTGTTCCAGTGCGTGGATACTGCCGTCGGGGGTGATGCAGGACGCGCGTTGCGCATGCTGGACGGCATGCGCGCGGAGGGGGCTGAACCCACCTTGGTGCTGTGGGCCATTGTGCGCGAGCTGCGTACGCTGTCGTCAATCACGACGGCCATGGCGCAGGGAGAGAGTGTTGATAGAGCGCTATATGCGGCCCGGGTATGGGAGAGTCGCAAAGGACTCATACGCGACGCTGCTATGCGGTTGAAGCCATCACGTTTGTCGCGGTTGATGCGCCGCGCTGCTTGGGCGGATCGTGTTGTGAAAGGGATGGCACCTGGTTCGCCGTGGAGTGAGCTGTCCTACCTCACCGCCTCGCTTGCGGGGCGTCGACGGAGTGCACCAGGCTGATGGCGCTTGTTGGTGTGTTTGGTGGAACATTCGATCCCGTTCACTGTGGCCATCTTCGTACCATGCTTGAACTCAGGACGGTACTGGGTCTCGACGAGGTGTTGGTCATTCCGTGCGGCCAGCCACCACACCGCCCCCCACCAATTGCGTCAGCGCATGCCCGGCAGCGGATGTTGGCGGCCGCGTTGACCGACCTGGATGGCATGCGCGTTGACTCGCGGGAGCTGTCGAGAGATGGACCTTCGTACACGGTGGAAACCCTTGAATCACTCAAGCAGGATTTCCCGGCGGCAACGCTTTGTCTGTTACTCGGCTCCGATGCGTTTGCGGGGCTTGAGTCCTGGCATCGGTGGGAAGATATCATTGCGCTATGCCATATAGTTGTTGCGCGGAGGCCTGGTGCTGTGGGTGCGGTACCGCACGGGCTGAAGAAACTGGTCAGCCGCGCTGAAGGAACGGTGGCAGACCTGAGGGCGCAAGCGGCTGGTCGCATCGTGTTCTGCGAAACAAGCCAACTGGATGTATCGTCCAGTCATCTGAGGGCGCAGGCTGCCGCTGGCCTGTCACTCCGATGGCTGGTCCCTGAGCAAGTGGAACGATTGATAGAGGAAAACGGATGGTACAAACCCAAGACCTGACAGATCTCGTGGTGACTGCGTTGGAGGACATGAAGGGTATCGATATCCGATGCCTGGATGTTCGTGGCATCACCTCAATCACGGACTGGATGGTCATTGCATCGGGCACTTCAGATCGACATGTCAAATCACTTGCTGGGCGTATTGCCGACCGCGCGCGCGAGGCGGGTGTTCCCGTGCTCGGCATGGAAGGTGAGGCGGACGGCGACTGGGTCCTGATCGACCTTGGAGACGTGATTGCGCATGTGATGTTGCCCAAGGCACGCGACTTCTACCAGCTGGAGAAGCTCTGGCAGAGTGGCGGTGAGAGCGCACGCCGGGCCGAGTCCTGACACATGCAGCTCCGCCTGGTGGCCGTCGGGCGTCGTATGCCTGCCTGGGTCGAGGCGGGCGTCCGTGAATATGTAGGCCGCTTTCCCCCGGAAATGGGCTTTGAGTTGGTGGAACTGGCCTTGGGACAGCGATCCAAGAGTGAGGACCCGGCCAAAGCCATTCGCGACGAGGGCACTCGCATGCTGGCGCAGATACCGGATCGCGCCCGGGTCATCGCGCTGGATGAGCGCGGCAAACAGTGGAGCACCCGTGAACTCGCCCGAGAGCTGGATTCTTGGCGTCTGGATGCCCGGCCGGTCACATTTCTCGTTGGTGGACCAGATGGCCTTTCTGATGAGTGCAAGATGCGTGCTGAGAGAATGTGGGCGCTATCATCGCTGACGCTGCCGCATGGAATGGTCCGCGTCCTGCTCGCCGAGCAGCTGTATCGCGCGTGGAGCATTCTCTCCAACCATCCTTACCATCGTGATTGAGCCGGTCGAAAAGGTCATCCTTGCGTCTGCGTCCCCGCGCCGGCGTGAACTGCTCGCGCAAGTGGGTATCGACTGCGAAGTCATACCGGCCCATGTGGATGAAACACAGTGGCCGGGAGAGGCCCCGGGCGCGCATGTCAGGCGACTCGCCCGCGAGAAAGCGATGGCTATTGACCTGGCACCAGATGAGGCCAGACCCGTTGTTGCTGCCGATACCATTGTCGTCGTCGATGGGCAGGTGCTGGGCAAGCCTGCGGATGATGAGGACGCGGCGCGCATGCTCGAGCATCTCTCCGGGCGAACGCATGAGGTCATGACCGCAGTCGCCGTGCGGTACGCGGGGACAATGGATGACAGGATCTCCGTGACACGGGTGACGATGAGGGCGATATCTCCTGAGGAAATCCGTCGCTACTGCGCAAGCGGTGAGCCGCGGGATAAAGCCGGCGCTTACGGCATCCAGGGACGTGCGGCTGCATTCGTGCAGAGTATCGAGGGCAGTTATACCGGAGTGGTCGGGTTGCCGTTGCACGAGACGCTGGCGTTGCTGGAACCGTGTGGGGTGCGCCCATGACCAGGGAGATGTTGATCAATGTCACAGCGCACGCGGTGCGTGTTGCACGTCTGGAGGATGGCATTGTTGAGGAACTCCATATCGAGCATACCGGACGCCGCGGAGCGGTAGGCAATATTTACCTGGGACGGGTAAGCAGAGTGCTGCCGGGCATGCAGGCGGCATTTGTGGACATTGGGCAGGAGCGCGCGGGCTTTCTCCACATGTCCGACCTGAACGAGGGGCAGGTGCTCACTGCAGGAATGATTCTGCCTGTACAGGTCATGAAAGACCCGCTGGGCAGCAAGGGTGCGCGTCTGACTGCCCGTATCAGCCTGCCGTCACGCAAGTTGGTGCTGGTTCCGGGAGGTAGTGGAATCGGTGTGTCTGCGAGACTTGACGATGGTGAACGGACACGGCTACGCGAACTGATGGAGGGCATGCCGGACGCCGAAGGCGATGGCTTCATCATCAGAACAGCAGCGGAAGGTGCGACGCTTGACGCGCTGCGTGCAGAGTTGGTTTATCTGCGCAGGGCGTGGAAGCGCGTGGGTGAGGAAATGGCCGCTGGATCAGCACCCTGTCTGCTGCATGAGGAGTTGCACCTCGTACCCAGAGTCGTTCGAGACCTCGCGGGTACCCAAGTGGATCGCGTCCTGGTTGATTCGCGCGCCGCACATTCAACCGCTCTCGCATTTGCCAAGGAGTTTCTGCCGGAGCTAGGGACGCGGATCGAGCTCCATGAAGATGAGGCGCAACTGTTCGATATCCACGGTGTGGAAGTGGAGATCACGCGTGCGCTCGACCGACGCGTTCCGCTGAAATCCGGCGGGTATATGGTCATCGACCAGACGGAGGCGTTGGTGGTGGTGGATGTGAACACCGGAGGCTATGTCGGCAGGAAGAACCTGGAGGAGACCGCATTTCAGACCAATCTCGAGGCCGCCAAGGAGCTTCCCCGGCAACTTAGGCTACGCAATCTGGGCGGCATCATCGTCATTGATTTCATAGACATGGAGGAGGGCGAGCATAGGGAGCGAGTTCTGGCCGTTTTGGAAAGCGAGGTGAAGAAGGATCCTGCGAGTACCCGGATTGGTAGCGTGTCTGCACTGGGCTTGGTGGAAATGACGCGCAGGAGAACTCGCGAGAGCCTTGCGGAGTTGCTGTGCGAACCTTGCCGGGAATGCGCCGGCCGTGGCACCGTGAGGGTTTATGACCACTGAGCCACTTACTGTCCAGTCCGGCGTGCGTCGGCTGAAGCGATGGTTCTACGCCACCTTCGCAGTACTTGTCATTCTCGTGGCACTGCTCATCAGTGTCTTTCGCATGGTTGTCCCACAGGTGCCGCAGTACCGCGGCGAGATCGTCAGCTGGGCGAGCGGCGTTCTCGGCGCACCGGTGTCGATAGCCTCCCTGGACTTGCAGTGGCGCGGCCTCCGACCCGAGTTGGTCCTGACCCGTGTTGTATTTGTGAGTGCGGACGCCATGAGTGCTGTCGCTGCCGGCGAGGTCCGTGTCGGAATAAGTCTGCGGACCTTGCTACAACACGGACGATTTGCGCCGGCAACCATCACGCTGGTGGACCCGGATGTCACTTTGGTATTCGAGGCGCAGCAGGCCACGACGCCCGGTGAAGATTGGCAGCGGGCCTTCAGTACCGGCGAGCATCGCGGTGAGCTCATCATCACCCGCGGTCGAGTGACAGTATTGGCCGATGCCGGCAGGCGACGCGTGGAGTTGCGCGCACTCGACCTTCGGGTTTCCAGTGATGGCCTCAACCATCGCGTTCGCGGCACAGCACGCTTGCACGAGGATATGGGTGGCTTGTTGCGCCTGTCCGGTGAAGCGCGGGGTTGGCCGGGCGACCCGTCGTTCTCTGCTGACGTACGGGCAGAGGCGCGACGCTTGGACATCATTGGTCTGCAACAACTAAGTCGTTTGGGTCGTCTGGACGCGGGTCAGCTCGATGCCGTTGTCGTCCTGGAAGTTGATGAGGGCGAGGCACAACGCTTGGCAATCGACCTAGGCATGTCCGGACTGAGTTGGCCAGGCACGGATGAGCGCGATGTCCAGCGTGTAGACCGGGCCGCCGGCGAGTTCCTCTGGCGCAGGCGCGACGATGGGTGGGATGCATCCCTTCAGCGTCTGGATGTGGTGCGTGATACCGGCGTCAGGACCAGTGGCCCAATGACGGTAGCGTTCACTGCACCGAGTCTGGAAGACGCGGTTGCACACTGGGATATCCGTGCCGGTCGTATGGAGTTGGCGGATCTGTCTCTGTTGGCAGAGGTGTTGCCGTGGGATCCCAGTGGCGCGTTGCAACCCCTTTTGGTCCGCACGCCCCGCGGGGTGGTTGAGCATGGCAGTCTTGTGATTAGACGCCCGGCGGGCGAAGCGCGCAGCTTCGAGTTGCAGCTCGTCGCCAGTGGCCTTGCATTGGATGCTGCATCCACCGGACCGATTCCGGGTTTCAGCGCGGCAGCGCTGAATGTGCACGCCACAGAGGCGGGAGGTGAACTGGCGCTCAGTGTCATCGACGGCACCTTTGAAATGCCGTGGATGTTCCGGGACCAATTCGAGGTGGATGCTGCGCAAGCGGAGGTACGCTGGCGCCCCTCGGCAGAAGGGTGGCAGGTTTCCGTGCCTAGTTTGACCGCTCGCAATGCCGACCTGCATGCACAGGCAAGTATGCAGGTGGACACGGCAGATGCCAGCACCAACACTATGAACGCCCGATTCGGTAATGTCCGTCTGCAGGACAAGTCCCGCTATCTCCCCGTATCGGTGATGCCGGTCAATGTAGTGAGCTGGCTGGACCGCGCCATCATCGATGGTCAAGTTCCTTCCGGGACGCTGGTGTACGCGAACGGTGAACTCGACATCGAGTTCTCCATCGAGGGGCTCGTGCTCGACTACGCGGACGGCTGGCCGCGACTGGAAGACTCGGCAGTGACGGCCCGGGTCACTCAGGAGGGATTCGCTGCCACTGTCCACAGTGGCCGGTACGCAGGCGTTCCAGTACTTGGAGGGGAGGCGAGCATCTCCCAGTTCCGTGCTCCGGAGTTGGTCATAGACGCGCGCGCGGGGGACGACATGGCCGCCATGTTCCGGGGGCTGCGCGAAACACCGATTGGTCGCGCGGATTGGTTGGCAGATGCGCGCGCGGGTGGACGCGGACAGCTGCAGCTGGGCCTCAACCTGAATCTTGCCGGCGGCGTACCTATCGAAGTGGATGGTAGGGTGAGCCTGCAAAACGCATTGTTTGCAGTCGGCGGTTTTGATCATCCCGTTTCAGAGCTGAGAGGCGTCGTTGCCATCTCCGGCGATGGATTCAGCGCGGAAGGAGTCACCGGAGACTTGCTCGGCGCACCGGTCGTGTTGTCGGCGAGGACGCTCCGGGACGCAGACGGTGATGCACGCGCCATCGAGGTTGGCTTGGCGGGTGTGTTGGACCTTCCTGTACTGGAGCGATTGGTTGATAAGACGGGGCTGCCGGTCTCTGGCAGCACACCGTGGCAGGCGCGAGTCCTTGCTCCCTATGAGGACATTCAGGCGCCCATTTTGCAGGTGGAGTCAACGCTGGCTGGTCTCGCCATCGACCTCCCGCAACCGCTAGGAAAACCTGCCAACACTGAAGCCCCGCTGTCATTGCAGTTGGAACTCGGCGGGACGCAGCGCAGATTGGTGGTCGAAAGCCATGGCCGAGTGCGCGCCGACGCGACGATGCGCCAGGCATCCGGGGGGTGGCGCATCTCGAGAGGCAGGGTACATCTGGGCCCGGGCATGGCGTCAACCATCCCCGAGTCCGATGTTGCGGTCTCCGGTCGGTTGGAGTCCTGGAATCTGGCGGTGGGTGGGCTGGTGCCGAGAGTTGCGGATACCGCCATCCCCCTTTCCCATGTGGATTTGGTCATCGGTTCATTCACGGCGTGGGGGCATGATCTCGGCGAGTTGTCGTTGCAAGGGCGCCGCAGTGATCTCGGCTGGTACTGGATGCTGGACGGCAACCGGCTATCCGGAAGCATTGATTTACCGGACATGCCCACGGACGAGCGGCCTGTGCGCGTCGATTTTGCGCGACTGGACATGCCTGTCGCTGAACGCCAACGACCGGACCTGCCCACTCACGCCGACCCCAGCACGCTTCCGCCGATTGCATTTCATACCGGGAACTTCCGATTGGGGACGATGCACCTCGGAGAGGTGAACGGATTTGTGCGCCCGGTCGAGAACGGCGTCATGCTGGACGGATTCACTGCGACACGTCAGGAAATGCGGATGAGTGTGGATGCAAGCTGGCACATGGTGGATGGGCACCATCGCACGGTTGTTCGCGGCGCGCTGGACAGCACCGATGTACATCCTACGCTGGCCGCACTTGGATATATCGCGTCCATCGACGCTGCAGCAGGGCACTTGCAGGTGGATGTCAGTTGGATGGACAGTCCATTGGCGAATCCCCTGCACACCTTGGATGGAACATTGAGCGTCAGGGTGGAGCGTGGCACGTTGCACGACCTTCAGCCGGGTGCTGGCCGGATTTTCGGGTTGCTCAGCTTGTATGCATTGCCGCGCCGTTTGGCGCTGGACTTCAGTGATGTGTTCCGCCGTGGTCTGGCATTTGACTCGATTCGCGGAAACTTCCGCATCGAACAGGGCAATGCATACACCGATGACCTCATCCTTCAGGGACCTGCGGCGAGGGTGGAGGTAAGCGGACGTACGGGTCTGTCCTCTCGCGATTACGACCAGGAGGCCGTGGTGGTCGGCAGCCTCGCCTCCAGTCTCACTCTGGCAGGAACGCTGATGGGTGGGCCGGCCGTAGGCGCTGCCCTGCTGTTCATGTCGGAAATGCTGAAAGGCCCTCTCGAGGATATGGCGCGTGCGCGTTACCGGCTCCATGGGCCTTGGGAGGACCCGGTGGTTGAGCGGATTCCCGAGCCGGCCCGGGAATCGCGGTAGAATGTGTCCATGCTATCCGGACTTGTCCTAGCCAGCGTACTGGCAGTGCCCCAAATTCCCGTCATCGAGCTGAACCCCGGGTTCCTGCTCCTCGCTGATGATTGGGCGCGTCCGCGCACGGGAGAACGCGTCGCCTCCATGCCACCCGTGCGTCAAGTGGTCGGGCTGTGGTTGTCTGCGCAGGAACGGCTGTTGGTCATCGAGCACCCAGGTGGCGAGAGTGGCTTGTTATGGGGCGTTGAAGTGCGCGACTGGTTGGTAGCGCTCGGGATTCCTGCCGAGAGCATTGTGTTGCAAGCACAGGGAGTCCGTGACGATGCCGTTCGCTTACGGGTGGAGCCGAGACCATGAGCGCGACTGCTGAAGATCTCGCAAAGCAGAAACTATTACTCCCCGGTGGACTGGATGAGTCGCGAATTTCGGTGACTTTGGACCGCGTGTTGGGTCATCGGGTAGATGCGGCAGACATGTATTTCCAGTCCTCCCGTCACGAGAGCTGGATGTTGGAAGACGGCCGGGTTCGCGAGGCAAGCCACGGCATTGAACAGGGTGTGGGCGTACGCGCCATGGCGGGCGATCGCACCGGCTTCGCGTACTCGGACGAAATTCACCTGGACGCCCTGACCGACGCTGCAGACGCAGCGCGCTCCATTGCCCATGCCGGAGGCGATCATGCGGTGGCCGCATGGCGGTCCGGACGACCACCTGCCTTGTATATGGCTGCTGACCCGCTGGATACGATGGCGGATCAGGAGAAGGTTTCCTGGTTGCAACGCTTGGATGTGCGCGCCAGAGCGGCAGACCCTGCGATTCGCGAGGTCGTCATCGCGCTGGCTGCCGAGCACGACATCATTCTTGTCGCCGCGAGTGACGGAACTTTGGTCGCCGATGAACGACCCCTGGTGCGCTTGAGCATCTCCGTCATCGCGGAGCGCAATGGCAGGCGCGAGCGCGGGAGCGCGGGCGGGGGAGGGCGCCACGGCTACGACACGCTGTTCACTTCGGGGATGGCAGAACAATGGGTGGATCAGGCCGTGCGCGAGGCGCTGATCAACCTGGATGCTGATGCCGCACCGGCTGGCACCATGACCGTAGTGCTTGGTTCAGGATGGCCGGGAATACTGTTGCATGAGGCCATCGGACACGGACTGGAGGGTGACTTCAACCGCAAGGGGACATCAGCATTTTCCGGCCGTATGGGCGAAAGGGTTGCAAGCCCGCTATGCACAGTCGTTGATGACGGCACTCTGCCGGGGCGCAGGGGAAGCCTGACCGTTGATGACGAGGGCACGCCTACGCAGTGCACGACGCTGATCGAGAATGGCGTATTGCGTGGTTACATGCAGGACAAGCTGAACGCCCGATTGAGCGGAAGCATTGCCACCGGCAACGGTCGCAGACAGTCGTTCGCGCACCTCCCGATGCCACGCATGACCAACACCTACATGCTGGCAGGAGAAAGCGAGCCAGAGGAAATCATCGCATCCGTCAAACGCGGTTTGTACGCCGCGAATTTCGGTGGTGGGCAGGTCGACATCACATCAGGTAAATTCGTGTTTTCCGCCAGTGAGGCGTGGTTGATCGAGGACGGCAAGCTCACACGCCCCGTGCGTGGCGCAACGCTTATAGGCAACGGTCCCGATGTGCTCACGCGGGTGAGCATGTTGGGGAATGATCTCAAGTTGGATAGCGGCGTTGGTACCTGTGGCAAGGATGGACAAAGCGTGCCGGTCGGCGTGGGTCAGCCGACCCTGAGAGTGGATGGCCTCACGGTGGGCGGAACGGGTCAGGGCTGAATTTCGTCAGCTAATGCCGCGAGTGCGGTCATGCCGGCGGCGAGTTGGACCGAGTCTGCTGCAATCACCGTCGCGTGTCCGACCTTGCGCCCTGGCCGCGCTTGTTTACCGTAATCATGAAGATGCGCGTCCGTGACCTCCAGAACCTTCCCCGCAGGCGGCATACCCCCGATGAAGTTCACCATGGCGGCGGACCCCGCACGCATCCCGGTATGCCCAAGCGGCATACCTGAAATGGCACGAACATGATTTTCGAACTGACTGGTTGCAGCGCCCTCTATGGTCCAATGACCGGAGTTATGGACGCGCGGTGCGAACTCGTTCGCGAGCAGAGACCCGTCACGGACGAATAGCTCGAGCGCCAACACTCCCACATAGTCGAGGTGGTTCATGAGCCGCTCAATATGCTGGGACGCAACCGCTATCAGTGCATCGCCACTTGGTGCAGGAGCCATGGATGTTCTCAGGATACCCCCGCGATGAGCATTCTCGGTCAATGGATAGGCCAGCACTTCTCCGGCTTGCGAGCGGACCGCGATGACGGATACCTCGCGTTGGAAATCGACCAAGGACTCCAGAATCAAGTCCGCGCCACCCAGCTGTTCAAGCGCCTCGAGCGCTTGCTTACGCGTTCTCACCACTCGCTGGCCCTTGCCGTCGTAGCCGAGTCGGCGCGTCTTCATGACCGCTGGCAGGCCAGTGACAGCGATGGCCGCATCCAGCGAGATGGCGTCGTCCACTGCCGCGAATGCCGGTGTCGGGATCTGCAGCTCACGAAACAACGATTTTTCCAGAATTCTGTCCTGGGCAGCGCGCAATGCACCGGCGCCTGGCAGAACCTTGGTGTGACGCGCAAGCCAATCGGCGGAATCCGCAGGAACATTCTCGAAATCAAAGGTGATGACATCACTGCCCGCGGCAAGCTTGGCGAGTGCCTGCTCGTCCGAGAAGTCGCCGACGATGAGCGGCGCAATCTGGCCCGCGGGCGCATCAGCATTGTTATCCAGGCAGAGAATAGTGTGACCGAGCGGGTACGCCGCCAATGCAAGCATCCGGCCCAGTTGGCCGCCACCGACGATTCCGATGCGCATCACTCTACCCGGGGGTCGGGTCGCGCCAGAACGCGTGCGGTTTGGTTGTCACGGAAGGTCCTGATTGCTTCGCGAAACTCAGGGTGCTTTCCGCCCAGAATGGCTGCGGCGAGGAGCGCGGCGTTGACCGCACCCGCGTCCCCGATGGCCAGGGTGCCAACCGGGACGCCAGCTGGCATCTGCGCTATCGAGAGCAGCGAGTCCATGCCGTTCAGGGCGCGTGATTGGATGGGGACACCCAGTACCGGCAACACCGTCTTGCTGGCCGCCATGCCCGGCAAGTGGGCGGCCCCGCCAGCGCCGGCAATGATGACTTCAAGACCGCGCTCTTCTGCGGACTGGCAATACTCGAACAGGAGATCGGGTGTGCGGTGTGCGGAAACGACACGCACCTCGTGGGGAACCCCGAGACTTTCCAGAGTCTCCGCGGTCTGCTGCAGGGTAGCCCAATCCGAGCTGGACCCCATGATGACGCCGACGAGCGGTTTCATCGGCGTATTGTAGGGGTGAGGAGGGCGCAGGACAATGGCGGCCTAGGAATCCGTCTCGAACAATGTTCGTAGCGCCCGGAACAGCTCCCGTCGGTGTTTGGGAGGACGGTCTTGGGCGAGCTCCTGGATGCTGTCACGCACCAGGCGACGCAGGTGTTGGCGGTCTGCAGCGGGATATTGGTCAAACAAGTCGGCGATGGCGGTGTCGCCTTCGGCAAGGAGTCTGTCGCGCCATCGTTCCGCCTGCTGTAGTTGGGCGCGGTCGAGATTGTCCACACCATCGAAGCGTGCCAGTGCCTGACGGATGGGCTCGGCGTCCACCTGGCGCATGAGCTTGCCGATGAACTGCAGTTGTCGCTTTCGGCCCCCGCGTGCGGTGATACCCCTTGCCTGAAGGATGGCATCATGGAGGCTTTGCGGCATTTCGACCTGGGCAAGCCGACTCTGGGGGAGGTTGACCAGACGCTCGCCGAGCTCCTGGAGCGCGTGCATATCCCGCTTCAGCTGGGATTTGGAGGGTCGCTCCTGGTCGTCGTCATCCACCATGGTTGAGCCTTCGCAGTCATAAGAATAGAATCGCGCCCCTTCACTGGGCCGGAGGCCTGTATGCGTCACGAAACACAGGAGCTACATGATAGCAGTCCGTCCAGTACGCAGCTGGCGGAACTGGTTGCAAGCTGCCTGGGGGAAGCGCGCTCGCGTGGCGCCACGGCCGCCGAGGCGGGGGCAGCTCACGACCTGGGGTTGACCGTTCGCGTCCGCCTGGGTGAGGTCGAGACCGTGGAGTACCAACGGGACCGCAGCATCGGGGTCACGGTGTACTTTGGCCAGCGCAAGGGAAGCGCCTCCACCGCGGACTTCTCGCCTGCCGCGTTGCGTGACACCGTGGATGCCGCGTGTCGTATCGCGCGCTTCACCAGTGAGGATCCATACATTGGGTTGGCAGACCCAGCGTTGCTCGCGAACGAATTCCCGGACCTTGACCTCGATCATCCCTGGGCGTTGTCTCCGGAAGGCGCTATCGCGCTGGCGACTGAGGCGGAGATTGCGGCGCGCAACGCGGACATCCGCATCATCAACTCCGAAGGCGCGGAGTGCAGTACACATCGCAGTTTGCGGTGTTATGGCAACAGTCACGGCTTTCTGGGTTCGTCTGCTTCCACCAGTCATTCCATCTCCTGTGTGGTCATTGCCGGTGCAGATGGCGAAATGCAGCGCGACTGGTGGTACACCACTGGGCGGGCCGGGTCGGATCTTGGAGCGCCGGAGGAGGTAGGAAGGATTGCGGCACAGCGGGCTTTGCGGCGACTGGGCTCACGTAAGTTGACCACGCGCAAAGCACCGGTGTTGTTCGCGCCGGAGGTATCCCGCAGTCTTTTCTCACATCTTTTGGGCGCCGCTACAGGTTCGTCGCAGTACCGGCGAAGTTCCTTCCTTCTGGATGCGAAGGGTAGTCGCGTACTGCCATCGCACATTACCGTGACCGAAGATCCCCACTTGCTGCGCGGCCCGGCAAGTTCCGCCTATGACAACGAAGGCGTGACCACCCGTCGCAGTGATCTGGTTCGCGACGGCATCCTGCAGGACTATCTGCTGGACAGCTATTCGGCGAGACGCTTGGGGTTGGTGAGTAACGGCCATGCCGGGGGATGGACCAACATCCTCGTCAGTGGGCAGGGCTCCCAAGGCGATCTGCTCGCCCGCATGGGTACCGGTCTGCTGGTCACGGAACTGATGGGGCAGGGCGTCAACATGGTCACCGGCGACTATTCGCGCGGTGCCGCTGGCTTTTGGATCGAGAATGGGGAGATCGCCTATCCCGTGGAAGAGATTACTGTCGCCGGAAATCTGCGTGACATGCTCGGAACCTTGGTGCAGGTCGGAGACGACCGTGACCCCCGGCATGCTTTACAGGTCGGGTCCGTGCTGATGGATGACATGGCGATCGCCGGGGGCTGACCGGGTCAGCGGCGCTGTTCGTTGAGTTCTGCGATCAGGTCGCGGGCGCGATAGGCTTCACGGATTCGCAAGATGCGTGCGGCTAGCCGCCGGGATTCCTGAGAATCCGTCCGCGTCAGAACCTGCTTGACCTCGAGCAGGTGGGCCGTGTGCATGCTGAAACGCGACAGCCCGAGGCCGACCAACAACGCCGTGTAATCCGGGTCACCCGCCATCTCGCCACACATGCTCACCGGTACTCCCGCCCGGCGTCCTGCGCGCAGGACTTTGGCAATGAGGTGCAATACGGCAGGGTGGAGCGGATCGTAAAGGTAGTTCACCTCATCGTTGCCGCGGTCCAGAGCCAGTGTGTACTGGATGAGGTCGTTAGTACCGATGGAGAGAAAATCCACCGCCCTCGCCAACTGATCGGCACTCAGCGCCGCAGCGGGCACCTCGATCATCACGCCAATCGGGATGTCGGCGTTGCATAGGATGCCTGCGGCTTTCAGTTCCGCATGTGCTTGCGAGAGCAGCGCGCGGAATTGCCGCACCTCGACCGGATGAGTCACCATCGGCAACATGATCTCCACCGGTCCTCGCGCCGCGGCGCGAAGTAGCGCACGCAGTTGTGGCATGAGCCAAGTGGGCTCTCGCAACCCAAGACGAATCGCGCGAATACCCATCGCTGGATTGTCGCCGGACGGGGGCCGCGACAGGGCCACCTTGTCGGCACCGAGGTCCAGGGTTCGGATGGTCACCGGCTTTCCGCGCATGCCGTCCACGACTTTGGAATAAGCAGCAAACTGCTCTTCCTCGTCAGGTGGTTCGGGCCGGTTCATGAAAAGAAACTCGGTGCGGTACAAGCCAACTCCGGCAACCCCCAGCGCTCGCGCAGCACGGAGGTCGTCCGGCTGGTCGATGTTCGCCAACAGCGAAATCGCCAGTCCGTCCTTCGTCACGGTTGGCATGTCTTTCACGGCACGCAGCGCACGGCGGTCCTTTGCCTGCTGGCGTTGACGCCGGCGGAAGTGGTCGATGCTTGCCTGGTCCGGGCTGGCGAGGACAATGCCGGCGCGGGCGTCTATGATAATGGCCTCGCCCGCCCGCAAGAGTGTTCGGGCACCACGAACGCCCATGACTGCAGGCATTCCCAGGCTACGCGCGATGATGGCCGCGTGGGAGAGTGGACCGCCTGACTCGGTCACGAAGCCAGCCCCGCCCCGCTGGTGCAACTTGACGACTTCCGCGGGCCCAAGCGCTTCGGCGACTTCGATGGAGCCCTCACTGATCTCCGGCTCCACGATAGGTCCGGCGAGCCCAGCGAGGATGCGTTCGACGACATGCGCGACATCGTCGCGACGGGTCCGGAGGTAGGGGTCATCCACGCTGTCAAAAATCTCAAGCAGCGCGTCCCGTTGTTGAACCAAGGCCCACTCCGCGTTGACCGACTGGCTTTTCACGCGCTCGATGACGGCATCCACCAATGCGGGATCTTGCATCATCAACAGGTGCGCATCGATGAAGGAGCGCACATCCGCGGGTGTGTTACGGGGAATCAGGCGTTTCACCGCCCTCAGGTCCTTTTGCGCTCGTGCAAGCGCCTGCCGGTACCGTGTGACCTCTTTCTGAATGTCCGTGGTCTGCAACTCGCGCTCGACCACCGCATGGATCGGCGCCAGTCCGTGTCGCGCGGAACCGATGGCCACACCGTCCGGGATGCCAATTCCATGCAGCATCAACGGCATCTAGTGTGTCTCCCCGATTCCTTCCTCGAATCCGTTGGCCACCAAGTACGCAAGGGCATCGAGCGCTGCCTTGGCATCGGTCCCAACGGCGGTCACCCGCAACGCCTTGCCACGGGAAGCCGCGAGCGTGAGCAGACCTACAATGCTTTTTCCGTCCGCCGTGCGCCCGTCGCACTCAACGCGGATTTCCGCCTCGAACCTGCGCGCAACCCTCACCAGCTTACCGGCAGCGCGCGCGTGCAAGCCAAGGTCGTTCACCACGGTGAGTTCCTTGGCCAGTGACTCAGGCATCTGCGGCCTTATCCACCTCGTCGTGCCTGATCAGGACGCGCTCGTGCTGGGTTCGGAAATGCGCTGCCAGGCGCTCTACCAGATAGACCGAGCGGTGACGGCCGCCGGTACAGCCGATGGCTACGGTGATGTAGCTACGGCTCGAGCGTTCCGTCTCCGGTAGCCATCGCTCGAGGAATGCTTGAATGTCATCACGCATCTGGTGAACCAAGGTGTGGGATTCAAGCCACTCCACGATTTCCTTGTCCAGTCCCGTCAACTTCTTCAGGTTCTTTTCCCAATAGGGATTTGGCAGGCAACGCACATCGAAGACGAAATCAGCATCCACCGGTATGCCGCTCTTGAACCCGAAAGACCTGAACAGGACCGAACTGGTCGGTTGGCCACCGTGTACGCGGTCGCGGACTAGTTCCCGCAGCTCATGGACCGTGGTTTTTGAGCTGTCCACGGTCAGGTCCGCGGCTGCGGCAATCGGGTTCAGCAGTCGGCGTTCATGTTCGATGGCTTCACTGAGTGCGACGGTTTGGCTACTCAGAGGATGCTTGCGCCGGGTCTCGCTGTAACGCTTGATCAGCGTGGCTTGGTTCGCGTGCAGGAACAAAAGGTCACACGCCGTGCCGTTGCGGCGCAGCTTCTCGACCACTTCGGGCACCCTGCGCAGGTCCTCTGGTCTGTTGCGGGCATCGATTCCGACTGCCAAGCGCTCGTAGATGGGGTCGCCAGTGGCAACCGTCTGCTCTGCCAAGGTACCGAGCAGGCCCGCCGGCAGATTGTCGATACAGTAGTACCCGATGTCCTCGAGCATGCGAAGGGCAACGGATTTCCCCGACCCAGACAGCCCGCTGACGATGATCATCCGCATTAGAACTCTGTCATCAAGCGCAGCACTTCATCCGCGTCCTTCGCAGCGCGCAAGGACTCCCGCAAAGCAGCGTCGTCGAAGCATTGCGCAACGGCGGAGAGGGCCGCGAGATGCTCGTCCCCACATACGGTCGGTACGAGAAGACCGAACACCAGGTCCACCGGCGTGCCATCGTCTGCTTCGAAATCAACGGGGTCCCTGAGGCGAATGAAAGCGCCCTGACAGTCGGTGATGCCATCCGAGCGACCATGCGGGAGCGCGACACCATGACCGACCGCGGTGCTACCCAGTCTCTCCCGTCCGATCAGGGAGGTAAATACGGCTGTTTGCCCCAGATCGGGTGTGTCGGCTGCGAGGGCTTCTGCGACAAGTTCCAGTGCGCGCTTTTTGCTCCGCGCCTCGACGTCCACCGCGATGCGGGCTGTGGTCAACAATTGCGGAATCTTCATCAGACCTTGTCGCCCTTGGGTCCGCCCTTGTGGTGGTTGGTTATCTTTTCCTTGTGCTTCAACACCTGCCTGTCCAGCTTGTCGATGAGGCCATCAATCGCGGCGTACATGTCGCCTTCGGTCGAGTCAGCGAACAGGCTGTTGCCGCTCACATGGATGGTGGCCTCAGCAGTATGGCGGTTCTTCTCAACCGTCAGGATGACATGCACGTCGGTGACATGGTCGAAATGGCGCTCCAGTTTGACGAACTTCGTATCCACATAGGACCGAAGCGCATCGGTGATGTCTACATGGTGGCCGGTCAGGTTGAGTTGCATCGCTTTCCTCCTTGTAATGAATGTCAGCGTGAAGCACGACGATCCGAAGTCGCCGGTATGGACATGCTCTCACGATACTTGGCTACGGTCCGCCGCGCGACCTCCAGGCCCATGTCCGCAAGAATCTCGGCGATTCTTCCGTCCGAAAGCGGCTTGACGCGGTCTTCTGCGGCAATAAGGCGCTTGATCTGCGCGCGGATTGCGGTGGCCGAGGTCGCGTTACCGGCAGCCAGCCCGGTTGAGAAGAAATGGCGGAAATCGAAAACACCCCTCGGGGTGTGCATGTACTTGCTCGCGGTCGCACGCGATACGGTCGACTCGTGCAACTCCAAGGCCTCCGCGACCTCGCGCAACACCAGCGGCCGCATGGCGGTGTCGCCGTGCTCCAGCCACTCCCGCTGGTGACGGACGATAAAGGTTGCAACCTGCAACAGTGTGTCTGCGCGGGTTCGCAGGCTTCTCAGGAGCCAGCGCGCTTCTTGCAGGTGGCTGCGCATGCAGGCTTGATCCTGTGCATCTGACTCGGTCTTGGCGAGTTCAGCGTAGTAGGGGTTGATGCGCAACTTGGGTGCAAGCTCCGGGTTGAGTTCGACAATCCAGCGCCCGTCGCGGCGACTTACCAATACGTCCGGCACGATGTAGCCGACATCGTCGGCTGCAGCTTGTGTGCCAGGTCTTGGGTTCAGCGACCGGATGACCTCGGCAGCTTGTTCTACGAGCTGTACATCGACCTGAAGGCTTTTTGCGATGCGTTTGAGATCACCTTGCCCAAGGGACTCGAGGTGCCCGCTGACGATGCGTTCCGCGCATTCCACCGCAGCGGTCTTTTCAGGAAACTGGCCAAGCTGGACTTGCAGGCATTCCGCAAGTGAGCGTGCACCTACGCCAACCGGATCGAAACGTTGAATGCGGTGGAGCACGGCTTCGATTTCGTCGAGGGTAGCGTCCAATTCCGGCAAAAGCGCTTGCTGGATTTCCTCCAGAGTGACATGGAGGTAGCCGTCATCATCGATGGAGTCAAGCAGGGTGAGCGCGATGCGCAGGTCCGCCTCACTGAAAGGGGTCAGTTCAATCTGCCACCGCAGATATTCCTGTAGCCCTTCCGGCGCGGCAGTCTGCCATTCAGCTGCATCCACGCCGGTTGCGGGTCCGGAATAGGGCTCACTCGACCAATCCAGCGTTTCGCTCTCCCAATCCACCGACTCAACGGTGTCAGCCGCTGTCTCGGCGTCAGCGTCAGCCTCCACATCTGTGTCAGGCGCTGGCGTCGCGTCGTCCTCGACCAACTCGAGCATGAGGTTGGACTCCAGCGCCTCTTGGATTTCGAGCTTCAATTCGACCGCAGGTATCTGTAGCAGGCGAAGCGCCTGCTGCATCTGCGGGGTCATGGCCAGTTGCTGGCCTAGCCGTGGCTGGAGTGTCTGTTTCATCGGCCTCGTTCCACCAGGTCCCGGGATGGGTTACAGGCGGAAATTCTGGCCCAAGTATACCTCTCGGACCTGGCGGTTATCGAGAATGTCGGCAGGAGTTCCGGCTGCAATGACCTTGCCGCCGGAGAGGATATAGGCCCGTGTACAGATACCCAGTGTCTCGCGGACATTGTGGTCCGTTATCAGCACACCGATGCCGCGATCACGAAGCTGTTCGATGATGCGTTGGATGTCTATGACGGAGATCGGGTCGACACCGGCAAAAGGCTCATCCAGCAAGATGAATCTCGGGTTGGCGGCCAACGCGCGCGCGATTTCGATGCGTCGTCGCTCACCGCCCGACAAGGAAACGCCGAGGTTGGTGCGGATGTGCGTGATGTGAAGTTCATCCAGAAGCTCCTCAAGCACGCGTTCGCGGCCAGGGTCGTCCAGGTCACGGCGGGTTTCGAGGATGGCCATGATGTTGTCGGCGACGGAGAGGCGGCGGAAGACGGAGGCTTCCTGTGGCAGGTAACCCAGACCACGACGAGCGCGCATGTGTACCGGCATGTCGGTGACGTCGTGTCCGTCAATGGTGATGCTGCCTTCATCACAGGGAATCAAACCGACAATCATGTAGAACGAGGTCGTCTTGCCGGCACCGTTCGGTCCCAGTAGCCCCACAACCTCACCGCTGGTGACTTCCAGTGACACATCATCCACGACCTTGCGTGCCTGATAGCGTTTGCCCAGACCGCGCGCGACCAACACCGTCACTGACGAGGCTCCGGTTCCTGTTGTGGTGGTCGGCGGGGTTGTATCGTGACCTCAATGCGGCTTCCAGCCTCGCCGCCAGCGATGATACGTTCCTGGCGGATGTCGTAGCGGATGTCTTCGCTTGCAAACTCGTCACCACCCTGATTGACTCGGGCGGCACCCCGCAAGCGGATGACAGCGGTCACCGCGTCATAGGTCAGTTCGCGCGCCTCTGCCTCTGTGGGAAGTCGCTCGTTGACATGTCGTTGGGTCAGCCGCGCAGGTTGACCCTGCAATGTCGCTCCAGCTAGCTCACCGTCCGTGAATCGGAGCACCAACTCGTCTCCTGCCATTTCCAGCCCGCCGCTGGTCACGATGACATTGCCACGGTACACGGCGACGCCGGTTCGGCGATCGGCATCCCAGCTGTCGGCTCGTATGTTGATTTCCTGGTCTGCATCTCCGGGGAGTGCGGCCACAGTTCCGGGAAGCATCAGAACAAGTGCGAGGAGCAGATGGGTTGTGGTGTTAGCGGACATAGTGGGCCCTGACATCAGATTCGATTCTTATGGTACCGCGGTTCATATCTGCGACCAGCCCGCGGCCGGTGAGTTCACCATGGGTAGATACGACCAAAATGTCAGCGTCCGTTGAAGCGAGCTGCGTGCGCGTATCGAGAACCAACCACTGAGTCCTGAATTCAATCGGCCCGCCGGCGCTGCCATCCGAGATTGTGACGCCCTCCCCGAGCCACAGGTCGGCAGCGTCGGGTGCGACGCGCCCGCGAGTCGCGGCCACCCGGAGCGGTGGCGACCCGCCCTGTTCCCAAGTGACCACCGGTGTCTCAAGATCCGCTGAGCCATCGCTGGGGTCCTGGACAATCCGCGGAGAAGTGACGCGATACAAGACGCGACCGTCTCCGCCTGTGGCCACCAGCTCGGCTTGATTGAAGTACCAGGCAGGACCTCGACTGCCAGCGAGGTCTTTCGTATCCGGGCTCAGACCTGTCAGCAACCATATGCTCGCCGCCGAGAGCAACAGCAATGCCAGGAGACCCAACATCGTCTGGCGGGGCATGGTCATCGCGCTGATCGTGTGGTCAGAAGCCAGTCACAGACTTCGCGAACGGCGCCATGGCCGCCGGCGGAGGTGGTGCGATGGTGAACGGCGGAGTTGAGTGCCGTTACTGCATTGGCAACGGCGACCGCCAAACCCGCAACTTCCAGCAGGGGCAAGTCGGGCAGGTCATCGCCCACACACATGGTTTGCGCATCATCAATCCCGAGTTGCGACTGTAACTTTCGCAAGGCGCTGAGCTTGTCGTCAACGCCCTCCAGGAGATGTGTCACGCCGAGCTCTTTCATGCGCCTCTGCACAGCGGACGAGCTACGCCCGGAAATAACCGCAACCTCGATGCCTGCTTCAAGAAGACGCTTGATGCCGACACCATCATGAACATGGAATGATTTGTACTCATGACCGTCATCCCCCAGCCAGAGCCTGCCGTCGGTGAAAACGCCATCGCAGTCGAACACGGCCAGTCGTACACGCGCAGCCCGGGTGTGCAGGTCACTCATACCACGCCCGCCCGCAAAAGGTCGTGCATGTTCAATGCGCCGACCAGCCCACCAGCCTCATCCGTCACCAGCAGCCCGTTGATGCGCTGTGTCTCCATGTGCTTCAGTGCCTCCGCGGCAAGAAGCCCGGTGCGAATGCTGCGAGGGTTCGGGCTCATGACCTCGTCAATGACGGCGGTGCGAAGGTCTATATCGCGGTCCAGCGCACGTCGCAGGTCGCCGTCAGTAAAGATGCCTTTCAGTGCACCTTTGTCATCTACGACAGCGGTCATTCCAAGGCCCTTGCGCGTCATTTCCATTAGGGCTTTGGTGACCGGGACGCCCAGCGTTACCCGAGGAATGTCATCCCCAGCGTGCATGATGTCATCCACCAGCAGCAGCAAACGGCGACCGAGTGCACCGCTGGGATGGGACCTTGCAAAGTCATCTGCGGTGAAACCCCGCGCCTCAAGCAACGCGACCGCAAGCGCGTCACCCATTGCGAGTGTGGCCGTGGTGGAAGATGTCGGCGCAAGACCGAGTGGGCAGGCTTCTTTGTCCACACTGGTGTCCAGGTGTGCGTCCGCTGCCCTTGCCAGCGTCGAGTTCTCATTGCCCGTCAAAGCCACCAGTGGTACGCCAAGGCGCTTGATGATGGGCAGTATGGTAAGCAGCTCTGCTGTCTCCCCTGAGTTTGACAATGCGAGTACCACGTCCTGGCGGGTAATCATCCCAAGGTCACCGTGGCTGGCCTCGCCCGGGTGGACGAAGAATGAGGGTGAGCCCGTACTGGCCAGCGTGGCAGCCACCTTGCTACCGATGTGCCCGGACTTGCCCATTCCCGTGACGATGATGCGGCCACTGCAGGCGAGCATCAGTTCACAGGCACGTACAAATCGCTCATCCAACCGGGAGGCCAGCGCAGCGACAGCCTCGGCCTCGGTCCGGAGCACCGCAGCGGCAAGGGCAAGCAGGCCTTCCTTGTTCATGGCAACTTATCGTACAGCACCAGCTGGTAGGCGACGAAAGCGACAACCAGCAGTAATCCCCCGGTCCTCCCCAGCCTGGGAGGCATACCGCGCATGAAGCACAGGGCCATGACCGCCAGTGTGATGCCCACCATCACCGGGAAATCGCGACTCAGGATGTCCGGATCGAAAGCGCCCGGGGCAATCAGACCGGGCAGCCCAAGCACGACCAGGAGATTGAACATGTTTGAGCCGATGACATTGCCGACCGCTATGTCGTGTTCGTTACGTAGCGCACCTACCACGGATGCGGCGAGCTCGGGCAGACTGGTCCCCAGCGCGATGATGGACAAGCCGATGACAGTATCGCTGACACCCAAAAGGGTGGCCGCTTCTACCGCGCCCCATACAACGACCCGGGAGCTCACGAGCAGGATGAGAGACCCTGCCAACAGCCACAACAGCGACCGTGTCAGCGTCATGTCGGCTGCTTGCGTGACGGGCTCCGCTTGCTCGAGGTCGTTGCCGTTGACGCCGGGTTGACGACCGATGACCGTCATCCACCACAGCAAGGGGATGACGCCCAGCACAAGAATGGCACCGTCAATCACATCCAGGGACCCGTCCAGCATGATGACCCACGACAGCGCCATGATGGCCAGCAGGACCGGGAACTCGCGGATCAGAGATTTGGAACGGACAGTCAGCGGCGCGACCAGCGCCGCTGCCCCGAGTACCAGTGCGCTATTGGTGATATTGGAACCCAGCGCATTCCCGATTGCCAAGCCAGGGTTGCCATTGTAGGCAGCAATGGCGGAGACAAGCATTTCCGGTGCTGAGGTTCCCAAGGCGACAACTGTCAGGCCAATGAAAAGCGGAGACAGCCCAAGATTGCGCGCGGTACCTGCGGCGCCGACGATGAAGCGGTCGGCTCCCCAGGTCAGCACAACGAAGCCAGTCAGAATAGCTAGAATCGGTAGGAGCATCGGGCGAAATCATACCGGATTCCGGTATCATGCAAGCCATGCATGCAGACGAAATCAAACAGCTGATCGAGACAGGCCTTCCCTGTACGCTGGTAGAGGTTCAGGGCGCGGATGGCGTCCATTTTGAGGCCTTGGTGGTGTCTGAGGCATTTGCCGGCAAGCGCCCACTGGCTAGACACCGCATGGTGTATGACACCCTTGGAGACCTCATGGGCGGCGAAATACACGCACTTTCGCTTGTGACCAAGACTCCCGCCGAACTGACGAGCGCCTGATTTGGACAAGCTCATCATTACTGGCGGCACACGCCTAGAGGGAGAGGTCCGCATATCGGGAGCAAAGAACGCCACGCTGCCGATACTCGCCGCGACACTATTGGCAGATGACCCGGTCACGATCAGCAACGTGCCGCATTTGCATGACATCACCACCACCATCGAGTTGCTGGGGCGTATGGGGGTCGGGGTAACAATTGACGAGCGCATGGGCGTGGAGGTCGATCCGACCACCATCACGGAGTTTTACGCACCCTACGAAATGGTGAAGACCATGCGTGCGTCGATTCTCGTGCTCGGGCCGCTGGTTGCACGTTTCGGAAAGGCGGATGTTTCCTTGCCGGGCGGATGCGCCATCGGCGCCCGTCCGGTGAACCTGCACATCCAGGGTCTGCAGAAGATGGGCGCGGATGTCAGGGTCGAGGGCGGCTATATACGCGCACAAGCGGATCGTCTGAAGGGCGCTCACATCATGATGGACATCGTTTCCGTGACCGGGACCGAGAACCTGATGATGGCGGCGGCGCTCGCCGACGGTACAACCATCATCGAGAATGCCGCCCGCGAACCGGAAGTCGTGGACCTTGCACTGTGCTTGAACCAGATGGGCGCAAAGGTCCACGGGGCAGGGACCGACACGCTGGAAATCGAAGGCGTGGAGCGCCTGCACGGGACCAGCTACCGTGTGCTTCCGGACCGTATTGAGACGGGTACCTACCTCGTGGCGGGCGCCATCACCGGAGGGCACGTACTGTTGAAGGACACGCGTCCAGACCTGCTGGAGGCCGTGTTGGTCAAGTTGCAGGAAGCGGGTGCGGACATCACCACCGGCGAGGATTGGATCGACCTCAACATGCATGGCAAGCGACCGAAGGCGGTCAGCATCCGTACGGCACCCTATCCCGCCTTCCCGACGGACATGCAGGCACAGTTTTGTGCGCTGAATGCAGTCGCAGACGGCAGCGCCACCATCATCGAAACCGTTTTCGAGAACCGCTTCATGCATGTGCTTGAACTGCAGCGGCTGGGGGCGGATATCCAGATTGACGGGCACAACGCACTGATACGGGGACAGGAGCGACTGCAGGCTGCTCCTGTCATGGCGACGGACCTGCGTGCTTCAGCGAGTCTGGTCCTGGCAGGGCTGGTGGCGGAAGGGGAAACCACGGTCGAACGCATCTACCACATCGATCGCGGCTACGAATGTATCGAGGAAAAGCTCGCGCAGCTTGGCGCCAAGATCAGGCGCGTCGCCGGTTAACCTCCCCGCTCACCGATTGTGGCGCGGGTTTCACGCAGTTCGCCGTCGCGCCACAGTGCCAGCCGGATCTCGGTACCTGGACGCATGGCGGCAATGCGGTTCAATGCATCGCGGCCATCGACAACTTCCACATCATCGATGGCGGTAATCACATCACCCGGTCGGATTCCTGCGCTCGCGGCCGGGCTCTCAATCTGCACGGCAGCGACCAGCACACCACGCGCAGACTGCAGTCCCATGGCGCCTGCTAGTTCCGGCGTCATGTCCTGCGGCGCGACACCCAGCCACCCGCGGATTACCCGCCCGTGCTCCACCAGCTGTTGCATCACGCCGCGCGCAAGGTCGACGGGAATAGCGAACCCGATGCCCTGCGACCCGCCACCTTG
>CAZKFT010000001.1:49193-125818 GCA_964552205.1 uncultured Gammaproteobacteria bacterium
CGCGCAACAGGTATCGCGGGCAGGTCCTCGAGGTTGATGTGGAGGAGGGCAAGGTCGGTATCTGGGTCTCTCCCCACCACGCTTGCACTCGCAATCCGCCCGTCGTGCAAGGCCACCTGAATTGCCTCGGCGTCCGCTATGACATGGTGATTGGTGAGGATGTAACCCCGCGCACTGATCAAGACACCGGAGCCCAGGCTGGTTTCGATGCGGTCAGACTGTGGTGCGCTTTGGTCGCCGAAATAACGTTCAACCAGAGGGTCCTCGAACAGGGGTGCACGAGTGGATGTCACGCGCCGGTTCGAGTGGATGTTCACGACCGCCGGCGCCGCGCGTTCCACTGCCGCTGCATAGGAAAAGACCTCTCCATTGTCCCCGGGGTTGGGCGTGTCCAGAAACCAGGACGGGCGGAACCAGACGACAATGAACGCCAGTGCCAGTCCTATGGTGGCCGATTGCAGCAGGAATATCAGTGTTCTACGCAGGTTGGTCATGACCTGCCAAAGGTAGCACCGCCGTGCGCGGCGTAGTAGCCCATCGTGATATACACCGGGTATAATCTTCGTCTCTGCATCGACGCGGTTAATGGGGGAGTGTTCCTGATGAGCAATGAGGGCGTTGATCTCAAGAAACGCCGGTTTCTGACCGTCGCCACCTCCGTGGTGGGAGGATTGGGTGTTGCGGCGGCGGCCATACCGTTCGCCTCCGCGCTACGGCCAAGCGAGCGCGCCAAAGCGCTGGGAGCCCCGGTGGAGGTGGATGTCAGCCGAATGGAACCAGGCGCGATGCAGCGCGTACAGTGGCGTGGCCGCCCGGTATGGGTTGTTTATCGCACTGAGGCAGCGCTAGATCGGCTCCCCGGTGTCGAAGGCAGACTTCGCGACCCCGAGTCCCGTGTTCCCCAGCAACCCAGCTATGCACAAAATCAGCATCGATCGATTCGTCCCGAATTCCTCGTTTTGGTAGGCAGTTGCACCCACTTGGGCTGTTCGCCGACCTATCGCCCGGAAATTGCCCCATCGGACCTTGGGCCTGAATGGCAGGGTGGTTTTTTCTGCGCCTGCCATGGCTCCCGCTTCGACCTCGCCGGTCGCGTGTACTCGGGTGTGCCAGCGCCGACCAACCTGATTGTGCCGCCGCACCGTTATGTCAGCGACACGCTGATATTGGTCGGTGAAGATGAGGGGGCTGCCTGATGAGCAAGTTCATGGAGTGGATTGACGCGCGTTACCCATTCACCAAAATGCTTAAAGAGCACGCCACCGAGTATTACGCGCCCAAGAATTTCAATTTCTGGTACTTCTTCGGTGCGCTCTCAATCCTGGTGCTCATCATCCAGATTGTCACCGGCATTTTCCTCACGATGTTCTACAAGCCGAGCGCGACGGAAGCCTTCGCTTCGGTCGAGTACATCATGCGCGAGGTCCATTGGGGATCGCTGATCAGGACCATGCACTCCACTGGCGCATCACTGTTCTTCGTGGTCGTGTACCTGCACATGTTCCGGGCATTGATGTATGGCTCGTACCGGGGCCCTCGTGAACTGCTCTGGTTGATCGGCATGCTGATTTATCTGGTCTTGATGGGTGAGGCCTTCATGGGCTACATGCTGCCCTGGGGCCAGATGTCCTATTGGGGCGCACAGGTCATCATTTCGCTGTTCGGGACTGTGCCCTTCATCGGGCCCGAGTTGGCCGAGTGGATCAGGGGTGACTACTTCATCTCTGACGCGACCTTGAACCGCTTCTTCGCCCTCCATGTCATTGCTCTTCCATTGGTGCTGTGTGGCCTGGTGGTCGCGCATATCCAGGCGCTGCATGAGGTGGGGTCGAACAACCCGGACGGTATCGAAATCAAGAAGCTCAAGGGGCCGGATGGTCACCCGGTGGATGGTGTCCCGTTCCATCCGTACATGACCGTCAAGGACTTGGTGGGGGCGACGGTGTTCCTCATCTTCTTCGCCATTATCGTGTTCTTCATGCCGGAATTCGGTGGCTTGTTCCTGGAGCCAGCGAACTTCATCCCGGCTGACCCCTTGGTGACCCCGGAGCACATCGCGCCGGTGTGGTATTTCACTCCGTTCTACTCGATCCTCCGCGCGATTCCACACCCGTTCCTGGGGGTGGTGGCAATGGGCGCGGCGGTCATGATCATGTGCTTCCTGCCATGGTTGGATCGTAGTCCGGTGAAGTCCATCCGTTACAAGGGTCCGATCACCAAGATTGCACTCGCGCTATTCGTGGTGTCGTTCATCGGTCTCGGGGTGCTGGGCCTCCTGCCGGTGACAGAGCTGTACACGATCCTCGCCCGGGTACTGACGGTGATTTACTTCGCGTTCTTCCTGTTGATGCCCTGGTATTCCGCCATCGACAAGACCAAGCCGGTTCCGGAAAGGGTGACGCACTGATGAGAAAGCTGCTCGCAATTCTCCTGGCCACGATGCCTCTGACGCTGCTCGCTGCGGCCAAACCTGCCATTGAGTTGGAACCGGCGAATATTGACATCACCAACAAGCCGTCCCTGCAACGTGGGGCAGCGCTGTTCGTGAACAACTGCATGGGTTGTCATTCCTTGCAGTACATGCGCTGGGATCGTGTTGGCAACGACATCGGGCTGTCGGTTGAACTGGTCCAGCGCTATCTGCAGGTGACGGGCGAAAGGCCGGGCGAGTTGATGGAAATCGCCATGCCCCCGCATGATGCTGCAGAGTGGTTCGGCATCGCTCCGCCTGACTTGTCGCTGGTGACCCGCAGCCGCAGCGGTCTGGGCTTTGGTGCCATCAAGGGTACAGACTGGGTTTACAACTTTTTGCTCACTTTCTACGTTGATGAGTCCCGCCCCATGGGCGTGAACAATCTTGTGTTCCCGGATGTCGGCATGCCGCACGCGCTTTGGCACCTGCAGGGCATGCAGCGCGCCGTGTTTGACGACGACGATTTTGTCCGCTTCGAGCAGATCAGCGAAGGAAGCATGACGCCCGATGAATATCGGCGGGCGGCACGTGATCTCACCACGTTCCTGGCTTACATCGCTGACCCGATGAAGGCTGAGCGCGAGGCTTTGGGCGTTAAGGTCATTGCCTTCCTGTTGTTTTTCCTGGTACTCGCGTACCTCCTCAAGCGCGAGTATTGGAAAGACGTGAGCTGATTGCGCGTGGCGAGAAAGCCCAAGAGCTCCGAGGTCGCCCTGCTGGCAATGGAGCTTGCGGCCAACCGTCGCTCCACGCTGACTTTGTTCACACGGTCACTCTGTGCACGCAGCCATCGCGTGCGCATGGTGCTGTCCGAAAAGAACATCCAGTGCGACCTGGTCTTGGCCGATGGCGATGAGCTGCCCGAAGACCTGCCGGAACTGAACCCGTACGGCACGGTTCCTACCCTCGTTGACCGGGGGCTCGTCCTGTATGAGCCGCGCATCATCATGGAGTACCTTGATGAGCGCTTTCCGCACCCGCCGCTGATGGCAGTGGATCCCGTTGCCCGCGCGCACGCACGACTCGCCATCTGTCGCATCGAGCAGGATTGGTACTCGCTGCTCGATCATCTGGAAGGCCGCACCCAGAAAGACGCAGAGAAAGCGCGGAAAAGACTGCGCGAGAGCCTCATCGCATCCAGCGACCTGTTTGCTGCAAAGCCATTTTTCCTGAGTGATGAATTCTCCCTCGTCGACTGCGCGGTTGCTCCGATTCTTTATCGTCTGGAGCGTTGGGGGATTGAACTGCCCGCCGTCTCCGGAAAATCCATTCACCGCTATTGCGAGCGAATATTCAAACGCGACGCCTTCCGTGCCAGCCTGACGGAGCTGGAACGCGAAATGCGCCAGTAGGATGAATTCCCAGCGCCCTTACCTTGTTCGCGCGATTCATGAGTGGATCTGCGACAACAACGAAACCCCGCTCATCCTTGTCGATGTGACTCACACTGGTGTGAAAGTACCGGACGCATTCGTGCAGGACGGGCGTATTGTGCTCAATGTCTCTCCCTCTGCAACGGACGCGCTGCAACTGGGAAACGAACTCATTGCATTCTCAGCGCGGTTCAACGGTGTGTCGGAGTTGGTGTCGGTGCCGGTCAGCTCGGTGCTTGCGGTGTATTCGAGAGAGAGCCAGCACGGGATGCTGTTTGCCGCGGGTGAGGAAGGCGAGATCGCATCGTCAGGCCTGGATGATGATGACGACACCGATCCAGATGGGCCACCAGGCGGCGAGCCGCCGCCGCGCAAGCGTTCGCACCTGCGAATCGTCAAATAATCAGAACTCGCCGTGTTCGATGATGCGACCACCCTCGTGGGGGAGGTCCAGAGATTGAACGCGGTCTCCCAACATCACAATTGCCCCGGTGTCACGGACGACGCCATCGCGCGTGAACTCGAAGCGATAGCGTCTCTGGATGCGTACACGGCCATCCTGGCACCGTTTCAAGGTCAATCCATCCAACGCGACCGTTCCATCCAGCAACTGCAAGCCGTGTGCCTCGCAGGAGCGGCGACAGGTGACCATGGCGTGTTCTCGCGCCCGGAGCGAGTCCACCCACAGCCAGACGATGGCTCCCAAGAGCGCTAGCCAGGCGAGTTCACTCATCGGGGAACACCTTGCCGGGGTTGAGAATGCCTCGTGGGTCGAAGACCCGTTTGACGCCCCGCATGAGTTGCAGCACCCCTGTGTCAAGCTCCATCCCGATGAATGCCTTCTTCACCAGGCCTATGCCATGTTCTCCGGATATGCTTCCGTCCAGTGCCAGGACCAGTTGGAAAAGCTCAGGCAGACACCTGTGCATCGAATCGAGCTCGGTGTCTTCTCCCAGCATGTTCACATGAAGATTGCCATTGCCGGCGTGGCCGAAACTCACAATGAGTATCCGGTGTTTCTTTGCAAGTTCACCGATGCCATGCACCAACTGCGGAAGACGGGAAACAGGGACCACCACATCCTCGTTGATCTTGTTTGGTCGCAACGTTCTCTGGGCGGGTGACAAGGCGCGTCGGCACTGCCACAAGGCCTCGATATCCGCAGGATCTTTCGCCGTGGCCACTTCCAGCGCGCCATCATTGCTCGCCAAGGCACTCAGGGCGTCCAGTTGGGCCGTAAGTTCCGACTCGGCACCGTCGCATTCCACCAGCAAAAGGGCCTTGGCGCCGTCAACCAGTCGCACGGTTCCGGTCGCACGCACGATGTCCAAGGCAACGCTGTCCATGAACTCCAGCGCACACGGGGTCACTGGACCGGACATGATGTTCGCGACAGCTTTCGCGGCGCTCTCGACATCGCGGTACGCCGCGCGCAGGGTGGCTCGTGCAGGCTGCAGGGGGATGAGCTTGAGGGTTGCTTCGGTGATAAGCGCCAGAGTACCTTCGCTGCCAATCAGCAAGCGGGTGAGGTCGAAGCCGACCACACCCTTGCTCGTCCGACCACCCACCCGGATGACTTCACCAGTGCCTGTCACTGCTTCGAGACCAAGCGTGTTCTCACGCGGCGTACCATACTTGACCGCGCGCGGACCTGCGGCATTGCAGGCGAGGTTGCCACCAACCGTGGAGTAGGGGGAGCTGGTTGGGTCGGGCGCCCAGAAGAATCCGTGGTCCGAAGCAGCTTTTTGCACCTCACTATTGAGGCACCCAGGTTGCACTACCATGTTGCGGTCGTCAGGGTTGATTTCGAGAATGCGGTTCATCCGCTCAAACGCAAGGACAACACCCTTTCGCACTGGCACTGCAGCACCCGTTGTCGCAGAGCCAAGCCCGCGGGCAGTCAGCGGGACACCATGTGCGGCGCAGGTGCGGACAACGCTGGCAACTTCTTCAGTGTCGGCGGGAAACACGACCGCGTCGGGAGCAACCTGCTCACGACTGTTGTCGTATCCATAGGCGACGAGGCTTGCCGGGTCCGTGCGCAGGTCGCCGCGCGCCACCACCGCGCGCAATGCGGTTAGAAAATCAGTTTCCACCGATGAGCTGGTGGTCTATGAGGTCGCACAGGCAATGCAGCACGACCAGATGGACTTCCTGTATCCGGGCGGTGGATTGCGCGGGCACCCTGATTTCGACATCGGTTGCGGCAAGGGTTTTGGCAACGGCGCCGCCATCCCGGCCCGTCATGGCGACGACGCGCATGCCGCGCTCATGTGCGGCGATGATGGCATCGACGACATTCGGTGAGTTGCCGCTGGTCGAAATGGCCAGCAGGATGTCTGTTGCCTGCCCCAAAGCACGGACCTGCTTGGAGAACACCTGCACAAAGTCGTAATCGTTGGCGATGGATGTCAATGTCGAGCTGTCCGTGGTCAACGCGAACGCTGGCAGACCAGGTCGCTCCATCTCGAAGCGGTTCAACATTTCGGCTGCAAAATGCTGAGCGTCTGCTGCCGATCCGCCGTTGCCACAGGCCAGAATCTTGCCGTTCGCCAGCAGCGCTTCAACCATGGCTTTCGCCCCTGCGGCCACAGGCTCGGCCAATACTCCGGCTGCGGCCTGCTTGGTCGCGATGCTGTCCTGGAAAATCTGCTGCACCCGGGTGGTGGCGTCCATAGGGCGCAGTATAACGGGTCAGAGGCGGAGCCGGAGTGCGTTTCGCCACCACTGGATCTCCGGAAACCGGGAACCGCCAGAGACCGTCACCACATCACCCCGAACGGGCAAGGAGTCACCCAGCCCGCTGTCGGCGAGATACTCGCGGACAGTGTTGGTGATGCGTCGGCACTTGCGCTCATCCACCGATGTGCGAATTTCCGCGTGTGGCCGACCGGGGCGTGCCCGGACCTCGATGATGACCAGTATTGGCCCATCCCGCATGATGAGATCGAGTTCGCCGCGCCGCCCCCGCCAGTTGCGGGCAACAAGTGACAGGCCTCGGTGCTCGAGCCAGTCCTGCACCCGTCGCTCGGCAGCCTGCCCAAGCGCGTGGCGCGGATCCGTCATCAGCGCAAGGGGCGTGCCGTCCCGTTCACGAAATGCGCCCAACTGAGTACGCGGTGAATCCTGCGCTGATGGTCGATGTGCAGGGACCCGGTTGCCGCAGGAACGGGTTCACTGAGCAAGGCCGGGTCGTGGCGCAACACGGGCGCAAGGCGGTAAGCGTCAAAGCCCAGAGCATACAGCCGGGTATTGCGTTCCATCGCCCCGCCGTAGTGGGCCGTCAATTCCCTCTGGCTGGCGGCGACCGTTGCATCTGGAGCGATTGTCCACGGCATGTCTGTGAAGGCGACGCCATTCATGTCCGCATCCTGTGCACGGTTGGGGACGCCCGCATACACATGGGACGACGCGTACACCGGCAGGTCGGAGGCGTGATGGAATCGCAACTGCGGCCGCAGCGCGCGCCCCTGTTGCGGATTGCCGATGAGGAAGATGAATTTGGCATCGCGTCGTCTGCGCGGCTCCCATTGAAGATTGAGGTTGAGGACGCTGCGAAGCACTTGCTGGCGCGCTCGGCTCTCATCAATGGTCAGGCTGCGAATGATGGGCGCGCTGTGGTCCTGTTGTTGGGGGTTGTATAGCTCTGCCGCCACCAGGGTGCCCCCCAGTTCTTCGTATCGCTCACGGAACGCCTGCAACATGCGTAGGCCCAGTTCGTTGTCCGGAACCAGTGCGATGCCCATATCGAGGCCCTGCAGTGCGGCTCGCTCGGCGATCTGGTAAGCCTCTTCTTCCGGTACCAAGCCGAACTGGAACAGGTTGTCTGGCCCGGCCTCGTCAAGATCCAGTGTGTTCAAGGCCAGTACAGGGACCTCCAACTGACCGAGGCGGGCAAGTGCCGCTACGGCATCCTTCTGCAAAGGACCGATGATGAAATCCACCCCATCGTTCACGGCTTCGCGGTAGCGCAACACGGCAATCTCCGCATCACCTTCAGTATCGTAGATGCGCAAGCGCGGCCTGCGCCCGGTGTCTGATCCTTGAAAATGCGCCGCAATGAGTCCGTCTCTGACCGCCGCCGCTGCTGCCGCAAAACGCCCACTCAAAGGCAGGATGAGCCCGATTTCCTGTACACCCGTGGCTACGCGCCTTTGCTCCGCCACCAACTGCGGAACGAAGCGGTCCCATGCCGGATGTCCAGGGTGTTCACGACGCCATGCTTGCAGCGCGGAATCGAATCGAGCCGGATCCTGCCACGCGAGCTTGCGCACATCGGCGAGTTCGAACCAACCGCGCAAGATGGGTTCGTCGTCATACTGGATGGACGCCGGATCCACTCTGCGAATGGCGCTCCAAATGCGTTGTTGATTGTCTTCGCGATCGCGCGAGGAAGTCAGAGTCGCTTCACGCGCAACCAGATCCTGGACCGCCAGGTCGTAGTATCCGAGTTCGCTGTAGGCGCGAGCGCGGACATCCAGCGCGCGACCGGCAAGCGCTTGCGGAAGTCCCGCTGGAGACCGAGGCAGTAGTGCGATGGCATCATCCGGCCGCATGTCCAAAAGCGCGAGCTCCGCCAACGCGATGAGGAGTCGAACTCGGTCGAACGGGTCAAGCTGATTCTCGTCGACTCTGACCAATTGTCGGCGTGCGCTCTCGGCATCCTCCAGTTGCAACCACAACTCCGCCGATTCCAGGCGCAACGCGTTCGCCAGGGCGCTGCCACTCCGGTCAGCACTCCGACCGTAAAGCGAAGCGGCTTCCTGGGTCCGACCTTGTTCTGCCAAACGCGCCGCTGCCTCCGCCTCGGACTCCGGCGTGGACGTCGGTCGGGGCTGGGGTCCGGGACAGCCGCTCAAAGCAACCGACACTGTTGCAATGAGCAGAGCCAAGCGAATTGTTCGGGCTTGCATAGGCATGGGCGAAACCACCAAGATGGAATCCCAGTATCTGGGTGGGTGAACAGGGTGTCAATCGAACGCGGAACGCTGTACATAGTGGCTACGCCCATAGGCAATCGGGCTGACATTAGCGAGCGCGCACGGGCTGTGCTGTCCGAAGCGACACTGGTGCTCGCGGAAGATACGCGCAGAACCCGTCCCCTGTTGCGCGAGCTTGGTATAAAAACACCCGTAACCGCGCTGCACGACCACAACGAGCGCTCCCGCGTGGAAGCCCTGCTGGAGCGCCTGGGGGACGGCGAAACACTCGCGCTGGTGAGTGATGCGGGGACGCCCTTGATCAGTGACCCGGGCTTTCTGTTGGTCCGCGCGGCGCGGGATCGGGGAATGCCTGTCCGACCGATACCTGGCCCCTGCGCGGCCATTGCCGCCCTGTCTGTCGCCGGGATACCCGCAGACCGATTTGCCTTCGAAGGTTTCCTGCCGTCGAAACCAGCAGCGCGGAGAAAGGAGTTGGTCGCGCTGCAACACGAGACGCGCACGCTGGTGTTCTATGAAGCCGTGCATCGCATCAGGGAAACACTCGATGATCTCGCGGACATCTTCGGCCCGGATCGCCGAGCGAGCGTTGCGCGTGAGCTCACCAAACTGCATGAAACAGTGCGCGATGGCACCTTGGGAGAGCTCGCGGCGTGGGCCCGTCAGGATGAGGATGTATTGCGCGGTGAGATCGTGTTGGTGGTGGAGGGCGGTGTTGCCGCCACTGCTACCGCAGTGAATGCGCGCACGCTGGTCACCGAACTCGCCAACGAGTTACCTGCAGGAAAAGCGGCTGCAATTGCAGCCAAACTCACCGGTGAGTCGCGTAAACAGCTTTACCAATGGCTCATCGACCACGGCGAGCGGAAGGAGTAGGAGCCAGCCGATAAGCCGGGTTCTGTCGGGGACAGTCATTCATCTGGGACGCACGTCACCGTGCGCCTCTAGCGACCTACCCGGAAGCCGTGCGGGCCACACGTTGCAGCGCGACGGATCGCGCGCATGCTTCCCTATTTGGTCTTGCTCCGAGTGGGGTTTTCCGTGCCGCGAACCGTTACCGGACGCGCGGTGCGCTCTTACCGCACCTTTTCACCCTTACCGGCGCCGAAGCGCTTAGGCGGTATGTTTTCTGTGGCACTTTCCGTCGGCTCGCGCCGCCCAGGCGTTACCTGGCACCCTGCCCTGCGGAGCCCGGACTTTCCTCTGCGTTGCCGCAGCGACTGTCTGGCTGACTCCAGCGCGCATTGTACGCGCCGAAGGGTAGCGCCACGGATAAACCTAATCCGGTGGATTAGGAAGCCATTCCAAGGCCATGATTTCATTGACCCACTTTGACCCCCATCCCACCTCCAAAAGCGCTCGTAAGTCCCTGTTCGCGCTTAAAAAAATACTCAGAATGTCCTTGACGGACGGCTTCTGACGCACCTATAGTGTCCGTGGGTGGGAAAAAGTGGTGATTAATGGGCAATCCTCACCCCGGGGGACGTCTTGTTTAGAGGAATCAACAGCATAACGCTGGACGCGAAGGGCAGAGTGGCTATCCCGGTCCGTTTTCGTGAGCGTTTGCAGGCGGAAGCCGACGGCCAGGTCGTGGTCACGGTGGATAGCGCGCGCTGCTTGTTCCTCTATCCATTGCCGGAGTGGGAGCTGGTCGAGCGCAAGCTCGTGCAGTTGCCATCGCTGAATCCCCACACCCGTCGCCTTCAGGGCTTGTTGATGGGTCACGCCACCGATCTTGAGCTAGACAGCCACGGACGCATCCTGTTGCCGCCACCCCTTCGGGAGTTCGCGCAACTCGAGCGTCATGTCGTGCTGATTGGCCAGGGCAACAAATTCGAATTGTGGGATGAAACGCGTTGGAACGAACGTCGCGAGGGGTGGCTTGAGGATAGTGCGGATGACACGCCGCTTCCTGCCGAACTCGAGACGATTTCGTTGTGAGGCTGGAAGCCAATGCAAGAGCACCTGCCGGTACTGCTCGCGGAGGTGCTGGAGCAATTGCAGGTACGCCCTGGCGGTGTGTATGTGGATGGGACATTCGGCCGGGGAGGGCACGCGCGCGAGGTGCTTGCGCGGATTGGGCCCGGCGGGCGATTGGTGGCGTTCGACCGCGACCCCGATGCGGTCAGCGTGGCGACGCGGGAATTCGGCAGCGATGGGCGATTCATGATTGAGCGCGCAGCGTTTACCAATCTGGAGCGAAAGGCCGCGGAATGGGGTCTGACTGGCACAGTCGACGGCATCCTGGTCGATCTGGGCGTGTCGTCCCCACAGCTTGACGATGCAGAGCGTGGTTTCAGCTTTCTCGCGGATGGTCCGCTGGATATGCGCATGGACCCGGACAGTGGCGTTTCCGCCGCGGAGTGGTTGCAACACACCCCCGAATCGGAACTTCTGCGGGTTCTGCGCGAGTATGGCGAGGAGCGTTTCGCGCGCCGCATCGTACGCGCCATCGTGGCGCGCCGGGCTACAAGCCCGATGACCCGGACAAGTGAACTCGCAGAGTTGGTAGCAAGCGCAGTTCCCTCCCGCGAACCCGGAAAGCACCCGGCCACCCGGACCTTCCAAGCTGTGCGCATCGCGGTCAACGGCGAACTCGATGAGCTTGAGGCGTTCTTGCCGCAGTGCGCGCGTGTGCTCAAGCCAGGCGGGCGTCTGTGTGTCATCTCCTTCCACTCGTTGGAAGACCGCATGGTCAAGCGCTTCCTTCGCGGGCCATCCGAACCGACAGACGGGCCGCGTGGCTTACCCCGAATCGTGGCTGATGGCCCGCGCATGCGGCCACTCGGGCGCGCCATTCGCGCTGGGCGCGATGAGCTCTCCAGTAACCCGCGTGCACGCAGTGCGGTGCTGCGCACCGGGGAGCGGATCGTATGAAGCTCGCCAACCTCATCTTCGCCACAGTTGCAGGCCTGCTTTTCGTCTCAGCTATTGCACAGGTGTACGTCGTGCACCTCAATCGGACTTCCTTCACGCAACTGCAGCAGATGCAAGCGCAGCGCGACGAAATGAATCTCGAATGGGGTCGTCTGCAGATTGAGCAGGCCGCTTGGTCAACACATTCCCGCATCGAGCAGGTGGCCAGCCAGCAATTGCAGATGAAGATGCCGTCACCGTCAACTGTGGTCATCGTGCGCCGATGAGTCACCAGGGCAACAAGCAGGTGTGGCAGCTTCGCAGTCTTTCCGTGCTCGTCGTGTTCGCGCTGCTGGCCATCACACTGGTGGCGCGCGCGGTACAAATCCAGGTGATGGATGGCGCTTTCCTCACGGCGCAGGGAAACGCACGCCACTTGCGGACTGTTGAAGTACCAGCCCACCGCGGCATGATTCTCGACCGCCATGGTGAGGCTCTGGCCGCAAGTACCCCGGTGGATTCCATCTGGGCCAATCCATCAGAAGTACTGGCGCATGGTGAGATTGATGATTTGGCCGCCGCACTCGGAATGGAGCGCGCGCGCTTGCAGGCGATGTTGGTCGAGCGGCAGGACAGGCAGTTCGTCTGGTTACGCCGCCACCTTGCGCCGGAAGAGGCACAGGTGGTCAGCGAGCTCCGGGTGCCCGGTGTGCACAGTGTCCGTGAGTACCGTCGTTACTATCCGGCAGGTGAAGTGACTTCCCATGTACTTGGGTTCACCAACATCGATGATGCTGGACAAGAGGGAATCGAACTCGCATTTGACGAATGGTTGAGAGGGGAGCCCGGTAGCAAGCGTGTCCTGCGTGATCGTCTTGGTCGCGTGGTTGCTGATGTGCAAAGCCTGCGCCAGCCGCGTCCCGGGCGGGATCTCACCCTGACCATTGACCGCAGGATTCAATATCTTGCTTACCGCGAGTTGCGTCAGGCCGTCACCGATCACGGCGCTCGCAGCGGAACGTTGGTCATGCTCGATGCACAGACCGGCGAAATCCTTGCGATGGTGAACCAGCCGGCCTTCAATCCCAACAACCGGCAAGACCGGATTGCGGAGCGCTATCGCAACCGGGCGCTTACGGATGTCATGGAACCGGGCTCGAGCTTCAAGCCCTTTGTCATTGCTGCAGGTCTGGCCAGTGGCAGATTCCATCGGGGTTCCATAGTGGACACCGGGGCGGGGCTGTTGCAGGTCAGGGGCGGCACAATCACAGACCCGCAGCCGCTGGGTGCTATCGATCTTGCAACCTTGTTGAGCAGGTCCAGCAACGTTGGCGCGAGCAAGGTGGCGCTGGCATTGGACCCGGAAGCACTCTGGGTGATGTTGCAACGCTTCGGGTTCGGGCAGGTCACCGGCGTAGGGTTCCCGGGAGAACAATCCGGACAGCTGAACCATTTCATGCAGTGGCGTGAGCTGGGGCAGGCGACCTTGTCCTACGGATACGGCGTTGCGGTGACGCCTCTGCAACTTGCACAGGCGTATGCAGTCATCGCTGCCGATGGTGTGCGTCACCCGGTATCACTGGTGGCGCGCGAGGAGTTTGAGCAGGGCGAACGGGTCCTGCCGGTTCAGGTCGCTCATGACATCCGTCTGTTGATGGAGGTTGGCATCCGCGCTGGGGGTGCAGCTGCGAGTGCCGGCGTGCAAGGGTACCGGGTTGCGGGCAAGACCGGCACAGTGCGCAAGTCCATCGAAGGTGGGTACGCAGACGATCGTCATTTCGCGGTGTTTGCAGGGATGGCCCCTGCATCGTCGCCGCGACTGGTTGCTGTCGTCATCATTGATGAACCCTCTCGTGGCGAGTACTACGGTAATCGGGTCGCCGCTCCGGTGTTCAGCAGGGTCATGGCGGGCGCGCTTCGATTGATGGACATCCCGCCAGACAACATCGATGCACCACCTTCGGTGATTGTGGCCAGGGGGCGGCCATGAGCGCTGCAGCCCGTTTGTCATCGTTGTTTGACGGCTACGCCGTAGTGTCCCCATCCGTTGATGTGCAGGTGACGGGAGTTGCGCTGGACAGTCGGCAGGTCAAGCGTGGCGATTTGTTCCTCGCATGCGCAGGCGCCAAATCGCACGGTTTGGCATGGCTTGCTGATGCCGTCTCCAACGGTGCAGTAGCCATAGCGTGGGATCCTGCGGGTTGGGATGGCACGCCGTCGTTTCCCGTGGGCGTGTCCGCTGTTCAGGTCAGCGATCTTCACGCGATAGTTGGGCGCATTGCAGCCAGATTTCACGGGAATCCGTCGCACTCGGTGCCAGTCCTCGGAGTCACTGGTACGAACGGCAAAACATCCGTGACGCACCTGTTGGCAGAGGCGCTGAGCGCCTCGGGGCAGCCATGTGGCCTGCTGGGCACCTTGGGTTACGGGCTTCACGGCAATCTTCAGCGGCCAACGCACACCACACCCGACGCGACTCGCATACATGCGCTGTTGGCAGCAATGCGTGACCAGGGTGCTGGCGCAGTAGCGATGGAAGTCTCTTCACATGCGCTGCAGCAGGACCGCGTGGCAGGCGTGCGGTTTCGTGCGGCGGTGTTCACCAACCTGACCCGCGACCACCTCGATTACCACGGCGATTTCGAAGCCTACGGTGAGGCGAAACGGCGCCTGTTCGAATCCGAAGGTCTGGAAGCTGCAATCATCGCTGTGGACGATGCATTCGGGCGTGAGCTGATGCAGTCACTGCCGGCCGGTGTCCGTTCGACCGTGGTAGGCGATGAAACGGTGGTCGGGACCGCGGAGCGATTCGTGGCCATCACAGAAGTTCACCCCCATCCCAGCGGCATGGACATCAGTCTGGAGACGCACGCAGGCCCAGCGTGTATCAAGACGCAATTGCTCGGCCGATTCAATGCAACCAATCTTGCTTTGGCCACCGGCGCACTGCTTGAGATTGGCCTCAAGCTTGATGATGTCGTTCGCTTCCTGGCGGCAAGCCGCACCGTGCCGGGGCGGATGGAGGCATTTCACGGCGACGCGACACACCCCGTGGTGGTAGTGGACTACGCGCATACCCCTGACGCACTCGAGCAGGTTCTGAAATCTGCCAGAGACCATACGCATGGGCGTCTGGTCTGTGTTTTCGGTTGTGGTGGCGACCGTGATCGCGGCAAGCGCCCGATGATGGCCGCAGTTGCAGCATCGTGGGCAGATGAGTGCATCGTCACCGATGACAACCCGCGGAATGAGGACGCCGCGGCGATCACGAACGACATCATCGAAGGCTTTCCCTCAGCAGCACGCTGGCGAGTCGAGCATGACCGCGGTCGTGCCATCGCTGAAGCCATCGCCGATACCACGGTGGGAGATGTCGTCGTCATCGCGGGAAAAGGGCACGAAGATTATCAACTGGTCGGCGATCGAGTGCTGCCCTTCAGCGACCGCGACGCGGTTATGTCAATTCTGCAAGGTGGTGCCGCATGAGCGGGACCACGCTGGGCATGCTCGCGCGCACCACAGGCGGTCGCCTGACCGGAGCGGATGTGGCATTCCAGGGCATCAGCACTGATACCCGCAAACTGCGCGCAGGCGAGCTGTTCGTTGCCTTGTCAGGGCCGAACTTCGACGGTCATGCGTTCCTCAGTGCGGCCCGTAGCATGGGTGCAGCCGGGGCCTTGGTAGGTCGTGAGGTCAGTGACGCGTTGCCGCAGGTTGTCGTTGACGACCCACTGGCGGCGCTTGGCGTTTACGCCAAAGCGTGGCGGCTGCAGTTCACCGCGCCCTTGGTCGCATTGACCGGTAGCAACGGCAAGACCACCACCAAAGAGATGATTGCATCCATTCTCGGGCAGCGCGGCCCGGTACTGGCAACACGCGGCAATCTCAACAATCACATTGGTGTCCCGCTCACCTTGCTCGAACTTGAGGCGACGCATTGGGCTGCCGTAGTGGAGATGGGCGCAAATCACGCGGGTGAAATCGCCTACCTTGCGAGCCTTGCTGTGCCAACGGTGGCGCTGGTCACCAACGCGGGGCCATCACACCTCGAGGGATTCGGGACGATCGAGGGAGTCGCGAAGGCGAAGGGGGAGATTTACCAGACGCTTCCGCAAGACGGCTGTGCGGTCATCAATGCGAATGATGCCTATGCACCCCTGTGGCGTGAGTTGGCGGAGAAGCACCGACAAGTCGAATTTGGCGTGGATGTCGCCGCGGATTTCCAGGTGGCGAGTTCAGACATTGCAAGCGGGCCGGATGGCGACCAGACCTTCGTTGTGACCTGTGCGTCAGGTCGCCATGAGATCCGGTTGCCGCTGGCCGGACGTCATAACGTTCACAACGCGTTAGCCGCCACCGCCGCTGCAACCGCTGCAGGCGCGAGCATGACTGATGTCGTCAAGGGATTGTCGGTTGCCAGAAGCGTTGGCGGTCGGCTTCGTGCCGTGAATCTTGCCAACGGCGCGCGCGTCGTTGATGACACCTACAACGCCAACCCTGCCTCCTTGCAGGCCGCTTTGATGGCATTTCAGGCATCTCGGCTGTGGCTGGTCCTTGGCGACATGGGCGAGCTTGGCCCAGCGGGTCCGGCGCTGCATCGCCAATCCGGCGAAGGCGCACGCGCCGCCGGCGTCGAACGCCTGTTCTCACTTGGAACACTCAGTGCCCATGCATCAGAGGCATTCGGTGCTGGCGCGGAGCACTTCGAGAACATCTCGGAACTGACGGAACACGTTGTCGGCTTGTTGGAGCCGGGCGTAACAGTTCTGGTCAAAGGGTCACGCAGTATGCGGATGGAACGGGTCGTTGCTGCGTTGCAAGACAGGGCGGGGGTGAACTGACATGCTTCTTTGGCTGACTGAGTGGCTCACCCAGTTCCATACCGGGTTCAATGTATTCCAGTACCTCACGATGCGCGCCATTCTTGGCGTGTTGACAGCGCTCGCATTCTCGCTGGTGTTCGGCCCTGCGATGATTCGCTGGCTGACCCGTTACCAGATTGGTCAGACGGTACGCGATGACGGGCCGCAATCCCACCTGAAGAAGGCTGGCACACCGACCATGGGCGGTGCACTCATCCTGGTCGCGATATTCATGTCCACATTGCTGTGGTCAGACCTTGGTAATCGCTTTGTGTGGGTTGTGCTGGGCGTCACCGTTGCGTTCGGTGCTATTGGCTGGGTGGATGATTACCGGAAGCTGGTGCTGCGCGATCCCAAGGGATTGCCTGCGCGCTGGAAGTTCTTCTGGCAGACGGTGGCGGGCCTTGCCGCCGCGATAGTGCTTTACATGACTGCGAAGGCACCGAATGAAACGGCACTGATTGTGCCGTTCTTCAAGGATGTGGTGTTGCCACTTGGCCCGTTCTACATCGTGCTGACATGGCTTGTGATTGTCGGTACCAGCAACGCTGTCAACTTGACCGACGGCCTCGACGGGCTCGCCATCCTCCCCGCCGTTCTGGTCGCAGGGGGTCTCGGGGCAATTGCCTATGCGACCGGCAACGTGAATTTCTCAAGCTACTTGCAGATTCCATACGTGCCCGGGGTGGGGGAGACCGTAGTGTTCTGCGGTGCTTTGGTGGGTGCGGGCCTCGGTTTCCTGTGGTTCAACACCTACCCCGCTCAGGTGTTCATGGGAGATGTGGGTGCACTCGCCATTGGGGCGGCGCTGGGCGCGGTGGCGGTGGTTTCCCGACAAGAGTTGGTGCTGCTCATCATGGGTGGCGTCTTCGTGGTGGAAACCGTCTCGGTCATCCTTCAGGTGGCGTCTTTCAAGCTCACCGGGAAGCGGATTTTCCGGATGGCACCGTTGCATCACCACTATGAATTGAAAGGGTGGCCGGAGCCGCGCGTCATTGTGCGGTTCTGGATTATCACAGTCATTCTCGTGCTCGCCGGTCTGGCGACGCTGAAGCTCAGGTAGACGGATGCTCGACGGAGGAATGGCAACAGTGCAAACGATGCATGACCGGGTGGAGACAGCAAGCAGGGCCCTGGTCATTGGTCTGGGCGCTACCGGCCTGTCCGTCGCCCGGTGGTTGGCTGCGCGTGGCGTGTCGGTGGCCATCACCGATAGCCGCGAAAGACCGCCCCAGGTCGACGCGCTGCGCGCCCATCTTCCGGATGTTGCGTTGTTCCTCGGTGGTTTCTCCCAGGCAGCCCTTGAGCGTGCAGATGTAGTGGTGCTGTCTCCCGGTGTATCTCGGGACGAACCAATCGTCCAGGCTGCATTGGCTTCCGGGCTGCAAGTGATTGGTGATATCGAACTGTTTGCGCGCAATGCCAAGGCGTCGGTCATTGCGGTTACCGGCTCCAATGGCAAGAGCACTGTAGCGACGCTGGTTGCCCGAATGGTGGAGAACTCCGGCCGCCGTGTGCTCGCAGGAGGCAACCTCGGCACCCCCGCACTCGATTTGCTTGCGGAGCCCGCACCGGAATTCTTCGTGCTTGAGCTCTCCAGCTTTCAACTCGAGTCAACTGATTCACTCGACGCGCTGGCGGGTGCGATTCTCAATGTGTCGCCAGACCATCTCGATCGCTATCCAGGGATTGACGCATATGCGGCGGCGAAGACCCGTATTTGGCGGGGGAGCGGTGTGGTGGTCGCCAACCGTGACGACGAAGTCGTCGTCGCTGGTGTGCCAGCCGATCGCGACGTGGTCTGGTTCGGGCTCAATCCACCCGCTCGTGGAGCCGATTTTGGATTGTCGACGGATGGTTGGATCATGCGTGGCACCACCCGGGTGATGCCTGTTGCCGATGTCCTCATGCACGGCAGACATAACCTCGCAAACGCGATGGCTGCGCTGGCGTTGGGGACGGCTGCGGGACTGCCGATGGCACCCATGGTCGAGATTCTCAAGCAGTTCCGTGGTCTTCCGCACCGGATGGAGCTGGTTGCGGAACACAATCAAGTGCGCTGGTACAACGATTCAAAGGCGACGAATGTTGGGGCCATGCTTGCAGCGGTCGCTGGCATGGACGGGCCGCTGGTTCTCATTCTCGGAGGAGACGGAAAAGGTCAGGACTTCGCCACATTGGTTCCGGCACTTCGGGGCAAGGCACGCGCAGCGATATTGATTGGGCGGGACCGAGGGCGGATTGCAGCGGCCATTGAGGGAGTCTGCGACATTCTGGAAGTGGATGACATGCACGCCGCTGTGCGCGCAGCGGCGACTGTAGCCAACGCCGGGGATGCAGTGCTCTTGTCTCCTGCCTGTTCCAGTCTCGACATGTTCCAGAATTTCGAGGCCCGTGGTCGCGCTTTCATGGACGCAGTGAGGGGTCTGCAATGACGGCAGCCTCGATCCGTATCAACGCCAGCGGCACAAGCACGGGATTGCGCCGCGCACCCGTGCCGGCTCTGGCGGACCCAATGCTGCTTGGCATCGCGCTCACGCTGGCCATGGTCGGGCTGGTCATGGTCGCGTCGTCATCAATCTCACTCGCTGACCGCAATACCGGAATGCCGTTCTACTACCTGCAGCGGCAGATGGTGTTCGCGATCGCCGGTTTCGCCGGTGCCTGGGCCGCTACGCTCATCCCGATGCGGTTCTGGGAGCGCTTAGGAATCGTTTGGTTGGCCATGGCCTTCGCATTGTTGTTGTTGGTGCTGGTGCCGGGTATTGGCCACGAGGTGAACAATGCGCAGCGCTGGATCTCGCTCGGCTTTTTCGGTCTACAGGCGTCCGAGCCGGCGCGCGTCCTCATCCTGATGTACATCGCGGGTTACCTGGTGCGGCATGAGCAGGTGGTTCGCAGTGAATTCGGGGGGTTTGCAAGACCCATGGTGGTGTTGGCGATGGCTGCTGCCTTGTTGCTTCTGCAGCCGGACTTTGGCGCGGCAGTGGTCCTTCTGGTGGCAGCGCTCGGAATGATCTACATGGGTGGCGTCATGATGCGGCACTTCCTTGCAGTGGGTGCCATCGTCACTGTCGCAATGGCCGTCATGGTGTGGATCTCCCCCTATCGCTTGCGCCGACTACTCGGTTTCCGAGACCCATGGGCAGATCCTTTCGACAGCGGCTTCCAGTTGACCAACTCCCTGATTGCCGTCGGTCGGGGCGAGTGGTTCGGTGTCGGTCTGGGTGGCAGCGTGCAAAAACTTTTCTATCTCCCTGAGGCGCACACCGACTTCTTGTTCGCGGTGTTTACAGAGGAGTTTGGTCTGTTCGGTGCGGCACTGCTCATCACAGCCTTCTTCGTGCTGGTATGGAGGGCAATGGCCGTCGGCAGGGCAAGCGCGCGTGCTGGAAAGTTTTACGGTGCATGGTTGGCATTCGGGATCGGCATCTGGTTGGGGACTCAGGCCTTCGTGAATATCGGCGTGAATCTTGGCGCGTTGCCGACCAAGGGTTTGACACTGCCGCTGATGAGTTACGGGGGCAGCAGTCTGATGGTGACCAGTGGCGCAATTGGCATCCTGTTGCGCATCGCGCACGAAGCGCGCATGTCACTGCCTGTGGGGGCCGCACGATGACGCGCGGCCCCATCATGGTCATGGCTGGTGGAACCGGCGGGCATGTATTCCCGGCGCTGGCGGTCGCCGAACGCCTACGTGGGGACGGTTGGTCGGTTTTCTGGCTCGGGACAGCCTCAGGGCTGGAAGCCAAAGTCGTTCCTGCCCACGGATTTGATGTGGAATGGGTTAAGGTCAGCGGCCTGCGCGGCAAAGGGCTAACGACAAAACTTGCTGCGCCGTTCCGGGTCGCAGCTGCAATTTGGCGCTCGTTGTCGGTGATACGCAAGCGCAAGCCCGTCGCCGTTCTTGGCATGGGCGGCTATGTCTCCGGGCCGGGCGGCGTTGCCACTTGGCTGTCGGGTCGACCACTGGTGATTCACGAACAAAACTCCACCGCTGGTCTCACCAACAGGTTGTTGGCCTGTGTCGCCAAACGCGTTCTTACCGGGTTCCCGGGTGTGCTGCCCAAGGGTGAGTGGATCGGCAACCCGGTGCGTCGTGAGATTGCAGAGTTGCAGGCACCAGCACAGCGCTTCGAAGGTCGTAGCGGACGTCTGCGTCTGCTGGTACTGGGCGGAAGTCAGGGCGCGCGTGCCATCAACGAGGTTGTGGTTGCGGCAGTGGCAAGCATGTCGGCCGACGAGCGGCCTTCTGTGCGCCATCAGTGTGGTGAGAAATGGCTGGCCGAGGCACAAGTAGCTTGGAAGAACGCGGGCGTTGATGTCGACCTTGTGCCATTCATTGACGACATGCCCGGAGCCTATGCCTGGGCTGACATCGTCCTGTGTCGGGCAGGTGCGTTGACGGTCGCAGAGCTTGCTGCTGCGGGGGTGGCCAGCATCCTGGTGCCGTTCCCGGCGGCGGTGGATGACCACCAGACCGGAAACGCACGTTTTCTTGCTGACTGTGGTGCGGGAGAGCTGATGCCTCAAGCAACGCTGGAAGCAAGTGCGCTTGCGAAACGCCTGGCCGGGTTTTCAAGAAATCGCGACAGCCTGTTGCAGATGGCGGAGCGCGCCAGATCCATGGCCAAGACGTCGGCAGGCGCGGCATTGGCGGACGCGTGTGTCGCTGTCGCCGGAGGTGGCGCATGAGCCCACTGTCCAGCATGCCTCTTGATCCGATGCGTCGCGTGCAGCGCGTGCACTTCGTCGGCATTGGCGGCTCTGGCATGGGCGGCATCGCGGAAGTCCTGCTCAACCTCGGCTACGAAGTCACGGGCTCTGATGCACGTGCGAGCGCCGTCACACGGCGGCTGGAGTCTCTCGGCGCGCGAGTGGCCATCGGGCACTCCGCGCAACATGTCGAGGGCGCGGGCGTAGTGGTGGTGTCGAGCGCTATCAAGCAGGACAACCCGGAGCGCGTGGCGGCTCTGGAACACCGCATCCCGGTTGTGCCCCGCGCCGAGATGCTCGCCGAACTCATGCGATTCCGGATGGGTGTGGCAGTGGCGGGGACCCACGGCAAGACCACAACCACCAGCTTGGTGGCGGCCGTGATGGCCGAAGGTGGCTTGGACCCGACCTTCGTCATAGGCGGGCGGGTCAAGAGTTCGGACAGCCATTCACGCCTCGGGGGCAGCCGATGGCTGGTCGCAGAGGCCGATGAGAGTGACGCTTCTTTCCTCTATCTGCAGCCGCTCATTGCCGTGGTCACCAACATCGATGCCGACCACCTCAGCGCCTACGAAGGAGACTTTTCAAGGCTGCGCGCAACCTTCGTCGAGTTCCTTCATCACTTGCCGTTCTATGGACTGGCGGTCCTGTGCATTGATGATCCGGTCGTACGGGGTCTGTTGCCGGAAGTCACCCGCCCTGTCGTGACTTACGGGTTGTCAGAGGACGCGGATATCCGCGCTGTCGACATCACTCAAAAGGGCATGGTGACCCGATTCAAAGTCATCCTGCGCGGACGGACCCTGGACGCGACCGTCAGTCTCAACATGCCGGGTACACACAATGTGTTGAACGCGCTCGCCGCCATTGCCGTGGCAGAGGATGTAGGAGTCGATGAAGTCGCTTACGGCGCTGCGCTCGCTGGGTTCCAGGGGGTGGATCGCCGGTTCCAGTTGCACGGTGATATTCAAACCTCGCGAGGATTGGTTACCTACATCGACGACTATGGCCATCACCCGCGCGAACTGATGGCGGTTCTGCGCGCTATCCGCGATGGCTGGCCTGGTCGCAGGATTGTGATGGCGTTCCAGCCTCATCGCTACACGCGCACCCACGATTTGTTCGATGACTTCGCGGAAGTGCTCTCGGAACCAGAAGTGCTGCTCCTGACAGATGTCTATCCTGCGGGTGAGGCGCCGATTGCCGGGGCGGACACCAACGCATTGGTGAAGGCAGTCAGGGCGCGCGGCGGCGTAGAGCCCATGGTGGTGACTGCCCCCGGCGATATAGGTCTTGCACTACTTGATGTGATAGCGGATGGCGACATCGTGCTCACCATGGGTGCGGGCGATATCGGCGGCGTTGCCGCAGGCCTTCCGGGGCAATTGTCCGGGGGTGCGGCATGAGCCTGCGAGGCCGGTACGGGAAAGTGGCCGTCATCTACGGCGGGCTGGGAGCAGAGCGCGAGGTGTCACTCAACAGTGGCAAGCGCGTGCTGGCCGCTCTCCAGACGCAGGGCATTGACGCTCACGGTGTGGATGCTGACTCCAACCTGTTGCACGCATTGCAAGAGGGGCGCTTTGACCGCGCGTTCATCGTGCTGCATGGCACGGGCGGTGAAGACGGGCGACTGCAAGGCGCACTCGAGTGGTTGGGCCTGCCATATACGGGATCCGGCGTGCTCGGTTCGGCATTGTCCATGGACAAGCTCCATTGCAAGCACATCTGGAGTGCATTGGACTTGCCTACGCCCGCATTCGTGATGCTCGGTTCCACCGCAGACTGCGAACTTGCTGTCGCGGAGCTTGGGTTGCCTCTGATTGTCAAGCCCGCGCGCGAGGGTTCCAGCGTGGGCATGTCGAAAGTGAATACCGCTTCGGAAATTGAAGCCGCTTACGCGGTGGCGCGTGAGTACGACAGTTGTGTCATTGCGGAACGCTGGGTCGGCAACGGGGAATACACGGTGTCCTTGCTGGGTGATCAGGTGCTTCCCGCCATCAAGATCGAGACCCCGCGCGCTTTCTATGACTACGCAGCCAAGTACACAGAGGACACCACCCGTTACCTCATTCCTTGTGGTCTGGATGAAGCCTCAGAATCGGAGCTTGCGCAACTCGCAGCGCTCGCGTTCAAGGCCATCGGTGGTGAGGGTTGGGGACGCGTGGACGCGATGCGGGATGCGGACGGGACCTTCCATCTGATAGACGTGAATACCGTGCCCGGCATGACCGACCACAGTCTCGTGCCGATGGCTGCAAAAGCACGGGGTATCAGTTTCGAGGAGTTGTGTGCGCGCATCCTGGACACCAGCTTCGTGGACCGTGACCCGGCGACGGGAGGTGCCCGATGAGCGCGCGCCGTCGCAGGAAGCAGGCACCGAAGGGGCCGGCATTGCGCTCGCGTCTGCTTATAGGTGGGACCGCGGTGGCCGTGGTTGCTGCAATCGGCGGCGTAGGGTTTTTCGCCTGGGAATACCGTGATTCGCTTCCGCGCTGGCCAGAGGATGGATTGACGCCCGTACAACGCGTGGTGGTCGAAGGTCCGTTCGAACACGTTACGACCGGCGAAGTCGAAGATGCGGTCCTGCCGCACCTGACTGGCAGTTTCTTCACGGTGAACTTGGCGGCCATCCAGAACGCGACGGAAGCACTGCCCTGGGTGGCGCGTGCACAGGTGAAGCGGGAGTGGCCGGATGGCGTCCACATCGTGGTGACCGAGGAGCGTGCCGCCTGGTTGTGGGGTGATGACGCCTTACTCAATGAGCGCGCGGAACTCTTTGTGCAAGGCGTCCAAAGCCGTCCGCAGGGGCTACCGCGGCTGGATGGCCCAGCAGGATCGGAGCGCGTCGTTGCCGAGCGCTACCTGGATCTGGACCACACCCTGTCCAACTGTGCCATGCGCATTGCGCGCATGGAGGTGGATGGGCGAAGGGCTTGGCGCGCAACGCTGGATGGCGGACTGGTCCTTCATTTGGGAAGGCAGGACGCGCAGGCACGCGCCTCACGGTTCTGTGATGTCGTGCTCGTCGCGTTGGCGCCACGGTTGCGGCAGGTCGCATACGTGGACATGCGTTACACGAACGGGTTTGCAGTTGGTTGGCGAGTTCAAGGGGGTTAGAGCAGATGTCGAGGAAATCGGAAAAGAACCTAATCGTCGGTCTCGATATCGGGACCTCGAAGGTAGTTGCCATCGTCGGCGAGATTGGCCCTGACGGCACACTCGAGATCATCGGTATCGGATCGCATCCATCCAAGGGCCTACGCAAGGGCGTGGTGGTCAATATCGAGTCCACCGTCGAGTCCATTGAGCGGGCGGTCGAGGAGGCGGAGCTGATGGCCGGGTGCGAAGTGCACTCGGTGTTCACCGGCATCGCCGGCAGCCATGTGCGCAGTCTCAACTCGCACGGCATCGTTGCCATCCGGGACAAGGAAGTGACCGCTGGAGATGTGGACAGGGTTATCGACGCCGCCCGTGCAGTGGCCATTCCGGCCGACCAGAAAATCCTGCACATCCTTCCGCAGGAGTTCGTGATCGACAACCAGGATGGCATCAAGGAGCCCATCGGCATGTCCGGGGTGCGCCTCGAAGCCAAGGTGCACATCGTGACCGGGGCACTGTCAGCGGCTCAGAACATCATCAAATGTGTCCGCCGATGTGGCCTTGAGGTGGATGACATCATCCTGGAGCAGATCGCCTCCAGCTATTCCGTCCTGACTGAGGACGAGAAGGGGCTGGGTGTGTGCCTGGTCGATATCGGCGGCGGCACCACCGACATTGCCGTGTTCACGGATGGGTCTATCCGACACACGGCAGTCATCCCGATTGCCGGCGACCAAGTCACCAACGACATTGCCGTCGCACTGAGGACGCCGACCCAGTACGCCGAGGAAATCAAGGTCAAGTACGCCTGCGCGCTACCCAACCTGGCCAGCCCGGACGACACCATCGAAGTACCTAGTGTTGGCGACCGCCCGCCACGGCGACTTGCGCGCCAGACGCTGGCAGAAGTGGTGGAGCCGCGTTACGAGGAACTCTTCTCACTGATTCACAGCGAGCTCCGTAGGAGCGGCTTTGAAGACTTGTGCGCCGCGGGAATCGTGCTTACCGGCGGAAGCTCGAAGATGGAAGGCGCGGTGGAACTCGCCGAAGAGGTGTTCCACATGCCGGTGCGGCTGGGGATGCCCCAGGGCGTCACCGGTCTGTCAGATGTGGTGCGCAACCCGATTCACGCAACAGGTGTCGGGCTGTTGATGTTTGGGATGCAAAGCAATTCGCGCCGATCGCATATGCCGATCGGCGGTGGAGCAAGAGAGCTCTGGGAACGGATGAAAAGCTGGTTCCAGGGCAATTTCTGATGTTAGGCAACGACAAGCAACAAGGGGGCAACAATGACTTTTGAACTGATGGATGCATACAGCCAGAACGCTGTAATCAAGGTGATAGGCGTGGGAGGCGGTGGCGGAAATGCCGTGGCCCACATGGTCAACGCAGGTATCGAGGGCGTGGATTTCATCTGCGCCAACACCGATGCGCAGGCACTGAAGAACACGTCCACGCGTACCGTGTTGCAGCTGGGCTGCAACATCACCAAAGGGCTTGGCGCGGGCGCCAACCCGGAGGTCGGAAAGCAGGCAGCACTGGAAGACCGCGACCGTATCGAAGAGGTGATTGCTGGCAGCGACATGCTGTTCATCACCTGCGGGATGGGCGGCGGTACGGGTACAGGCGGAGCACCCATCGTGGCGCAGGTGGCGCGCGAGCTGGGAATCCTCACCGTGGCCGTGGTGACCAAGCCGTTCCCCTTCGAAGGGAAGAAGCGTATGGGCATCGCCATGCAGGGTATCGAGGAACTGTCCAAGCATGTGGACTCCCTCATCACCATCCCCAACGAGAAGTTGCTGACCGTCCTCGGTAAGCAGGTCACGTTGCCGGATGCTTTCCGCGCGGCAAACGATGTCTTGATGAATGCGGTACAGGGCATCGCGGAACTGATCACCCGCCCCGGCCTAATCAATGTGGACTTCGCGGACGTGCGTACCGTGATGTCAGAGATGGGCATGGCAATGATGGGTTCCGGGGTTGCTTCCGGACCGGAACGGGCACGGGAAGCCGCAGAGGCCGCCATCCACAGCCCGCTGCTGGAGGACATCAATCTGGCTGGCGCTCGCGGCATTCTGGTCAATGTGACCGCTGGCAACGACCTGTCCATCGGCGAGTTCGAGGAAGTCGGCAACGCCGTCGGCGAATTCGCCGCGGAGGATGCCACGGTGGTCGTCGGTACCGTGATCGACCCGGATATGACCGGGGAGCTGCGGGTAACCGTGGTTGCCACGGGCCTCGGCCTTCCAGCTGTCGCACGTCGCCCAGTCGAAGACAAACGCCCTGAAATCAAGGTGGTCAAGCAGGTCGCCAACTCGGATGTCAATTACGAGGACCTAGATCGCCCGACGGTGATTCGTCGTGGCAAGGCCGAAGAGGCCGGTCCAAACCGCAACGACCCGGCATACCTCGATATTCCGGCGTTCCTGCGGCGCCAGGCGGACTGACCGTCCGGCGAGGATGCGACCAGTTCCACGGCGGCGGGCAAGCCCCCGCTCGCCGTCGTGGGAGCTGCAGCCCAACCCCTGATGAATCAAAAAGTTGCGCTGCTTTTTAACACTGTGTTAATGTTCGCCCGGCATGCTCAGACAGCGAACTTTGAAGAATACTATCCGTGCGACCGGAGTTGGACTTCACTCCGGCGATAAGGTGTACCTGACGCTGCGTCCCGCAGCGGTCAATTCTGGCATCATTTTTCGTCGCGTAGACCTTGACCCTGTGGTTGAGATTCATGCGCATGCGGAAAACGTCGGTGAAACCCAACTGTCCACCACGCTGGTCGAAGGTGGCGCAAAAGTGTCCACGGTGGAGCATTTGCTGTCGGCGATTGCGGGACTGGGTATCGACAATGCGTATGTCGACCTGAGCGCTGCCGAGGTCCCCATCATGGACGGCAGTGCTGGTCCATTCGTGTTCCTTCTGCAGAGCGCGGGTATCGCGGAGCAGAATGCGCACAAGCGTTTCATCCGGATCAAGAAAACCGTCGAGGTCCGAGAGGGCGACAAATGGGCGCGTTTCGAGCCCTACGAGGGCTTCAAGGTTGGCTTCCAGATTGACTTCGATCATCCAGTCTTCAAAAAGCACCGTCAGTCGGCAGAAATAGACTTTTCCAGCACTTCCTTCGTCAAGGAAGTGAGTCGTGCGCGCACCTTCGGGTTCATGCGCGACATCGAATACTTGCGTGAGCGCAACCTTGCGCTGGGTGGCAGCTTGGACAATGCCGTGGTCGTGGATGATTTCCGTGTCCTGAACGAGGACGGCCTCCGTTACGAGGACGAGTTCGTCAAGCACAAGATTCTGGATGCCATCGGCGACCTTTATCTTCTTGGTCATAGCCTCATCGGGGCATTCAATGGCTACAAGTCCGGGCATGCATTGAACAACAAATTGCTACGGACACTCATGGCGGATGTCACGGCCTGGGAAGAGGTCACATTTGATGACCCGGCCGCCGCACCTATTTCCTACCTGGCCCCGGTCACCATTTAACGTTTTGCGTGTTCGGCCAGGCGTCTCAACGCCGCGGCCAGGGGTGCGTGCTCGACACTGGCGGCAGTACTTTCCAGGATCCGAGCGGCTTGCGGGGAGAGTGTCAGAGGGTCACTGATGGCGGGTGGCTCGACCATGGGCCGGTGTTGGAGGACCACGCGGCACTCGGAAACGGGTGTGCCAGCGGCTTCAAGCTTTCGTTGGATTTCCGCGGTGTGGTACCGTAGCCGCGTCGCCCAGCTGCCCGTATCGGCTGCCAGGGTAAGACGTCCCTCCTGATAACCGGTGACGGTGCAGTGGGGGAGTAGCTCGGGGTTCAGGACCCCGGCAACGAGTTTATCGATCTTGGACAAGTGACGAGCGCGCTCTGTGAGCGATGCGAGCATGGGTCCGGGGGCGGACAGTAGATGACGAGGCCTGTTGTTAAGTGGGTCAGTCATGGGGGAAGAGAGTAGATGAACCTGATACTCCTGACAAAGCGGCATGGCCGCCCAATCACACTGAACCTCGGTGCGCCCGCGGTCATGGCTGTCGTTGGTACAGCCGTGCTGCTCCTTTGCGCATTGGCATTCATGGTCGGTGGCGTCTGGAGCGGGTGGCAGGGTGAGCGCGACGCCCGCGCCAGGACCGATGCCTGGCAGCAGGAAATCGCGCGCCAGCGCGCGGAGATCGAGGATGCAAAGCTGGCGGCCCGGGAAGGACTGGATGCTCTTGCCCTGCGGCTCGGTCAGGCCCATGCCCATATCCTGCGTCTGGATGCCCTTGGGCAGCGGCTGACCCGTGTGGCGGATCTGGAGTTGGGCGAGTTCGACTTCGAGCAACTCCCAGCCTTGGGGGGACCAGAGGAGCGCACGGGTGACAGCCTGTCCGCCGTTGATTTCATCACTGCCTTGGACAATCTCTCTGTGCAGTTGGCCCACCGTCAGCAGCAACTCAACGTGCTGGACAACCTGTTGCTGAATCGCAACCTACAGCGGCGGGTCCTCCCTGCGGGCAGGCCGGTAGTATCTGGCTGGATTTCCTCGCATTTCGGTATGCGCAACGATCCTTTCACCGGGCAACGAGCCCACCATGGCGGTATCGACTTCGCGGGCCGCGAGGGCTCCCAAGTGGTGGCGGTCGCTGCAGGCGTGGTCACCTATTCCGGTGACCGGTTCGGCTACGGCAAGATGGTAGAGATCAACCACGGCAATGGGTATGTCACCCGCTACGCCCACAACCGCGAGAATCTGGTTCAGGTCGGTGATGCAGTGAAAAAGGGTGACCACATCGCCCATATGGGCATGACCGGTCGAGCCACCGCGCCCCATGTCCATTTCGAGGTCCTGCACAACGGACGTGGGGTCAATCCCCTGCAGTACATCCGCGCAGTCAACTAAGCCTCGTCCCCAGACCCTCCGTGCATCCGTCGGATGAGGTATCATTTCGCCCTTTGACAGTCCCGGGTCCGTAAATCCATGTTCTTGAGCAAGTTCTTCAGTCGCATCTTCGGTAGTCGTAACGACCGGTTCCTTCGTACGCTGAACAAACGCGTAGCGGAGATCAACGCTCTGGAGCCTGCCATGCAGGCGCTCGCAGACGGCGAACTTCGTGCAAAGACAGCTGAGTTCCGCCAGCGGTTCGCCGATGGCGAGACGCTGGATGCGCTGCTTCCGGAGGCCTTTGCGGTGGTAAGGGAAGCGGGTCGGCGAACGCTCGGGATGCGCCACTTCGATGTACAGCTCATTGGTGGCATGGTCCTGCATCAGGGCCGCATCGCGGAGATGCGTACCGGTGAGGGTAAGACTCTTGTCGCCACGCTGGCGGCCTACCTGAATGCCTTGAGTGGCAAGGCCGTGCATGTCATCACCGTCAATGACTACCTCGCGCGACGCGATGCCCGCTGGATGGGCAAGATTTACGAGGCCCTTGGCATGAGCGTCGGCGTGGTCGTGCAGGGGCAGGATCCGGCCACCAAGCGTGCGGCCTATGCTGCGGACATCACCTACGGGACGAACAACGAGTACGGGTTTGACTACCTGCGGGACAACATGGCCTTCCGCAAGGATGACAAAGCCCAGCGGGATCTTGGCTTTGCCATCGTTGACGAAGTGGACTCCATCCTGATCGACGAAGCGCGTACGCCACTCATCATCTCCGGCCCGGCAGATGACCATACCGACATGTATGTCGCCGTGAACAAACTCATTCCCAAGCTGAAGCAACAGGAAGAAGAGGGTGACCCGGGCGACTTCACTGTGGACGAGAAGGTTCGGCAGGTCTTCCTCACCGAGGATGGCCACGCCCACGTTGAGGAGTTGATGATGTCGGCGGGTTTGCTGCGCGAGGGCGAGTCTCTCTATGACGCCGCCAACATCCAGCTCATGCATCATGTGAACGCGGCGCTGCGCGCGCATTCGCTGTTCACGCGGGATGTGGAGTACATCGTCCAAGACGGCCAGATTGTCATCGTGGACGAGTTCACCGGTCGTACCATGCCAGGCCGCCGGTGGTCAGAAGGGCTGCATCAGGCGGTGGAGGCCAAGGAAGGCGTCAAGATCCAGAATGAGAACCAGACGCTCGCCTCCATCACCTTCCAGAACTACTTCCGCATGTATGGAAAACTCGCGGGCATGACCGGTACGGCAGATACCGAGGCCTTCGAATTCCAGCAGATTTACGGGCTTGAGGTCATCGTCATCCCGACCAACCAGCCCATGGTCCGCAATGACATGTCCGACTTGGTGTTCCTGACGGCGGAAGAGAAATACCGCGCCATTATCGTGGACATCCGGGACTGCAGAGAGCGTGGCCAGCCGGTGCTCGTAGGCACCGCCTCCATCGACACCTCAGAGCACCTGTCGCGCCTGCTGGAGAAGGAGAAGATTCCGCACCGCGTGCTCAACGCCAAGCAGCATGAAAAGGAAGCGGAAATCATTGCCCAAGCAGGCCGCCCCGGAGTGGTGACCATCGCGACCAATATGGCTGGCCGCGGTACCGACATCGTGCTCGGTGGCAGTCTGGACTCGGAACTGGAATCTCTGGGAGAGGACGCGCCCAAGGAAGAAATCGCGAAGGTGAAGGCTGATTGGCAGAAGCGCCATGAGACCGTGGTGGCCGCCGGTGGCTTGCATATCATCGGCAGTGAGCGCCACGAGTCCCGTCGCATCGACAACCAGCTACGCGGTCGCGCCGGCCGTCAAGGTGACCCGGGCTCGTCGCGCTTCTATCTGTCCATGGAAGACAACCTCCTTCGCATTTTCGGAGCCGGCAGGGTCACCAACCTGTTGCGCAAACTCGGTGTGGAGGAAGGTGAGGCCATAGAGCACCCATGGGTCACCAAGCAGATAGAGCAGGCACAGCGCAAGGTCGAGGCGCACAACTTCGACATCCGTAAGCAGTTGCTCGAGTACGATGACGTCGCCAACGACCAGCGCAAGGTGGTCTACGAACAACGCAATGAGCTGATGGAGACCGATGACATCTCCGAAGTCATCACCAACATCCGCCAAGATGTGGTCGAGGCGCTGATTGACACCTACATTCCGCCGCGCAGCCTGGATGAGACATGGGATGTCGAGGGGCTGGAGACCGCTTTGGAGCGGGACCTCGCGGTCAAACTGCCGGTGCAGCAGTGGCTGGACGACGATGATCAGCTGGACGAGACGGGCTTGCGTGCGAGAATTCTCGAAGAAGTCGAGAGGTCATACAACGGTAAGTTGGAGCAGGCCGGCCCTGAGGTGATGCGCCATTTCGAGAAGGCGGTCATGTTGCAGGTGTTGGACCAGCTGTGGAAGGAGCATCTGGCAGCGATGGATTATCTGCGCCAGGGTATCCACCTGCGTGGGTACGCGCAGCGCAATCCGAAGCAGGAGTACAAGCGCGAGGCATTCGCGATGTTCCAGGACCTGCTGGAACGCCTCAAGCACGAAGTCATCACTGTCCTATGCAAGGTTCAGGTAAGGGCCGAGGACGATGTGAAGAAAATGGAAGAGCGCAAGCAGCCACAGCCCTCTCGCATGAGTTTCCAGCACGCTGAGGCGCCCAACGCGGTTGCCGGTGGTCCTGCACCCGCTGACGGTGGGTCAGCACAACAGCAGCAGCCATTCGTGCGGGATGACCCTAAAGTCGGACGCAACGACCCCTGTCCTTGTGGGTCTGGGCAGAAGTACAAGCACTGCCACGGCAAGCTTTCCTAAGGCACCGTGGAGCGCTTGCATGTCGTCGCTGCCGTTCTCACGCGCAGCGATGGCAGCGTTCTCATCAACCAGCGCCTACCGGGTACCCACATGGCCGGGCGCTGGGAGTTTCCCGGCGGCAAGCGTGAACCCGGCGAAACCCCTTTTGCGGCATTGGCCAGAGAGCTCGACGAGGAGCTGGGTATCAAGGTTCTCGCAGCCCGGCCGCTCATGCGCATCCGCCACGACTACCCTGAGAGGAAGGTTCTGCTCGACTGCTGGCGGGTTGATACATGGTTGGGAGCGCCAAGGGCACGGGAAGGTCATCCACTGGCCTGGGTGCAGCCCACGAGCTTGCAAGAGCATGACTTGCTGGAGGCAGACCTGCCGCTGATTGGTGCCCTGACGCTACCCCCACGCTACGCGATCACGCGTGACGGGACACCGACACAGGTCCTGGCGAACATCGAGCGCTTGGCGTCATCGGGACACCAGCTTATCCAGCTGCGATCCCATCACGCCGCAGAGCTCGCCCGGAAGGCCTTGCACCTATGTCAGGCGCGCGGTGCGCGGCTGATGATCAATTCAGACGCGGCCACCGCTTTGAAGCTCGGGGTCGATGGCGTGCACCTCAATACGGAACGACTCATGTCGCTCACAAGTCGAACGCTACCCGCGAGCATGTGGATGGCTGCCAGCTGCCATGATTACGCAGAACTCGCACACGCTGTGCGTATCGGATGCGACTTTGCGGTGCTCGGCCCGGTCGCAGCGACCGCTTCCCATCCGCGCGCCACCGGCATGGGCTGGAAGGCATTCGCGACGCTCGCAGATGGTGCAGGCATCCCGGTGTACGCTCTCGGCGGTATGGGAGAGGAAGATATCCCGACTGCGTGGAAACACCACGCACAGGGTATTGCCGGAATTTCAGCCTGGAACTGACCTCAGAAGACGCAGCAAACCAGTTTGAACGGAACATCCTCGGTAGTTTGCACCGGGCGGGCATTCAGCTTTGGGTATTCCAGAAAGCGAACGCTGAACCGATGTTTGCTTCCCGATATCTCCGGGTACCACGGGGCGTCTGCTGGTAGCAGGATTCGTATCAGATGGCAGGGTGTTCCCGAATCCAATGTCATCTGGAACATGCCGCCATTCGCCAAGCCATCAGTCGCACCGGCGCTGTTGCGAATCAGGTTGAGAATCAGGCGCAGGGCTCGTCGCAGGGGCTCCAATGTGCCCATCCATTGTTCGAGATCTGCTTGGCGGCGTTCTTGCGGCTGACCCAGCCAGAAGTGATAAGCAGGCAAATCAAACTCGCATGTTCCGCCGGGAATCGAGCTGCGGTTACGGATGGTGTTAAGGAACTCATGGTCGCGCAAGGGTTGGGTGAGTGAACCGGCCTCGTGCAGTGCTTCGACACGCGCATCGATTTCTCCAAGCAATGCAGTCAGGCGTCCCTCATCCACACCCGGGTTCGAGCTCAGCCTGCCGAGCATCGCGGCGTGTCGCTCGAGTTCCTTGATCACATCGGTGCGCATTTCGCCACGGCCGATGATGGAAAGGATTTCCAGCAGACGATGAATCGCGGCACGGCTATCCCAAGTGCTGCCGCCCTCCAGGGCATGCCTTGCCTCGCTGAACAAGAACTCCAAGCGCATGAATGTCCGTACGCGCTCGTGCAGGGGCTGCTCGTAGCAAATCTGTCGGGGTTGGGACTGCATGGCCACTTCTTGCATGGTGCCCATTCTGGACGAGCCTCAGGGTGCTGGCAAACGCAGGCCCGGGCGCCCTGGATCACCCCGGACGGCGATATCCCTGTAGAGCGCATCAAGCACCTGTACTTCGCCCAGCAGGGTGGCGATATCGCGGCTGTTGTCGAGTACATCATCTGCCAATTCCAAGCGCCCCTGGCGTGAGGGTTGTGCCGCGAGGATACCGTCCACGACTTGCTCGGAGCGATAATCCCGCGCCCTGAGCCGCTCCCTTTGCAGTAGCGGCGGCAGGTCAACGACCAACACCCGGTCCACGGTCTTGCCTATGTCCTCGCGACGCAGCAGGGGTATCTCCACAATGCAGTAGTCACCTCCGGCGGCGGCTATGTCTTCGCGAAGTCGGTCACGTACCGCTGGGTGAAGCAGGGTTTCAAGGTCAAGTCGGGCGGTGGTGTCGTTGAAGACGACATCAGCCAGGGCTGCCCGGTTCAGGCTGCCGTCACTCGCGAACACGTCGTCACCGAAGCGTGTGCGAATGTCCTGAAGCAATGGAGAACCGGGGGCAGTTAACTCATGGGCAATCGCATCCGCCGAGTGGACCGGCACGCCAAGCGATCTGAACACATCCGCGACGGTGCTCTTCCCGGACGCGATACCACCGGTCAGGCCGATGCGCAGTGGGGTCATCCAATCCCGGCGATGCGCAGGTAGGTGCGGTTGATTTCCTCACCCCAGATCAAGGCTATCCAGCCGGCCGCTGCGAGATAGGGACCGAATGGCATTGGCACCTCGCGGCCCAAGCGTTGCAGAAGAATCAAGCCGATGCCTACGATGGCGCCGACAGCTGCAGACAGGAGAATGATGGAAGGAAGCGCCTGCCAACCCAGCCACGCACCTAGCATGGCCAGCAGTTTGAAATCGCCGTAGCCCATGCCTTCCTTGCCAGTGACAAGCTTGAACAGCCAATAGACACTCCACAGCGACAGGTAGCCAGCAGCTGCGCCGAGGATGGCTTCCTGCGGTGTCGTGCCACCGGCCAGCAGGCTGAAGACCAAGCCGAGCCAGAGCATTGGCAGGGTGATTGCATCTGGCAATAGTTGGTGGTCGAAATCGATCATCGTCAACGCGATGAGCGACCAGGTCAGCGCGAGCGCACCGAGGCACTCCCAAGTAAAGCCAAAATGGTTGGCCACAACGACGCCCATGAGGGCGGCGGTGAGTTCCACTACCGGGTAGCGGGCACTGATTCGGGTGCCGCAGGCACTGCACTTGGCTCGCAGGAGGAACCAGCTGATAACCGGGATATTCTCCCACGGCCGGATTGGGTTCTCGCATCCCGGGCATCGGGACCCGGGTGTTACAAGGTTATAGCGTGGGGCCGGTGCGGGCTCCTGTTCCGGCTGCAGCAGCAGCGTGCATTGTTCGCGCCACTCCCTGTCGAGCATCTTGGGCAGGCGGTGGATGACGACGTTGAGGAAACTGCCAATGATCAGTCCGGTGGTGAAAACGACGGCCATGAAAAGCCCCGCATGCACCTGCATCAGTTCGACGAATGTCATCGTGACGAGCCGCCCAGACTAGACGGCGGCACCCATCGCGAAAATGGGCAGATACATTGCGACGACGAGGCCACCAACGAGGACACCCAGGATGGCCATGATGAGCGGCTCCAGCAGACTGGACAGCGAGTCCACGGCGTTATCCACCTCCGCTTCATAGAAATCAGCCACCTTGGCGGACATCGAGTCCAGCGAACCTGATTCCTCACCGATGGCAATCATCTGCACCACCATGTTCGGGAAAAGTTCCGTCTGTGCCATGACCACCTGTAGCTGCGTGCCGGTTGATACCTGATCCTTCATCCGGCGGGTTGCCGTTTCATAGATGATGTTGCCGGTCGCGCCAGCCACCGAATCCAGTGCCTCAACCAAGGGCACACCAGCTGCGAACATGGTGGACAAGGTACGGGCGAAGCGGGCGATTGCGGCCTTGGTCAGGATGTCGCCGATGACCGGGAGTTTCAGGGATATACGGTCTATGGCTTCCCTCAGTTTTCGTGAGCGCTTTTTCCACTCAATGAATCCGTATCCGGCAGCGCCCATGCCAATCCCGAAAATGAATCCATAGCTTTGAGCCAACTTCGAGAGGTTCACGACGAACTGCGTGAATGCCGGCAGCTCCGCACCGAAGCCGGCGAACAGTTCCTCGAACATCGGGATGACGAAAATCAACAGCACGGCCGTGACGATGAACGCCACCACCAGCACCGCGGTCGGATAGAAAAGTGCCTTCTTGATTTTGGCCTTGATGGCCTCGGTCTTTTCCTTGTAGGTGGCGAGTTTATCCAGCATCGTTTCCAACGCGCCTGCCTGCTCTCCGGCTTCAACGAGGTTCACGAACAGGTCGTCAAAATAGAGTGGGTGACGCGCAAGTGCCTCAGCCAGATTGTTGCCACCCTCGATGTCCTGCTTGATGGTCAGGATGAGGTCGGACATGCGTGGATTTTCGTGGCCGCGCCCGATGATCTCGAAGGATTGCACCAATGGCACGCCAGCGGTCATCATCGTCGCCATCTGGCGCGAGAAAATGGCGATATCCAGAGCCGAAATCTTCTTGCCGGACGCACCACCGCTACGCTGCTTCTTGATCTTGACCGGGGTGATGCCCTGTTTGCGTAGCAGCGCCTTGACCTCGGCCTCGCTCGCAGCAACGGTCTTACCCTTCTGCCGAGCGCCACGACGGTCCGTACCCTCCCATTTGAAGGTATCGTCTTTCTGAACTTTCTTTTTGGCAGCAGCGTCAGCCATGCTTCACCCTATTAATGACTGGAAATGACTCGATGGAGTTCGTCTACGCCCATCAATCCCTGTTTGACCTTCAAGACACCCGAGCGCCCGAGGTCATTGATACCTTCCTTCTCGGCTTGTGCAGCGATATCCATGGAGTTGCCACCTTCCATGATGATACGTCCCGTTGCCTCAGATAGCGGCATGACCTGATAGATACCGACACGCCCCTTGTACCCACTGCCACCGCAAATGTCACAGCCACCCGGTTTGTAAATCGTAAACTGGTCGGCGAAGTCCTCCTCACGAAAGCCTGCCTTGAGCATCTGCGCCTTGGGAAGCTCATGCTCGACCTTGCACTTGCACAGGCGACGTCCCAGTCGCTGAGCGATGATGAGGTTCACGGAGGAGGCGATGGCAAATGGTGCGACACCCATGTCCACCATCCGAGTCAGTGTTTTTGGTGCATCGTTGGTGTGTAGCGTGGACAACACCATATGGCCGGTCTGCGCGGCCTTGATGGCGATCTCGGCAGTTTCAAGGTCACGAATTTCGCCGACCATGATGATGTCCGGGTCCTGGCGGAGGAAGGCCTTCAGCGCCGCGGCGAAGGTCAGGCCGACTTTCGGGTTAACGTTGACCTGGTTGATGCCATACAAGTTGATTTCCGCCGGATCCTCAGCAGTCGAAATATTGCGGTCTGCGGTATTGAGAATGTTGAGGCCGGTATACAACGACACGGTCTTACCTGAACCGGTCGGCCCCGTGACCAGAATCATCCCGTAGGGCTGGTGCAAGGCATTCATGTACAGCTCTTTCTGGTCCGGATCGTAGCCCAGCATGTCGATGCCCAAGGTCGCGCTCGACGGGTCGAGAATACGCATCACGATCTTTTCGCCGAACAAGGTCGGGCAGGAGTTCACGCGGAAGTCGATGGCGCGCGTCTTGGACAGTTTCATCTTCATGCGCCCGTCCTGCGGGACGCGGCGCTCGGCGATATCCAGCCGTGACATCACCTTCAGTCGCGCGGCAATCTTGCCGGACAGCGCCACTGGCGGCGATGCCACTTCTTGCAACATTCCGTCGATGCGGAAGCGCACGCGGTAGGCCTTCTCGTAGGGCTCGAAGTGCAAGTCCGACGCGCCACGGTTGATAGCATCCAGCAGCATCTTATTGACGAAGCGGACCACCGGGGCGTCCTCGACATCTTCCCTGCCGACAGCAGGTTCATCGTCTTCCTCGCCACTGGTGATATCCAGATTTTCGAGGTCGTCGTCCGCACCTGCCAGGTCGGACATCCGGGTGTCCATCTTGGCGAGCGCCGTTTCGATCGCTTTGCCGAGTTTGTCCTCCTCGACAACGATGGCTTCTACGGTATGACCGGTCTGGAACTTGATTTCATCCAGGGCTTGCATATTGGTCGGGTCCGAGACCGCCAAGAACAGCCGCTTGCCACGCTGGTACAGGGGCAGTACACGGTGGAGCTTGATGAGCTTCTCATCGACCAGCTTGAGTGGCGCCTGGTCCAAGTCGACAGCGCTGAGGTCTACCGCTGGCGCACCAAATTCAGAGGCCGCCGCGTTCGCGATTTCCCGCGCACCGACCATCTTCTTCTCGACCAAGTGGGAAACGAAGGATTTCTTCTCCGAGGCCGCGTCCTGTGACGCGGTAGCGGCGGCATCCTCGGACAACAGGCCGTCCAGTACCAGTCGACGGGCCAGTCCGCTCAGGTTTGCCTTGATGGTTGGTGTTGCCATGCCACGCACTCCCCCGGGGTCATTATCTGGCGAGTATACAAAAGAAACGGGCGCCCGGAGGGCGCCCGTTGTTTTGGCCGTACTTCCGGCCACTAGCGAGACTACTGGATTAAGGAGCGGTGCCCGTACCCGTGCCAGTACCAGCAGCCAGTCCACCGCGGCAGACGGTCGGGAGGTACTTGTCCTCGATAGAGCCATCCGGGGTGCCACAGGTCCAGCGAGCGGTCGCATCGGCGTAGGCCTGAGCCAACTCGCCTGCAGCACGACCACCGACAGTGATCTGCAGCTGGACGGTGCCAGCAGCGTTGTCACTCGCGGCGATACGCAGGGCGGTACAGATTGGGGCGGTGCCGCTACCCGTGCGGACCGGGACCAGATCTGCGAACTGGGCGTCATCCGGCCACGTACCATTCATCGCCCAGTGCTCCATGATCGGGGTACGTGCTGCACCCAGGAGGCCTACGCACTCAGACACCTGTGCGCGGGTGATGTAATCCTGATAGGCCGGAATCGCGACTGCGGCCAAGATGCCGATAATCGCAACCACGATCATCAGTTCGATCAGGGTAAAGCCCTTCTGAATATGCTTTGTCATTTCGGTGTTCTCCAATGTCATGCAGGTGGAACCAAGTTGGCGACCAAATGCGTCGTCGCTACCAGAGTACCTGCAAGGTCCGTGCCAATGTGGCCTTCCCCGTGTTTTCAGTGGCTTGAGAGAGTGGCCTTGGTGTGAAATAGACGCAAAATGTCAAAAAGTGACAAAAATGTCAGTCCAGGCCCAGTTTCTTGAGGCGATAACGCAATTGGCGGAAGCTCATGCCCAGCGCTTTGGCAGCAGCAGTTTTGTTCCAACGGGATTGCGCAAGCGCTTGTTCGATACGTTCGCGCTGAATTTGGTCGAGTTCATCCGGTAGCGATTCCACTGTAACGCCGTCGCCTCGGGCGGTCTCACGCAACAAGATATCGTCCTCCTGGATGGCCTCCCCGTCCGCGAGCGTCATGGCACGCTCAAGCACGTTTTCAAGCTCCCGGACATTGCCCGGAAAGGCATAGGACTCCAACCGCGCCAACGCCCCGGGCGCCAGCACCATGTTTGGAAGCCCCAACTCCCCGGCCAGTTTCTGTATGAAGTGGGTGGCCAGGCAGGGGATGTCCGCTACGCGTTCCCGCAAAGCAGGCACATGCAATTCGATGACATTGATGCGGTAGTACAAGTCTTCCCTAAACGTTCCAGCCGCCACCATGCTGGCGAGATCCTTATGGGTGGCGGACAGGATGCGGACATCCACAGGGATTTCATGGGGTGCGCCGACCGGGCGCAATGACTTTTCCTGTATCACACGCAGCAGTTTGACCTGCATGGGAAGCGGCAAGTCGGCCACTTCGTCGAGAAACAGGGTTCCGCCTTCTGCGGCCTGGAACAGGCCTGGTTTATCCGCCACCGCCCCCGTAAAGGAACCTTTGCGATGCCCGAAAAACTCCGACTCCATCAGCTCGCTGGGAATGGCGCCACAGTTCACCGGTACGAACGGTGCCGTCCGTCGTGGCCCGCCGTCATGAATCATGCGGGCCACCAGCTCCTTGCCTGTGCCGGACTCGCCGCTGATATGCACCGGTGCCTGACTACGGGCGACCTTGGCCACCAGCTTCCTGACCTGCTGCATCTGCGGCGATATACCCAGAAGATTTGGGGCCGTCCGTGGAGTCAGCTCGGCGTCCCGAGTCACCCTCAAGGCTGCGTCCACCAGCTTGCGCAGGTCAGCAAGGTCCACCGGCTTGGAGACAAAATCGAAGGCGCCGGCCTTTAGCGCCTGTACCGCAGATTCGACATTACCGTGGGCAGTGATGACAGCGACCGGCAAGCTGGGTAGATGGATCTGAATCCACTCAACGATCTCCAGCCCACTTCCGTCGGGCAGGCGCATGTCGGTCAAACAGAGGTCAAAACTTCGCGACTGCAGAAGCTTGATGGCATCGGCCTTGGTGGCAGCCTGCGCCGACTGAATGTCCATGCGTCGCAGCGTCAGGTCCAGCAGCTCGCGGATATCGGGTTCGTCGTCAATGATGAGGGCGGTCGGCACGGCGTCAGATTACCCAGCGGTTGGCTTCCGCGAAGCTTATCCGAAAACAGCTTCCGCCATCATTGCGCGGATGGTAGGAGAGGCGCGCCTGATTGCATTCGCACAGCTCACGGGCGATGAACAGGCCCAGCCCGGTGCCCTGTGCGCTGGCGCTGTAAAAAGGTTCGAAAATGTGCTGGACGATGCCGGGGTCGATGCCGGGCCCGCGATCCAGTACTTCCAGCGAGACGGCGCCGGTGCCCGCTACCCGCGTCACCAACTCGAGGCCTCCGGCACGACCATGGCGCAGTGCGTTCTCACAAAGGTTCCACAGAACCTGTTGCAAGTGGCTTGGGTCCATGCGAACGGTCAGGGCGTCGGGCACCTGCACCTTGAGCTCACTCGCCGGAAGGTCATGGGTGTCGCGGAACTCGTCGCCGAAAGCCTTCAACCAGCTCCCCAAATCCAGATTTTCGGGGCGCGTCTGTTCGCGCCGCGATAGCTGCAACACATTCTCGATGATGGTGTTCACCCGCGCCGTCTGCGTGCGAATGATTTCGGTGAGACGATGCTCCTCGGGTCCCGCCTGTGAAGATTCTTCCAGCAGCTGCCCAGCATGACTGAGGGCGCCCAGTGGGTTGCGGATTTCGTGGGCGATGCTCGCGGTCAGCCGCCCAAGTGCGGCAAGCTTCATGGACTGCATGCGTTCGCCCACGACACGCGAGTCCTCGAGGAACACCAGAGTTCCACCACTCTCCGTCCCTGCTCCCAGTCGGGTCAGGTGCGGAATGATTACCGTGCCGCTGGCGGCACCGGGTAGTGTAGGTGGCTCATCCCAAGGCCGGTTGCGCCAGTCCCTCATGCACTGCGAAAGCATCGGGGACACGGAACGCAGAGCCTTCCCTCGGATGGAATCGCCCGCACCCAGCAAGGCCGCTGCAGACGCATTGTGCATGCGGATGCGTTCATCATCGTCCACGACAATAACGCCGGTCTGAAGGTGCTGGATGACGTACTCATTGAGCTGCGCCAAGTTCGCCAGATCCACCCCTCGCTGTTCTGCCAGGGCCTCGCTCTCTCTGGCTTGGCTCGCCAACAGGTGTCCGACCACAGAGGTGGTGAACAGGATGAGGCCAAGTATGCCCGCCTGCGTGTAGCCGCCAATGGCAATCAGGCCAGCCAACTGGGCGTATACCTCTGCGCCGAGCATGGCCAGGGTCGCGATGGCCGCGAACAATACCGCAGAGCGCTGTGGCGCCATGATGCTGCCAACCGCCACGGGGACGAACAAAAGCCCGCCCAGGCCGCTGCGGGCACCGCCGCTGGCGTACGCGAGCAAGGTGATGGCCAGGATGTCCACCAGCAGCTGGCCATACAGCTGGATGAGGGGAGCAGGGCGGCGCAACAGCAAGGTAACCGCAGAAAACAGGCCAAAAACCAGATAGAGCCCGGCTGTCCACAGGAAGAGGTCCGGACTGCTTGCCCCGAGGCTACGGCCCTGTTCCCCACCCAAAACCAGTACAAACAGGCTACCTGCCGCGACCACGCGGTAGAGATTCAGGAGGCGGAGGGGCCGGTGCGCAGTCGGCGGGTTCATCCCGATAATGTATCAGTCTTTGATTTAACAGCCCGCCTCCCTCAAAATACACGGCTTCGCCCAGCCCCCAACCAGCCGGAAGACAGCATGAACCTGCACGAATACCAGGCAAAACAACTGTTCGCCGAATACGGCATCTCCGTTCCCACAGGTCGCCCCGCCTCCAGTCCGGATGAGGCAGTGGCCGCAACCGCTGCGCTCGGTGGAGCCAAGTGGGTGGTCAAAGCTCAGGTCCATGCCGGGGGACGCGGCAAGGGCGGTGGCGTCAAAGTCTGCGACAGCGCCGACAAAGTCCGGGAAGCGACAGCTGCAATGCTCGGAACTCATCTGGTCACCCACCAGACCGGCCCCGAAGGCTTGCCAGTGAACATGGTCTATGTGGAGTCCGCGTCGGATATCAAACGAGAGCTCTATCTGAGCCTGCTGGTGGACCGTGGCAGTGAGAAGGTCGTCATCATGGCCTCGACCGAAGGCGGGATGGATATCGAGGAGGTCGCGGAAAAAACCCCGGAGAAGATTCTGTCGGTCATGGTCGACCCCGCCGCAGGGTTGCAGCCATGGCAGAGTCGCCGCCTTGGCTTCGGTCTGGGCCTCGACAAGAAGCAGCTTGGGGAATTCGCGGCACTGCTCGCCGGCTTCTACAAGATGTTCATCGAGCGTGACTGTGCGTTGGTGGAAATCAACCCACTCATCGTCACGGCTGAGGGAACCCTGCTTCCGCTGGACGGCAAGCTGAACCTCGATGGCAACGCGCTTTATCGCCAAGGCGAACTGGCGAAGCTGCGGGATCCCAGCCAGGAAGACGAGGCTGAGCGTGAGGCGGCAAAACACGATCTCAATTACGTGACTCTGGATGGGGACATTGCCTGCATGGTGAATGGCGCCGGTCTCGCCATGGCGACCATGGACATCATCAAACTGCATGGCGGTGCGCCGGCCAACTTCCTGGATGTGGGCGGTGGTGCAACCAAGGATCGGGTGTCGGAAGCATTCAAGCTCATCCTGTCCAATGATGATGTGCGCGCCATTCTCATCAACATCTTCGGTGGCATCGTCCGTTGCGACATGATTGCCGAGGGCATCATTGCCGCGGTGAAGGAAGTGGGTGTCACGATTCCCATCGTCGTGCGCCTCGAGGGCACCAATGTGGAGCAGGGCCGCAAGCTTCTTGCTGAAAGCGATTTCGACATCATCGCCGCCACCGACCTCACCGACGCCGCCAAGAAGGCGGTCGCTGCCGCAGGAAAAGCATCATGAGCATTCTCATCGACAAGCACACCAAGGTCATCTGCCAGGGTTTCACCGGCAAGCAGGGTACTTTCCATTCCGAGCAGGCCATTGCGTATGGCACGCAACTCGTCGGCGGTGTGACACCGGGCAGGGGTGGCGAGACCCATCTGGACCGTCCTGTGTTCAACACCGTGCACGATGCGGTGGCGGGCACCGGCGCTGATGCGACCATGATCTATGTGCCGGCTCCGTTTGCCGCCGACGCCATCCTCGAGGCAGCCGATGCCGGAATCAAGCTCATTGTCTGTATCACCGAGGGCATTCCTGTACTGGACATGGTCCGGGTCAAGGCGGCGCTGCGCGGGTCTGATATCCGTGTGGTCGGGCCGAACTGCCCGGGCGTGATTACGCCGGGTGAGTGCAAGATCGGCATCATGCCGGGGCACATACACCAGCCTGGCAGAGTCGGTATCGTGTCGCGTTCCGGCACACTGACCTACGAGGCAGTGCACCAAACCACGAACAACGGACTCGGTCAGTCCACCTGCGTCGGTATCGGTGGTGATCCGGTCCGCGGTACCGGGTTCATCGATGTCCTACGCATGTTCGAAGCGGATGCGGCCACCGATGGCATCATCATGGTCGGCGAAATCGGCGGCAGTGACGAGGAAGCCGCTGCCGAGTTCATCAAGGACCATGTCTCGAAGCCGGTGGTCGCGTATATCGCGGGCGTCACCGCACCACCCGGAAAGCGTATGGGCCATGCCGGCGCCATCATCTCCGGGGGCAAGGGCACAGCTGCGGAGAAGTTCGCAGCACTCGAGGCCGCTGGCGTCAGCACGGTACGTTCACCCGCTGAATTGGGCGAGGCCATGCTGAAGGCGCTGTCCTGACGACAGCCCGTGTGAAGCTCGCGCTCGCGCAGCTTGACCTCCTGGTCGGTGATGTCACCGGCAACGTGTCGCGCATCGTCGCCACCGCTGCGCACGCGCGCGACGTGTTGCATGCGGATATCGTCATCTTCCCGGAGCTCACGCTTACCGGCTACCCTCCCGAGGACCTATTGCTTCACGCTGGCCTGCGTGAGCGGGTTGCGGCTGGCCTCACTCGCGTGCGTGACGAGGTCAATGGGATTGGTGTCATCATCGGCTTGCCGGAATGGGAAGGTGACGACTGCTTCAACAGCGCTTTCCTCGTGCACGATGGACGCATCGTCGGCAAGTATCGCAAAACCTTGCTTCCCAATTACGCGGTCTTCGACGAAAAGCGCTACTTCACACCCGGCCATGAACCTTGCGTGGTGGAGTTCGCTGGTATGCGGATTGGCCTCACCATTTGCGAGGATCTCTGGTTTCAGGGGCCCAGCCAGGATTCGGTCAACGCCGGCGCGGAGGTCCTTGTGAACATCAGCGCCTCTCCATTCCAGATAGGGCGGCAAGCCCACCGCGAGCAGAACATCTTCGGAAGCCGTGCCCGCGAGACCGGCGTACCCGTTGTGAGTGTGAATCTCGTCGGCGGCCAGGACGAGCTGGTGTTCGACGGTGGGTCCATCGTGATGGACGGGAACGCGGAAGTACGGGTTCGCGCGCCATCCTTCGTCGAGGCAGTCGCCGTCGCTGAGCTCGAACGTGATCCGGCGGGCCACGTTGTGGTTGCAGGGGGCGAACTGGCGGCAGAACAGGGCATGGAAGAGAGCGTCTGGCACGCCCTTACGCTGGGCATCCGGGATTACGTGGAAAAGAACGCGTTTCCGGGTGTGGTGCTCGGCCTGTCTGGTGGTATTGACTCCGCGCTGGTGGCGACGCTGGCGGTGGATGCACTCGGTGCAGACCGCGTGCAGACCGTGATGATGCCATCACGCCATACTTCGGCCATGAGCGTGGAGGATGGTGCATTACTTGCCCATACACTGGGGACCACGCATCGCGAAATCAGCATAGAGCCGGCCTACAGTGCGTTACTGGAGTCACTTTCGCCCTCATTCGGGTCGAAGCCCGTGGACACGGCAGAGCAGAACCTTCAAGCGCGCGTGCGCGGCACCATCCTGATGGGCTTGTCGAACAAGTTCGGATGGTTGTTGCTGTTGACGGGCAACAAGAGCGAGTTCGCTGTCGGATACTCCACGCTTTACGGCGACATGGCAGGTGGCTTTGCACCACTGAAGGATTGCAGCAAGACCCTGGTCTATGCCCTAGCCCGGTGGCGCAACGGTGATGAAGTGGTGATTCCTCGACGGTCCATCGAGCGGCCACCCAGCGCCGAACTCGCACCTGGCCAGTTGGACCAGGATACCCTGCCGCCCTATGCGGAGTTGGATGCCATCATCCGCGATGCCATCGAACTGGAATTGTCACAAGAGGAAATGGTACGGAGAGGGCACGATGCCGATGCTGTCGCGCATGTGGTCTCCCTGATCCGGAGGAATGAGTACAAACGGCGCCAGGCCGCCCCGGGAGTGCGGATCACCGGACGCGCTTTCGGTCGCGACCGGCGCTACCCGATTACCTCCGGCTACCGCTGAGGCGTGAGCTCGCCTCCGGGTGGTTCAGCGCAATCACGCGGGCGACATCATCCGCCAAATCATTCATTTCCAGATTGCGGTAGGCATTGTGCAGGATGACCAGCGCCTCAATCGCGCTGGGTGTCTCGTCGTACTGTTCGATGACGGTTCGCGCACGGGTGGCGGCACTGACCCAAGCACTCAAGGTCATGTAGTAGCGCGCAACATACAACTCGTGACGCGCAAGCTGGTTACGCAGGAACACCATGCGTTGCTGCGCGTCCGGCACGTAGCGGCTGGCGGGATAGCTGGTGACCAGCAATTGGAAACTCTGGAAGGATTGGCGCGCCAGTGACGGGTCGCGCCGGGCGGGGTCCACACCGAAAGCTGCATCCATCACATTCAGACTGCGGTCAAAGTTGATCAGTCCGCGCAGGTAATGCACATAGTCCATATCGGGATGCCGCGGCTGCTCGCGTAGCAATCTGTCCGCTGCTGCCTCCGCCTGCTCGAAGCTGCGGGCTTTGTAGTGTGCGAAGATGATTTCCAGTTGCGCTTGCTGTGCTTCCGCGCTGAACGGGAAGCGGGATTCCAGCTGCTGGAACATGACCACTGCCAATCCGAAGTTGTTGACGTCGATGGCCCTCTGCGCCCCTGCATACAAGGCCGGTGCATCCATCCTGGTCATGTCTACCTGGGTACGGGAACCGGAACACGCGGTAAGCGCTGTTAGGGCGATGGACAGGCAAAGCAGGACAACGGTACGCTTGAACATGGATATAGGAGACCAAGATGACTTGCGGAAGTTCAGCATTCTACCGGCCGCTGGCCATGGCGGCCAGTGGGTCTCGGGATGAGGGGTGAATCATTGCGCCGTGAGGCGCTGGTTCCTGCGGAGCAGGCAGGTGCGCGCGCAGACATCGCCTTGGCGGCCCTTTGGCCCGAATTCTCCAGGTCACGCATCCAGCGCTGGATCAAGGATGGTCAGGTCACACTGGATGGAAAGGTGGTCCGTCCGCGCGATCCGGTCCCTGCTGGTGCCAAAGTGGTGCTCGCCACGACCCTGGAGCCGGTCGGGGACGACCTTCCAGAGCCCATAGGGCTGGATGTCGTCTACGAAGACCCGCATCTGATTGTCATCAACAAGCCCTCAGGCCTGGTCGTGCATCCCGGTGCAGGAAATCGGCAGGGGACCTTGGTCAACGCACTGCTGAATTTTGCCCCGGAGCTGGTCCGCCTCCCGAGGGCTGGCTTGGTACACAGGCTGGATAAGGACACCTCGGGCCTGCTGGTCATCGGTCGTACGGTACCCATCCACACCCGCTTGGTCGAAATGATGCAGGCCAGGGAAATCGCTCGCGAGTATCGAGCCTTGGTCAATGGGGTTCCCACCGGGGGCGGCACCATCGATGAACCCATTGGGCGCCACCCAACCGACCGTACCAGGATGGCCATACGCGATCAGGGTCGCGCTGCGGTCACGCATTTCACCGTCATCGAGCGCTTTCGTGCGCACGCGTTGCTGGCAGTCAAACTGGAAACCGGCAGGACGCATCAGATACGCGTTCATCTCGCCCACCGCCGTTACCCGATTGTGGGTGACCCTGTATACGGTCGTCGCCAGCTTCTGCCGTCAGCTCCGTCCGAAGCGCTGATTGAGGCGCTACGGTCGTTTCGACGCCAAGCACTGCACGCAGCCCGCCTGTCGTTCACGCATCCCGGAACAGGAGCGCCTGCCGAATTTGAAGCGCCACTTCCTGCTGATTTTGAGCAGGTGATTGCGACACTGAGAGAAGATGCTGGCGCCTGAATGGCCGGTGCCTGGTCATGTGCGCGCCGTCCTGACGCTCAAGGGAGAGTCTTTGCCCCACGAGCTACCGGCGGAGCCCTGCTGGCTGCAGCAGGTTCATGGCCGCGAGGTTGTCAGGCCACGCGCGGGTGAACAGAATCTGGTCGGTGATGCGGCAGTCGCAACGCTGCCTGGAATCGTCTTGGCGGTGCGCACTGCAGACTGCCTGCCGGTGGTTTTTGCGGCTCAAGACGGGAGTGCAGTGGCTGTCGCGCACGCCGGATGGCGTGGCTTGGCAGCGGGTGTCCTCGAGGCAACAGTCGAAGCCATGGCCTTGGCCCCGGCGCGCTTGAGCGCGTGGCTGGGGCCGGCGATTGGCTGGGATGCATTCGAAGTAGGCCCGGAGGTTCGTGAAGCCTTGCTCATAGGAGATCCGGGTGCGGGGGCGCAATTCCGACCAGGGAGGGACGACCGGTGGCATGCAGACCTTGCAGGACTTGCGCGTCGGCGCTTGATGACTTTGGGGCTCACCGCCATCAGTGGCGGTTCGTGGTGCACCGTCAGTGAGCCGAGCCGCTTTTACTCCTATCGCCGCGGCGACGAAACCGCGAGAATGGCAACCTTGGTGTGGATGGAGATGGTAACCAAAGCATGAGCCTGCTGTTTGCGATTTTGTTGTTTTGTCTTCTCGGCGGCGTCGTGTCTGCAGTCGCGGCGGCGGCCTTCCTGTTGTTGGACGAAACGCGCAGAAACCGGCTATTGCCGCACTTCGTCAGCTTCGCCACCGGAGCACTGTTGGGCGCGGCGTTTCTCGCCTTGTTGCCGCATGCCCTTTCCCATCCCGAGGTTGGCGATTTCCATCTGGTTGGCTTCGCGGTGTTGGCGGGCCTCGTCGGGTTTTTCATCCTGGAAAAGGTTTTGCTGTGGCGGCATTGCCATCACGAAGACTGCGATGTGCATGCAGTTGAGGACCATCACCGGGACCGCGCTGCCGGCATGATGGTCCTGGTCGGCGATGGTATGCACAACTTCATCGACGGTGTGCTCATCGCTGCGGCGTTCCTCACCGATTTTCACCTTGGCGTTGTGACCGCACTGGCCGTTATCGCCCATGAAATTCCGCAGGAAGTCGGCGACTTGGCGGTGTTGCTCCATGCTGGATATGGCCGAGCCAAGGCCTTTTTATTCAATATTGCTGCAAGCCTCACGACGGTCGTGGGCGGCGCCCTGGGGTACTTCGCGCTTGCTGGCGTAGAGCATGTCTTACCCTATGTCCTGGCGGTTGCCGCTTCGAGTTTCATCTATGTGGCCATTGCTGACCTGATTCCCGCCATGCACCGCCGTTCGGATACCCGCACGTCCGTGGCGCAGGTCGCCCTCATTCTGGCCGGTATCACGGTCATCTACCTGGGTCATACCTTCTTGCACTGAGGGTGAGCAGGGCTTGATTCCTGCGCGGACAGGCCCAATATCGGGCTTATTCATGCATTCCAGGACACAGCCATGCGCCTCGACAAACTGACAAGCAAGTTCCAGATGGCGATTTCCGACGCGCAGTCGCTTGCCGTCGGGCGCGATCACGCCTTCATCGAGCCAGCCCACCTCATGGTCGCCCTGCTGGACCAAGAGGGCGGGGGAGTGCGGCCGCTGCTTGCTGCTGCCGGTGTCAATGTGAACCGGCTTCGTTCCCAATTGGGAGACACCCTGGACCGGATGCCCAGGGTAGAGGGCAATGCAGGTGAGGTTCATGTGTCGAACGAACTGGGGAAGATTCTCAACTTGTGCGACAAGTTCGCACAGAAGCGAAAAGACCAGTACATCTCCTCGGAACTGTTCTTGCTGGCGGCGATGGAAGCTGGTGGCCAGCTCGCCGAGGCGCTCACACAGGCAGGTGCGGTCAAGGGTGCGCTCGAGAAAGCCATCGATGAAGTTCGAGGTGGACAGTCGGTGCAGGATCCCAACGCGGAGGAGCAGCGGCAGGCACTGGAGAAGTACACCATTGATCTGACCGAGCGCGCAGAGCAGGGCAAGCTCGACCCGGTCATCGGCAGGGACGAGGAAATTCGTCGCGCGATTCAGGTTCTGCAACGCCGCACAAAGAACAACCCGGTGCTGATTGGAGAGCCAGGCGTGGGTAAAACCGCCATTGTCGAAGGGCTGGCCCAGCGTATCGTCAACGGCGAGGTGCCCGAGGGCCTCAAGGACAAGCGTTTGCTTTCGCTGGACATGGGATCGCTCATTGCGGGTGCGAAGTTCCGCGGAGAGTTCGAGGAACGCCTCAAGGCTGTTCTCAGTGACCTCTCGAAACAGGAGGGCCGCATCATCCTGTTCATTGACGAGGTGCACACCATGGTGGGCGCGGGCAAGGCCGAGGGTTCGATGGATGCCGGCAATATGCTCAAGCCTGCGCTGGCACGCGGTGAACTCCATTGCATCGGTGCAACCACGCTGGACGAATACCGAAAGTACATCGAAAAGGATGCAGCCCTCGAGCGTCGATTCCAGAAGGTTTTCGTGGCCGAACCCAGTGTCGAGGACACCATCGCCATCCTGCGCGGCCTTAAAGAGCGATATGAAGTCCATCACGGCGTGGACATCACCGATCCGGCCATCGTTGCTGCCGCGACACTATCGCATCGTTACATCAGCGATCGACAGTTGCCCGACAAGGCAATCGATCTCATCGACGAGGCAGCCAGCAGGATTCGCATGGAAATTGACTCCAAGCCAGAGGAGCTCGACCGCTTGGAGCGACGCATGATTCAGCTGAAAATCGAGCGAGAAGCGCTCAAGAAGGAAACCGACGATTCATCGAAGAAACGTCTGGCGCAGTTGGACGAGGAACTCGCCCGGCTTGAGCGGGAGTTCGCGGACCTTGAGGAAATCTGGCGTTCGGAGAAGGCAGCCGTCCAGGGCAGTACACACATCAAGGAAGCACTGGAACGCGCACGCCTGGAATTGGAGACGGCGCATCGCGCCAGCGACTTGGCGCGCATGTCGGAATTGCAGTACGGCCGCATCCCGGAGTTGGAAAAGCAGCTCAAATCGGCGGAGTCTGCGTCAACAACCGAGTTCAAGCTGCTGCGCAACCGCGTGTCCGATGAGGAAGTGGCGGAGGTGGTTTCCAAGTGGACCGGCATCCCGGTTTCAAAGATGCTGGAAGGCGAGCGCGACAAGCTTCTACGCATGGAGGAAGCGCTGGGCCAGCGCGTTGTGGGGCAGAAAGAAGCGGTCAGCGCGGTTTCAAATGCCATCCGCCGTACCCGGGCGGGCCTTTCCGATCCCAATCGTCCCAGTGGTTCGTTCATGTTTCTCGGACCAACCGGAGTGGGTAAGACGGAGTTGACCAAAGCCCTGGCACACTTCCTGTTTGACACCGAGGATGCGCTGGTTCGAATCGACATGAGCGAGTTCATGGAGAAGCACTCGGTGGCACGGATGATTGGTGCACCTCCTGGCTATGTCGGATATGAGGAGGGCGGATACCTCACGGAAGCCGTACGCCGCCGCCCTTACTCCGTCATTCTTCTGGATGAGATCGAGAAAGCCCACCCGGATGTGTTCAACATACTGTTGCAGGTACTGGACGACGGTCGCTTGACGGATGGACAGGGACGCACTGTTGACTTCCGCAACACCGTCATCGTGATGACTTCCAACCTCGGATCGCAGGTCATTCAGGAGATGGCGGGTGAGGAGAACTATGCGCGCATGAAGGATGCTGTCATGGAAACACTTGTCCAACACTTCCGCCCGGAGTTCCTGAATCGTGTGGACGACGTGGTCGTGTTCCATCCACTAGGGCAGGACGAAATCCGGCGTATCGCGGACATCCAACTCGATTTTCTGCGCGCGCGTCTTTCCGAGCGGGATATCACGCTTGAGGTCAGTCAGTCTGCACTGGAAAGGCTCGGCAAAGCGGGGTTCGACCCGGTCTATGGCGCAAGGCCCTTGAAGCGAGCCATCCAGCAACAACTGGAAAACCCGTTGGCGCAACGCATCCTGCAGGGTGAGTTTGGTCCTGGGGATATAGTCAAGGTTGAGGGCCATGACTTGGGTTTGGCGTTTAGCCGCAATTCAGCGTAAGGGTTCGCAGGCCTGACTTGGCTGGCCAAGGCAATCGATGACGGTCTTACGCAACCTGTCTGGAAGCGTATCAATGGTGGAAATGACACCATGTTCCAACCATGGCGCTTTCAGGGTGAAAAGGAGATCGAGATGTCGTTGGACATCGAGGGATGACATTTCATCAGGCTCCGGTACATGATGCATGCTGTCGAGCCGGAGGCCGTGGTCTCCCTGGATGAGGATGATGGCATCGGGATTCGATGCACTCACGATATCAACGACTCGCATGATGCGTGCGTGAGTGCAAAGGACTTGCTCAGCATAGGTTTCTTCTATAAGGGCTGCTGAGAGGTGTGGGGGAATCTGCCCACTCAGCAGGTCCAGAACGACCCACCTGTCCCTGCTGGCCAACCCACATTCCGAATCTAGTACATACGGAAAATGGGGGAGCATCAGGTGTATCAGATATGCCTTTCCATCCCTGCGCGTTCCGAAATGGGAATCAAGGTCATCCAAGAGCCCTAGCATGGTGACCGGTCGCGGAAAGACTACTTTCCCCCTCATGTCGCCTAACCCCAGACCATGCAAAAGGGCGATACCACGCACGGACTTTGTGCTCAGGTAATCCGCCCTCAATACATCGACCACGATTCGCAACCTTCCACCATTCAACGTTCCGAATCTGGCCATCTGGCGACCGCTGATGTTGCGGTTGTAGGTGTGGCAGGAGGCGACTTCCGGATCACACAATTCTAGGAAATTGCTCTGGACGATCGTGACATCATAGCCAAACTCGCGGAGAATGCCGGGATAACCTGCATTTACGATAGAGTAACTGAATTGGCCCCTATGCCGATCGACATCCCCCCCGAACGTGGCACTCAGGGACCTGACAGTCGAACCGGAGGTCGCACGTGTCGACTCGAAGATTGTGAATCCTCGATCCGTATAGTCCTGCAACAATCTGCTTGACGCGAGGGCAGGATGAATCTCAGCCATTGCGGCATGAGAGGCATTCTCGTCAATGATGATGTGCAGGAATAAGGGTGTTGAGGTGTTTTCGATCGGGTAGGTCGGAAGCGGAGTGTCCAGTATTTCTTGGTTGTACGATACAACCGCAGCCAGCAGGAAGACCACCGCGAAGGTACCGACACCTCGTCGTACTCCCTCACCCCAAGCGGAGCGGAGTAAGAAGTAAAGAATCGGCAGGACCGCAATGGCAATGACATCGATTGATATGAAGTACGCGTCTACCAACCAATAGCCCAAGAAGGCCAGTATGAATGAACTAAACGCCCTTGAGCGTGCGGCGAGGGCGGACAATGCAATACCCATTAAAACTGCCACAGAACCGACGACCAGTGTCTCGAAGCTGGCCAGCGAGTAACCGACATCCAATAAGTGCGGCAATAGAATTGCCAGCAACATCGCAGAAAAATACAACGTCCAAGTTCTCACGCTCAGTTGCACCTGAAGCTGAAAAGGACGCGGCCCCCAGCCGATAGCTCGCGCTCATCGGTGATATCCGCGAATTCACCCAAGTAAGCACGGAAGGTCTCCAAGCCATAGTCTACGAAGATATCCTCACGTGACTGGAGCATCTGCCTAACCATAATGTCGCTCTTCGGGACAAATTCGATAATCCCACTGCGTGCAAGGCTTGTAATCCACTGGACGGCTTCTCGCAATGGAATGTTCTGTCCGATGGTCATATGGTGGATGAGCGCGAGAGCAAATATCGCATCGGGGCGTCCACGCTGGGATAAATCCTTGCGCTCGCTCAACCGCCAACCCAGGCTGGGGCTTGGATCGACACAGTTCATGACCAGAGGCAGCATGCCGGGATACCTCTGCCTGGTCTGTTGGTATGCATATTCAAGCGCGTCAAGGTCGCTATCCAGGACTGCTGCGAATGATGCGCCAGCATCCAGAGCGGCAATGGAAAAATCGCCCGAGTTTCCACCCAGGTCCCAAACGGACGTCACGCCTTCGAGCTGTACGAAGTTCGCGACGAACTGCCGCTTCGAGTTCCTAGTGTCATCGGAGTAACTGTTCACCGATGCGTACTGTTGCCAATAGGTCCCTTGCTTTCGAGCAGACTCCAAGCTTGCTATCAACCGATGCATCTCCGTGAGCAATACTCTATATCGGCCTCTTGCCAGTTCCGGCGTACCGCTAACCGTGACAGAATCCGATGAGGTCACCCGCTGCGACTTGGCTTGCAGGGTGATATGCATGATGCCACTCAAGGTGAGCCACCTGCGCCAAGCCGGTAATAGCGCTGTGGCAGTCGCCAAGTCGATACCGTCAATGGAACCCCTCAGGAATGGCTGGAACGGGATGCCGCTCCAAGCCTCGAGCAAGAGTGGCACTAGGAACAGTCTGGTGAACTGGTTGTACCCCGCCCACGGTTCTCCCTCCCGGTACGGCCGGAGCGAGAGAATGTCGACGTGGATTGGTCTACCGTTATTGAACTGCATGTTATAAGGAGTCGCATCCGACAGCACGAAGCCTCGGTCCAGTGCCACCGTCTGGAGCTCTAGATGCTTGAGCGCTGCGTCCTTGAGCTGAGTGAACGTCCACTCGTAGGGGTATGTCACCAACTGAAGGCGGGGATGTTCGAGGACAACTGCCGGTGTCTCCCCACGTGGCCCGCACAGGAGTCTGCGCAGGTCGTTGTCGATATCCACCCGCGTCGTCGGGATAAGCAATCCGCGGCCAATCAGTTCATCGAGCAGCCCGCAGTTCTCTAACGCAATGAAGCTTTCGCTCGCGGTCGAGTTGACCGTCCTAAGGACTCGTTGATCAAGATGGAAAACGTAGCCGGATGGGTCTCGGAAGGAGCCTGGGTCGCGGGACACGGTCGTCAAGAATCATCGCTCCTGCAAGGCGGGTGTCAGTCTTCGTCCTGAGGCGGGATGGGTTTGCGCGTAAACAGCGCGATAATGCGTTCCCTGATACTGCGAACACCTGCCATGACTGCTGCTACGCCGGCAATCAGGCCCTGGATTATCAGGCTGCCCGTGACGGGATCGATGTAGGCATGCGCCTCCAATGGGATTGCCGTCAGGAGGAATATCACGACAACAGTGTTCAGAGTTCGCATGGCATTCAACCGCGTATCCGTTATCATGGGGCCAGAATATCACCTTCCCATGGATTTCGCAGGTATGGAGTCGACGACCATGAAGGCACTAGTTTATGGTGTGATAGTAGTCGGTGTGACCGTTGCAGGGCCGGTTGTGGCCGAAACCTATCAGTCCACCCACCACTCCTTCCGGACAGCCACCCTACTTGAAGGGCTTGAGCATCCGTGGAGTATCGCTTTTCTTCCGGATGGTGGTTGGCTAATCACCGAACGACCCGGGCGGTTGCGGTTTGTCCGTGATGGGCAACTGCTTGACCACCCAGTATCAGGGGTGCCCCCGGTTCATGCGGAGGGTCAAGGTGGTTTGCTTGATGTGGTCCTCCACCCCAGATTTTCCGACAACGGATTGGTTTACCTGAGTTACTCCAAGCGGTGTACGGAGTCAGGAAACACCACGGCAGTGGGCCGGGGCGTATGGCGTGATGGCGCATTGCACGGGTTCGAGGAACTCTATGAAGCGGATGCCTGTGCTCCGCGGGGACGCCATCATGGATCGCGCATCGTATTCGACAATGACGGTTACATGTTCGTCACGGTCGGTGACCGGGGCGTTCAGGACCGCGCCCAGGAGCTTTCGGACAATATCGGTGTTGTACTTCGCCTGAACGATGACGGCAGTATTCCGAAGGATAATCCATTTGTCGGGAACCCCGAGGTCCATGATGCCAACTGGTCCGTCGGACACCGGAATGCACAGGGCATTGCGGTACACCCGGAGACTGGGGATATCTGGTCACACGAACATGGCCCTCGCGGCGGAGATGAGTTGAATCTGGTGCGTCGAGGACGGAACTATGGATGGCCGGTTGCGACATTCGGAATCGAGTACAACGGCCGCACCATAAGTGAAATCACACACCAGCAGGCAGGAATGGAGCCGCCGGTAAAGCAGTGGACCCCTTCCATTGCTCCAAGTGGGCTCGCCATTTACGTGGGCGATGCATTTCCGACTTGGCGGAATGATTTTTTCGTTGGTGCACTTGCCCACCAGCAGGTTGTACGTATCCGCTTTGATGGTCACGTCGAAATCGAAGAGGAGAAGTTGCTGGACCGCACGCATGGGAGGATCCGCGATGTGCGGGTTGGGCCCGACGGATTGATTTATGTCCTGACGGATGATCGCAACGGCCGCTTGATTCGCTTGGAACCAATTGACAGATAGAATCGTGGGCGCGAGTGATGCAGGCCAGGAGAAGCTGGTACGCCAGTTGGGGGTCTGGGGCATCTGGCTGTTGGCGGTCAACAGCATGGTTGGCGCTGGCATTTTCGGCGTACCGGCGGGTGCTGCGGCACTGCTTGGGCCGTGGAGCCCTTTGGTATTCGTGGGCTGCGGTTTGTTGCTCGGCGCGGTCATCTTGTGCTTCGCGGAGTTGGCAAGTTATTTCCGCAGTACCGGTGGTCCCATTCTGTACATGCAGTCCGCGTTCGGGCCCTTGGCTGGGTTCCAGACCGGTTGGGCGTTCTACGTTGCGCGCGTGACCGCGTTCGCGGCCAACCTGAACCTGTTGGTCGCCTCTATCGCGTTTTTCTGGGAAGGCGCTACCGGCGGTGTGGAGCGCGTGCTGCTCATGGCTGTCATTGTCGGCGCGTTGGCTTGGGTCAATGTGATCGGTGTCCGCGAGGCCATGCGGTCAATCGGTGTACTGACGGTTCTGAAGTTCTTGCCTCTCATCTTGCTGGTAGTGTTCGGGATTACACGTATCGACGGTGAGGCGCTGCCACTCGCAAGCACGCCATTCCCTGCCGCAATGGATATCGGCACTGCAGCCTTGTTGGTGATCTATGCGTTTGTAGGCTGGGAGGCAGCAGTGGTGCCTGCCGGGGAAACCCGCAACCCGTCGCGTGATGTTCCACGGGCGTTGTTCTGGGCGCTCGGGCTGGTCACACTCCTATATGTGGCGGTGCAGACCGTTGCAGTTGCCGTGTTGCCGGACCTTGCCACCTCCGAGCGTGCATTGGTCGAGGTAGGGGCAGTGTTGTTTGGGCCTGTGGGCGCCATACTTCTGACCGCCGGTATCGTCGTTTCTGTCGGCGGGAACATCGCGGGGACGATGTTCACTGCACCGCGCATCACCTACTCGATGGCGCGAGAGGGCGGCTTGCCGCGCTGGTTCTCGGAGGTTCACCCTCATCACCGGACGCCGCGCAACTCAGTGGTATTTCTGGCCGTGCTGGTCTTTGTGCTTGCTGTCTATGGTTCCTTCATCTGGCTTGCTGCCATGAGCGCACTGGTACGGGTACTCATCTACATGGGCTGCATCGCGGCCATGCCGAGATTGAGGAAGCGCCATGGGTTCCAGACGGACGCCTTCCGAACTCCCGGTGGCTGGTCCATACCAGTGGGGGCATTCCTGGTCTGCGGCCTCTTGCTGACCCAAGTGAGCGCCCAGTCTGTGATGGTGACTTCCGTGTTTCTGCTCGCAGGTGCGGTGCTCTATTGGCTGGTACGTCAACGGGCATGACCAGATGGGCGCTGCCCCTCGCAGTTGCGTTGGCACTGTGCGGGTGTGAATCACGACCTGCGGCTGACACCCCGGAGATATCAATGGAGTTGGGAGAAGTTTCGGGCTCTCATATGACTCTGGCTTACCTGTCTTCCACCCCCATTGAGACTTTGCGATTTCACGAGACAGGCGGGTATTTCAGGGAGCGCAGATGGGAGGTTCTGACTGCAGGGTATGTCATTGCGCGTGACGGGGCTGCCCAGCTTGTGCAAGTAGACGACGGTGCGGAAGCTCAGCTAGCGGTGGAGGTGAGAGTCAACCTGGAAGCCGATTCACACCCGCGCAGGTATGACCATGCTGTACGTTTCACCAACGGCTGGACTGCGATCTATTCGGGGTATCTTGATGCCGTGGGTATGGTGGCCAGCAAACCAACCTACATCGTGCTCGGACTCGCAGATTGGAATGAGGGCGGCGGCATCCGTTACCTGGTCGATCCGGCGCTACCGGAGTGGATGAGCTATTCCACCATGCGGCACCTCCCTAGCATTCTTGAAGTGTACCGCGAGCGCTTCGAGCTCGAGCTGGGGGTTCCGGTGCAGGTGTTGATAAGTTTTCATCCGCACTCCGATGTTACGGAACTAAGGGGTGCGGCACTCCCTGGGCAGATCCACGTCGGGGTGCATGGAACGGAGTGGCAAGAAGATTCCCCTTGGGCTGAGCGGCGCTTGCATCAATTGATTGCCCATGAAGCAGCGCACCTGTGGAACGCAGGGCTTGTGCGCTATGCCGAAGGTACCTCGCCATCATTGTACGAAGGCGGTGCCGAGGCGCTGGGTATACGTGCCTTGTTCACCCTTGGGCTGGTTGACGATGCGATGATGTTGGCGAGCGCAGACGAGGTCGCTGAGCGTTGCCTCGCTGGGACCGTACGCCGCGACTATGCCTGCGGACACGACCATGCAAACCAGATTGAAAGGCAATCACTGGCCCAGGGTGGACCGGATCTCTTCAGCTTGTGGGGTCAGCTATTGCGCGACGCGCAGTCCGGTGACGGACATTACGACGAGCACGCCTGGGAGGCCGTAGTGGCCTCCGCAGGCGCGGGCATCAGTCCTTGTCGTGGTGATACAGGTGCACATCGCGCTGTGGGAACGGGATGCTGATGCCTTCCTTGTCAAAACGCTTCTTGATGGCCTCCGTCAAGTCCCAATAGACCGCCCAGTAATCCTCGGTATTCACCCAGGGGCGAACAATCCAGTCAATGCTTGAGTCACCGTGGGCATGCATCTTGATGGTTGGTGCCGGGTCTTTGAGCACGCGCTCATCCGCGTCAAGAATGCTGGCCAATGTTACTCGCACCTTGTCGGCATCATCGTCGTAGCTGACACTCGCAGTCAGGTCCACACGGCGAGTCGGGTGGGACGAATAATTGACAATCGTGCCGCCCATCATCTGACCATTGGGTACGACGATGCGCTTGTTGTCCGGCGACTTGAGTATGGTGGTGAAAATCTGTACTTCTTCGACCACACCCGCGACGCCTCCTCCCTCCACGAAGTCCCCAATCCGGTAGGGCCGGAAGATGATGAGGAGCACGCCCGCCGCAAAATTGGCCAGCGAACCCTGTAATGCCAGCCCTACGGCGAGGCCAGCGGCACCGATGATCGCAATCAGTGAAGTCGTCTGCACGCCCAGCTGCCCGACGGCTGCCAGAACCACAAACACCAGCAGGATGGTGTGGACGATATTCGCTGCGAACTTAACCAGCACTGGTTCTACGCTTGCTCGTTCCATTGCCTTGATGACGAGGCCTTTCAGCGCTTTGGTAATCCATCGTCCAATCAAGAAGATTGCAATCGCGGCGACAATGTTCATTCCGAAATGCGCGCCAGATTCCGAGATTGACGCCAATAATGCATCTGTATCCATGGGGCTCCCATCCTTCATGGTTATTTGCCTAACATGTACATTTGCCACAGTTCCTTGTGGCTGATGCGAAGCAATGGCTCGATGGCAAGTCTGCCGACGGTGCCGATGCTAGCTTCCAGATATTTCAATTCCTGGAACATCGACTTGACGAGATTATCCGGCTCCGGATTGAATCCCGCTTCGCGCATCATCAGCAAGCCTTTTGCTCGCAAGGAAAGCTCCGTGTAGAGGCGAAGATAGCACAACAAGTCAGCCACAATTGGTCCGTGAAATCTGTCTCGTAGTTCGTGCAGGTAACGCCCGACAGGTGAATCGGACAGCTGCCCGGAGTTGATTAATGCAAGCAACTCCGCGTCGGTATCGAAGCCGGTGCCTAGCCAAAGTCGCATCTCCTTCTCGCTCTCCTGGAAAATCATGTACATCAGTGGCGGCAGGATGACCAGGATTCCCAGGGTTGAGAAGATGGGTGAGAAGAAGAAGTGATTGAAAATCGAATGCAACACCACCGCAACAATCATGCCCGGTGTAAAGGCGGCCACCCCTGCTGAGCCACCCTTGTCGACCACCGCCAACCCCATCATGGCGAAAATTCCGGTAGCGCCACCGTGCATGATTGCGGTGCCGAAACCACGCACAATCCAGACACCAACATGCTCATCGGGAAACATACGCAGGTAATACACGTTCTCGATTACGGCGAAGCCCGCGCCAACCGCAAAGCCGAATATGGCCGCATCGATCAGGAACCCTATGCGCCGAGCCCGGATAAGGGCGACGATGACAGCCCCCTTCAGGATCTCCTCGACCAAGGGCGCGATGTACCGCGACAGCATGGTCCGATCCACATCGAACAGTGCTACCAGTTGTTGGTTAACGAGGTAGCTGAGCCCAGCCACGCAGGTCCCCGCGAGGATGACAAAAATGACTGACTTGAGGCTGACGAGCTTGAAACTGTCCAGCGCTAACAGAGCAGCAAGAAACCCCAGAACCGGCAAAATGCCAATTGCCAGGCCGATGAGAAAATCAGCGCTCACTCAGAGTATCTTCAGCGAAAGCATCCACTCGCTACCGGCGCGGTCCCGCCCCTGGAAGCCGACGGCATATCCTGCCGACAAGGTCATGTCGAACCAGTGCAAAACCGTGAACCGCAAGTCAATCTGCGTGCCGACAGTCGCATAGTTGCGCCGCCGCAAGGTGCTGTCGGGCTCTGTCGACAGCAAGGAGACAAACAGGGCAGGGCGCAGCCATGTCAGGTATGCGCCCGGAGAACCGACATTCTCGAAGACCTTCGGGGGCAGGTTCAGTTCGACAGTGTGCCTTGCGAAATTGCGGCCACCCAGTTCGTTGATTTCGAATCCCGGGAACGAGAAATGCTCGCGGTAGCGTTTGATCGACCCACTGTCCACATAGTTGTTCCCGAAGCCGCCGAAATAGTGATTGGCAAACGGGTTGGTGCGGTTGCCGAAGCCGAAGCCGAGTGCGCTCCGGAACCAGATGGAGGAGTGGTCCATGGGCAGGGGAATGCCGAAGTCATAAGCACCACGCACGGTGGCCACGGTTTCCCCGCCAGCATTGCTGAAGTTCGCGACTGCGTTCCAGGTCACACCCTTTTCATCGTCCACTGCCCCGAGGGAACGTAGGGTATGGGAGAAATGAAGCCCCGTCTGAAGCGAGATGAGACGGTCGAAAGCCGTGCCGATATTCTGGAAGTCCGGGAGCGTATCCAGATTGGTGTAAATCGCGAAGTCAGTACGCCAGTCCAGTGTGCGCGGGCTGTCGAAGACGATGGAATGGTCATAGCCGAGCGTGGCCGCCATGCCTTTGCGGCTACGTTGAGTTGGACCAAAAATGTCGTAGAAGTCCGACCTGTTCCAGGACAATCCAGCGCGCCATGAAAGGTATTGGTACCGTAGCGCGATGTGTCCGCGCTCATTCGAGGGCAGGCCACCATCCGGCGTGTACGCAACCGTGATGCCCAGGTTGGCCAGATTGAGGGGGTCTGCGATGTTGGCGTGAACACCGAGGCCGATGGTTTCCTTGTAACCCTGTAGCACCGGATACAGGCTTTGAAGACCAAGTTCACGAAGCGGCACATAAGGACCAGACCCAGTAATCAGCTCATCCGGGTTGACGGTACTTGGTGGCGCTACCTGCCAGGTTGTCACCACCGGGTGTTTGCGAGCGAGCTCAGCGCCGAGGAAGGTTATCGCACTGACCGACTCCAGAGGCTGGGGGTCAATCAGTACAGGCGTGAAGCCCGCCCCCGTGTAGCTGTAGGCCACCAGTTGGCCATCAGCCCGCGGTATAGGTCGGACGAAGCCCGTTTCGGCATTGGTCACCGCCGCCATTTCTCCGGTCTCGATGTCGAAGCGGAAAATGTTCGATACGCCGGTGTAGTAACTGCTCCCGTACACATACTTTCCATCCGGGGAGAACACAAAGCCTTCAGGTACGGCTTGACCGAAGTCGAACTGGCGGTGGGCCTGCACGTTGCCCGCGAGTAACTGGTCCACTTCCCACAGGCGCAGGAACTGGTCCCCGTTCACTTCGCTGATGGACGCTGACAACATCTTTCCATCGGGCGAGATATCCAAATCATAGGGCACAACCCCGTAAGGGAAGGTGTGCACTTGGTTCCAGCTGTCGTATGGGAACGGAATTCGTACAAGAGTTGCGAGACCATTCAGGTGGCGCACCCCAATTAGTGACCGATCGGCGGGGTTGAAGGCCATCTCGCCGATGCGCGCATCCTTAAGCAGTATCCGCTCGTTGCCACTGTTGACATCAAGCGCCACGATGTCGCGCATCGAGTAGTTGTCTGTGGTGTAGAAGAGGGTGCCCGATTCGCGGTCGAATGCCGTGGAGGTGACACGGTAGAGCATCGCTCCTTTCAGGTCTGCGAGCTGGCGGATGGAACCATCCTCAAGGCTCAATGCACCAATGTGGCCAATGACGCCAGGATAACGGAACGCTCCATAAAGCAGTCCTTTCTCTTCATCGAGGAAGGACCGCGACACTGAGCCGAGTGCACGGCTGGTCAGGGCGCGATACGGCGTGATTGGGTGTTCCTGTACCCGCTCAAGGTTGCGTGTCTGGAAGTCACGCTCGAAGCGAATCCAGTCCTGCCAGCCTTCCTCCAGAGGCATTCCGAATACGCGTTCGAAGTCTGCTGAGTAGTATCGGGCGCTACCTTCATCGCGGCGAAGCCAATCCACGAGTTTCTCCGGGGAGTGCTCATAGGCCAGCCAAGTCATGAATCGGGTGCCGTAGAGATAGGCGTTGACCCCGACCTGAAAGTCGATACGCGTGCCACGAGAGACAAGCCCAAGTGGGTCGAAGAACTGCGCGTCATCGCGCACCATCGCCCGGAAGACCATCTCGTCGTAGCCGCCCTGGGCGCGACCCAGACCGCCACCCATGTAGGTTTCGAAAAAGGTTGCGCTGCCTTCGAGGTACCAGCGCGGCACGATGAAACGAGGAACCGTCAGGTAGGAGTAAAGGAGGGTTTCCGGATTGCGTCCATCGGGCATGACCTTACCACGGAAAATCCTGCGCCAGCGTGCATCCTGCTCGGTCCACATGTCCATGGTCGCCACATGCACGAGCTCGTGGTTCATCAGCGTGTACATGCGCTCAGCGGCCGGGTAGGTCTCGAAGGTGTGTGAGAGCGGGGCGATATCGAAGCGCAGGGTGTTCACGGGCTGCGCACTCGCGGAAGCATTGCCGTAATCGCTGAAGTCCTTGAGCATGACCGTGGTCCGCTCCCAGGGCTCCCAACCGAACACCCGCCGCTGCCAACGCAGGGAATTGATGAAGGTCGGGATGGCGTACGGGACCAGGTAGTTCAGCGTGGGGTCGAAATAAACGATGCGGACATCGTCAGTTTCCGTGGAGGTCAAGAAAAGCGGGCTGCTGTCCTCGTCCCCGGAAGCGGTCGTCGAAAGCATCAACAAACCGACCATCGCAAGTGCACGACTCAACATGTCACCCCTCCCCAGTGGCATCCGACCCTGCCACGCATGGTCGCACATTCCTGGGGTCAAAAAGAAACCGCCGGCCCCTGGGAGGCGACCGGCGGTTGCTTGGACTGCTTAGACGGGCTGGATCAGCGCGTCTCGAAAGCCCTCATCAAGGCCTGGGCGAACTGCGGATGCTGCGCCATGGCCGCGAACGCCTGCGCATTCTGCGACAGAGCGGCGAAGGCCTGTGGGTACTGGGCAAGCACCATGAACGCTTGTGGCTGCTGTGACAGCGCCGCGAAGGCCTGCGGATGCTGTGACATCGCTGCAAATGCCTGCGGATGCTGTGACAGCGCTGCGAAGGCCTGCGGATGCTGTGACAGCGCTGCGAAGGCCTGTGCACTCTGCGACAGCGCAGCGAAGGCCTGCGGGTGCTGCGACATGGCTGCAAACGCCTGCGGATGCTGGGACAGTGCCGCGAACGCCTGCGGATCCAGTGCCATGGCGGCAAAGGCCTGCGGGTGCTGTGCCATGGCCGCGAAGGCCTGCGGGTGTTGGGCCAGTGCTGCAAAGGCCTGTGGCTGCTGCGCCAGCGCCGCGAAGGCCTGTGGCTGCATGGCGAATGCCGCAAAGGCCTGCGGGTGCTGCGCCAAGGCCGCGAAGGCCTGCGGGTGCTGGGCCAGCGCTGCAAAGGCCTGTGGCTGCTGCGCCAGCGCCGCGAATGCCTGAGGCTGCTGCGCCATGGCCGCAAACGCCTGCGGTTGCAGTGCGAAGGCTGCGAAAGCCTGTGGGTGCTGCGCCAGGGCCGCGAAGGCCTGCGGATGTTGCGACAGTGCTGCAAAGGCCTGTGGCTGCTGCGCCAGAGCCGCGAACGCCTGCGGCTGCTGTGCCAGGGCCGCGAAGGCCTGCGGGTGCTGCGCCAGCGCCGCGAAGGCTTGCGGGTGCTGCGCCATGACCGCGACTGCCTGTACCTGTTGCGACAACGCAGCAAAGGCCTGTGCATCCTGGGCCAGTGCGGCGAATGCCTGCGGGTACTGACCTGCAGCGGCGAAGGCCTGCGGATCTTGGGCCAGTGCTGCAAACGCCTGTGGCTGCTGTGCCATCGCGGCGAAGGCCTGCGGGTACTGCGCCATCGCCTGGAAGGCCTGTGGATATTGCGCTAAAGCAGCAAACGCCTGCGGATGCTGCGACAGGGCGGCAAAGGCCTGCGGCTGCTGTGCCAAGGCCGAGAAAGCCTGCGGGTGCTGTGCCAGCGCCGCGAAGGCCTGCGGATGTTGCGCCATGGCCGCGAAGGCCTGCGGGAACTGCGCAAGGACCTCAAAAGCCTGCGGGTGCTGCGACATGGCGGCGAACGCCTGCGGGTGCTGCGCCATGGCAGCAAACGCCTGCGGGTACTGCGACATAGCCGCAAAAGCCTGTGGCTGCTGTGCCAGTGCAGAGAACGCCTGGGCATCCATCGACATGGCAGCAAACGCCTGTGGCTGCTGTGCCAAGACCTCGAAGGCCTGCGGGAATTGTGCAAGGACCTCGAACGCCTGCGGGGATTGCGCCATGGCGGCGAATGCTTGCGGATGCTGTGACATCGCTGCAAATGCCTGCGGCTGCTGCGCCAGAACTTCAAAGGCCTGCGGGAACTGTGCAAGAACCTCGAAGGCCTGCGGGAACTGCGCCATGGCGGCGAAGGCCTGCGGGAACTGCGCCATCGCAGCGAGTGCCTGCGGGTGCTGCGCCAATGCCTGGAATCCAGGGTCTTGGGCCATCGCACGGAATTCAGGATCGCTGACCATCCGCTCGAACAGGTCGGTCTGCATCAGCTGGGTGATGCCTTGGTCGCCAAGCGCAACATCATCAGCGCTCATTTGGGGTGCACGGTAACGCTCCGCCGGAGCGATGGTCCCCGCGACGGTCTCTTCCGCCGGCGGATAGTTGGAGCCAAAATAGGCCACTGCACCGAGAGCCACGATGGCGCCGCCAGCGATGACCCACATCTTCGGCGTGCTAAACACGCCCCCCTTTACGTCACTCATCTTTGTATCCCCCTGAAGTGCCGGGTTGCCCCGGGTTCGTTACCGTAGTTGTAGAAAGTACACCCAATGCCCGATGAAAGTTGGTGCTACACATAAAAAAAGTCGTCAATCAATTGTCGGTACTGGCAAAAAATCCTCAAAAATCAATTCATTATCCCTGTACAGGCGGTAAGGGACGCGCTCGGCGGCGCCGCTCAAGAGCACCGCAAAGCGTCGTCCACCGCCAAGCTGCATGTCGAGTTGGTCACCGTTGAGCTCCAGCGTTGGAGCATCTTCTCCTGCGCCCAAAACGCCGACCACCTTCAAACTATCCGACAGCGGGACCACCAACCTGAAGGGATTTTCGGTTTCCAGATTGATCGCCATTACCAGGAAAGACTCGGTGCGCTGCAACTGCAGTGAGCCGCTTACGCCAGAACTGCCGAAATTCGACTGCCGCGTGGTGGGGCCGTGCGTTCCTTCAATGCCGGCGGCCATGGTGCCCGCCATACGGTGCCACTCACCAGGCGCATCGGATGGAGGACCCAGTATCACCCCGGTCAGGACCATGCCCAGCGCAAAGGCCGCAGCGTAGCGCAGCATCGGAGCCTCAAAAACCTTTGAAACACGGCTGGAACTGGCGGGTTTTCGCCACGCAATGCGAGCAAGGATGTCTGTGGACAAATTCGCCGGTGGTTCAAGTTCGGGCAGATTGCGAATGCCTTCCACTGCGCTCTTCAGTAACTCGAACTGTCGTCTGGCCTCTTGGTCACTCTGCAAGCAGGCATTCAGCGCATCGCTTTGTGCAGGTGTGGCGACGCCGTCCAGCTCGGCATTCATGAGTTCGGACAAATCTTGCGGATTCATGATCGACCGGCCTGCCAGGTTTCCAGTTGGTCGCGGAGTCGCTGGCGCGCCGAGAACAGGCGCGATTTCACCGTCTTCTCGGGGATATCAAGAATTCCCGCCATCTCGCGGTAGCTGCACTCCGCATAATGTCTAAGTATCAAAACCACCCGGTCCTCCGCCTTCATTCTCATCAAAGCTGCCTGTATCCGGTCGCAGACCTCGGCCTGATTCGCCAGCGCCTCAGGCCCCGACGACTCTGGTTCCGGCTCGTCGACTTCCAGCGCCTGTTCCCGCCCGTATCGGCGCAGGTGGTTCAGCGCCTCGTTCACTGCAATCCGGTACAACCAACTGAAAAAACGATACTTAGGGTCAAAGCTTCCCAGCCCTTCATACGCTTTCAGAAACACGGTTTGCGTCAAATCGCGGGCATCTTCGACATTGCCCACGATTCTGTAGGTAGCGTTGTAGATGGGCCGTTGGTAGGTGACGATGAGCGCTTCAAGCGCGCCCATGTCCCCGACACGGCATCGCTCTACCAGCGCAGCTTCCGCGTCCCTATTCATAACTACACGGTGGGCGCGACAAGGTTGGTGGGTACTGCGTTAGATGGCGGCCTCGATCTCGAGAATCTGATCGAAGCCCGAATAACGGAAAATATCCTGGAGGTGGCTGTTTACCTTGACCAGACGCAGCTTCCCGCCCGCGCCCATCAAGCGTTTCTGCGTCTTGAGTAGTACACCGAGTCCAGCGCTCGAGATGTACTCGAGCCCCGCACAATCCATTGTGACTACCCCCTCCTGCGTGTCGAGGAGGGCCTGGGCCTGGGCACATTGGGAAGCATCCAGCCGTCCCGTAATGACCACATCCCCGCTGTCCCCGATCTGAATATCCAACATAGTCCTCCCCTCAGCCTGCCGTCTCGCCGAACGGCTTCTTGGTGAATTTTAGGATGCTGCGCCGGTCAGCGTACTCATATTCGATGGAATCAACCAGTTTCCTGACCAAATGGATGCCCAATCCACCCGGGACCCGCTGCTCGGCGGGCAGGTCCACGGCGACTTCCGGCGCCACCGTGGGGTCGAATGGCTCGACATCGTAATCGGTCAGGGTGACATGGATGCTGTCGCCGTCGCGCCGCAGGTCGATACGGATGTCGGCCTGACTCTCCGTGCTGTATTTGACCATATTGGTGAACAATTCCTCGATGACGAAGTCCACAGGAACATTCATTGACGGGTCCAGTTCATTCCGCCGGAAGAATGCTGCGGTGAAATCGAAGATTGGCTGCAGTGACTTGTAGGACCTTGCGAACTTGCGGCCAGCGCGATGGTCATGTTCGCGTTTGACAATCACAATCGTGATGTCATCTTCCTGTGGAGCACCCCTCGCGAAACGCTCCACTTCGGCGAGGATGGTAGCTGCCATATCCTCCGCGCTGGCATCCCGGTACTTCTCAATCAACGCTGCTACCCGATCGGTCCCGAACTCCTCACCGTCCTTGTTGCGGAACTCGAAGGTACCGTCAGATAGCACTGCGAGAACATCGCCCGGGTGCATGGCTAGGGTTTTCGAGGGCCGTGCGGCATCCAGTGGCAACGCCGCCAGTGGGAAGCTGGTCGGGGGGTGGGATTCGCAGGAACGAGTGGCCGCTTGGAAGTGCAAAATCGGGCCCTGCCCGCCGCTATGAAATCTAACGGCATGAGTATTCTCGTCGAGCAAGCCCACGAACGCGGTGACGAACATTTCGTCAGGTAGGTCTTCGAGGAGCTGGTTGTTCACATGGCGGAACGCATCATCGAGGTCAGCGCCTAACCGGAATGCGACGCGCAGCATTGCCTGCATCTGGGTGGCCGACAGTGCTGGTGCAATGCCATGGCCGGTGGCATCGCCCATCAAGATGAAGATGCCCTGGTCTATGGACACGAGATCGAAGGTATCCCCCCCTGCCAGCCCCTCCGGTTGGAACAGACCGAACACCTCGTAGCCGTCAACCTGGGGAAAAAAATTGGGGAGCGTGCTGAACTGGACGTCTCTCGCCATGGTGAGTTCGTTACGCATGCGCTCCGCCTCCAGCCGAGCTTCGACCATGCGAACCCGTTGTAGGGCGACCACGCACTGGGCCGACAGCGCCTGCGCCAACATGACATCCTCGTCTGTGAAGACGCCGTGTCGCTTGTTCAGGACCTGCATCACCCCCACCAGCATGTCCTTGTCCGGGTCCACAAGTGGAAGCGTCAACATGCATCGTGTTTTGGTCTTCGTCTGCAGGTCAATGTCCTGATTGAAGCGCGGATCCGCATAGCAGTCGGGCACATTGATGACTTGGCGCGTTGCCGCAGCGGACCCGACCAAGCCCTTACCCATGGGCAGCCTCACCGGGGGAATATTTTCCGCGACCTCCATGACCAGTTCGTCGGTATCTGGCTGGTGGAGCCAGACAGAGCCGCTCTCGGCATCCAGGACGTATTTGGCGGCTTCGACCACCTCGTGCAACATGGTGTACAAATCGAAAGGAGCGGCCAGCTTGCTGGTCACCTTCAGGATGGCTTCGACGCCCTTGGTCGGAAGCATATGGATTGAGGGGTCTGCGCTCACCGCGCCAATGTACACGCGCTGATTGTTGGGGGTCTATACTCATGCCCATGAACAGGATGCTGAAAACAACCATTTTCCTTGCCCTGGCAATGCTTCTGGGGTGTTCCTCCATTCCGCCCGTCCAGGCGCAGCACGCCTATCGCTTTGATGGCGTTGAGCGGGTGGTCGCCTTCGGCGACATCCACGGGGACGTCGATGTTCTCACCAAGGTGCTGATTGGAACCGGGGTCGTTGACGACGACCTGAACTGGCAAGGCGGGCGCACCCATCTGGTGTCGACTGGTGATCTCATAGACCGTGGCGACAAGGGGCGCCAGGTTCTGGAGTTGCTGATGCGGCTGGAGGGTGAAGCTGCAGCCGCTGGCGGCAAGGTGCATGTCCTGCTGGGAAACCACGAGGCGATGGTGCTGGCCGGTGACCTGAGATACGTCAGCGCAGGGGATTTCGAGCAATACGGTGGTCGTGCGGCACACCGTGCGGCGTTCGCGCCGAACGGCCACATAGGGCGGTGGCTTTTGGACAAGCCTACGATGATTGTGGTCAACGGAACCGCATTCGCCCATGGCGGGCTTTCGCGTGACCTGATGGGACTTTCACTGGAACAGATCAACACGTCCGCGGGCACGGACCTGCGCCGGTTCGTGGAGGGTTGGCATGCATTGATCGCATCCGGTGAGTTGGATGCGGAAGCGAACTTTGACCACATTCGTGCCACCGCCCGCACGATAGCATCAGGTCATACTGACCAGTTCCTGCAGTCGGTTGCGGCCGGCATGGTTGCCGCAGTGGACGGGTTGCCATTCACGCGGGAAGGGCCGCTCTGGTATCGCGGCTCGTCGCTTTGTCACCCTTATTCAGAAGCCGAAGTGGTTACGGCAGTACTTCGCTCCATCCGTGCTGAACGGGTGGCCGTCGGGCACACCATAACCCGCGACCATTACATGGCGACGCGAATGGATGGGCGTGTCATCCGGATGGATACCGGCATGAATGCGGCGGCGTACCAAGGGAGGCCGTCGGCGTTGGTGATTGAAGGCTCCTCAATGCGTGCGTTTTATCCCGGGCAGGGGTTCGCGGGACTGGCGGCTGAGCCGAACAGGGTCTGGGACAGGCCGTACGGGATGAGCGACGCCGAGATCGAGGACTTCCTGCTCAATGCGCCGATTGTGCAAAGCGAGGAAATCGGTACCGGAGTGACGCGGCCACTACGCCTCACACTGGAGCGCGACGGTCAGCGCATGCGTGCCGCCTTCGGTCGCGAAGACACGGACCCCGGGCTCGAACGGAGAAATTGGCATCGTCAGGCGGATTTTGCCGACCGGTATATCTACAACGTGGTTGCCTACAAACTCGATCGCATCATGGGACTGGAGATGGTGCCTGTAAGCGTCATCAGGAGGGTAGATGGCGAACCAGGTTCGGTCACTTACTGGATTGAAGGTGCAATCAACGAGACGGACCGCCGACGCAGGGATATTCCATTCGGCGGCTATTGCGACATCAACGACATGTTCAACTTCATGAACGTGTTCGACATTCTGGTCTTCAATGTTGACCGCAATCTCGGCAATATCCTCTACGACAATCGCACCTGGAACCTATGGTTGATTGACCATACCCGCGCATTCAGTGCGCAGCGGGGAATCCCGCGGATGGTATCGGGAGCCCGCATTCATATTTCTCCGGAAATGGACGCCGCTCTGCGACGGGTCACGCGGGACAACCTCGGTCCGATAGAGCCTTACCTACACCGCCGCCAGATACAGGCGCTGATTGACCGAGCTAACCGGCTTCGTCGCCGTTAGCAAAGCGCGGCACCGGATCGAGACCGTAGGCAATTTCGAATCGAGCCTCGACACTCAAGCCCTCGAAGTCCGTAGCGATGAGTTCGACTTCAATCTGACCCTCGCCGCCGCCGGGTGGCCGCACCGTGAAGGTCTGGTTGTAGCGGTCGAACTTCACCCAGTTTGGCAGCGGTTGGCCGCCGGCTAACCAGGCCTGGAAGTTGAGCGTATCGCCCGGGTCCGGATCCATGAAGGTGTTGTCCGGAATGCTGAAGGTCAGCAGCTGGCCCGCGGGGATATAGACATCAGGCAATGGCGCCGTGAGCTCAGGTGGCAAGTTGTCGGTATTCTGCCGCGTCTGTGTCCGGTGCTGTTTGCCGATGGCGGTGCCGATGGCAAGCAGCACCACCGCCAGGATGACATTGATGATGATTGCGGATGCAACCGGCCATCCCATGACTTGCGCAGTCACGAAGATCATGCCGGCGTACAGCAGGTCGCCAAAGCGCCAGAAGAATGTATCAATCGTGGTCTTGCCGACGTACTTTTCCATTCGGGTGACCGGCAGATAGAGCGCGTGACTTGTCGTGCTATGGATGGAGTACATGGCACTGGATTCGACAATCAACATCAAACGCACCAGCGCGAAAACCGGCACCATCGCAATCAACCCGTAGTTCAGTAACATCACCAGTGGCAATACCAGGATGGCGCCGCGGATGCCGAACCACCTGAAAATCCTCGAAACCAGGAAAAGCTGGATGCCGAGTTGAAGGAGCGCAACGGTGGAGTAGAAATCCCCGTAAAAGCGGTCGAATACTTCACCACGGGTGGCAACACCACTGGCGGCCAGCTCATTGGCGTGATCGGTGACAAAGGTGGACAGGATGTAGCCGCCGGTACTGTTAACAAAATTGACAATCATCACGAACATCGCGATGAGGAGCAGATAGCGACTGTTTGCCACAACGCTGAAGCCGCCCAGTACCTCGGACAGGCCACGATTGCCATTGGGAGGCCGCGGTGGGCTGGTGCTTCGTGAACCTTCAGGGACGTTTCGTTCCGAATGCGAACTCAACACGACGACCAAGGTGAGCAATGCGGCCGCCAACAACAGGATGCCAGGTGTGCCCAAAACGGCGTGCAGTCTCCCAGCGACCTGACTGCCGCTGGCTGCGCCCATGGCCGCACCAATCATGACCACTGTGAACAGGCGTTGCCCCGTCTTCACATTGAGCAAATCCGCTGCGAAGGCCCAGAATTGGGCAACCACCATGACGCTGAACAATCCCACCCAGATGTAGAACGGCACCGCAACCGGCACGCCCTGCCAGACCATGAAAGCGAACAGAAGCAGATTGGTGATGAAGAATGCACCGATCCAGGTCAGTATCGTGGCTTTGCCGCCGTTGCCGTCCAGACGGTCGAACAACACCTTGTACAGGGGAATCAGGAAAATGAGGGCAACTGCTATGGCACCGGTCGCGTAAGCACGAATCTCCGGCGAGCCCTCAGCAAGAATCAGGGAGTCACGGAGTGGCCTGATCAGGTAGTACGCGTGCAGCAGCAGGAAAATCTGCATGAGCATCAGCGAAATGAAGCGACCCTCTCCCGGTCTGACGGAGGTAACCACCGACAGGAGACGCTCGAAAAACGTCAGCCTTGAAATCCTGTTTCCAGCCATGACCCCCCCTTACGTGGTGATAGCGTAGCAGGAGACCTCGATATCCTCACGCCTGACGGCGCTTTCCCTTGCGCTCATGCGTCGTTCGAACTTCATCCCCAATTTCTCCGCCACGCGGATGGAAGGCAGGTTTTGCGGGTCGATAATCGCCACTAGGCGGGGCAGATTCAGCGTCTCAGACGCGTATTTCACCAGCGCAGCACCCGCTTCTGGCGCGAATCCACGTCCCCAGAACGCCTTCCATACCCACCAGGCAAGTTCCACTTCTCCTGGTATGTCCAAGGGTTGTAGCCCAGCAATGCCCACAACCTCGTCGGTTTCCTTGAGCGTGAGCGCACCCACACAAAAGCCGAACCGGTCCAGATGACGCTGTTGGCGCCCGAAAAACTCGTCAGTTTCCTCTGGCTGCCAGATGCGGCCATGGGTCAGGTGTTTCATCATCTCGGCATCGCCTGTCATCTGCTCAAAGGCAGGGCGGTCTCCGGGAACGAGAGGTCGAATGCGTAGCCGAGGTGACTCCACCAGGAATTGCGTGAGCATGGCGACAGATTATAGATGGGCATCGTGTATTCTGGCGATCATGAAATCTCTGACAGCATTCATTCTGGCAGTCGGTGTGGCGCCTGCTTTTGCAGCAGACCTGAAACCTCAGACCGAAGCCGCCATCGAGGCCGTGCAGACGCGTGTCGTAGCTTGGCGGCGCGATTTCCATCGTCACCCGGAACTATCCAATCGTGAGGCGCGTACTGCCAATCTGGTAGCGCAACATCTGCGATCGCTCGGAATGGAAGTACGCACCGGTGTGGCGCACCACGGTGTCATCGGCATACTGCGTGGCGGCAATCCGGGGCCAGTTGTGGCCTTGCGCGCGGATATGGATGCCCTGCCTGTGACCGAGCGCACAGGATTGCCGTTCAGTTCGGTGAATGACGGCGTCATGCATGCCTGCGGTCATGATGCGCACACCGCCATGCTGATGGGCGCGGCGGAAGTGCTGGCAGGTGTGGCCGGATCATTGAACGGTACGGTGATGTTTGTTTTCCAGCCGGCGGAGGAAGGCCCACCGCCGGGCGAGGAGGGCGGCGCCAAAATGATGGTGGAGCAGGGTCTGTTGGATGGGGATGGCGCGCCGGAAGCCATCTTCGGCCTACATGTGTATCCCTTCGAATCAGGGACGATTCAATACCGCGAGGGCGGGTTCCTGGCCTCCGCTGACCGATTGGAAATCCATGTGCGCGGTAGGCAGGCCCACGGCTCCTCCCCGTGGGCAGGGGTGGATCCCGTAATCGTGTCAGCGCAGATCATGACGGCCCTCCAAGCCATTCCGTCGCGCCAACTGGATGTCACCCGTGGTGCGGCGGTGGTTTCGATAGGGGTAGTGCGCGCTGGATCGCGCTGGAACATCATCCCCGATGAAGTGTTCATGGAGGGCACCATCCGCACCCATGATCCGCAACTGCGTGAAGAAATGGTGCGTCGCGTGAGACAAACGGCAACGCATGTCGCGGAGGCGGCGGGTGCCACGGCAGAAGTGGTGGTTGAGGCGACCGCACCCGTGACATGGAATGACCCTGCTGCGACACGGCGTATCCTGCCATCGCTACAGTGGGCTGCAGGGGCGGACATGGTGTCGGTGGGGCGGCCCGTCATGGTGGCGGAGGACTTCGCGTTCTTCCAGGAACGCGTTCCCGGAAGTTACTTCCTGCTAGGGGTCAACCGCCCCGGCGTTGCCGCCGGGGAAGCCCCGTCGAATCATTCGCCGGAGTTCGATGTCCACGAGCCAGCGATGCAGACCGGGGTCCGCGCACTGGTGGGCATCGCGATCGACTACCTCAATCCCTGAGGTTTACGCCCGGCGCTTGCGACCCGGGTTGGCGTTGCGTTGGCGCTGGCTGTTGTTCCGACCCTGCGGGCGCGGCTTACGCGGCGCACGGGGTTTGACCAGGGGTTCGGCGCGGATGGAACGGTCAATCGCGAAGCCTTCAACCGGTACTTCCTCAATCTGACGACGCAACACGCGCTCGATATCCTTGAGCAGCTTTAACTCATCCACGCAGACGAGCGAGACTGCGCGTCCGCCGCGCCCGGCACGACCGGTGCGGCCAATGCGGTGTACATAATCTTCGGCCACCATCGGCAGTTCGAAGTTCACGACATGTGGCAGATGGTCGATATCCAGTCCACGGGAAGCCACATCGGTGGCCACCAGGACGCGGGTACGATTGGACTTGAAGTCCTGCAGGGCGCGCGTACGAGCGGCCTGACTCTTGTTGCCATGGATGGCATCTGCGCGCAGGCCGTCGTCATTGAGCTGACGCGTCAGCTTGTCGGCGCCGTGCTTGGTACGCACGAACACCAGAACTTGCTGCCAGTTGCCGTCGCCAATCAGCCACGACAGCATCTCGCGCTTGCGATTCTTGTCTACGCGGTGAACGACCTGATCAACCGTTTCCGCTGCAGTGTTGCGCGCAGCGACTTCGACCGATTCCGGATTCTTGAGGAATTGGTCGGCCAGTCCGCGGATTTCGTTGGTGAAGGTGGCCGAGAACATGAGGGTCTGACGGGCCTTCGGAAGCAGATTCACGATGCGCCGGATATCACGGATGAAGCCCATGTCCAGCATGCGGTCGGCCTCGTCCAACACCAGGATTTCAACCTTGCTCAGGTCCAGCGTGCGCTGTTCGATGTGGTCGAGCAGGCGACCGGGGGTGGCCACGACGATATCCACGCCCCTGCGCAACGCAGAAATCTGCGGGTTGATGCTCACACCCCCGAAAATGGCGGTGGCGGTCAGCTGACCGCCCTTGCCGTAGGTGCGGATGCTGTCCATCACCTGCAGGCACAACTCGCGGGTTGGGGTCAGCACCAGAGTGCGCACGGCACGGCGGTTGCTCTTGTGGTTGTTGCCAGCCGGCGTTGAGGCTTGCAGGCGCTGCAGCATCGGCAAGGTGAAGCCAGCGGTTTTGCCGGTGCCGGTCTGAGCGGCGGCCAACAGGTCACGACCCGCGAGGACTGCAGGGATAGCCGCAGTCTGGATGGGGGTGGGGGCGGTGTAGCCTTTATCGGCCACGGTACGGCACAACGCGGCCGTAAGGCCGAGAGATTCAAAAGACATCAGGTATTGCTCCTGGACGCCCGCGCGCGGTTTTCCGCGACCGGTCCATGCAAGCAGTCGCTTGTAAGGATTGAGATTCGGGGCAGACCAGGATGGATCACCGCGAAGGACTGGCGTAGACCGGAGGTGCCAGCGGCGCGCAGTCTAACAGCAAGTTTCGGAAAGCGATACCTTTTTCACGAATTGAGTGCGTGTTCGATGGCGGCCCGCAGTTCGGGCATCGCTACTTCTCCGGTCAGCGCAATGAACACGGTGTCGTCACCTGCCAGCGATCCGGCGATGCCCGCAAGGCCAGCGCGATCGACGATGACCCCCAGTAAAGGCGCGTGACCCGGCGCGGTCTTGAGGATGATGAGATTGGGAGGTGATTCGACCAGCGACCACGGCGGACGCTCGGGGGTCGTGCGCTCGACCTTCTGGTAGCGCCCGTTCACCTTCATGACGGACAGCTTCTTCAGGTGGCGTGACAGTGTGGGTTGGGTCAGGGAATGACCGCGGGCGGTCAACATGGCCAGCAGGGCTGCCTGATCGGTGATGGTGTCGCCATCGATAAGTTCGAGAATGGTCTGGTCTACGGTCATGTGCATATTCTGAATATATTCGTATATGCATGCAAGGAGAATAAAGTTGCATACAAAGGTATAAATCCGTATATTATGCCGCCTTCGGGCGGTTCTCCGTCCTTGATACGCATATGTCGTCGTGGAGGAGAACTGTGTCGGCGTTATTGCCAACTTATCCGCCGTATCCATTCCAGCTCGTTAAAGGGCAGGGTGATCAGGTCACGTCCGATGACGGCCGCACCTTTGTGGATTTCTATGGTGGTCATTGTGTCGCGTCCACGGGCCATAGCCACCCCCGCGTGGTCGAGGCCATCTGTCAGCAGGCCAGGACGCTCCTGTTCTACTCCACGGCTGCAAGTTTGCCGATCCGCACATTGGCGGCCGAGTCGCTCGTCGAATTTGCAGGACCGCACATCTCCTCAGTGTTCTTCTGCAATTCCGGTGCCGAAGCCAACGAGAATGCCTTGAAGCTCGCTGCGCAGCTTACGGGGCGTACCCGGTTTGTGGGCTTCCAGGGCGGGTTCCACGGACGCACCCTTCTGGCCATGTCGTGTTCTGACCTCCCCAAACTCAAGGCGCCCATTGCTGCGTTGTGCGCCCCTTGTGAGCTGTTGCCGTTCAACGATACGCCTGCGCTGGCGCAAGCAGACTTTGCACAGGTCGCTGCGGTGATCGTGGAACCCATACAGTCCATGGCAGGGGTGAAGACAGCGAATCCAGATTGGCTACACGCATTGCAAGCGAAGTGCCGCGCCAGTGGCACCTTCCTGATCATTGACGAAGTGCAGACCGGCTTCGGCCGCTTGGGCACCCCGTTCGCATTCCAGCATTTCGGCATCGAGCCGGATGTGGTTGCCTGTGCGAAAGGGATCGCTTCCGGGTTCCCTCTGGGCGCGGTGTTGCTACCGGAAAGTGTTGCCTCAAGAGTTGGCGGTGGCGACCTCGGCAGCACTTTCGGTGGTGGGCCGTTGGCGTCGGCTGCGCTGCAAGCGACACTGGAGGTCATCGCAGACGAGAAGCTCTGCGCCCGTGCGCTCGCTGCCGAGCAACGCATCCGCGCGGGACTCACTGGCAGTATTGTC
>CAZKFT010000001.1:125918-169493 GCA_964552205.1 uncultured Gammaproteobacteria bacterium
GAAGGTCGTTCGCCAAGCCCTCGAATGGAAGCGCAATCCACCGGGGCGTCATCTCGACGGTCGTGTGCTTGGCATGGTTTTCTTCAATCCGTCCTTGCGGACGCGCGCATCCTTCGAGACAGTCATGATCCGCGGGGGCGGCGCTGCGGTCATCCTGGATGTCGGCGCCGGCGTCTGGAAGCTGGAGTACCGTGATGGTGCGGTGATGGACGCCGACCGCGCGGAGCATGTGCGTGAAGCGGTGCCGGTGCTCGGTGAGTATTGCGATGCACTGGCTGTCCGCAGTTTCGCCACCGGCGAGGATTTCGAACTCGACAACTCTGATCCCGTCATCCGTGCGTTCCGGGAGCACGCGACCGTGCCGTTGGTCAGCATGGAGTCTGCGCGTGAACATCCCTGTCAGGGACTTGCAGACATGTTGTCTGTGGCGGAGCATGCGGGAGGAACCCAAGGCGTGCCGGTCACCCTGACGTGGGCGCCGCATGTAAAACCCTTGCCACATGCAGTGCCGAATTCGTTCCTGCTGAACGCCGCCGCCGCAGGATGTGATGTGCGCATCGCGCATCCGCCCGGTTTCGACCTGCACCCAAGCGTGATTGCTGAAGCGCAGGCACTGGCGGCGGCCAGTGGTGGGAAGCTGTCCTTCACCCACGATCAGAACGCTGCCCTTGACGGCGCTCAGGCAGTATATGCGAAGGCTTGGGGCCCCTCCCTTCGCCAGGGCGAGGCCCTGGCTTCGGGAGGCGGGCCCGTTGCCAACGCCAACTGGATGCTCACGCGCGACCGGCTCGACCGGCACGCGCCTGAGGCTGCATTTCTACATTGCCTGCCCTTGCGGCGCAATGTCGAGGTCCATGACTCTGTCTTGGACCATCCCTTGTCGAAGGTTGTCAGCAACGCCGGCAATCGTTTCCACGTCCAGCGCGTTTTGCTGGACATGATGCTCAACCCGTAAGGATCAGATCATGGTTTCAACACACTCGAGTTCCTATAGTTCCCTCCGTTCGGTTGCGCGCTACGTGCGCCAGTTCCGCAACAAGGTGTTTGTCGTCAAACTCGGCGGTGAGGTTCTGGCGGATGCGAAGGTCAGGCGTTCGATCTGTGAACAGCTCGCGCTGTTGTCGAGTTTTTCGATGCGCGTAGTGGTCGTACATGGTGGTGGTGCCGAGCTCGACACCGTGTGTGAGGGTCTGGACATTCCTGTGGAGAAGATTGCGGGTCGCCGTGTCACCTCCCCAAAGGTGCTGGATGTAGCCAAGATGGTGTTCGCCGGGCAGGTTCACATGGACTTGTTGGCGGAACTGCGGGCGGCAGGCATGGCCTGCGTCGGGCTGACAGGTGTGGATGCGGGTCTGTTGCACGCCACGCGCCGTCCCCCGGTCACGCTTCCGGATGGGCAAGTTGCCGATTACGGCCTGGTCGGGGACATCGAGGCGGTGGACCCAACCATCCTTGGGCATTTGTTGGCGGGCGGCTTCGTGCCAGTGATAGCGCCCCTGTCCGGAAACGATGACGGCGCGGTTTACAACACCAATGCGGATACCATCGCGGCAGCGCTGTCAGCTGCGCTCGGTGCGGAAAAGCTGTTCTTCCTGCTCAAGGTTCCCGGCATCTTGCGTGATGTTACGGATGCCTCAAGCCTCGTGCCCTTGGCGACGCTTGCCGAGCTTGATGCCATGGCAGATACCGGTGCACTCAAGGACGGTATGTTGCCCAAGCTGGCAGCCTTGCATTCGGCACTGGAGGGTGGCGTCCAGAGCGCGCATCTCGTCAGCGGACTGTTGCCGGATGCGCTTCTGACGGAAGTGTTCACCAACGAGGGCAGCGGCACCATGGTGGTGGCGGGGGAGACTCAGTGAAACCAGTTGACCTTCTGGAACGGCTGGTGGCAACAGCCAGCGTCTCCGGTGACGAGTCGCGTATAGCAGACTTCGTGGGTCGGCATGCGCGTAGCTTTGGCGCCGTGGTCGAACGGTCAGAAAACAACGTCTGGTTCTCTCTCGGGCGCGGTGACGGGCCGACGCTGCTGTTCAACTCCCATCTGGATACCGTGCCGCCCTGTGCAGGCTGGACGCTGGACCCCATGAAGCCGGCATGGCGCGGGAGCCGTCTGTATGGTCTCGGAAGCAATGACGCCAAAGCATCGGTTGCGGCGATGTTGTCCGTGGCGGAACGCCTCGCGGGCATGCAGGAGCGCATTCCCGGCCGTGTGGTGTTTGCATTGACCGCGGAAGAGGAAATTGGTGGGAAAAACGGGATAGCGAGCGTGCTGGAAGCGCTTGGCCCGGTCGATGCGGCAGTCGTAGGGGAACCTACTTCCCTGGAGGCGTGTACTGCGCAGCGGGGGATGCTGATTTTGAAGTGCATTGCACATGGAGTTTCCGGTCATGTAGCGCATTCGCGGCCAGAGGGCCGCTCTCACAATGGGTTGGTGAACGCCATTGAGGTTGCGGCACGCGACATCACTCGCCTCGCGCAGTGGCAGTTCGAGCCACACGCCTTGCTTGGACAGACCCGTGCTCAAGTCACGCAGATTCAAGGTGGATTGCAGCGAAACCAGGTGCCTGACCGCTGTGAGTATTTCGTTGACCTGCGCACCACACCCAATCTGGATCACGCAAGCGTGGCTGCTGAATTGGACGCCGCGCTTGAGAGCGAGGTGACTGTGCACTCGGCTCGTTATCTGCCCAAGCATACGAACAGTGCACACCCGCTCGTTCGCGCCGCGTTGGCTGCCAACGGACGGACGGGTCCGGTGGGATCCAACACGACATCCGACTGGGCTTTCTTGGGTGACCTTCCCGTAGTGAAGTTGGGCCCCGGGGACACCCAGCGTTCCCATCGCCCCGATGAATACCTGGAAGCTGATGAATTGGCAGACGGAATTCGTGTGTATGCCCAACTCACCCGGAAGTTCTTTGAGGAGGCGCCAGCATGAGCCAGTTGTGGGCGAAGAATCTCCCGCTGGATACCTTGGTGCACCGGTTTACCGTGGGTGACGATCCTGTGACCGATCTCGAGCTGGTTGAGTTCGATGCCATCGGCTCCGCGGCACACGCGCGCATGTTGCACTCCGTAGGCTTGTTGTCCGATGACGATGTAGCAGCCCTGGTCCAGGGGCTTCAGCACATCGCGACACAGTCCAGGGCGGGCGAGTTCGTCATTTCCCCTGAGCAGGAGGACTGCCATACTGCCATTGAGCAGGCCTTGGTTGCGAGCTACGGGGATGCGGGAAAACGCATCCACTTGGGTCGTTCACGCAACGACCAGGTGCAACTGGCGACCCGGTTATGGATGCGCGCGCGTCTGTTCGAACTGGTGGACGGCGTTGGTGCGCTGGCGCAGTCCTTGATTGACCTGGGGAAGCGTCATCAGGATGTCGCGTTACCAGGCTACACCCACATGCGGCGCGCGATGCCGTCATCCGTAGGCCAGTGGGCGTCGGCGTTTGCGGAGGGACTTTTGGAAGAACTCGAGTCTGCGGAGGGCGTGTTCAAGCGCCTGGACCGCTGTCCCTTGGGTGCTGCCGCTGGTTTCGGTGTACCACTGCCGCTGAATCGTGAGTTCACCGCTGAGTTGTTGGGATTCGAACGGGTTCAGCGCTCTACGATCGATGTGCAAAACGCGCGCGGCCGGCATGAACTGGCGTTGGCTGGGTGGCTGGTATCCGTTGGCCTTACTGTAGAGAAGCTCTGCTGGGATCTCGCGCTGTACTCGATGGAGGAATTCGGGTTTGTGAAGTTGCCGGATGAATTCACCACCGGTTCGTCCATCATGCCGCAGAAGCGCAACCCGGATGTCATCGAGTTGGCGCGCGCAAGATGCCGCGAGCTGCGGGGGCGTCAGGCGTTGCTTGCCGAGCTGGCTGGAGGCTTGCCATCCAGCTATCACCGTGACTTCCAGTTGTTGAAGCGCCCGTTGTTCGAGATGGTGGACGACGCAACGACCCTGCTGGTGGTCATGGAGCGAGTAGTGAGTGGCCTTGAGGTAAAAGTCGCCAAGACCGGGGCTGCATGCAGCGATGAGCTTTTTGCAGCCCATGAGGCCTGCCGCCGAGTGGGGGAGGGCGCGACTTTCCGTGACGCATATCGCGAAGTGGCATCCGAGCTATTGTCAGGTGAGTTCAAGCCGGACCGCGCAGCGCTGGCGGCTCCCCATACCGGCGGATTGGACAACCTCGGGTTGGAGGTCAGCGAGTCGGAGCTTGTTGTCCTTCGCAAGCACTGGGCCGCGCGCGAGCATTCGACGCGCGCTCGCCTGCAATCCGTTTTTGAACTGTGAGACATGACTGATGAATGAAAAGCATGCATTGCTGGCCTACTCCGGTGGCCTGGACACCTCGTTCTGTGTGGTGTGGTTGCGCGAGCAGGGTTATCGGGTCACCACTGCCACAGTGAATACTGGCGGCTTCAGTGCGGCCGAGCTTGATCGTATCGAGAAGCTGTCGCCGCAACTGGGCGCCGAAGCGCACCACACGGTGGACGCGCGGGGAGATCTTTTTCAGGACTACCTGCGCTTCCTAATCTTCGGCAATGTGTTGCGCGGGGGCACTTATCCGCTGTCGGTATCTGCCGAACGCGTGTGTCAGGCAGCTGCAGTCGTCAAACTCGCCCGCGAGGTCGGCGCCAGTGCCGTGGCGCACGGTTCGACCGGGGCCGGCAATGATCAGGTGCGCTTCGATGTTGCCTTCCGTGCCTTGGCACCGGAGCTGGAAATCATCACCCCCATCCGCCAATTGGCGCTGTCGCGTTCGGAGGAAATGGATTTTCTCGCCCAGCGCGGATTCGAGTTCCCCGCGAAAACGCGGGATTACTCGGTGAACGAGGGCATGTGGGGTGCATCGGTGGGTGGACGGGAAACGCTGGAGTCGTGGCCTGGCCTGCCTGCGGAGGTGTACCCCGGAGGCGCCGTGGACGCCGCCTCCATTGAGCCTCGCGAACTGGTTGTCGGTTTCAAGCAGGGTGTACCCGTGTCTCTTGGCGGCACGCAGCACGATCCGGTGTCTCTGATAGAAGCATTGAACACCCTAGGCCGCAGTTTTGGAATCGGGCGCGGCATCCACCTTGGAGACACGGTGCTCGGCATCAAGGGCCGTGTCGGCTTCGAGGCACCGGCAGCGCACCTCCTGATTGGTTCGCACAGGGAGCTGGAAAAGCTCGTTCTGACCGGTAAGCAGCTTTTCTGGAAAGAGACGCTGGGTAATCTCTACGGTAGCTTGCTGCACGAGGGGCACTTTTTCGATCCGCTTGCCCGTGACCTGGAGGCATTTCTGTCGTCCAGCCAGCAACGCGTCACCGGCGATGTCCGCTTGAGCTTACGCGCCGGTGCGTTCAGCGTGGAGGGTGCGCGGTCCCCCTACTCGATGATGAATCCGGAGGTAGCCAGTTACGGTGAGTCAAACCGCCTATGGACAGGGGAAGAGGCACGCGGGTTTGCCAAACTCTATGGCGTGCAACAGTTGCTCGCACGCCGCGCTGGAGGTGACCAATCATGATGCGCATCCATCTCGACAAGATTTCCTCTGTCACGCGTAACCTGCAGCTCGAACGCACGGTGACCGTCACGCCGGAAGTCATTGCGGAAGCAGGTACTGTCGTCGCCGGGCGAATCATGAATGAGAAGACGGCGTACAACCAGCTCGAAGACGGGTTTGGTCGTATGAATACACTGCACAGCGGCGATGTGATTGTTGGCGCACTGGGTCATCGCAATGCCTTGCACGGGTATGAAGGGGTTCTGCCGAAGTCCGTTGTGGCTGGTCAGATGTTGCAGGTCCTGAACCTCGGTGGCGTCATTGGCGAATGCATCTCGCACAATCCGGATGTCGGCCCTCCGTTCCAGTTTGAAGTTCTCGGTCAAGTGCTTGTGTACCCGGAGTTCGGGTCACGACAGGGCCACCCGGCCAACATCACCATGCCCGCGCTTAAGGGTGGTGGGAAGCTCCCGTCCTGCCCTGTGGTGTATGTAGCCGGTACCTGCATGAATTCCGGCAAGACCGCCGCCGCATCGGCCATCGTGCGTAGACTGCGCAAAGAGGGTTATCGGGTTGGAGGCGTCAAGCTGACTGGTATCTCCTTGATGAAAGACACGCTCTCCATGTACGACTATGGTGCCGAGGTCGCGTTGGATTTCACTGATGCGGGCATTGTATGCACTTCCCCTGAGACCGCGCCTGCAACCGCACACGTCCTGTTCTCGGAAATGGCCACGCGTGGCGTGGATGTCATTGTCGCCGAGACCGGAGACGGCATCATGGGCGAGTACGGAGTGCAGGGCATTCTTGCCGACCAGGCGTTGATGGCGCTCAAGAGTGCGTTTGTTTTCTGCGCCAACGATCCCGTTGGAGTCAGCGGCGGTGTTCGCTACCTGAAGGAAGCGTTCGGCATCGACCCGGATCTTATCACCGGACCGGCTACCGACAACCGAGTCGGCGTACGCTTTGTCGAACGCGATGTCGGCATCCCTGCACTGAACGCGCGTACCGATCCCAAGGCCGTAGGTGACTTCGTGCTGGAACGGGTGAAGAAGTGGAAGGCGCAATGAGTATTCACGCCTGCATTCTCGGCGCGACCGGCTATGGCGGCGGTGAACTGATGCGTCTGCTTTCGCAACACCCCACCGTGACCGGCATCGACGGGACCAGTCGGAATCGAAGCGGAGAGCCCTTCCATGCTGCGCATCCGCATCTGCGTGGCATCGTCGAGGGTGACTTCACGGAGAAGCCGGACTGGGCTGCCTTGGGCAAGGCGGAACACCCGGTGTTGTTTGCAGCCATGCCGCATGGGGAGTTTGCAGCCCAGTGGCCAGCATTGAATGAGGACATCGTTGCCTCGGGACTGGAAGGCCGCCTCGTTGTCATCGACCTGTCCGGCGATTTCCGACTTGCCGACGCCGATGCGTTCCAGCGCTACTACGGTCACGCGCACCCATGCCCGGAGTGGCTTGGCCGATTCCACTATGGACTGCCAGAAGCCCGTGGGAGCGGCCCCCGTGGGAGCGGCCCTCGTGGGAGCGGCGCCACGCGCCGCGATACCACTCTCATCGCCAACCCCGGCTGTTTCGCCACCGCCGTACAGCTGGCGCTCGCGCCCTTGCGCGACCTGCAAAACCCCGGGGCTATCTCCGTTTTCGCGGTCACCGGCTCTTCAGGGTCTGGTGCTTCGCCGTCTGCGACCACCCATCATCCCTCGCGTGCACACGACTTCCGTGCGTATAAGCTGGATGGCCATCAGCATTTGGGAGAGGTCGAGCAACTATTCTCGACGGTTGGCGGGCGCGACATCCACCTTGTCACGCACTCAGCACCGATGGTCCGCGGCATTTTTGTCACCGCCCAGTTTTCCATGCCTGCCGGCATGAACGGCAAATCACTGATGGACGCTTATTCAGCGTTTTATCGGGAGGCGCCCTTCGTGCGCCTCGTCGACGGCAGCCCGCGCGTGGCTGCAGTGGTCGGCTCGAACTTCTGCGACATCGGGGTCCAAGTGAACGGTGACGCGGTCATCGTGATGAGTGCCATCGACAACCTGGTCAAAGGCATGTCCGGTCAAGCCATTCAGAACATGAACATCGCACTCGGGCTTCCACAAACTACCGGACTGCTTCAAGCCCCACTTTATCCGTAACCTGGGAAACTTCTTCTCGCTTTTCTCTGCGTCTCCGCGTCTCTGCGAGAGCATCCTTCAAACAAGGTGGCGGCGGAAAAACTCGATGGTGCGAGACCAAGCTAGCGCCGCCGCATCCGCGTTGTAGCGAGCAGCATTGGTGTCGTTGTGGAAGGCGTGCTGCGTATCGGGGTAGATGTATTGCTCGAAAGTCACCCGCGCTTCCTGGAGGGCGTGCATGTAGTCCACGATGCCCGCGTTGATGCGCGCATCGTTGTCCGCGTAATGTAGTTGCAGTGCACCGCGGATCCGGGGCACGTCCTCAAGCGGCGCTTGCATGCCATAAAACGGCACCGCAGCCGCCATGTGCTCGGAGGCGACGGCCAAGCGGTTCGCCATCAGTCCGCCCCAACAAAAGCCGACGCAACCAACCTTACTGGTCGTGGATTCATGTGCGTGCAGGAAGTCCACCGCGCCCACAAAATCCGCCAGCGATGCATCTCGGTCCAGCTGGGAAAACATGCCTCTGGCGGCGTCCTCGTCAGCAGGGGTTCCACCAAGCGAAGACAGTCCGTCGGGCGCCACGGCGACAAAACCCGCGAGCGCGACCCGGCGGGCCACATCCATGATGTGCGGGTTCAGGCCGCGATTCTCATGGATAACCACCACGCCTGGCACAGGTCCGGTGGCCGCTGCCGGTGAAACCCAATAGCCTCGAACCTCACCTTGGCCGCCCGCCCAGCTCACCCAATCCGCGGCTATACGTGCATCGTCCTCGGCCACCGTCTGCGCCATGGCGTAGTTGTTCTCCAGCAGGGGCAGCAATGCATAAGCCGCCGCTACGCCACCCGCGAGTCCGGCCAGGCGCTTGAGAAATGCGCGCCTGCCCATATTTCCATGGGTGAACTCGTCATACAGGTCGATCAGTTTCTGGTCCATATGGCGAGTATAATCCGCAACTTGGCGAGAGGTTCAAGCGATGCCCTTTTACGAATACCGGTGTGATGCCTGCGGCGAACTACATGAGGCGCTGCAGAAGGTCTCCGACGACCCCTTGGTCGAGTGCCCTGCTTGCGGTGCGTCGGGCTTGCAACGATTGATATCGGCACCTTCCTTCCGTCTGAAGGGCGGTGGCTGGTACGAGACCGACTTCAAGTCCGGCAGCAAGCGTAATCTTGCCGAGGGCGCCGACAGCAAACCGGCAGAGAGCAAGCCAGCGGAAGCCAAGCCTGCTGAAACCAAGCCGGCTGTCACACCCAAGTCGGAGGCCGCCAGTTGACCGCCATGGGTCGAGTTCGGGGGTGGTTGGTCGCGGGCCTATTGGTCTGGCTGCCCGTGTTGGCGACCATTCTCGTGATCCGGCTGATTTTGGACATCATGGACAACACGCTGCTGTTGCTACCACCCTCATGGCGTCCGGAAGTATTGCTGGGTATAGATATCCCCGGATTCGGCCTGTTGCTGGCGATATTCGTGTTGCTTGGGACTGGCGTGTTGTTGACCAACTTCTTCGGGCGGCGTCTGGTGGAGTGGTCCGAAAGCCTCCTGGCCAGGATTCCACTGGTACGGGCTGTGTACTCCGGCGCCAAAAAAGTTGCGGAGACCTTGCTGCAGCCATCTGGAAAATCCTTCCGCAAGGTACTGCTGGTGGAATATCCCCGCAAAGGAATCTGGTGCATCGGGTTCCAGACCAGCACCGATTTGGGTGAGGTTCAGCACAGGACGGGTAAACATGTGATTTGCGTGTTCGTCCCGACAACACCCAACCCGACGTCCGGGTTTCTGGTGATGGTGCCAGAGGAGGACGCGGTGGAACTCGACATGACCGTGGACGAAGCAGTGCGCATGGTCATGTCGCTGGGTGTGGTGGTACCTGACTGGCAACTTGCACGCACCGTGCCCAAGCCTTAACATTTCGAACTTTTTCCGGGAATCTCAATAAGATGCGTACTCATTACTGCGGCGACGTCAACGCCAGCCATTTGGATCAGGAAGTCACCCTTTGTGGGTGGGTCCATCGTCGTCGCGACCATGGTGGCGTCATTTTCATTGACCTGCGTGATCGCGAGGGCCTGGTCCAGGTCGTTTTCGATCCTGACGCGGCAGAGGTGTTCAAGCTCGCGGAATCTGTACGCAATGAGTTCGTATTGCAGGTGCGTGGTCTGGTGCGCCGCCGCCCGGACGGCACGGTCAACAAGAATCTTCCTACCGGGGAGATTGAAGTCCTTGGGCGCGAACTTGAGGTTCTGAATCGCGCCGACACGCCGCCGTTCCAGTTGGACGATGAAGATCTCGGCGAGGAAATCCGCCTGCGCTACCGCTATGTGGACCTGCGACGCCCGGTGATGCAGAAGCGCCTGCGCTTGCGCCACGCCATCACCCGCGCGATGCGCTCGTTCTTGGATGCGCAGGGGTTCATTGATGTGGAAACGCCGATGCTGACCCGCGCAACGCCAGAGGGTGCGCGAGATTACATCGTGCCCAGTCGCACCCACCAGGGTTCATTCTTCGCCTTGCCGCAGTCGCCGCAGTTGTTCAAGCAGTTGTTGATGATGTCGGGGCTGGACCGCTACTACCAGATTGTGAAGTGTTTCCGTGACGAGGACCTGCGGGCGGACCGCCAGCCGGAGTTCACACAGCTTGATATCGAGACTTCCTTCCTCGACGAAGAAGCCATCATGTCCTTGATGGAAGAGATGATGCGCTCGCTGTTCCATGATGCCATCGGCGTGGCGCTGCCGAATCCCTTCCCGAGGATGGCGTACGCCGAGGCGATGCTGCGCTACGGTTCGGACAAGCCGGATCTCCGCATCCCGCTCGAACTCGTCGAAGTCGGCGACCTCATGGCAGATGTTGAGTTCAAGGTGTTTGCGGGCCCGGCAGCCGACCCAGCTGGCCGTGTAGCCGCACTACGCGTACCTGCAGGGAACAAGCTCTCCCGCAAGGACATCGACGATTACACCGCCTTCGTGGCGCGCTACGGCGCCAAGGGTCTCGCCTACATCAAGCTCAACGCGGACGGATTGCAGTCGCCCATCCTGAAGTTCCTGCCGGAGGCTGTCGTCGCGAAGATCATCGAACGCACCGGTGCTGTGGAAGGCGATCTGGTGTTTTTCGGCGCGGACAAGGCCACAGTCGTCAACGATGCGCTGGGTGCATTGCGCGTGCGTGTTGGTCATGACCTGGGCTTGGTGCAAGGCGACTGGGCACCCCTTTGGGTGGTGGACTTCCCGATGTTCGAGTTCGACGACAAAGATCAGCGGTGGGTCGCACTGCACCATCCGTTCACCGCGCCGAGAATCGACTCCATCGAGGCGCTTGAGAACGATCCCGGGCACGCAGTATCACGGGCCTACGACATGGTGCTCAACGGTACCGAGTTGGGCGGGGGCTCTATTCGTATCCACCGCACCGACCTTCAGAGCGCAGTCTTCCGCCTGTTGGGCATCGGCGACGAGGAAGCGCGGGAGAAGTTCGGATTCCTGTTGGACGCGCTGAAGTACGGCGCACCGCCACATGGTGGCATCGCCTTCGGTCTCGATCGCTTGGTGATGCTCATGACCGGCGCGAGTTCCATACGCGATGTGATGGCGTTCCCGAAAACCCAGACAGCCCATTGCCCGCTCACCAATGCACCCGGTGAAGTGCCGTCGGCGCAGCTCAGGGAACTGGGAATTGCGGTCAAGGTCCAAAAGACCGAAAAAACTTGAGGTATCAGGATGGCTGCAGTCCTTGAACTGGATCACTTCACTTCACTCGACGACGAGGAAGTACACGCCCGGATTGCCGAAGCAAAGCAACGGCTCGAGGGTCGTGCCGTCATTCTCGGGCACCACTACCAGCGCGAAGAGGTGTACCGCCACGCGCATCTGACGGGTGATTCGTTGCGGCTGTCACATCTGGCGCGGGACACCGATGCCGATTTCATCGTGTTCTGTGGCGTGCATTTCATGGCCGAGGTGGCTGACATCATGTCTCGCCCCGACCAAGTCGCCTTGCTGCCGGATCTGGCTGCAGGATGCTCCATGGCGGACATGGCGGATCTGGCTGCCGTCGAGCGCTCTTGGCGGGAGCTGGCCGAAGTACTGGCTCCGGACGAGCAGGTCACGCCCATCACCTACATCAATTCCGCGGCCAACCTGAAGGCGTTCTGTGGTCGCCATGGCGGTGTCGTCTGCACCTCCACCAACGCGCGTGCCGTTCTCGAATGGGCTTTCGCCCGACGCGAGAAAGTGCTGTTTTTCCCGGACCAGCATCTCGGGCGCAACACGGCCTTCCGCATGGGAATCACGCACGAAGAGATGGCAGTGTGGGACTTCAACAAGCCCATGGGCGGCCTCACTCCGGCACAGGTGAGAAAGGCCAAAGTTTTGCTCTGGAACGGATTCTGCTCAGTGCATCAGATGTTCCAGCCTGCGCACATTGACCGCTTCAAGGACAAGTATCCGGACGCCAAGGTCATCAGTCATCCGGAATGTTCGTTCGAGGTCTGTGAGAAATCAGACCTGATTGGATCCACCGAATTCATCCTCGACACCATCCACGCATCGGCGCCCGGCACGCGTTGGCTAGTGGGGACGGAGCTGAATCTGGTGAACCGTCTGCACCATGAAATGCGCGACAAGGATGTCGCGGTTCACTTCATGTCGCCCATGGTGTGTATGTGCTCCACCATGTTCCGCATCGATCCACAGCATTTGCTGTGGACGCTGGAGAATCTGGTCGCCGGACGCGTGGTCAACCAGATCCGGGTTCCGGAGCCCGACGCGAGCCAGGCCCGTGGTGCGCTGGAGCTGATGCTTTCACTGCGCAACTGATGGACGCGGTCATCCTCCTGCATGGACTCTGGATGACCGGCTTGGAAACAGGGATTCTTGAGCGTCGCCTGCGCACCCAGGGCTTCGCCACACATCGCTTCCGCTATCCAACTGTCCGCCGCGGCCCGCGCGAGGCAGCGGCCAGTCTTGCGCATTTCGTGGACGGAATAGGGGCTTCCCGCGTGCACTTTGTAGGGCACAGCCTTGGCGGCATCGTGCTCATGCATCACTTCCAGGATCGGGCTCCACTGCCGGACAGTCGGGTGGTATTGCTGGGTTCTCCGGTGCGAGGGAGCGGGGTCGCACGGTACGCCGCCAATAATCCGCTTGCGCGTTTTCTGCTGGGCCACTCGCTGGACGACGGCGGGTTGCTGGATGGTTTACCGGACGCCTGGCAGTGGGATGCGTCGTTGGGCGTCGTTGCAGGAACCCGCAACACGCTCGGTTTCGGCAAGGTATGGGCGGGTATTGATAGTCCAGGCGACGGAACGGTCGCATTGGAGGAAACACACATCGAGGGTGCCGCCGACCGCGTCGAGCTACCGGTATCCCACCTTGCGATGCTCCTGAACCCGGGGGTTGCAGCTCAGGTGGCACATTTCATTTCGCACGCGCGTTTCTCGCCAGCGGGCTGAATCGCGACTGCAGAAATGTAGGAGCGGCGCTTCGCGCCGCGAATGGCACACCGGCGGCTCTTGGTACGGACCATTTTAGGTGCGGATGCCTCATCATATTCGCGGCGCGAAGCGCCGCTCCTACAATCGCAACCATCCCTCACCATGAGGTGTCAGCACATCACAAAGGAGAACCCAAAAAATGTGGGAGCGGTGCAATGCACCGCGATTAGAGATTAGGGCTGTTGTTTCGCTTTCAGTACCAGAGCGTACAGCCGCTCCAAGGCATCGCGCGGGCTCATGGTATCCGGGTCCATGGACTTCAGGGCATCGAGCACCTCACGCCCGACGGCATCCTCGAACAGGCCGAACTGCGCCACCTCCTGTTCCCTGACGGCGTTGCCCTTCTCGAGTGACACCAGATGCTGTCGCGCCTCTGCAATCACCCCTCGCGGCACCCCGGCAAGTTGTGCGACCTGCAGCCCGAAACTGCGATTGGCTGGCCCGTCCTTGACGCGGTGCAGGAACACGAGTTCATCGCCATGTTCTACCGCGTCCAGATGCACATTCGCGCAAGTCTCATATTGTTCGGCGAGCGCTGTCAGCTCGAAATAGTGAGTGGCGAACAGCGTAAAGGCCCGCACCTGAGTTGCCAGATGACCGGCACACGCCCAGGCCAGCGACAGGCCGTCGTAGGTAGAGGTTCCACGCCCAATCTCATCCATGAGCACCAGGCTCCGCGGCGTCGCGTTGTGCAGGATATTCGCCGTTTCGGTCATCTCCACCATGAAGGTGGAACGCCCGCCCGCGAGGTCGTCGGCCGCGCCGATACGTGTGAAGATTCGGTCTATGGGTCCAATGCGGGCGCTTGCTGCGGGCACGAACGCGCCGCAGTGGGCAAGCAGGACTATCAACGCAACCTGACGCATGAAGGTGGACTTACCGCCCATGTTCGGGCCCGTGATTACCAACATGCGGCGATGGTCATCCAGCGCAAGGTCGTTCGGTACAAATGGGTCCTCCAAGACCTGCTCGACCACGGGGTGACGACCTTCCTGGATTTCAAGGCAGGGCTCGTCCACGAGTTGCGGGCGGTTGAGGTTCAGCGCCACAGCACGCTCTGCAAGGTTCGCCAGCACATCCAGCGTGGCCAGTGCCTCGGCGCTGGCTTTCAAGGATGCAAGGTGTTCCGACATTGACTCCAGGAGGGCGTCATACAGTGCGCGCTCATGGGCGAGTGCGCGCTCCCGCGCGCCCAGCACTTTGTCTTCGAACGCTTTCAACTCAGGAGTGATGTAACGCTCTGCAGATTTCAGGGTCTGCCGCCGCTGGTAGTCATCCGGCACACGTTCCGCATGACTGCGCCCGAGTTCGATGTAGTACCCGTGCACGCGGTTGTATCCCAGCTTGAGTGTGCTTATCCCGGTGCGTTCCCGCTCGCGCTGCTCCAGTTCGACCAGGTAGCCGTCGGCATTTTCCGAAAGCGCGCGCAACTCATCGAGTTCCGCATCGTATCCCGTCGCAAAGACGCCGCCGTCGCGGATATTGGCGGAAGGTGTGGGTAGCAGCGCTCGGTCCAGCAGGTCGGTTACCTCGGGATGCTCGCCACAAGTTCTTGCGAGCTCGTACAACAAGCCCTTGTCGAACGGCTTTAGTTTTTCCTGTAGCGCCGGAAGGCGGTGCAGGGCATCTCTCAGCCCTGTCATGTCCCTAGGTCTTGCTGAACGCAACGCGACCCGCGTGAGGATGCGCTCCACATCTCCTATGCCCGCGAGCGTAGCGCTCAGATCCCGGAACGTGCCGGTCTCGAGGAGCAATGCCACTGCCTCGTGCCTCGCATTGATGGTCGAGCGGTCGCGCAAAGGACGGTTGAGCCAGCGCCGGAACAGTCGGCTACCCATCGCGCTGGCGCACCGGTCCAATACACCGGAGAGCGTCCATTCGGGGTGACCCGATGTGGAGAATTCCAGTTCGAGGTTGCGGCGCGTCGAGGCGTCCATCAACACGGCGTCTGCGCTGGTCTGGACGCCGATACCTATCAGGTGGGGAAGGGCAGCCCGTTGTGTGTCCCGTACATACTGCAACAATGCGCCAGCTGCCGACGTTGCCGTGGGCAGATCAGTTAGGCCAAACCCGTCCAGATTCTGGGTGCCGAACTGCTGGGTAAGCAGTCTACCTGCGCTGACCGCCTCAAAATGCCATGGTGGGCGCCGGCGTAGCCCCGGCCGGTCGGCCAACATTCTGGGAAGCGCTAAGTCCTCTGCGGCAAGCACTTCGGCCGGTGCAAGGCGTTCTACCTCCTCCAACACCGACTCTAGGCCCTCACATTCCATGCAGTGGAATCGGCCGCCGGCCAGATCCACCCAGGCGAGTCCCCAGCGTCCATCGTCGGCGGCAAGGGCCAGCAGGAGGTTGTCGCGACGCTCATCCAGCAGCGCCTCTTCGGTCAAGGTGCCCGGAGTGACGATGCGGACCACCTTGCGATCCACCGGTCCCTTGCTGGTCGCAGGATCACCAATCTGTTCGCAGATGGCGACGGATTCACCAAGTTTCACCAGCTTTGCGAGGTAGCCATCCGCTGCATGAAAGGGAACCCCAGCCATCGGGATGGGTTCGCCTGCAGACTGGCCTCGCGCGGTCAGCGTGATGTCGAGCAAGCGTGCTGCCTTGCGCGCATCGTCGTAGAAGAGCTCGTAGAAGTCCCCCATACGGTAGAACACCAGAATATCCGGGTGCTCGGCCTTGACCGCCAAGTACTGGCGCATCATCGGGGTGTGTTGTGACGGTTCGTTTTCTGGCATCGTTCTATCGCAGGCTGGATAGTGTAACGGGTTGAAGAGGTGACGGCAGTGGACGACAAGCAGCTCAGGACTATTGCCCAGGATGTGGGTCAGTGGCTCAGAGGCCGGGATGAACGCCTGGCGCTGGCGGAATCCTGCACTGGTGGATGGATTGCCAAAATCCTGACGGATATCCCGGGCAGCTCAGCGTGGTTCAATTGCGGTTGGGTCTGCTACAGCGACATGGCCAAGCAGGTCCAACTTGGTGTTCAGGCGGATACGCTGGCGCGCCACGGCGCTGTGAGCGAGGAGGTCGCAGGGGAGCTTGCTCAGGGTGCTCTGATGCGCTCTGGCGCCCGTTGGGCGATTGCGGTATCCGGAATCGCTGGGCCGGACGGGGGTAGTGCCTCAAAGCCGGTTGGAACGGTCTGTTTTGCCTGGGCGGGTTCCGATGGGGTGTTGTTCAGCGAGACCTGTCATTTCAAAGGCGATCGTGAACAGGTGCGGCGACAGACAGTGGCACATGCCTTGGCGCGATTGATAAGCCTCTGAACAGGGACGGGTTTACCTCGTCAACGCTAGGACCGACCACCCGTCCATGCGATAATCACCCGTCCACTCACGCGGGCCGCACGGAGCGCGGTTCGCTCACCTGAATACAGGAGTCCGACACTATGGATGACAACAAGCGCAAAGCACTGGGCGCGGCCCTCACACAGATTGAAAAGCAGTTCGGCAAGGGGTCCGTCATGCGCATGGGTGATGGTGGCGTCGTGCGCGATGTCCCCGTCATCTCCACAGGTTCTTTGGCACTGGATATCGCGTTAGGCATTGGTGGCCTTCCACGCGGCCGTGTCATCGAGATTTATGGCCCGGAATCGTCGGGCAAGACCACGCTGACCTTGCAGGTCATCGCTGAGGCCCAGAAGATGGGTGGTACCTGTGCATTCGTGGATGCGGAGCACGCCTTGGACCCTGGTTACGCCCAGAAACTGGGTGTCAATGTGGATGACCTGCTGGTCTCGCAGCCCGACACCGGTGAACAGGCACTGGAAATCACCGACATGCTGGTGCGGTCCGGGGCTGTGGATGTGGTGGTCGTTGATTCGGTCGCCGCGCTGACCCCGAAGGCGGAAATCGAAGGCGAGATGGGCGACAGCCATATGGGTTTGCAGGCGCGTCTGATGTCCCAGGCACTGCGCAAGCTGACTGCCAATATCAAGCGCTCCAACACCATGGTCATCTTCATCAACCAGATCCGCATGAAGATTGGCGTGATGTTCGGAAATCCAGAGACGACCACCGGTGGCAACGCGCTCAAGTTCTACTCCTCGGTGCGCCTCGATATTCGCCGCATCGGCTCCATCAAAGTGGGTGACGAAATCATCGGCAACGAGACCCGTGTCAAAGTGGTCAAGAACAAGATGGCGCCCCCGTTCAAACAGGCCGAATTCGAGATTCGTTACGGCACCGGCATTTCACGCCAAAGCGAAATCATCGATCTGGGTGTCAAGCTCGATCTGGTGGAAAAGTCGGGTGCCTGGTACAGCTACAACGGTGACCGCATCGGGCAGGGCAAGGACAACGCCCGCCAGTTCCTGGTAGACAACCCGGAGATGGCATCAGACATCGAAGCGAAAATCCGCGAGCAGTTGCTGCCCGCGCGCAAGGCAGCCCCGGAAGGTGAGGCAGAAGCAGCCGAGGCCTGATCATTCGGAGGCCACCGACCGCGTCCGTATCGAGGCCGCCGCACTGGCGGCGCTTGCTAGGCGTGATCATTCAGCCGCAGAGATCCGTGACAAGCTAGTTCGTCGGGGCTTTGACCGGGACGCAGTGGACGAGGTGGTGCAAGACCTCGGTGCGTCGGGTCTACAGGACGATGCGCGTTTTGTAGAAGCGTTTGTTGCTGCACGGGTCGGGCGTGGACAAGGACCGGTGCGTATCGCCCAAGATTTGCGGCAGCGCGGAATTGCAGCAGACGATGCCGAGCAGGCGCTGATGAGCATCGAGAACTGGGAGGCGCGTGCGGCCGATGTGCGTCAACGCAAGTTCGGCGCCGCACCGCCCGCGGATTGGAACGAGCGGGGAAAGCAGGTACGGTTCCTGCAACAACGAGGTTTCAAGAGCGAGCACATCCGTGCCGCGCTGGATGGTGGGTGGGATGAAGAAGCCTGATTACAGCAGCAATGGCCTGAGACAGAAATTCCTCGCGTTCTTCGAGGCGCGAGGACATCATCCCGTGGCCAGCAGTCCGCTGGTGCCTGCCAATGATCCCACGCTGCTGTTCACCAACGCAGGCATGGTCCAGTTCAAGGACCTGTTCCTCGGACGGGAGAAACGCAGCTATGTACGTGCCGCCAGTTCTCAGCGCTGTGTGCGTGCGGGAGGCAAGCACAATGACCTCGAGAATGTCGGCTACACCGCGCGCCATCACACCTTCTTCGAGATGCTCGGCAATTTCAGCTTCGGCGACTACTTCAAGGACGACGCCATAGAGTACGCGTGGACTTTCCTGACCCGTGACCTCGCGCTGCCACCGGAACGCCTTTGGGTCACGGTGTACCACACCGATGACGAGGCCTTCGACATCTGGACGAAGAAGATCGGCGTTGCACCAGAACGGTGTATCCGCATCGGTGACAAGCCCGGTGGTGGATCGGACAACTTCTGGCAGATGGGAGATACCGGCCCCTGTGGACCGTGCACCGAGATTTTCTACGACCATGGCCCAGACATCGCCGGCGGTCCACCGGGCAGCCCGGATGATGATGGTGACCGCTATGTCGAGATTTGGAATCTGGTGTTCATGCAGTTCGATCGTGCCGCGGACGGTACGCTGACGCCGCTTCCCAAGCCCTCTGTGGATACGGGCATGGGGCTTGAGCGTCTCGCTGCGGTGATGCAGGGTGTCCACTCGAATTACGACACAGATGTCCTGGCGGCGCTGGTCAAGGCCGTGGCGGGCATAGCCAATGTCAGCGAGCTCGACAATCCGTCCTTGCGGGTTATCGCGGACCACATCCGCGCCTGCAGCTTCCTCATCGTTGACGGCGTACTGCCCTCCAATGAGGGGAGGGGATACGTCCTGCGGCGTATCATCCGGCGTGCGGTGCGACATGGCTTCAAGTTGGGAGTGGAAGGCCCGTTTTTCCACAAATTGGTCAGTTCGCTAGACCACCACATGGGGGATGCTTACCCCGAGTTGCGTAAGGCCCGCAAGCAAGTGGAGAAGGCGCTGCTGTTGGAAGAGCAGCGCTTCGCGGAAACACTGGCTCAGGGGATGGGCATTCTGGATGAGGTCATCGCGGGAATGGATGACTCGGAGATTCCGGGAAGCACCGTGTTCAAACTTTACGACACCTTCGGCTTTCCCCTCGACCTCACGGCGGACATCGCGCGCGAACGCGGGTTGACCATCGACGCCGATGGCTTCGAACGGGAGATGAATGCACAGCGTGAACGCGCGCGCGCAGCCAGCCAATTCGGGGCAGAGTATGGGCGGGTCGATTTGGATGCCCATACCAGGTTCACGGGCTACGATGCCCTCGACTCCCAGGCAGAGGTCATCGCGCTGTTCCGGAATGGACAGGCGGTGGACGCCCTTGAAGTGGGCGACGATGGCATCGTCGTCCTGGACACCACACCTTTTTACGCGGAGTCCGGCGGTCAGGTGGGCGATCAGGGTGAGATTGCCTCACCAGGTGGCAGATTCCAGGTCGATGACACGCGCAAGCAGGGTCAGGACGGATATCTTCACCAAGGGCGTGTCGCGAGTGGGCAGATCAAGGTAGGTGACCAAGTGCAGGCTACGGTAGATACCAACCGCCGGACTCGCATCGTGCTCAACCATTCGGCGACCCATTTGCTCCATGCGGCGCTGCGAAAATTGCTGGGCCAGCATGTCCAGCAAAAGGGCTCTTTGGTAGCGCCAGACCGGTTGCGATTCGACTTCTCTCATCCGCAGCCGGTGAGTCAGGCGGAGCTCGCTGAGATTGAACGTATGGTCAACGCTGAGATTCGGGCGAATCGGAAAGGGACTGTCCGCCTCATGTCGATGGAAGATGCGATGAATGTCGGGGCAATGGCGTTGTTCGGCGAGAAATACGGTGACGAAGTGCGCGTACTGAACTTCGGGGATTTTTCCATTGAGCTCTGCGGCGGCACGCATGTCCGGCGCACCGGAGATATCGGTCTGTTCAAGATTACCTCGGAGACCGGCATTTCTTCAGGCGTGCGGCGCATAGAGGCGGTCAGCGGCGAGGGTGCGCTGGACTGGGTGGCGGAGCAGGAAGCAGTGCTGGACGAAGTCGGCGGGTTGCTGAAATCAGGGCGCGAAGGCTTGAAGGACCGCGTAGCTCAAGCCGTTGACCGCGCGCGCCGTCTCGAGCGCGAAATCGAGTCCCTGCGTGCGAAGTTGGCGGGTGGGCAGGGTACGGATCTGGCAGGTCAGGCTCAGGATGTCGCCGGCCTCAAAGTCGTCGCGGCCCGAGTGGATGGTGCAGATGCGAAATCACTGCGAGAAGCCGTGGATAACCTCAAGGACCGATTGAAGTCGGCTGCTATCGTCCTTGGCGCAGAGCGCGACGGAAAGGTCATTCTTGCAGCAGGAGTGACGGCGGACCACACCGGCAAGGTGCCAGCGGGTGAGCTGGTACGCCACGTCGCCGAGCAGGTGGGTGGCAAGGGCGGGGGTAGGCCGGACTTCGCACAGGCCGGCGGCACCGACCCGGCTGCACTCGATGCGGCACTCGCAAGCGTCCCTGCATGGGTGTCGGGCCGGCTTTGACGCTTCTGGTCCAGAAATTCGGCGGCACCTCCGTAGCTGGGATGGAACGCATCGAGAGTGTGGCGGCGCGTATCGCAGCCACCCGGAAGGGTGGCGCATCAGTGATTGCAGTGGTCTCCGCGATGGCTGGGGAGACCGATCGGTTGTTGGGTCTTGCACGCGCAGCGGATCCTGACGCCTCACCTCGGGAAGTCGCTGCGGTAGCAGCCACCGGCGAGCAAGTCACCGCAGCCCTGCTGGCCATTGCACTGAATCGCATTGGCTGTCCGGCGTGTTCGTTGACTGCCAGCCAGATTCCGCTGCGCACGGACGATGCGTTCCTAAAGGCCAGAATCATCGAAGTGGGTGCAAAGACACTCACTGACAAAATTGAGAACGGTATGGTGCCGGTCGTAGCAGGATTCCAAGGGGTCGCGCCCGATGGCAGCATTACCACCCTGGGCAGGGGTGGGTCTGACACTACGGCCGTCGCGTTGGCTGCGGCGCTGAAGGCAGACGAGTGTCAGATTTTCACCGATGTAGACGGTGTCTATACCGCAGACCCTCGCATGGTCCCTGATGCCCGCAGACTGGATATGCTCACCTATGAGGAAATGCTCGAACTCGCGAGTCTCGGGTCCAAGGTTCTGCAAATCAGGTCAGTGGAATTCGCCAGTAAATTCAATGTACCGGTCAGGGTTCTATCGAGTTTTTCGGATGGAACAGGTACTCTAATCACCGGTGAGGACACGATGCTAGAAGCGGCAAAAATTGCAGGGATTGCCTATAACCGGGATGAAGCACAGTTGACCGTGCTATCTGTCCCGGATGCCCCCGGTGCCGCTTACCGGATACTGGGGCCGGTATCGGACGCGAACATCGAGGTGGACATGATTGTCCAGAATGTCGCGAGAGATGGCCTGACAGATCTCACCTTCACGGTACACCGAAACGACTTCCGTTCCGCCAGAGAGATTCTCGAAAAGAACCTCGCTGCCATTGGTGGAGCTGGTATTGCGGGCAGCGAGCGTATCGCGAAGATTTCGCTGGTCGGCGTCGGGATGCGGTCCCACGCTGGCATCGCCAGCCGCATGTTCGGCGTCCTAGCCCGTGAAGGTATCAATGTTAATCTGGTCTCGACCTCGGAGATCAAGATTTCGGTCGCGGTAGATGAGAAGTACCTGGAGCTGGGCGTGAGGGCCCTGCACGAGGCATTCGAGCTCGATAGGGAACCAATCCAGGAGACGATGTGACAAAAGGGTAATAACAATAAAAATAACTGCAGACAGGGTGATTGAGTTTAAGGAGAGGATCCATGTTGATTCTGACGAGGCGGGTAGGAGAGACCGTAATGGTTGGTGACGATGTCACCGTGACGGTACTCGGCGTCAAGGGGAACCAAGTGCGTATCGGCGTGAATGCACCGAAGGATGTAGCGGTGCATCGCGAGGAAATCTACGAACGCATCAAGAAAGAGCAGGAACAGGGCTCAGGCGGCTAGAAGGCTGTCCTGCGCTTTACCCGGACTGCTGGGGCCAGTATCATCTGCGGCTCCTTGCGGAAGGAGAGGTGGCCGAGTGGTCGAAGGCGCTCCCCTGCTAAGGGAGTATGGGGTTTATAGCCTCATCGAGGGTTCGAATCCCTCCCTCTCCGCCATCTGTTCTTGACCGAAATCAGGGGCTTCTGGATAATGCGCCCCTCTTAATGCGCCCGTAGCTCAGCTGGATAGAGTACCTGGCTACGAACCAGGCGGTCGGGAGTTCGAATCTCTCCGGGCGCGCCAAGCACAAAAAAAGGGGACCCATCCGGGTCCCCTTTTTTTGTGCTTCGTGTCCTGGGGTTTGATTCGAACTCCGTGTTCGAGCGAAGGCGGGCGAAGCCCGCCGGAGCAACGTCGAGCGCAGCGAGACGGCCCGCAGGGCGAGGCCGCTTCAGCGGCCGAGTCATCTCGACGGGCGCGCCTTCCAGAGTGTCTCGGGGTTTGATTCGAACTCCGTGTTCGAGCGAAGGCGGCCGAGGCCGCTAGGATTAACCCTAGTTACTTGGCAAGCTGTCCATTTTCGAGGTTCGAGACGTCGTATGGGAATACGATTTGCGGATCTGACCGGATCAGTTGCTCTTTCTTACTGCTGTAGTCAAGCCGACTGAGCAAATCCTTGATGACATTGAGACGAGCCAGGCGCTTGTCGTTGGCGCGCACCAGAGTCCAGGGCGCCATCGGGGTATGCGTGCGCGCCAGCATCTCGTTGCGGGCCGCGCTGTATGCCTTCCAGTACTTGACCGCCTGGCTGTCAATCGGACTGACTTTCCACTGCTTGAGCGGGTTCGATTCACGGTCAAGCAGGCGCTGCTTTTGCTCGGCTCTGGTGATATCCAGATAATACTTGAATAGCTTCACACCCGAGCGAACGAGCATGTTCTCGAAGTCAGAAACCGAGCTCATAAACTCTTCATACTCTGACTCAGTGCAGAAGCCCATCACCCGCTCGACGCCGGCGCGGTTATACCAACTGCGGTTAAAGAGTACGAGCTCTTGGGCCGCTGGCAAGTATCCAACATATCGCTGAAAGTACCAGGATGTGCGGTCCCGGTCGGAGGGTTTGCCGAGGGCGACAACGCGGGTTTCGCGTGGACTAAGGTGCTGCACTATGCGCTTAATCGTACCGTCCTTGCCGGATGCATCCCGGCCCTCAAGGATAATCAGAATCTTGTCATCGCATTCGATGAAGTGCCGTTGCAGCTTCACCAGTTCGACTTGGAGTTTGTGCAGGGTGCCCTTGTAGACTTTCTTTGAGATCGAAGGTGCCGGCCCGCCCCGTTTTGATTGGGGTATTTGCTTGTTTGGGTCACGCATAGGTTGGAAATAATACGCCGCGTCCTGTTTGCCCACTGTCTGCAAGCGAACATACACAAGGGAGCGAGCTCCAGCTTGAACTCCGCTGTGTGAAGTCGAGACAACTCCGCAACTATGCTTATACTGGCATCGTGCAAGACCGAACCACGAAATACGAAGAGAGTAGCCTCACTCTCCCGGGCACTGTCATGCTGGGCACCGGTGTCATGGTTGGTGCCGGCATATTTGCCCTCACCGGGCAGATGGCGCAGATGACGGGTGTTCTGTTCCCCCTGGCGTTCCTCGCAGCTGCCGTTGTCGTTTCGTTCAGCGCGTATTCGTACATCAAGATCTCCAATGCCTACCCGTCGGCCGGCGGTATCGGCATGTACCTGCACAAAGCATACGGCAATCGTCTTCCGACGGCCTTCAATGCATTGCTGATGTACTTCTCCATGGTGATAGCGCAAAGCTTTCTCGCAAGAACATTCGGAGCGTACACAATGCAGTTGTTCGGGGGGGATGAGAGCGGACGAATGGTGCCCATATTGGGCGTCTCGCTGCTCGTCATGGCTTTTCTGATCAATTTGAGGAGTAATCGCCTGATTCAAGGTGTCGCCTCGTTTCTCGGCATTCTCAAGATCGGCGGGATTCTGATTTTTGGATTGGTCGGTGTCTGGGTTGCCGACAGCATCTCCATCAACTTCGCAAGCGGTGGAGAGGGTGGAGCCGCTGGCAATTTCCTGGGCGCGACGGCGCTGGGAATACTGGCGTTCAAGGGCTTCACGACGATTACGAATAGTGGCTCCGAGGTAAACGATCCGCATAAAAATATTGGTCGCGCAATTGTGATCTCCATCGCGGCGTGCGTCGTGATTTACACACTGGTCGGATTCGCCGTTGCGGCCAACCTTTCGCTCGCTGAAATCATCGAGACCCGAGACTACTCGCTTGCCGCCGCCGCGCGCCCGGCGTTGGGCGATTACGGCGTCTGGTTTACGGTAGCGATTGCGATGTTGGCGACGGCTGGCGGAATCCTTGCGAGCATTTTCGCAGTTTCTCGAATGTTGGCGATGCTGACTGAAATGAAGCTCGTACCGCACAGCCACTTCGGAATGTCGGGCAGCATCCAGAAACACACGCTCGTTTACACCGTGGTTCTCGGCCTCCTCCTTACCGCATTCTTCGACCTTTCACGGATTGCTGCATTGGGAATCGTGTTTTATCTGATTATGGACATCGCCATTCATTGGGGTGTACTTCGCTATCTGCGCGAGGACATCAAGGCCAGTGCATGGATACCGGCGACTGCAATCCTGCTCGATTTGGTGGTTTTAGGTGGATTCGTATGGGTAAAACTGACAACAGATCCACTCGTTATCGGCGTTGCCGTCGCGGCCATGATCCTGATTGCGGTGGGGGAATCGATTTTCCTTAAGTCTCGGTTTGGGAGCCATGATCAACAACCGCATGTGCATTAATCAACCTTGAAGCAGAATCGGTGCGAAGCCGCCCCCGGGAGTGCGAAAGTTAGTCGTTTGTCCCCGATAAAGCCGTGCCGCGGCCAGAAGAACGGCACCGCGATAGGTGTATAGGCGCACGTCGACCTTGAGCATTTCCCGCTCGCCATCGACGAGAACGAGACGCTCGGAGGGTGCCACAAAGTCCTGCGCGATATAGTCGCTCTCGATAATCCGGGCAAAGGTACTTTTTGTCAGCTTGCTGCCGCGGTACACGCCCTTGCTGCCATGGCCAGCCACCGGCTTGAAGAACAACTGACGCCGCTGTTGCCAAAGTTTCTCCCCGTTGTCGGCGGTGACCGGCACGGAGCGTGGAACACCCGATTGGAGCAACTCGGCGTTTTCAGCGGCTAAGCCCCAGCTCAGAAGAGTCGCGTAATCACTCAGTACCGCGAGATTGCGTTTGTCCGCGAATAGCGCATGAGCATATGGATTTGGGGTGATGACTGCGCCTCCCTCCATCCAAGCTGAGCGCAAGGCGTCGTGTTGGGGCGCTTCCAGGCCGAAATCCACCAAGCGGTTGTACACTAGGTCGACACGCTTGTTTTCCGCGTACAACGCGCCGGCCTCGTATCTCAATTCAGAGGGAGCGAGTATGACGGCGTCGAGACCATTTCTGCGGAAGAGCGCTTGCGCCAGTCTGAATTCTGGATAGAGGTACTGCTCTTCAGGTTTCTCATCAACGATTGCAATGCGCTCCGGTCGGCCGCTGCCGCGTTGGGCGCGCCATTCACTCTCGAACTGCGCAATGACCGCGGAATCGAAATCTTCGGCCCATGACGCGCGGGTGGATCCACCGCAGCATCGCAGCTGTGCCCGAGCGAGCACAGCATTGAGAAACGCACCACCGGCGTTGGTATTGATCTCGATGAGGTGGGGTCCGTCCTTCCCAAGGTGAAAATCGTAGCTCATGAAGGCGCCTACGGGGCCGGGGTTGAACTGTGCGGTTTGCGGCGCCCAAGACAGTACCCGCCGTTGATATTGAGGGAGTTGTGCAGCGGACTCCAACGCTTGGACAATCGCCGTCATCTGGTCAAGGTTGTGAGTGGGCACGAAAACCGCGGCGTTAGAGAAGAATTGTTCCCAAGCAGTGCTGGACAGCATCTCATCAGCACCGTCCCCCAGCAGGTTGGTCAGGTCACGAGCGATTGCGGCTCGGTCAAGCGAGACACAGGCGCAATGCTGGTTCAGCTTATCGATGTCCGGACCGGTGGGCGTGTGTGAATTCATTGCGCCGAGTGACGGGCATTGCCCATGCACTACCTCGAGTTCAAAGCCGAGCTCGTTTAAGCAGCTGGGCGTTGATAGCAACGATGACAGTGCTTGCGGACATTAATACTGCACCCAGTGCTGGTGTGAGCAAGATGTCCCATCCGGCGAGTACGCCCGCGGCCAGCGGAATTGCGAAGATGTTGTAACCGGCCGCCCACCAGAGGTTCTGCACCATCTTTCTGTAGGTTGCACGCGAGAGCGACACAATTCGTGGAATGTCACGCGGGTCTGACCGCACCAGCACGATGTGGCCAGCTTCGACAGCGACATCGGTCCCGGCACCGATTGCTATACCAATGTCTGATGTCGCCAGAGCAGGGGCGTCGTTGACGCCGTCACCCACCATCGCGACGCGTTTGCCCTGTGCCTGTAACTCACGCACCTTAGAGGCCTTGTCCTCGGGGAGCACTTCGGCAAAGACGGTGTCAATCCCGAGCTCCTTGCCTACCGCATTCGCGACCGCGCGCGCATCGCCTGTCAACATGGCGACCTCAATGCCTCGTTCGTGAAGCGCGTCGATTGCTTCGCGGCTCTCTTCACGGATAGCGTCCGCCACTGCGAACACCGCTTGTGCGTCTTGCCCCTTCAGCAAATAGATTGCCGCTTGTCCACGTTCCGCCGCCATTTCCGCGACCTGCTGCAGCGCTTCCGGAACCCGGGCGTTCTCGGATCTAAGTAGGGCAGGGCCACCCATCTGGTACGCCTGGCCGTTTACGGTTGCGACTACGCCTTTGCCCGTGATATTTCGGAAATCATCCGGCGAGGCGAAGTCAATGTTTCGGTCTTGGGCCGTCTTTACGATTCCCCGCGCAATCGGATGCTCTGACTCAGACTCAATGCTGGCTGCAATTCCTAGCGCCTCATCCTTGGAAAGGCCGCTTGTGCTCGCCATTTCCACGACGCGAAACTCGCCTATCGTGAGCGTCCCAGTTTTGTCAAAGATTACGACATCGAGATTGCGTGCTTCTTCAAGCCCGCGCCGATCCCGAATCAGTAGGCCGCTCCGCGCGCCAAGGGTCGTGGAGATTGCGACTACCAACGGCACTGCGAGACCCAGCGCGTGTGGGCAGGCGATGACGAGCACCGTGACGACGCGGACGATGGAGAAATCGATAGGCGCGCCAAGTGCCGTCCAGACGACGAACGTGAGCGCTCCTGCGCCAATTGCTGCGTAAGTTAGCCACTGCGCAGCACGATCAGCGAGGTTTTGCATGCGAGAGCGCGACTTCTGCGCATCGGCAACGAGCCGCATGATACCGGACAGTTTCGTCTTGTCACCCGTGCCGGTGACCCGGATTCGCAGGGACCCTTCGCCGTTGATCGTTCCTGCAATGACCTCCACTCCTTCTTGTTTTTTCACAGGGCGCGACTCGCCCGTTACCATCGACTCATTAACCTTGCTTTCACCCTTCAGGACGACGCCGTCTGCAGCGACCTTCTCGCCAGGGCGAACTAGGATCACGTCGCTCTCGTTCAGTTCTCCGACCGCGACTCGTTCTTCGCCGGCATCGGTTACGCGCGTTGCGGTATCCGGAAGTAGTTTGGCAAGTTCCTTGAGCGCACCGCTTGCCTGTGAGATCGAGCGCATCTCGATCCAATGGCCCAGCAGCATGATGGTGACCAATGTTGCGAGCTCCCACCAGAGTGCGTCGGTGGCGATCAGTCCGAGCTCGACGACCCAGGAGAAGACAAACGCGACCACGATTGCGAGGGAAATGAGCGTCATCATTCCCGGTAGCCGTGCGCGCAGTTCTCCGATGGCGCTCTTCACGAACACCCAGCCGCCGTACAGGAAGACGGCTGTGCCGAGTAGCGCTGGCATCCATGCCGAACCCGGGAAGGCCGGGGCCTGGTAGCCAAAGAGTTTCTCGATATGCGCGGACCAGATGACGACCGGTATGGTCAATATCAGCGAGAGCCAGAATTTATCGCGAAACATCCCGGGGGAGTGACCGGCATGTTTGTCGTGGCTCCCGGCGTGAGAGTGGTCATGATGGTGTGTACGCTTTTCCATAGATCAAGGATAACCCACGGAAACGACGGTCGAAGCTTGCAGGGCAGCAAGTCCACGGTGGGAGATTTGCGGGGATGCGTTGCAGTCCGATTCGGTCTGTCGCGGGGGTTGCGATGGGCGCCCGCGCAAAAGGTATCGTAAAAACAACCAGTTAACTTTTGAAATTTTGCCTACGAACCAGGCGTCGGGAGTTCGAGCGAAGGCCGGCGAAGCCCGCCGGAGCAACGTCGAGCGTAGAAACCAGAGCAATCTACTATGCTATCTACATGGTCTCCAAGGTCCTCAAACGTGTAGGGCTGTCTGTGGCGGTGATGCTTCTCATCATCGCACTGGTGGTGATGCTCGCCGTTTGGCTGCTCGACCTCGACCAACACAAGCCCCGCATCGAAGCGATGGCCTCGGAGGTTATTGGTATGGAGGTGCGCATCGGGGGTCCGATTTCCCTGCGCTTCCGCCCGCAGCTCACCATCACCTTGGAGGACCTGAGTATAGGGGCGATGAATGCGCCACTGATGACTGCTGCCAAAGTTTTCATCGCGATGGAAACGGGCGAGGTCCTTCGTGGCAATCTCGTGCCAAGGGTTGTGCTTGTAAATACGGTGACTGTTGATCTCATACGCGATGAGCAGGGCACGCTCAACTTACCTGCCGCAGCTGGAACCTCCAGTAGCGGGATACCAGCTTTCCCACCGTCAATCAGTGTCTTGGCGCTTGAGGCGCGGTACCGGGACCTTGCTGCAGGGTTCGATCTTCGAGCGAGGAATTGTGCGGTCGATGTCGACGAGATTACGGTGGATGGACCCCAAGTCACAGACCTAGCTTTTCATGGGGTGGTCAAGTGCTTGCGGGTGGAAACGCCGGAGCTTGGCATGGATGATTTCGATGCCATTGTGAGAGGTAGCAGTCGCCGAATAACCCTCGACCCGGTCAGCGCGAGGCTGTTCGAGGGGCGGGGGGAGGGCCGAGTGGTAGCCGACTTCAGTGCGGCAAGCCCTGCGTACGAAATCGACTATCAATTGAGTGGTTTCCGCCTAGAGGCCTTCCTTGGATTGCTGGCACCCGAGGCCAAGGCCAGCGGCGTACTGAACCTTGACGCGCAATTACACTTCGCTGGTACTGGCGTGCAGGGGTGGCGACAATCCGCACGAGGACGGGTTGCGGTGACCGGGACCGGGTTGGGCGTTGAAGGTGTGGACCTGGATAGACAACTGGAGCGGTATGAATCCACGCAGAGCTTCAATCTGATCGATGCCGGCGCGTTCTTCTTCGCGGGCCCACTGGGGGTTGCGGTCACCAAGGGGCATGATTTCAGTCAGGTGTTGATGGGTTCGGGCGGCTCAACCAACCTTCAGCACATGGCGTCCATATGGACCATCAGTAACGGTATCGCCGAGGCACAGGATGTGGCGATGGCGACAAACGCGCACCGGCTCGCGTTGAAGGGGCGCCTAGATTTTGTCAACGAGCGGTTCGAGCAATTGACGGTGGCGTTGCTGGACGCGCAGGGGTGCGCCAAAGTGGAACAGAAACTGCGTGGGCCGTTCGCCAACCCGACCATGGATACGCCCAATGTGTTGGCGGCGTTGACCGGGCCTGTGCGGCAGTTGTTCGGACGAGCCCGTGACCTGCTGCCGCGGAGGGCCGATGCGGCCCCCGCGGCCTGCGAGGTTTTTTACTCGGGCTCGGTAGCCGCCCCCGAGGGCTAGGCTAGTAGCCTTCGAACGAGAAGCGCATCCCGATGCGAAGGACATTGGCGCGGCTGCCGAAGTCGCCACCACCGACGATGCCGAGGTTGTCGGTGAAGTAGTAGACGCCCTCGATACCCAGCGATGTCCGCGAACGGAAAGTATTGGCATAGTTCACCATGCCGCTGAGCTCGAATTGCTCACTCATCACGGTGCGGATACCGATGCTGGCAGCGATGCCATCGTCCTTCAGCGATCCGGGGATGCCGGTCAGGCGGTTGCGTTCCCATGCCCAGCCCAGTCGGGCCACGAAGTCGCTACGGTCCGAGATCGGCATGTTGAACCCACCGGCCAGCAGGGTTGCGCTGGTGGTTCGGCCACTATTGTCGACTTTGGTATGGCCGACGACATAATGGAAATTGTCCGAAAACGAGAACACTGCTCCGCCGCCAAAGCCGGTGAGGGCGCTCTGGCCTGAAGGGTCGGCTTGAACGTAGCCGAGGTCCGCGTAGTTGTAGCTTGGGCCTGCCACCGCCATCATTGGAACGGCAGCCACCAGAGCCGCGCAACAAAGGGTCAACTTGCTGTTCATATACGATTCTCCTTAGTTTCAGGGGTTAAAATGAATCTCCCTAGTGCATATTCTACTAGAAAACCCGTATCGTTGACGCCATGACAGCGGCGCGCAAGCGGGTGGGCATCCTGGTCTGGGATGGCGTGGAACTCCTGGATTTCGCGGGGCCCGGGGAGGTATTCGCTGTGGCCGAGAACCACTTTGAGGTTGTGACCGTTGGCTTCTCGCCAGACCCAGTAGTGAGCCAGGGGTTTCTCACTATAAAACCGCAATTCGGGCTTGCCGATTGCCCACGCTTGGATGTGCTCGTCATTCCGGGTGGTGAGACCGAAAGCCCCCGGGCGGACGACAGAGTGCTCGAGTTTGTGCGCTCGCATGCGCACGAAGCGGAAGTCGTTCTGAGCGTGTGTACCGGGGCGCTGGTGTTGGCTGCGGCGGGGCTGCTTGAAGGCAGGACAGTCACGACCTGGCACGGCGCTGCGGCTAGCCTGCAAGCATTGGTGCCCAGCGCCCGTCTGGCATTGGACCAACGTTGGGTAGATGAAGGCGGAATCGTGACCACGGCAGGAGTGACTGCGGGCATCGACGGCGCACTCCATGTGGTTGCACGTCTGTGTGGGGAAGAGTTGGCCCAGCGCGTGGCCCGGTACATCGAGCACAGCCCCGGTCAGGTGACGACATGAAGGTGAGTTTCGACCCGGACATCAGCTTGCCGGAGGTTGATTCGCACTTGCAAGCGGAGGCGGCAGTGCTGGTGGCCGCCGCACCGCGGGTAAGAACCCAGAAGGTGACTTTGGCGGGTCGCCCGGCTTGGTTGAAGCGCGCAATCCAACAGCCCAGTCAGGTCATACTGGCCCTCAGGGCACTTCTTTTCGCATCTCGAGTTGGTGCGGCGCGTTGGTTGACGCTGCCTGAGGGTGGGGCTGCCCAGCTGGACAGGGAGCTACGCCGTATTGCGTGGTTGAGCGAGCAGGGCGTGAGGGTACCGTCGGTGCTTGCTCATGGTGATGGTTGGATGATGCTTGAGGATTGCGGCGTGTCGATCCGGGACCTGATGCCGCGGTTTGGTCTACACGAGCGCTTGCCGCTGTTGCAGGGTGTCCTGGAAGACATGGAATCATTGCATGCCCTTGGGGTTTGGCATGGTGGTGGCCAAATCAAGAACACCACCCTCCTGAACGAGCAACGGACACTCATCGACTTCGAGGACGGGTTCGGTGACGACGCGGACTTGCTGGATTTGCAGGCCAGGGACCTGTTCTTGTTTCTCACTTCGTGTTCGGAATGGGTGCCCGCGTCCACGCTGGAGGAATTCGTACAGCACTACGCGGCACGGGAAAGTGGCATGATGGTTGCTGTCCGCGCTCATCAGATTTCAGCTTTTCTTAACGGGCAATGGACGCGGATTCTGCCCGGTGGAGACGTGCGCTGTTCCCGGGCGGCGGCGCGAGCTTTGCAACGTGTCAGCTGACGGCTTCGGCCCGTAGTTGCGCAAGCTTCCGTACTTCGCTCAAGGCAACAGATAGCGTGGCGAAATCATGCCCGCCCGCGCTTCTCATGTCACCTACCAGTCGCGCCATGTGGGCCACTGCCTCTGCGTTGTGCGCGAGCCAAGCGTCCAAACGCTCCATGGGGGACTTCTTTGCCGCTCCGGACAGAATCTGTGCGGTGAGCGTGCGTTGTTGGGTATATAAATCATCCCGCAATGCAGATCGCGCGATGGCGTGCCAATGGCCGCCAACTGGAAGCGATTCAATCTGGTCGCGCAACCACCCTAGACCAAGCTCATGGCCTAGCCGGAAGTAAACCGACGCTGTCTCTGCGATTGCAATTTTTGCGCCCGCGGTGACCTCAACCAGGTCCAGCGCAGGGTATAGGACATTGAGGGCAGCGATGTTGTGCGCGAGCTTTTGCGGCGTACCGAAGCCGACATATTGCTCTACTCGCTCGTCGAACACGCGTACATCCGACTCCGAGAGAACGCCTGGAAGTGCAGCTGTCAGGTCCGCGATTCCCGGCTGGAACCGTTTGACAGCGCGCGCAATGTCCAAGCTGCCGCGGCGCGCGAGCATGCGATGGGTGGCGTGCTTTATTAACCGCTGGGTCTGGACCACGACGGCGGTTTGTACGCTGGAAGGAACCTGGTTGTCCAAATTTTCGATGGACTTCCAAAGCGATCGCATGTCGTAAATTTCCCGCGCAATCGTGTAGGCCCGTGCAACGGCAGAAGCGTCGCGCCCGCTCTCTTCCTGCATGCGGTGGCCGAAGGTCGGGCCCATGCGATTCACCATGCTGTTGGTGATGTTGGTTGCGATGATTTCCCGCCGCAGCCGGTGCGATTGCATCTGCTTGCGGTAGGGCTTGCGCAGGCGCTCGGGAAAGTACGCTTCCAGTTCATCACGCAGGAAGGAGTCTTCCGGTACATCGGAAGCCAACAGCGCATCGTAAAGCGTGATCTTTGCGTAGGCCAAGAGAAGCGATAGCTCGGGACGGGTGAGCCCGCGACCTGCTGCACGCCGCTGGGCGATGTCATCATCCACCGGTAGGTATTCCAGTGCACGGTTCAGGTTGCCGCTGCGTTCCAGTACGCGGATGAGGTAGGCGTGCTCCTCGATACGCGAGGGGGCCTGATCTTCAACGACGGTCAGCGCCTGGGTCTGCATGTAGTTGTTGCGCAGCACCAGCGAACTTACCTCGTCCGTCATCTCCGCCAGCATTTGATTGCGCTTCTTCTCCGACAGCTTGCCTTGGGAGGCGATGGCATTGAAGAGAATCTTGATGTTCACCTCGTGGTCAGAACAGTCCACACCCGCAGAGTTGTCGATGAAGTCAGTGTTCACTCGGCCACCTTGCATGGCGTATTCGATGCGCCCGCGTTGGGTCATACCCAGGTTGCCGCCTTCACCAATGACCCGACACCTGAGTTCCTCACCATTCACGCGGATGGCATCGTTGGCACGATCGCCGACCTCGACATTGGATTCCTCGGACGACTTCACATAAGTGCCGATGCCGCCGTTCCAAAGCAAATCAACAGGCGATTTGAGGAGTGCGCGCATCAGTTCCTGTGGTGTCACGCTGTGCTGGGTGAGTCCTAGCCATTCGCGGATTTCGTCAGAGAGTCTGATGCTCTTGGCGGCGCGCGGGAACACGCCACCACCCTTGGAAATCAACGACGCGTCGTAATCTGCCCAGCTTGAGCGGGGCAGTTTGAATAGCCGCTCACGTTCCTTGAAGCTTTTCTCGGGATTCGGGTCCGGGTCCAGGAAGATATGGCGGTGGTCGAAGGCGGCCTTGAGCTTGATGTGCCTCGACAGCAGCATACCGTTGCCGAAGACATCGCCGGACATGTCGCCAACGCCAACAACAGTGAAATCGGTGGTCTGGGTATTGATGCCGATCTCGCGGAAGTGGCGTTTGACCGACTCCCAGGCACCCTTCGCGGTGATACCCATCTTCTTGTGGTCGTAGCCATTGGAACCGCCGGAAGCGAAGGCGTCGCCCATCCAGAAGCCGTATTCAAGGGAAATGCCGTTGGCAATGTCCGAGAAAGTTGCCGTGCCTTTGTCGGCGGCGACGACCAGGTAGGGGTCATCGTCGTCATGGCGAACGACCTTCACCGGCGGTACAACCTTGTCATCCACCAGGTTGTCGGTGATGTCCAACATGCCACGGATGAAAGTGCTGTAGCACGCGACCACTTCCTCCATCAGCGCTTCGCGGCTGTCTCCCGCAGGTGGGCGCTTGACCACGAATCCGCCCTTCGCGCCGACCGGTACAATCAGCGTGTTCTTCACGCTTTGCGCCTTCATCAGGCCGAGGACCTCTGTGCGGAAATCTTCGCGCCGGTCTGACCACCGCAGCCCGCCTCTTGCAACCTTGCCACCGCGCAAGTGGACACCTTCCACTCTGGGGGAGTAGACCCAGATTTCGTACATGGGTCGTGGCAAGGGCAATTCTGGAATGCGCGATGGGTCGAACTTGAAAGAGATGTAGCTCTTCCAGCCACCCTCTTCGTCGGTTTGGTAAAAATTGGTCCGCAATGTTGCCATGATGACGCCGTAGAACCCGCGCAGGATGCGGTCCTCGTCCAGACTGGCAACAGATTCCAAAGCTGCTTCAATGTTGCGGATGTATTCGGCAGCTGCCTTGTCTGCCTCCTTGCGCCCCCCGGGCTGGAACCGAGCCTCGAACAGTGCTACCAACTGGGTGGCGATGCTGGTGTTGGCGCACAGCGTCTGTTCCATGTATTGCTGCGAGAAGGGCAGCCCGGTCTGCAGCAGGTATTTGCAGTAGGCACGCAACACGGCGGTCTGTCGCCAGGACAGACCGGCACCGAGCACCAGCTTGTTGAAGCTGTCATTCTCGGCATCCCCGCGCCAAATTCGGTAAAACGCTTCCTGGAAGTGGTCACGCACCTCTTCGACCGGTCGGTTTCCGGTGTAACCCATGTCGAAGTCCTGTATCCAGAACACCTTGCCCGGGAGCTCCAGGTCATAGGGGCGCTCACTGATGACCCTGAGTCCCATGTTCTCCAGCATGGGAAGGGCTTCCGACAAAGGCAGGGGCTCGTTCTTGTGGAAAATCTTGAAGCGCAGAATGCCCTCGGGGTTCTTCTGTGGCTTGTACAGCGACTGCGGCAGAATCATGCCGCGTTTCAGCTTGTCCAGGCGTTCGACATCGAATGCCGCGGCTTTCGGGGTGACATCGTCAATGTAAGCAGGCGGGAAATACGGTCCGTATTCGCGGAACAGTTGCAGCCCGTGTTCCTCGTCGAACTTCGCCACCAAAGCATCACGCAACTCGTCGTGCCAGGACCTGACCGCATCCGCGAGTTTTTGTTCGATGGCGCGAACATCCGGCCGCACACCGGAACCCGGTCGTGTGCGTACGATGACATGCAGGCGCGCGAGGACCGATTCGGAGAGATAAGGCTGGGACTCGATGCTTTCGCCCTGCAACGCTTCCATCAACACAGACTGGATACGCTCGCGAATCTGGGTGTTGTAGCGATCGCGTGGCACGAACACCAGGCAGGACCAGAAGCGCCCGAAGCCGTCGCGACGCATGAACAGGCGGGTTCGCTGGCGTTCCTGCAGTTGCACGATGCCGAGCGCGATGTCATGCAACTCGTCCACGGAACACTGGAACAATTCATCCCGTGGATAGGTTTCCAGGATGTTGAGTAGCGCTTTACCCGCATGGCTGGCGGCTGGCAGGCCTGAGCGCACGATGATCTGCTGCACCTTCTGTTTCAGGAGCGGGATGTCTCGCGGGCTCTTGTTATAGGCAGAGGAGGTGAACAGGCCGAGGAAACGCATCTCTCCGGAGACCTGACCCTGTGCGTCGAACAGTTTGACGCCAATGTAGTCGAGATATCCCGGCCGGTGGACGGTCGCAACCGAGTTGGCCTTGGTGATGACCAGGAGTTCCTGCTTGCGCGCGCGAGCACGGGCCTCCTTCGGCACGATATTGGGCGCCGGACTGTCTGAAGTCTCACGCAGGATGCCCAGGCCTGAGCCGGGTACTACACGCAGTACATCGTCTTCCCCTTCACGAACGAGGTCATACCGCCGCACCCCGAGAAAGGTGAAATGGTCGTTCTCAAGCCACTCCAGGAATCGCTTCCCTTCCTCCAGCTCCGCCGCTTTGAGCGGTGGGGGATTCGTGTCCAGCGAAACGCGCAGCGCATTGCATGAGGCGCGCATTTCGGCCCAATCCTCGACAGAGGCACGAACATCGGAAAGAACCTTGCGGATATCCTGCTCGAGTGCCACGAGCTTTTCCGGCTCCGTCTGCCGGTCGACCTCGATGTGCATGAACGATTCTGTGATGGCGTCATCAGCAGCTTCGTTGGGTGCCAGTACTTCGATGAGGCTGCCGTTGGCGTCACGGCGAACGCGGAAAATCGGGTGGACCGTGAGGTGCACCATCAGGCCATGTCGGTTGAGCACCATGCCCAGGGAGTCAACCAGGAAGGGCATGTCGTCATTCACCATCTCCACGATGGTGTGCGTGGAACGCCAGCCGTCCTTTTTCCTGCTCGGGTTGTAAACGCGCAGGATGGGTGTCTGTGGTTTGCGCTTTACGGACAGCGCGAGGTGCCGGATGGCAGCGCCATGCAGGTCTTCGGGAGGCAGGGCCGCGAGGTCATCGAACGCAGTGGCTCGATAGTACTGACGGATGAAGGCATCGCGCATCCTACGATGTTCTTCATCCAGGTTCGGGTCGATGAGCCCGACCACCTCGTCGAGCAGGGAGGCTTTCGGGTCCTCGAACTTCTTGGCCATTTCAACTCCGAAGGTTGAGTGGCCGTTATTCTATACCTGTTAGTAAGGTTTCTGTAGGTCTGCGATCATCGCCGCGAGGAATCGGCACGCCTCACCACCGGTGATGCAGCGGTGGTCGAAGGTGAGCGAGATCGGAATGCGCTTGTGGGTTTCGATGCCTCCGAGCACGGGCACCACATCGTGGCGGATGCCACCGGTGCCGACGATGGTCACCTGCGGGGGTACCACCACGGGTGTCGCGTAACGCCCAGCCATCATGCCGAAGTTGGAGAGGGTGATGGTGGGGTCCTTCATCTGAGCCGGAGAGACCGTGCGCTCCCGTGTTGCGACCTTGATTTCATTGATGGCCGCTCGCAAACCGCCGGCATCCAGGCTCTCAACCCCCCTGAGGACAGGGACAATGAGCCCGTCCGGGGTATCCACGGCCATGGCAAGGTCGACATGCTCATGCAGGGTCCGGACCTGCTCCTCGCCGTTGTACCAGGCATTCAGGCCGGGTTCCGCACGGCAGCCAGCCACAATGGCCCGGATGACGCGACCGGTGATGTCCTGGCCCGGCATCCAGCCGTGGATGTCCGCGTCATCAAACAGCGTGCAGGGCATCACGGAGTCGCGGGAGAGGCTCATGCTCTGGTGCATGGCACGACGGGGACCGCGTAGCTTCTCGGGCACGCCATAGGTCACATCATCGCGCCGCGCAGCCGGTGTCCAGGCCGGGGTGCTCGGGGACGAGGAAGATGCCTGTCCACCACCACCTGAAGCGGCACTGCGCACATCTTTGGCGGTGACAACACCAGCCCGGCCGCTCGGCTGGCAGCGAGCGATATCCACGCCCATTTCGCGCGCCAGCGCACGCGCAGATGGCGCTGCTTTGACCGGCGCCTTGCCACGGCGCTGGCGGCCGATGATGGCAGTTTCCTCCAGCACATCATCGGAGGTAGGCATATTACCAACCACCGTGCCGCTGTCTTCTTTCACCGCTACTTTGGCTTCTTTGGCTGGCTTCTCGGCCTTCGCCGGTGCGGGCTTTTCAGCAGTACCACCCTCGATATCAAAATCGACCAATGGGTCGTGCGTGGGGATGACATCGCCCTCCGCTCCGTAGAGCTTGGCGATACGCCCGGTCCACGGCGAGGGCACATCCACCACGGCTTTTGCGGTCTCTACTGAAACAAGCGGCTGGTCAACCTTGACCATGTCGCCGACCTTCACATGCCAAGTGACGATTTCCGCTTCCGGCAGGCCTTCACCCAGGTCGGGCAATATGAAAGTCTTCATGGATCAGGTCTCCAGCGTCTTGCGGATCGCGTTGGTGATTCGGTTCACGCTCGGCATGTAATCGTGTTCCAGCTTGAACAGCGGCATAGGGGTGTCGTACCCGCCGACGCGCTGTATGGGTGCGTGCAGGAAGAACAGGCCCTTGTCTGCGACGATGGCAGCGACTTCCGCGCCGACCCCGCAACTCACCGGCGCCTCGTGGACGATCACCAGACGCCCGGTCTTTTCCACCGACTCGAGGATGGTGTCCGCATCGATGGGGCTGATAGTGGCAAGGTCAATCACTTCACAGCTGATGCCTTCGGCTTCGAGTTCCTTGGCCGTTTTCAGTGTCTCGAAAATCATCGCGCCCCAACTGACCAGCGTGACATCGTCGCCTTCTTTGAGGATGAAGCAGGTATCCAGCGGCAGTGCTTCGCCGTTGTCCTCGACATTCTGCTTGTTCATACGGTACATGCGGGTCGGTTCGAGGAACACCACAGGATCCGGGTCGCGAATGGAGGCGAGCAGCAGTCCATAGGCGCGCGACGGCGAGGAGGGCATCACGCAGCGGATGCCCGGCATGTGCGCGAAGAAGGCCTCGTTCGACTCTGAGTGGTGCTCCGGTGCGTGGATGCCGCCACCGGACGGTGCGCGCAACACCATGGGCACATGGATGCGACCCCGGGTGCGGCTACGCAAGCGGCCAGCATGGTTGATCATCTGGTCCACCGCCGGATAGATGAAGCCGGAGAACTGGATTTCGGCAATGGGCTTCAATCCCTGAGCTGCCATGCCGATGGAAACACCGGCAATCAAGGCCTCTGCCAAGGGTGTATCCAGCACGCGCTCGGTCCCGAAGCGCTCCTGCAGGCCTGCGGTGGCACGGAACACGCCGCCGTTCACCCCGACATCCTCGCCCAGCACGATGACAGAGTCGTCGTGCTCCATTTCCCAGGCCATCGCCATGTTGATGGCATCGATGAGCGTGACATTAGCCATGATGCTTGGACTCCTCGATGGCCATCTCACGCTGCTCGCGCAGCGACTGCGGCATATTCTCGAACATGTGGTCGAACATGGACTCCACCGGCGGCTTGCCGGTCTCAAGATAGACCTTCACCGCTTCATCCACCTGTTCTGCACAGGCCTCCAGCAATTCATCTTCCTGCTTCTTGGTCCACCACTTCTTGTCCATGATGTATTTGCGGATGCGAATCATCGGCTCGTTCTTTTCCGCGGCCTTCACCTCGGCTTCCTTGCGGTAGCGCCGCGCGTCATCCGCAGTGGTGTGGTCGGACAAACGGTAAGTCATGGCTTCGATCAGTGTCGGGCCCTTGCCGCCGCGCGCTTTGGCGAGTGCTTTGTCCATGGCATCGCGCATCGCGAGAATGTCGTTGCCATCCACTTGGATGCCTTCAAAGCCGCCAGCAATCGCCTTCTGCGCCAGCGTCTCGCAGCTGGTCTGCAGTTCCAGTGGTACGGAAATGGCCCAACGATTGTTGGCGACCACGAACACCACCGGCAGATTCCAAGCGCCGGCCGCATTCAATGATTCGTAAAAATCGCCTTGCGAGGTGCCGCCGTCGCCGATGACGGAGACTGCCACACGCTTTTCCTTGCGGTACTTGAACGCCATGGCTGCGCCGGTGGCATGGTGATATTGGGTCGCGATGGGTACGCACCAGGGGAAGTCATGCTTGGGGCCCGCGAAGTCATTGCCGCGTTCGTCGCCGCCCCAGAACAGCAGGACATCTTCCATCTTCACCCCGCGCATGAACTGCGCGCCGTACTCGCGGTACATGGGGAAGAACGCATCTTCCGGTTTCATCGCCGCCCCGATGCCCACATGGGTCGCTTCGTGGCCCAGGCAGGACGCATAGGTGCCGAGCTGACCGGTCCGCTGCAGGGCAATGGCCTTGCGGTCGAAGGTACGGACCAGCGTCATCACTCGGTACATGGCCAGGACCTGTTCCTTGTCGGAAGCGATCTTGGGCAGGTTCTTGGAGACGGGTTTTCCTGTGGGATCAAGATACTGGACGTGCTTGATCTCGAACTTGGCTGATATCGTCAAGGACACTACTCCCTCGGTTAGAATGCGGATTCTACCAAATCGGGAAGCGATATCCCGTAGGAGTGGCCCTCTGGCCGCGAAGGAGTAGGAGGCACGATGAGTGAGCGCGAACTGGAGTCTGGCATCCCGCTGGATCTCTCGGGAACCATGACCTACGGGGGCTATCTGCGCCTGGATCGGATCCTGGATGCCCAGCAGCCCTTGAGCCAGCCCCCACACCACGATGAGATGTTGTTCATCATCCAGCACCAGACCTCGGAGCTGTGGATCAAGCTTATGCTGCACGAATTGTCGGCCGCCATACGCTTCGTTCAGGCCGATGACCTCGAGCCCTGTTTCAAGATTCTGGCGCGGGTGAAACAGATTCAGCAGCAGTTGTTCAACCAGTGGGCGGTGCTGGAGACACTCACTCCCAGCGAATACCTGCAATTCCGCGGGGTGCTCCAGGCGGCCTCCGGTTTCCAGTCCTTCCAGTATCGTGCGCTGGAATTCATCCTGGGTAACAAACACACCAAGCTCGCAGAGATGCACCGTCATGAGCCGGAGAGCTACGCCGCGCTCCAAGCCATCTTGCGGGCGCCCAGCCTGTACGATGAGTTCCTGCGCTATTTGAGCAGGCGAGGCTTGCCCGTTCCGGCAGACCGTGTGGAGCGTGACTGGACCCAACCCTACGAGGCATCACCACAGGTGGTCGCCATGTTCGCGGGCATTTACCGCGATCCCAGCGAGCACTGGGCCGCCTACGAGATGGCGGAGAAGTTGGTGGATGTGGAGGAAATGTTCCAGCTGTGGCGCTTCCGGCACATGAAGACCGTCGAACGCATCATTGGATTCAAAAAGGGCACGGGCGGTAGCTCCGGTGTCGCGTTCCTGAAGAAGGCGCTGGATATCGCCTTCTTCCCCGAACTCATCCAGGTCCGCACCGAACTTTAAGCGCGCTGCACAGCAGCGCGCCTACAACTGAATGGGGGCGCGCTGCTGTGCAGCGCGTCTAGTCTGTAGGCGCGGACCTGTGGTCCGCGCCTAATGTGGGAGCGGTCCCACTTGCCTTATTCGGCCGTCATCAGCTCCCGAATCACCCTGACCGGCGCGTTCCCGTAACTCAGGAACTCGTTGTGGAAATCGCGCAGCACGAAATCACCACCCAGCCGCTGCTTCTCCGCCTCCCGGAAATCGTAAATCTCCGCATAACCCGCGAAGTAGCTGGTCAGCTGGACCTGTGACAGCGTCGCGCGCAGCCACTTGTTGGTCGCTTCGGTCTCTTCCTGGAAGGCCTCACGGCGCAGCAGGTTCAGAATCTCGTCCTCGCCAGCGCCCAAGACCTGGACCTGATAGTCGAGGATGGCATTGCACACCACGCGCAGACTCCACTTGCCGTACATCAGCCACATCTCGGGCTCGTGGTCGCCCCAGCCTTCCTCCAGCATCATGCGCTCCGAGTACACGGCCCAGCCCTCGATCATGGCGCCATTGCCGAACAGCGCCTTGATCAGGCTGGGCGATTTGTTGGCATGCACGAGCTGGGTGTAATGACCGGGGATGGCTTCATGGATGTTGAGGACCTGCAAAACCCAATGGTTGTACTCACGCAGGTAGCTTGCGGCCTGGGCATCGCTCAGGTTGTCCAGCGGCGTGACGTTGTAGAAAGTGTCCGCACCCGGATTGAACGGCCCCGGTGCACTGACGGATGCGCCTGCACCACTGCCGCGCATGTACAACGGTGTCTCACGCACAATCAGCGGTTTCGTCGGGTCCTGATCGAGAAGGTCGTTCTCGCGGACGAAGGCTTCGAGCAGCGGTATCTGCCGCCGGATCTCGTTAAAGAAATCTTCGCGCGCGACATGCCGGTCGGAAAGGTGGTCTATCAGATAACCAATACGCTCAAGACGGTCCTCTGGCATGGCCCGGCCCGGAAAGTACGCCGGCCATAGCTCGACGGTGATTTCATCCATCGTCGTATGCAAGCGGTCCTTCTCGGCCAGTGCGCGTTCGTACAACTCGCGCGCGGAATAGCCCGACTGGATGTCGAAGGCGAACTTCGCCTCGTAGAGTTCCTCTCCGATACGGAAGGGGCGGGCATTGCCGTTGGCTTCCAGTTGCGATGCGGTCGCTTCCAGCCAACCCACCCAGTTGTTGATGGCCTCCCGCGCCTGCGCATGGCGCTCGCGGAACAGGGCTTTCTTTTCATCCGAGAGGCCCGATGCCTCCATCCTCGTCAGCAGGGCAGGGCTGAACACCGACAAAGCACCCCGGCTCTGCTGGATGGCCAAGCGCGTGTGTTCGAGTGTTGGGGTCTCGATGTTGGTCTTGGCCGCCTCGTAGTAGGTAGGGATGTGTTCCATCCGGGCCAGCACGATGGCAAGGCGCTCATCCTCCGGGGCAAAGTCCGTATTCAGGATTAGACCGAAGGGCCCTGCGACGTTGTATTGGGCCGGGTTCCAGGTGTGGCCGAGGAAAGTGGTCTGGTACCAGAGCGCGCTCTGGATTCGGTTGTGGATGAGTTCGTAGTCGGTCCGATTGCCGGCGTTGAGCGTCTCGGGGTCGAAGGCCTCCAATGCCGCCAGCTGTGCCTCCAGAAACGCCTGATCTTCGGCCCGGCGTGCTTCATCCGGGACCGTCAGGACCGCAGCATTCTCGTAGCGACCACTATAAATGGCCATCTCCGGGCTGCGCGCCAGCATGTCCTCGACCACCTGCTGGGCATGGGCCTCGAAGGCGGGGTTTTGGTCCACCACCGCTGGTGCGGGGTCCTGCCGGCCGCAGGCGGCGAGGAGGAGCACGAGAGTCACGAGCAGCAGATGCTTTGAAGCGTTGACTATGGTCATTTTTTCACCAGTTCGGGTGGGGGCAAGATGCCTGCTTGAGGCTTGTTATAATACATTTTTTCCGAGAGGTGACCGATGTCCGATAACTTCCCCAATCCCATGGGTACCGACGGCTTTGAGTTCGTCGAGTACGCCGCACCCGACGCCGGCCAGCTTCATTCGCTCTTCCAGAAGCTCGGCTTCACCGCCGTGGCCAAGCACCGCCTGCGAAATGTCACCCTGTATCGTCAGGGCGACTGCAATTTCCTGGTCAACGAGGAGCCGGATAGCTTTGCATCCGACTTCGCTGCCGCGCACGGACCCGGCGCGCCCGGGTTCGCCATCCGCGTCAAGGATGCCAAGACGGCTTACGCGCTGGCCATCGGCAATGGCGCCAAGCCCATCACCCACAAACCGGGCACGCTGGCGCTGAGCATGATTCCGGCCATCGAGGGCATCGGTGGCGCGGCCGTGTACCTGGTGGACAAGTACGGGGAGTCCGGTTCTGCCTACGACATCGAGTTCGAACCCATCCCGGGCGTGGACCAAAACCCGGTGGGTGCCGGCCTGACTTTCATCGACCACCTGACCCACAATCTGCACTTCGGCAATATGGCGAAGTGGTCGGATTACTACGAGCGCCTGTTCAACTTCCGCGAAATCCGCTACTTC
>CAZKFT010000002.1:0-25302 GCA_964552205.1 uncultured Gammaproteobacteria bacterium
GTTGGTCGAGGTGTTGGCGTAGGCGTAGATGCAGGCGTAGATGCAGGCGTAGATGTAGGCCTTGAGTCGGGCGCCGGCGCCTCCACCGGCGTGGTGTCGGTGGGCGGTAATGGGTCCGGCAATGCGAGTGGCACACCAGTGCTACGCGGGGTCTCACCCTGCTCCACCGGGCCATCTAGCACCATCGGAACGAATATCACCGCGAGCGCGATGAGCACCGCGGTCCCAACAAGCCGCTGTTTGAGTGTCGGATCCACGTGCTCAATATACCACTGGGCAGCAAGCGGCGGCGTTACAATCCCCGATCATGCGCTTCCACTCGCTCTCCGAATGGCTGGCTTTCCAGGAGCAGCTGCACCCGTCCAGCATCGACATGGGTCTGGCCCGAGTACATGACACCGCCTCGCGCATGGGACTCGCCAAAGCTCCCTGCCCCGTGTTCACTGTTGCAGGCACCAACGGCAAAGGGTCGACCGCGAGCTTCATCGCCGCGATGCTCCAAGCTGGCGGTCATCGTGTGGGCCTCTATACCTCGCCACATCTGGTGCACTACAACGAGCGGGTGATGGTGGATGGTGTCGCTGCCAGCGATGAAGCGCTCTGTGACGCCTTCGAAGCGGTGGACCAAGCGCGTGCGGACACCCGCCTCACGTATTTTGAGTTCGGCACGCTGGCGGCGATGCAGCATTTCCGCGCGCAACAGTGCGAGGTGGTGGTCCTTGAGGTCGGCATGGGTGGCCGACTGGACGCCACCAATGCCTGGGATGCCGAGGTCGCGGTGGTGGTATCCGTGGGGCTGGACCACATGGACTGGCTGGGACCGGACCGCGAGGCCATCGGCTTCGAAAAGGCGGGTGTGTATCGGGCGGGACGACCGGCCATCTGCGCAGACCCCCACCCGCCGGCCACCTTGGTCAGTCATGCACATACCATCAACGCCCATCTTGTGCGGGTCGGAGAGCACTACGGATACGAAGTACACGCGGACGGGACTTGGCACTTTCGCGGGCTCACCCGTGACTACGGGCCGCTGCCTGCCCCGGCGTTGCCGGGTTTGGTGCAGTACGGCAATGCGGCGGCGGCCGTGGCGGCGCTGGATGCCTCGCAGGGCTTGCGGTGGGATCCACGGGGGTTGTGTGAGGTGCGCCTGCCGGGACGTCTGCAGACCTTGCAAGTCCGTCCGCAGGTCATTCTTGATGTCACCCACAACGCTGAAGGCGCACGCACATTGGCGCGGCAACTGGCGCAGGACCCGGTGGACGGCCGAACCATCGCGCTGTGCGGGATGATGGCTGACAAGCCGGTGGCGGCGACGCTGATGGCCTTGGATGCCGAAGTAGACCATTGGGTGTTCGCGTCTTTGCCAGGACCGCGCGGCGCTACCGCCGAAGTCTTGCTGGCGCATGCCAACGAGGCATCGGTGCATGGCACGGTGGAGACTTGCGACAGTGTGGATGCGGCCTATGAGCGGGCGCTGGCGCTGGCGGGCGTGGATGACCGCGTCGTCGTGTTCGGGTCGTTCGTGACCGTCGGTGCGGTGTTATCGCGTTAAACCATTCGCGGTGCGAAGCACCGCTCCTACTTATTTGTCAGCGTCGACAGGAGCGAGGCGATGGTGTCGCGCAGGTCGCGGCGATCCACGATCATGTCGACAGCGCCGTGGTCCAACAGGAACTCGCTGCGCTGGAATCCTTCAGGCAGGGTCTGACGCACGGTCTGCTCGATGACGCGCGGACCGGCGAAGCCGATCAGGGCCTTGGGTTCGGCGATGATGACATCCCCAAGCATGGCGAATGAGGCCGACACACCGCCCATAGTCGGGTCAGTGAGTACGGAAATGAACGGTACGCCGTTGTCCGCCATGCGCTTCAGTGCTGCGGAGGTTTTTGCCATCTGCATCAGCGAAAACAGCGCCTCCTGCATGCGTGCGCCACCGCTGGCGGCGAAACACACCATCGGAATCCGTTTCTCGAAGGCGACATCGGCAGCGCGCACGAAGCGTTCACCAACAACCGCGCCCATGGACCCGCCCATGAAGTCGAACTCGAAAGCACACACGACGATGGGCACCTCCTTGAGCTTGCCCTCCATCGCGACTAGCGCATCTTTCTCACCAGTGGCCTTCTGCGCTTGCGTGATGCGGTCGCGGTATTTCTTTGAGTCCTTGAACTTGAGTGCATCGACTGGTGCGACCTCCGCCCCGATTTCCTCGCCGGTTTTCTCGTCAAGGAACTGCGCGAGTCGGGTACGCGCGTTGATGCGCATGTGATGACTACATTTCGGGCAGACATCCAGACTGCGCTCCACTTCCGCGCGGTACAGCATGGCACCGCAGGACGGGCATTTAATCCACAGACCCTCGGGGACCTGTTGCTTACGCGCGCTGGTCGACTCGGTCTGGATGCGCGACGGAATGAGCTTCTGAAACCAGTTCATGGCGCAATGATACCGTACTGCTCGGGGTAGCTGACGCCGACCAGGTATAGGCCAGCGGGTGAAGCGGTGGCAGCGGCGGCGCTCCGGTCCCGGCCGTCCAGCACCGCCCGCAGCCAGTCCGGTTCGCGCTCGCCCACGCCAATCAGGTTCAGTGAGCCGACCAGGTTCCGGACCATGTGGTGCAGGAAGGCATTGGCTTCGAGATCAAAGGTGACGACATCCCCCGCCCTGCTGACATCAAGCCGCGTCAGCGTGCGTACCGGCGTCTTGGCCTGGCAGGCCTGCGCCCTGAAAGCCGTGAAGTCGTGTTCGCCGAGCAGCGTCTGTGCGGCAGCGTGCATGCGCTCGACATCCAGTGGCCTGTGCACCCACGCCATGCGGTCATGGTCCACGCCGGGTCGGGTCGCCCGATTGAGCAGTAGGTAACGATAGCGTCTGGCGGTGGCACGAAAACGCGCATGGAAATCCTCGTCCACCACCTTGGCCCAACGCGCTGAGACCGTGCGCGGCAAGTTGGCATTGGCGCCCATGACCCAGGCCCATTCGGTACGCGGTGCTTCACTGTCGAAATGAATGACCTGTGCCGTGGCATGCACGCCCGCGTCAGTCCGACCGGCACACACAACTTGTACCGGGTGGTCTGCCACTGAACTGAGCGCGTGCTCGACGGCCTGCTGCACCGTAGGTTGGTCCGGCTGAATTTGCCAGCCGGCGAAGCCGGCGCCGTTGTACTCGACCACCATCGCAATGCGTGACATCAGCTGGACTCGATGCGACGAATGACCGCGGCTGCACGGTCCGCAAGCCGTACTACTGGTGAGCCATTTTTGGGCGCGGGCGTTTCGGCGATGATGCCTTGCACCTCGGGCACCGCCTCCAGTGTCATGCTGAGACGCCGCGCGAATTGCGCCGGAAGGAAGTGTGAGAGCCCCTCTGTCAGCTGCGCCGGGCTCATGCCGTGCAGAGCGATCTGAACCGCACCGACCGCGCACACCAGAAGTGCTGCCCGACTCAGCGCCTCGATGACCTGCATATCAATGACGAGGTAGAGGGTCAGCACGGCCAGCAACAACCAACGTACCCGGTGCAAGCCGGGCAGGACGCGCACGCGCAGAAGGGGGACCAGGAAAACCAACGGCAACGCGATGAGCAGCCATTGCGGAAGGAATGGCAGAGCCACCACCACGAGGAGGAGGAGCGCGATTCTGACTGCCGGTTGCATCAACCGATCAGAGCAGGTCGAGAAGTTCTTTCGCTTCCTTCTTCTGGTTCTCGTCGCCCTCTTCCATGACTTCCTGCAGCAGGCTACGGGCACCATCCGCATCGCCCATGTCTATATAGGCGCGCGCGAGGTCCAGGCGGGAATCAGAACCGGTCGATGCTTCCTCTTCAGCACCTGAGGACGCAGAATCGTCATCAAGCATGCCGTCGAAATCCAGGGACAGGTCTCCAAGTTCGTCGACGCTGTCTCCGGATTCGCTGTCGAGGTCACCACTGACATCGAAGGTGGTTTTCTCGTCGTCGTCCGAGTCTTCGCCCAAGGATGCCAATGCCGTGTCGAGATCGATCTCCATGGTGGCATCATCGAAAGAACCTTCGTCCTGGGTGAAGGTGGTTTTCTCGCCGACGTCGTCGGACCCACCGTCTTCCATATCCAGCACCATGGCGTCCAGATCAACGACTTCGGTGTCTTCCGTCGGACCCGCGTGCTTGCCAGTCGGTGCGTCCTCGATTTCTTCCAGCGCGTCGAGGTCCAGAATCTCTGTGCCCTTGTCGGTAGTCGGCGTTGCTTCTTCGCCGCCATCCGTCTCCGGCAACTCGAAGTCGCCGAGATCGAACTCCATGCCGTCGTCGCCGCTGGCGGGTGCTGCTTCAGCCTCCGGCTCGGTCGCGGCTTCCTCTTCCACTGGCGCATCGAACGCCGAGGTGAAATCGTCTTCCGGTGTCGTGGCGTCGAACATACCGGTACCACCGTCCATGACTTCGGCTTCACCACCGCTGTCACCATCGCCGCCGCCTGCAAAGTCGAGGTCGAGGTCGGAGCGGGTAGCGCCCATCGTGCTAGACGAAGCGCTGAAGAGCTCTTCATCGGCAGCCATCTGGCGGCCGAGAATGGCGACATTGCCCCACTCGCCGGCTGCTTCGAGCTTGTCCTTGCCATCACGGGCATGCTTCACGAACTCGTCGGCCTTGCCCCATGCGAAGTAGATTTCCAACAACTTCACAAGGTACGGAACACGGTCCGGATGCTGCTTGATCGCGCCTTCCATCAACTCGGCTGCCTGGTCGTAGAGACCATAGGCGAGGTGGAAGTCCGCTTCTGAAGTCGGGTCACCCTCATCCAACTCCATGATCGCGCTGGCGGTCATGGGGTCGTCGTCGGCAGGCGCCTCGGGTTCCGTCTCAGGCTCAGGCTCAGGTTCGGGCATTGCGGCCGGTTCGTCATACTGCTCCGGCTCCTGCTCTTCCTGCGTAGACACCGCGAACTGGGTGGCTTCGTCGTCACCCATCTGGGTGGCGTCGTCATCCGCCTCGGGTTCTTCCAGCGGGGCCATGGCGTCATGGGCAGCGCTGGCCTCACGCCGACGACGCAGTGCGAAGAACACGATGGCGCCGATGACCGGCACGCCCAGCAACACAGCAAGGACGAGCGGGTTTGCGATCATACCCATCACGCCGTCATCTTCCGGCTCAACAACAGGCGTGGGTGTCGGTGTCGGGCGCTCACGCGGAGCGGCCGGCTCTTCGGCTTCTACGACTGGACGGTCACCGATTGCGGCAAGCTCCGAATCGCGGATTTCCAAGCGACGGCGCAGATCAGCGGCTTCGCCCTCGAGTTCGACCAGACGCTCTGCCAGATTCTCACGGGCTACGCGCTCGTCTTCGAGTTGCTGGCGTGCCGTTTCAAGCTGACGACGCAGTTCGGAGTCACCTGTAGCGCCGACCTGGCCCGCGGGATCCGTGCCGGTGCCGGTCGTTTCCGGGGTGAGCAAACGCAACCGCGAATCCGCAGCGGTCGGACCTGATTGGGAGACCCGGAAATCGCCCACTTCACCGGAACGCCACGCCTGATTCTGACGGCTGACTTCTGCCATCGCTTCGGCGGCCGAACGACGACCGACTTCAGTGCGGTCGGGGATACGCAGGACGTACCCGGCTTTCAGGAAATTGATGTTGCCTTCGAAGGCATCTGGGTTGGCATCCAGGATGGCCAGCATCATCTGGCTGTTGCTGACGCCATCCGGGCGCACGCGCTCAGCGATGCTCCACAAGGTTTCTGCACGCTGTACCGGCCCGTAGGTACCGGAAGCCTGGCTCCAGCGCTCGGTCGGCATGGTGCTGCGCGGCGCGGTGTAGGGCTGGCTAGTACGCTCTGCAAGGGGTTGCTGGCGGGCTGCCTCAGGGACTCGCACCGGTGTCACGGTGGCTGGCATCAATACTGGCGGATCGAGAAGAACAGTGAACTCGCGCAACAGGCGACCACGCGCCCAGCTGGCTTCAACAAGGAAATTCAGGAACGGTTCGCGGACGGGTTCGTTGGTGCTGACTTTGATGACCGGCTGCCGTTGCGCATTCTCACCCACTTCAAAACGCAGCTGGGTGAGGATGAAGGGGCGATCCAGACCGACACGCGCGAAGGATTCCGGCGCGGCCAGACGGATCTGCAAGCTATCAAGCTCGCCGGCGCGCACCGCCGTCAGGGCGATTTCCGCCTCCAATGGCTGATTCAACGCCGAGGTCACCCGGATTTCTCCGAGCCCCAATGCGTGCCCTGTTACGGGCGTGATTAGCAGCGCCAGTAGCGCAAGTAATGCGATTTTTCGCAACATTCCGGACTCCGTGACCCAGTCCCGCTTAACATTGTTCTTCACAATGCTCGGCTAACTATAGCTTATAGATGGCTTTTTACCAACGCTTTGGCAATCTGGACAGCATTCAGTGCAGCCCCTTTGCGAACATTATCAGCCACAACCCAGAAAAGCAGGTGATTTTTGCTGTTGGGGACAGCCCTGACCCGCCCGACGAACACCCCGTCCTGATGGGCCGCATGGGTGACCGGGGTTGGATACCCCCCAGGGCCTGGGGCATCGACCAGGACCACGCCGGGCGCCCGGGCCAGCAGTTCCCGTGCTTTATCCGGGTCCAGCGGCTGTTCCGTCTCGATTTCCACCACCTCTGAGTGGCCGAAAAAGACGGGAATCCGTACGGCGGTGGCGACCACCTGCAGGTCGGGCAAGCCCATGATCTTGCGCGTCTCCACCATGATCTTGCGCTCTTCCTTGGTGAACCCATCGGACTCGAACTGATCGATGTGGGGAATGGCGTTGAAGGCAATCTGTACCGGGAACACCGCGGGGTCGCTCACCGCCTGCGCGTTCAGGAGATTGACCGTCTGTCCGGCGAGCTCCTCCACTGCTGCGCGGCCGGCACCTGACACTGCTTGGTAGGTGGCGACACTGACACGCTTCAAACCAGCGGCATCGTGCAGCGGCTTGAGCGCGACCACCAATTGGATGGTGGAGCAATTCGGGTTGGCGATGATGTTGCGGTTTTTCCAACCCGCCAGAGCGCCTGCGTTCACTTCCGGAACGATCAGCGGGATGTCGTCATCATTGCGCCATCTCGAGCTGTTGTCGATGACGATGCAACCAGCCGCAGCAGCTTTTGGTGCGTATTCTCCAGAGACTTCCGCACCCGCGGAGAACAGCGCGATGCGCACCTGCGACCAATCAAATGTCGCCGCGTCCTCCACCTTCACATGCGTACCGCGGAATTCGAGTCGCTTGCCGGCGGATTCCGCACTTGCGAGCAGGAACAGTTTATCGATGGTCAACTTGGACGCCGCGAGTGTTTCCAGCATCGCTTCGCCGACCAATCCGGTCGCACCGAGTATCGCTATGTTCAACCGACCATCCTCCGTCGCATCACCAGTAGCAGCATGAACGCCAGCCCCGATGACACAGTTGATGCAATGAATATCGCGGCAGGGCTCACACCCTCCCACAGGTAACCCGCTGCCAAGCTGCCCAGCGCGTTACCGGCGCCGAACGTCAGACTGGAGAACAATGCCTGTCCCCTGCCCTGCAGCCGGCCCGGGAAGAAGCGGTGCACGAATCCGATGGACACCGCGTGGAAAATACCGAAGCTCGCCAGGTGCAAAATCTGCGCAAGCGCGAGTGCTGTCATTCTATCAGCAAACAGGACCAGCAGAACCCAGCGCAGCACCGACAAGGCCAGTGCCCAAGCCAGCAAATTGGCGGGGCTCACGCGCGCCAGCAGACGCGCCATGTAGAGGAACACCACCACCTCGGCCACCACCCCCAGCGCCCACATCTGCCCGATGGTGGCGCGGCTGTACCCGAAGCCTTCCAGATACAGACTGAAGAAGGAGTAGTACGGGCCGTGCGCGAACTGCGCGAGCAGGCCAATGGCAAACAGCGCAAGGACGACCGGCCGTTTGAGGACCTCAATCAGACCCGGTTCGTCTACAGAAGCAGCCGGGTGACCTTTGTCGGGCACCAGTGCGCTGAAGACCACCGCGCCGATCAGAAGCGCAAGCACGACGGGCAGCAAAACCTGGGTACCCAAAGCGCCGAGCAAGGGGCCAAGGCCGGCGACCGCGACGATGAAACCTATGGAGCCCCATACGCGGATGGGGCCGTAACGGTGCGGGCCAAGATGGTTGAGCGCGGTGGACTCGAACTGGGGCAGCATCGCGCTGAAGAAAAACGCCCAGATGCTGATGACCAAGGTCAGCATGCCGAAACCGGTGACGAAGAACATCCCTATGAAACTGAGCGCGGCGCAGACCGCGGCAACACGCACCAAGCGCATGCGATGGCCGGAGATGTCCGCGTGCCAGGCGAGCAGCACGGGCGCGAGAATGCGGGCGCCTATCTTGATGGCGAAGACGATGCCGATCTCGCGCGCGGAATAGCCGAGTTCATCGAGGTACAGCGCCAGATACGGAATCAACGCCCCCAGGGCGGCGAAGTAGAAGAAGTACAGCCCGGACAGGCGGATGTAGAGTGCGCGGTCAGCCATTCTGCGCGCGATTGCGCAGCCAATGATCGACCAGGACCAGGGCGAGCATCGCCTCCGCGATGGGGACAGCGCGGATACCCACGCACGGGTCATGCCGTCCGCCTACCGTCACCTCGACAGCGTTGCCATGGATGTCCACGCTTCGGGCTGGAAGGCGGATGCTGGACGTCGGCTTGAGCGCGATGGACACCTCGATGTCCTGCCCGGTCGAAACACCGCCGAGAATCCCGCCAGCGTTGTTGGAGAGAAATCCGTCTGGCGTGATTTCGTCACGATGCTCGCTGCCGTGCTGGGTGACCGACGCGAAGCCCGCGCCAATCTCCACTGCCTTGACCGCATTGATGCTCATCATTGCGTGCGCGATCTCCGCATCCAGACGATCGAACACGGGTTCACCGAGACCGGTAGGTACACCGCCGGCGGTGACGTTCACGCGTGCGCCTATGGAATCGCCACGCTTGCGCAGGGCATCCATATACGCCTCGAGTTCGGTCACACGATCGGCGTCGCCACAGAAAAACGGGTTGGATTCCACCACTGACCAGTCTGTCGGGCGCGGCAGCTCATGCGGGCCCAGGGCCGAGAGCCAACCATGGATGACCACCCCACACTGCTCCGCCAACAACTTGCGCGCAATCGCACCGGCAGCGACGCGAACCGCTGTTTCGCGCGCCGACGAGCGACCGCCACCGCGTGGATCGCGCACGCCGTACTTCTTCCACCATGACCAATCCGCATGACCAGGCCGGAAGCGGTCAGCAAGCTGTTCGTAATCGCGGGAACGCGCGTCCTCGTTCTCGATCAGTAGACCAATGGGCGCACCGGTGGTCTTGCCCTCGTAAAGACCGGACAGGATGCGGACGCGGTCGGATTCGCGTCTTTGGCTGGTGTGTCGGCTCTTGCCGGGGCGCCGGCGCTCCAATTGCAGTTGCAGGTCATCCTCGGACAAGGCCAAACCCGGCGGGCAGCCGTCCACCACCCCACCGATAGCAGGACCGTGGCTTTCACCAAAAGTGGTGAGCACGAACAGACGACCGAAAGAATTTCCCGACATCAGCGGTCCTGCAGTACGCGACGGATGTCCTCGCGATGCTCCGCCAGATTCGCGGCATCGATGAGGAAGACCCCATCGCCGCCCATGTCGAACTCGATCCAGGTGAGCGGCAACTCCGGTAGCAATTCCATCAAGGCCGGCATGCTGGCGCCGACTTCACAGACGAGGATGCCATCGCTCACCAAATGGTCCGATGCCTGCTCGAGAATTTTCAAAGCGAGATCGAGTCCGTCCGTTCCGGCGGCCAGACCGAGACCGGGTTCGTGGCGGAACTCATCCGGAAGCGCGGCCATTTCCTCCGCGTCCACATACGGCGGATTGCTGACGATAAGGTCATACCGCTCGCCTGTCAGTGCCGCAAACAGGTCTGACTGCACGAGGCGCACCTGCTCTTCGCATTGGTGGCGCTCGACATTCAGGCGAGCGACTTCGAGTGCGTCCGGCGAGACATCGCTCGCGTCCACGGATGCGTCCGGGAAGGCCATGGCGCAAGCCACCGCGATACAGCCGCTACCGGTGCACAGGTCCAGAACATGGTGCACCCGCTCCGGGTCCAGCCAGGGCGCAAAACGTTGCCCCACCAACTCGGCGATTGGTGAGCGCGGCACCAACACGCGCTCATCCACGAAGAACGGCATGCCGCAGAACCAGGCTTCGCCGGTCAGGTAGGCAGCGGGTTTGCGTTCTGAAATACGGCGTTCCAGCAGACGGATGACCTTGCGCAACTCGGCATCAGTCACGGCCGCCCCGTAAAGCGCCGGTGGCAACTCCGCCGGCAAATGCAGGGCATGCAGCACCAGATGGGCCGCCTCGTCGATGGCGTTGTCCGTGCCGTGTCCGAAGAACAGGCCCGCCTCGCCGAAACGGCTCGCGCCCCATCGGATGAGGTCGTTGACGGTACGGAGATTGCGGTGGGCGTCGTCGTGGTCTTGCATGGTCGTCCATGATAACCGACCCCGCCCATGCGATAATCACCCCCATGCAATTTCGCTTCATCTTGGTCCTGGTCGTGGTGCTGGCCCTCGGTGCGGGTTTCTGGTTCGGACAGGTCCAACGCGCCGACGACGATGCTCCGCCCGAAACCGGTGCCATCGTATTGTCCGTGCCTCGGGATCCCGGCGCTTTCGAGCTGGTCAGCCATACCGGCGCCCCGTTCCGCCCGGCTGACCTGCAGGGACGCTGGACCTTGTGGTTCTTCGGGTTCACCCATTGCCCGGATGTCTGCCCGATGACGCTGACGGCGCTCAACCTGACCGACCAGTTATTGTTGGAGGCCGGTGCGGTAAGGCCGGATGTGCTGATGGTGAGTGTGGATCCGGCCCGGGACACCCCGGAATTGCTGGCCGCCTATGTACCCTTCTTCAACCCGACGTTCACCGGGGTGACAGGGGACGCGGGCCAGATTCGGATGCTGACCGAACGTCTGGGCATCATCGTCCAGTATGTCGCCATGACTGGCGACGATTACACGGTGGACCATGGAACCTCCATGATGCTGGTGGGTCCAGATGGCATGGTGCATGCCGTGCTTCCTTCGCCGCATGACCCGCAGACTTTGGCGCGGGACATCGCGGTGCTCATTCCTTGGTTGGAGAAGAACTCATGAAGAACATGATGTTGGGCCTTTTATTGATGTCGCTGCCGCTGCTGGTACACGCGCAGCAGCCGATGACGGTGGAAGACAGCTGGGTGCGCGCTGCACCTGCTGGTGCCCCCGTGCTCGGTGGTTACATGACATTGACGAACAACACGCGGCGGGCGATTTCCTTGGTGGAGGTCTCCAGCCCGCAGTTCGAGCGCGTGGAAATGCATTTGAGCTCCATGGAGGATGGTGTCTCCCGCATGGAACAGGTGGATCGCATCACCGTCCGTGGGCGCAACAGCGTCTCCCTGGAACCAGGCGGCCTCCACTTGATGTTGTTCAATCCGATCGCGCCAGTGGTCGAGGGCGACATCCTCGAACTCACGCTGCGTTTCGACAACGGATGGACTTCGGAGCTTACCGTGCCGGTTCGCCGCACGAATCCTTCGCAGCACCAGCACCACTGAAATGGAGCGTAATCACTCGCCCGACTCGCCGGGCTTTGCTGACTATCTGAAGGTCTGGCCGCAATACCTGCTGCCAACCCACCTGTTGTCGCGCATCGTGCATGCAACAACGCGGGTACGTACGCCGTTCTTCAAGAACCTGCTCATCCGCCGTTTCATGCGCGGATTTGGGGTGACGCTGCGCGAAGCCGAGGTCCAGAAGGCGACCGACTTCGAGTCATTCAACGCATTCTTCACGCGTGCGCTGAAACCAGGCGTGCGGCCTGTGGTCGAGGCACCTGACGCGCTCGCATCACCGGTGGACGGCACGGTGTATCAGGCGGGCCCCATCGAGAACAGTCGCATCTTCCAGGCCAAGGGACAGGATTACTCGCTGGTGGAATTGTTGGGCGGATTACCCAGCGCTGCGGCGCCGTTCCTGAACGGCAGCTTCGCCACCATTTATCTCGCACCGTACAACTATCACCGCATCCATATCCCGCTGGAGGGCACGCTGAAGCGCATGGTGCATGTACCGGGGCGACTGTTTTCGGTGAACCCTCCCACAGTGCGTAAGTTGCCGCGCGTGTTTGCCCGCAATGAGCGGGTGGCATGTATTTTCGATACCCCCGCAGGTCCGATGGGCGTGGTGATGGTGGGCGCTTTGTTTGTCGGCAGCATCGAGACCGTCTGGGCTGGCGAAGTGACGCCGCCGATGGGCCGGAAGGTGCAGCAGTGGAGTTATGAGGCCGAGGCCGCGCCGCGATTCGCGAAGGGTGCGGAGATTGGGCGCTTCAACATGGGCTCCACCGTCATCCTGCTGTTCGGCAAGGATGTGGTGCAGTGGCACGAGCAGTTGCAGCCCAAGATGCGGGTGCAGTTGGGCGAACAGATCGGTACTTTCAAGCGCTGACCTGAATGTGTAGGAGCGGTGCTTCGCACCGCGAAGATGATGAGACCTCAGCGCCTGAACGGGGGTGTTCCAAGAACCAGTGGCATCCCGTTCGCGACGCGAAGCGTCGCTCCTACGGGGCTATTTGAGGTGTTGGAGGAAAATCGCGGTGAGGGATTCGAGGCCGGTGCGGTCGGTGTCGGTGAAACGCGCGGGGCTTGGGGAATCGAGGTCCAGCACGCCGAGCAATTCGCCGTCCTTCACCAGCGGCACCACAATCTCGGAGCGCGACGCCGCGTCACAGGCAATGTGCCCGGGGAAAGCGTGCACGTCTTGCACCAACACCGTCTCCCGTTTCGCGGCTGCGGTTCCGCACACGCCCTTCCCTATCGCGATGCGCACACAGGCGGGCTTGCCCTGGAACGGGCCGACCACCAGTTCGCCGCCCTTCAGCAGATAAAACCCCACCCAGTTCACATCCGGGAGTGCGTGATACAGCAACGCGGAAAAGTTCGCGGCATTGGCGATGAAGTCCGACTCGCCGTGCAACAGCCCGCGTACCTGGTCGGCCAGTGCTTCGTAAAGTGCCGGCCCGGAGTCCGGCAGCTCGTCAGGAGTGTTGAACATGGGGCGTGATGATGCGGCAAAGCCGTGCATCAATCCAGCTATGGGGACCCAGCCGCTCCATGAACCCGCAATGACCCCCGTGACGATGAACCTCCAGCGTCAGGTTGCCTCCGCTGCGGAACGGTGCGAAATCACTCCCCGGGATGACGGGGTCATCGTCCGATGCGATGACGGTCAGTGGCTGGCTGGCACCCTCCAGCATGTCGCGGTTGAGCGCGTAGCCGCTGAAGTACTCGTCGACATTCGCGAACTCTCCGAACTTCTCGATCAGGTGCGCGGTCATTGCCCGCAGATCATTCATCTGCATGACTTCGGAGAAGTCATATCGGTCGGGGAACGCCGATTGCTTGCGCAACAAGGAGCGGCGCCATTTGCGAATGAAGTACTGGCGATAGAAGAACGGCCCGTTCTGCATGGAGGTGTAGCTGTTCGCCGGTTGCACAACGGGTGAAACAGCGATCGCGTGACGCAATTGAAGCCCCGCGTCGGGTGCGCGATGGGCGATGCGGACCGTGAAATTGCCACCCAGAGACCACCCGACCAGATACAGCGGGCGGCCGGGGTTCGCGCGCGCGATGGCAGCGACTGCACCGACGGCCTCATCGAGGCGGCAGGAGTGGAAGATGTCCTCGTTGAGGTGATGTGTGTCACCGTGGTCGCGCAGATTGAGGCGTACGATTTCCGCACCGTTCCGAAACAGTGCGCTGGAAGCTGCCAGCAAGTAGGATGATTCCGCGCTGCCTTCCCATCCGTGAATCATCACGACCAGAGGCGTGTCGTCATGCACCTCCGGGGGTGTGGACTGCAAGGCAAGCAAGCGCACGCCCTCGCCACAGTCGAGAATCAACTCCCGGGCCGCTGCCCGCAATCCGGTAGCATCCACCATGGCGCGCCGGAAGCGCGTACTCGCCAGCAGAGACTGCAGGTGAGGATTGGACAGCCAGCGTGGTGGAAGAAACTCAGGATTCATCCGCACAAAAAGCGGCAAGCTCCTCCAGCATCCGTGCCAAGGCTCGGTCCGCAGCGGCGGCTCCTGCAATAGGGTTGGCGCCCGCGGGTTCTCGCAGGTCGAAGGTACGGGTCGCGATTACCTGTCGATCTACGGTGGCGATGAGCTGCGCACGAACCGTCAGCACCAACTCGCTTTCTCGTACGCCGCGGAAATCCTGATGCAGGGCGAGCACTTCAAGGTCTAGCCGCAGGTCGGCGTTGGCGCCCGTCTGCGGACCCACGACGGCGGCGAAACGGCCGCCACGGTCGAGTGCGGTCAGGACCGCTGAATGAATCATGCGCGACGGTTCGGCTATCCATTCATGGCGTCCGTAATAACGCATCTCGCGGTCACGTTGGATATAAGCGAAATGCGTGGTGGCATATCCGGGTGCGGCGCGCGGTAGCGTCACCAGAAGTGTCTGCGGAAGTCGCTCCGCGACCGGAATCTGTGCAGCTGCACCGTCGATTTTGAGCTGGATATATTCCGGCGTGTCCGGTGCGGAAAACACCGTACAGCCCGCGACTGCGGTCATGGCAACAAACAACAGAAGCACGCGAGTCAAGGCATTCATGGTCATTCACCGGGTCCGCGGATGGGCGTCCGACGGCCATAAAGGAGGAGCGCGGGGTCACGCTCCAGGTCAGCAACGAATCGTTCGAGACTGGCGCTCACCGAGCGCAACTCCGCGAGAACCGCGACGGCTTCCGGGGTTATTTGCTGAGCCACATGTCGCACTTCGGTCTGTGCTTCCCGCATGGTAGCGCCGAGCTGATCCCCTGCATCCCCTAGACTGACCCCCATTTGTTCTAGGGAGGAGGCAGTTCGATTCAGAGTATCCACGGTCTCAGGGACACGGTCGCTCGCCGCTGCCAGGTTGCCCAGCAGGCGGTCAAGGTTGTCCGTGTTGCGCGACAGCACCGCTGTCAATTCATGCAGGCCCCCGACCGATTCATCAATTCTTTGCAGATTCTCCTCGTTGAGCAAGCGTTCAAGCCGCGCGCTGAAAACGCGGATGTTCTCCAGCGTTTCGCGGAAGGCTTCCTGGCTGTCCGTGTCGATCAGGCTTGTGATGGAGTCGGACACCCGCTCTATGTTGGTGAACATGGTGGAGGCCGCGGCATCCAGTCGCGCCAGCAGCGATGGCCCTGTGCGGATCTCAGGGAATTCCTGGCCTGGCAGCGCTTCCAGAATGGGCGTGCGTGCAGAACCCCCGGTGAGGTCGATGAAGGCGAGGCCGGTGAGACCCTGTACGGAAAGGATGGCAATCGTATCGGTCTTGACCGGGGTGCCCCGCTCGATGTCCATGAGAATCCGCACCTGCTCCGGATTGTTCGGACGCAGACCGATTTCACGGACCAAACCGACATCCACACCCTTGTATTTCACCGGTGCGCTGATGTTCAGACCGGAGACCGACTCTTCGACATAGGCGACATAGCTGTCGTAGGTCACGCGGCCGAACCCCACAGACAACATGAGCACGCCCGCGATGGCAATCACGGTGAGTCCTATCACGAACATGCCTACGGCTGCGTAATTGATGCGTGTGTCCATATCTCACTCTCCAGCTGCGGCGGCCCGGGCCGTACGCCCACGTGGGCCACCGAAGTATTGTCGCACTTCTTCAACATCCGAGTTCACCACTTCTGCGATGGGTCCATCCGCGAGCGCCTTGGCACGGCCGAGAAACAAGACCCGGTCACTGATGCGCCAGAGCGAATCCAGGTCGTGGGTGACGAAAACTATGGTCAACTGCATGGCATCGCGGAGACGCAGCACGAGGTCGTCGAAGGCGCCGGCGCTGACCGGGTCCAGTCCCGATGTGGGCTCGTCCAAGAACAGCAGCTCAGGATCCAGGGCCAGCGCTCGCGCAAGCGCCGCCCGTTTCAGCATGCCGCCAGACAACTGGGCCGGGTACTTCCACGCGGTATCCGGATCCAAACCGACCATGCCAATGCGGATCCTGGCCAGCTCCTCGATCTCGTTGCGCGGCAGATCAGTGTGTTCCTGCAGCGGAAAGGAAACGTTTTCCAGCACATTCAATCCCGAGAACATCGCCCCGTGCTGGAACAGCACGCCACACCGGCGGCGCAGCTGCTCAATGCGCGTGTCCGATGCAGTCGTCATTTCCGTACCGAACATGTGGATGCTGCCCTCGGTGGGGCGCTGCAACATGAGCATCTGGCGCATCAGTGTGGTCTTGCCGGAACCCGAACCGCCGACGATGGCGAACACTTCGCGCGAACGAACGTCACAATCGATGCCGTCATGCACCCAGGTGCTGCCGAAACGCAGTCGCAGGCCGCGGACTTCGATGATGTTGTCGGTGGGCGTGCTCATAGGTCGAGAATGTTGAAAATGACCGAGAAGATTGCATCAGCCACGATGATGAGAAAGATGGATTGGACCACGCTACGCGTGACATGTCGCCCCACACTGTCTGCGCTGGTGCCTACCTGGAAGCCCTTGAAACACCCGACACTGGCAATCAGCAGAGCGAAGACCGGTGCCTTGCCCACGCCGGTGAGGTAATCGGACATGTCCACCGCGACCAGGAGTCGGTCCATGAAGTCCACTGCGCTGACATCCAGCATCTGCTGCGCCATGACCATGCCACCCAACACACCGAACACATTGGCGAATACCGTGAGCAGAGGCATCACGATGAACAGTGCCATCACTTTCGGGAGCACCAGCATTTCCTGCGGCGACACACCTATGGTGCGGAGCGCATCGATCTCCTCGGTGACTTTCATGGTGCCAATCTCTGCAGTGAACGCGGAGCCGGTCCTGCCGGCGACGATGATGGCAGCAATCAGTGGTCCGAGTTCGCGCAGTACGGCGATACCGATGAGGTCCGCAATGAATATGTTGGCGCCGAAATCGCGTAGCTGGACACCTGCCTGGTAGGCGATGACGATGCCGATCAGAAAGCTCAGCAACGCGAGGATGGGTAACGCACCCCAACCTGCCGACTCGAAAATCCCCAACAACTGCTTCCATCGAAAACGGTGCGGACGGCGCACGACCGAGAGAAATGCCACCGCCATTTCTCCAAGGAACGCCAAGTACCGCCAGGCTTCATTGAGAACTTCGACCGTGGCCTCGCCGAGATGATGCACGGCGCTATGGCCTGGTGGCGGTGTTGGCGCCGGCTCAGCAGCGAGGGCAGCGACCTGTCGATAGAGTGCGGCTTGTTCCGACGGCAGGCCCTTGGCGCCGTCACATCCGAAACGCCGGGCCAGCCTCGCAAGCAACACCGCTCCTGCTGTATCGAGCGCCTGAATGCCACTGCAGTCGAGCTGTGTGACCTTAGTGTGCAGAGCGTGGTCGAGCTTGGCATGGAAACCGGCGTCGAGGTGAGTCACCGTCCAGCTACCCACCGGGCGCAGGACTGTGCCGTCCACACTCAATTCCAGCCCTGCGCGGTGTTCACTCATGGGGCGAATGATAGGACATCCCGCAACTTGTCGCCGCCCAGAGCTAGCAACACCAGACGGTCGAAACCGAGCGCAACGCCGGCACACTCTGGCAATCCCGAAGCGAGTGCGGCGAGAAGGTCCTCGTCTACAGGCATGGCGGGGCGCCCCGCAGCCATACGGGCGCGATTGTCTGCCTCGAAACGACGCCGCTGCTCGGCGGCATCGGCGAGCTCGTGGTACCCATTGGCGAGTTCCAAACCACCGATGAACAGCTCAAACCGGCCGGCGAATCGAGGGTCATCTTGGCGTAGCCGCGCCAACGCGGCCTTCTCCGCCGGGTAGTCCGTGACGAAACAGGGTCCGTCCCGGCCAAGTTTCGGCGTCACGACCGCCGCCATGATGAGGTCCTCGTCGTCTTGTCCCAAGGCCGCAATCTCCTCGTCGCTCGCCATGGCCAGTGCCTCCTCGTACCGAATGACCACGGTCGGCCCGAGTGCACGGTGCCCCTCGAGTACCGTGCGGACGAGCGTATCCACCTCCTGCATCAGGCGATGGTCGTCCCAGCCGACCCGGTACCACTCGAGCAGGGTGAACTCCGGGCTATGCAGGCGTCCGTGCTCTTCATCACGGAAGACACGGGCGAGCTGGTAGCAATCGCCGACGCCAGCCGCGAGAAGCCGCTTCATGTGGAATTCCGGGGAGGTGTGCAGCCAGCGGCGACCGAGCCCGGTCACTTCTGTGGTGAGGCCATGGATGTGGGGGTCGGTGGGGGCCGCTGCGGACAGCATCGGGGTCTCTACTTCGAGCACGCCCTGCGCTGCGAAAAACGCCCTGACCTGCGCAACGCACGCCGCACGCAAAGCAAGCGCCGGGCGCGTCGCGCTCGGGCGCCAATCGTTCATTCAGTCTTTCGCAGCGCGGCCGAGGTATTCGCCGGTACGGGTATCGACCCGGACGATTTCACCCTGGTCGACAAACAGCGGCACACGCACGACGGCACCGGTCTCGAGTTTGGCGGGCTTGTTGCCGCCGGAGGACGTATCGCCTCGAACACCCGGGTCGGTCTCTATGATCTTGAGGGCTACATGATTGGGCGGGCTCACCGACAGTGGCGCGTTGTTCCAGAGTGTCACGGTACACATGTCATTCTCTTTCAGCCACTTGATGGCATCCTCGATGGCGGCACGCTCGGCAGAGTATTGCTCGAAGTTGTCCGGCTTCATGAAGTGCCAGAACTCGCCATCGGTATACAGATACTGCATCTCCGTATCGACCACATCCGCGGCCTCCACGGTTTCACCGGACTTGAAAGTCTTTTCCAGCACGCGGCCGTTCTTCAGGTTGCGCATCTTGACGCGATTGAAAGCCTGGCCCTTACCGGGTTTGACGAACTCGTTGTCGATGATTGCGTAGGGATCGCCGTCAAGCATCAGCTTGAGGCCCGAGCGGAATTCATTGGTACTATAGGTTGCCATGGCGCACATGATACCGATATCCGTAACCGGATGGCAGAAGGAACTCGCCGACGCGGTGACGGATCCGGCGGAACTTGTCGCTTTGCTCGGTCTGGACCCCGCCCTGCTTCCGGACGCCCGGCGAGCTGCTCAACTGTTTCGCCTCAGGGTGCCCCGCGCGTTCATTTCACGAATGCGCCGTGGCGACCCGAACGACCCCTTGTTGCGGCAGGTTCTTCCACTCGGCGAGGAGTGCCTGGATGTTCCGGGATACACGTCCGACCCATTGCACGAGCAACATGAGCATGACGACGGGGTACTGAACAAGTACGAAGGTCGTGCACTGGTCATCACGACGGGGGCCTGCGGTATCCATTGCCGCTACTGCTTCCGGCGACACTTCCCCTATGCTGAGTCCCGGGCCAGCGCAGATGGTTGGAACGGCGTCATCGAACGGTTCCGGGGCAACCCGCACCTGCGCGAGGCCATTCTCTCGGGCGGCGACCCACTCTCCTTGTCAGATACCAAACTTGCCCAGTTGGCCGAGGGACTGGGGTCGGTTCCGCATGTGCGACGGCTCCGAATTCACACTCGCCAACCCATTGTCCTGCCGAGTCGCGTGGATGACCGGCTGCTGGGGTGGCTTTCGGCAAGCCGCCTCGCCACCGTGATGGTGGTCCACGTGAACCACGCCGCCGAAATCGACAGCCAAGTTCGCGCCGCGATGAGCGCGCTACGAGATACGGGCACCACCCTGCTCAATCAGTCGGTGCTCTTGCGCGGTGTCAACGATGACGAGAACACGCTGGTCGAACTTTCAGAGGCGCTATTCGAGGCCGGAATTCTGCCTTATTACCTGCATCTCCTGGACCCAGTCGCCGGCGCTGCGCATTTCGATGTGCCCGAAACCCGTGCTTTGGCGCTACACTCGGCAATCCAGGGCCGCTTGCCCGGTTACCTGGTGCCGCGCCTGGTAAGGGAAATCCCGGGACGGCCCTCCAAAACCCTGATACAGGTTGGCGATGACCGACAGTGACGTTCATGTACTGGTAGTGGCTGCAGCGCCGGATACAGCGGCGACGGTCAATAACGCCCTGCGCGATCGCGGACTGCTGGCACAGGTGGACTGGGCCCGGAACGCTGCCGATGCCGGTGACCAGGTGGATAGGCGTGCCTACGGCATTGTGTACGGCATATTGCCGGAAATGCAGCCGGAAGCGCTGGCCGCGTTGGGTTCGCATGACACGCTGCTGATACCCACCATCGGGCTTGCCATGGAGTTGGACGACGATGTCATCGAAAAGGGATTCAAGGCCGGCCTGACAGACATCGTTTCCTTCCACCGACCAGCGCATATCGCTGCCGTGGCCAAACGGGAGCTCGAGGTAGCTGCGATGCGGCGCACCATCGAAGAGCACCGTGCAATGGCGGCCGCTGCGCAGCAGGAACAACAAACCCTGTTCCAACATAGCGGCGACGCGCTCGCCCAGGTGGAAGACGGCGTGTTGGTAGCCGCCAACAGTGCATGGAGCGAGTTGTTCGGTCTGGGACGTTCCGAGGCCGGCAACCCTGTGCTGGACCTTTTTGATACCGAATCACATGGCAAGGTGCGTGATGCGCTCAGGGCGGCATCTGGCAGCTCGGTTGAACTCACCGCCGTTGATAACGGCGGGAAGAAGCTTCCCGTCACGGTTGCCGTACGCCCCATGCGCGACGGCATCATGGAATTGGCGATACGTGCCGGTCGCGACCAGCGACAGATGGCAGAAGAGATCGAGCGCATGCAGCGCGAAGATCCGGAGACCGGGCTGCTCAACCGGGCAGCCTTCAGTGAACAAGCTCAGCGCAATGCAGACCGGTCACTGGTGCTCGCGCGTATAGACCACTTTGCACGGGTCATCGAGCAGATGGGCGTCATGGGTAGCAACGCAGTCGCCGTGCAATTCGGGGAACGCCTCAAGAAACACCTGCAACCCGGCGCCAAAGCGGGCCGTATCGAGGGCAGTCTGTTTGGCGTCATCCTGCCGCAAGCCGACAAAGCTTCTGCGGAAAGCTGGTGCAAGGAACTGAGCGAGAACATCAGCAAAGCCACTTTTGATTTCGCGGGACGCTCCACGCCACTCACCGTGTCCATGGGCATTCGATTGGGCAACTCAGAGACTGCGGATGCGGTGCTGGACGAAGCGTTGGCAGCCCTGCGCGTGGCGCATTCCGGCGGCGGCAACCGCTGCGAGATTTATGTGAAACCGGTGGAGCAACTCAAGGAGGGTGAGGCACCCAAGGAAGCCAATATCGACTGGGGCCCCAAGCTCAAGCAAGCACTGGTGAAGGGTCACTTCCGGGTCGCCTTCCAGCGTGTCGCCAGTCTGCAGGGCTCTGATGCGGAAACCAATGACTTGCTGTTGCGATTGGTCGACCCGGAGTTGGGTGAGGTCCTGCCGGGGGTGTTCATGCCCGCCGCGGAAAAAGCCGGGCTGATGCCCGCAATTGACCGCTGGGTCATCGCGGAGGCGATCAAGCTGTTAAAGGACCCCGGGCAGCAGAAACGAGGCACCACCCTGTTCGTCCGCATGTCCGATGCGTCGCTCACCAACGACACCACACTCAAGTGGATGACCGCGCAGATCAAAGGCAAGATTCCCAAAGGTCAGCTGGTCATCGAATTGAGCGAGCGCCAGACGGAAACTTGGTTGCGTGAAACCAAGGCCATGGCAGCCGGGGTGAAACTCATCGGTTGTGGGGTGATGCTCAGCCGGTTCGGCGTCACTGCCGACCCGATTGCCGTGCTCAAGCACCTACCGCTCGACTACGTGAAACTCGACATTGGCTTGTTGAATGCGATCTCCAAAGACGAGAAGCGCCAGAAGGCGCTTCGCGGCATGTTGGAACAGCTCAAAGAGAACGGCATCAGCTCGGTCGCGCCGCAGGTCGAAGACGCCAACGCCATGGCCCTGCTATGGCAGTTGGGCGTGGATTTCGTGCAGGGCAACTACCTGCAGGAACCCGAGGTCGTCATCGCCGACGATTGACCCTACAGGGAGCGCTTCAGCGATTCGATGCGCTCTTCGAGCGGCGGATGGCTCATGAAGGCCCGCTTGAACCCACTCGCCACTTTGCCCGAAATTCCGAACGCAGCCAGTTGATCCGGCAAGTCCTGCTGGGCGCCGCCACGCAGGCGTTCCAGGGCCGCAATCATCTTCTGGCGGCCGGCAAGCTTGGCACCGCCGGCGTCCGCACGGAACTCACGCTGGCGCGAGAACCACATGGTAATCATGCTGGCGAGAATGCCGAAGAGAATCTGCGCGACGATGGAGACGATGTAGAACGCCGGACCATGACCACGCTCGACCTTGAACACCAGGCGGTCCACCAGGAAACCAACGACGCGTGACAGGAAAATCACGAAGGTGTTCACCACGCCCTGGATGAGGGTCATGGTGATCATGTCGCCGTTCGCTACGTGGCTGACCTCATGGGCCAGCACCGCCTCGACTTCCTCGCGGCTCATCTGCTGCAGTAGGCCTGTGGAGACAGCGACCAAGGCGGCATTGCGGCGCGCACCGGTCGCGAAGGCGTTCATTTCCGGCGCCTGATAGATGGCGACCTCCGGCATGCCAATACCCGCCATGTCTGCCTGTCGCTTCACCGTCGACAGCAACCACTGCTCGGTTTCGTTGCGCGGCTGGGTGATGACCTGTGCCCCGGTCATGCGCTTGGCCGACCACTTGGAGATGGCCAGCGAGATGAAGGAACCGGCGAAACCGATGACGGCCGAGAACACCAGCAGTGCACCAAGGTCCAGGTCGACGCCCTGCTCGTCCAGGATACTGTTGATTCCCAACAAGTTCAGGACGATAGCCAGCACCAGCAGCACGGCGATGTTGGTGATCAGGAACAGTGCGATTCTCTTCATGACTTCTCCATATCAATGTCGGTTGGAACGGAATATGCGGTCTATGCCGCCCGGTTTCAAGTGTCCCCGACGGTCAGGTCCTGCACCGAGCGATAACCCCGCGGCAACAAACCACCTCTCCGCCCGCGCTCGCCACGGTACTCCTCGAGGTCGCGGGCCTTCAACTTCATGGTTCTCTGACCACTCCAGATGACCAGAGTTTCATCGGCGGGAACGCAGGCGACCGCAACAACCCGCTCGCCCTTTTTGATGCCGATGATCTTGTTGCCCTTGCCACGCGCAAGCTCGGGAAGCTCGCTGACCGGGAAGGCAAGCAGGTGGCCTTGGTCATCCACAGCCACGAGCAGGTCCTGCTTGAGGTCCGACACCGGGCTGGGCACCAACACACCGGCGCCTTTGGGAACGGAAAGCACCGCCTTGCCCGCGCGATTGCGGGACAGCATTTCTCCCAGCGTGCCGACGAAGCCGTAGCCCGCATCCGAGGCCAACAGCCAGCGGCTGGTCTCCTCGCCGCTCATGACACCGCGGAAGGATGCCCCATCCGGCGGGTTCACACGGCCAGACAAGGGGTCACCAAGTCCGCGCGCCGACGGCAGTGTATGCGCTGGAACTGCGTAGGCACGCCCGGTGGAATCGAGGAATGCGACCAACTGGTTGGAGCGGCCTCGTGCTGACGCGAGGAAGCCATCCCCGGAACGGTATTGAAGTTCGCGCGCGTCCACATCATGTCCTTTCGCCGCACGCACCCATCCGCGTTCGGAAAGGATGATGGTGACCGGCTCGCTGGGGACCAGCTCCGTCTCATCCAGTGCCTTGGCAGCCTCGCGCTGCACAATCGGTGAACGGCGCTCATCCCCATAGGTCTCGGCGTCCGCTTTGATCTCGTTCTTGACCAGGGTTTTCATGCGTTTGTCCGACCCCAGCGTCTCGCGCAATCCGTCGCGCTCCTTGGCAAGCTCCTCCTGCTCGCCCCGGATTCTCATTTCCTCAAGCTTGGCGAGGTGGCGCAATTTGAGTTCCAAAACAGCTTCCGCCTGCGCATCGGACAACTTGAAGCGTTTGATCAGGACCGGTTTGGGCTGGTCCTCCTTGCGGATGATGGCAATCACCTCGTCGATGTTGAGAAAGGCGATGAGCAGACCGTCGAGAATTTCCAAACGCCGCAACACGCGTCCAAGGCGATGCTCGAGCCGTTTGCGCACGGTGGCAAACCGGAATCCCAGCCACTCGACCAGCATGTCTTTCAGGTTGTGCACGCGCGGCCGGCCATCGAGGCCGATGACATTCATGTTCACGCGGTAGGTGCGCTCAAGATCCGTGGTAGCGAACAGATGCGCCATCAATTGCTCGAGGTCTACCCGATTCGATCGCGGCACCAACACCAGCCGCGTCGGGTTCTCATGATCGGACTCATCGCGCAGGTCCTCGACCATGGGCAGTTTCTTCTGCCGCATCTGGTTGGCGATCTGCTCGAGGACCTTGGCGCCGGACACCTGATAGGGCAAGGCCGTGATGACTACCGCGCCGTCTTCCGTCTCCCAGCGTGCCCGAGCACGGATACTGCCGTGTCCGGTGGCGTACACCTGACGGATTTCCTCCGGAGACGAGATGATTTCCGCTTCAGTCGGGAAGTCGGGGGCCTGCACATGCTCGCAGAGATCCGCCAACGAGGACTTGGGTGCATCAATGAGGCGCACACAGGCGGCCGCAACTTCGCGCAGGTTGTGCGGCGGGATATCCGTGGCCATGCCCACCGCGATGCCAGTGGTGCCATTCAGCAATACATTGGGCAACCGTGCCGGAAGCATCTTCGGCTCTTCCAGCGTGCCATCAAAGTTTGGAACCCAATCAACCGTACCCTGCCCCAGCTCCGACAACAGCACCTCGGAATACCGCGCAAGCTTGGCTTCGGTGTACCGCATCGCGGCGAAAGACTTCGGATCGTCCGGGGAGCCCCAGTTGCCCTGACCGTCCACCAGCGGATAGCGGTAGCTGAACGATTGCGCCATGAGCACCATGGCCTCGTAACAGGCAGAGTCGCCATGCGGGTGGAACTTGCCGAGTACATCACCGATGGTACGGGCGGATTTCTTCGGCTTTGCCGTCGCGTTCAATCCGAGCTCCGACATCGCGTAGACGATGCGGCGCTGTACCGGCTTCAGGCCATCGCCGATGTGCGGCAGTGCGCGGTCGAGAATGACGTACATCGAGTAATCGAGGTAGGCCTTCTCGGTGAACTGCTTGAGAGGCACTTTCTCGGGGGCGTCGAACTCGAGTTGCAGGTTGGACATGGTCAGTTACCTCTCATAAAAGATTTCTCTCGCGGAGACGCGGAGACGCGGAGAAAAGAATGAAAAGATAAAAAAGTTTCTCGCAGAGCACGCAGAGAACGCAGAGAAAAGAATAAGTATGTTAAACATCACAAAACTCTTTTGTC
>CAZKFT010000002.1:25402-116110 GCA_964552205.1 uncultured Gammaproteobacteria bacterium
TTTCCCCGCGGCTCTGCGGCTCCGCGAGAACTGTCTTTTGCTTTTCTTTGCGCCTTGGCGTCTTTGCGAGATCACTATTTTTCATATCTTTTAACTCTGCGTTCTCTGCGTGCTCTGCGAGAGCCATCTTTTGTCTTTCCCCGCGGCTCTGCGGCTCCGCGAGAACTGTCTTTTGCTTTTCTTTGCGCCTCTGCGCGAACCATCTTTGTCTTTCCCCGCGGCTCTGCGGCTCTGCGAGAAACCATCTATTTAGGGGGTGACATCGGCGAGGTTGCCCTTGTCCTCAAGCCACGCTTTCCGGTCACCAGCACGCTTCTTGGCCAGCAACATATCCATCAGGGCATCGGTACCGTCCACGCCGTCGATGGTGAGTTGCACCAGGCGTCGTGTATCGGGGGACATGGTGGTTTCACGCAGTTGCAGGGGGTTCATCTCACCGAGCCCCTTGAAGCGCGTGACTGTCAACTTGCCTTTGGTGCCTTCGGCCTTGATGCGGTCGAGCTGACCCTGCTTCTCCGCGTCATCCAAGGCGTAGTACACCTGCTTGCCGGCGTCGATTCGGTATAGCGGTGGCATGGCAACATAAATGTGGCCGTGCTCCACCAGCGGTCGGAAATGGCGCAGGAAAAGCGCGCACAACAGCGTCGCGATATGCAGCCCGTCTGAGTCGGCATCGGCGAGAATGCAGACCTTGCCATACCGAAGTTCGTCAATCTTGCTGGAACCCGGATCCACGCCCAGTGCCACGGAGATATCGTGTACTTCCTGCGAGGCCAGTACCTCGGCAGGGCCGACCTCCCAAGTGTTGAGAATTTTGCCGCGCAAAGGCATGACCGCCTGGAACTCGCGGTCACGCGCCTGTTTGGCGGACCCCCCTGCGGAGTCGCCTTCCACGAGGAACAGTTCGGTGCGTGTGGTGTCCTGGCTCGCGCAGTCGGCAAGTTTGCCAGGCAATGCTGGCCCGGATACCGCCTTCTTGCGCACGACCTTGCGGCCTGCACGCGCGCGATCCTGCGCACGCTGGATGGCCAATTGCGCGATGCGTTCGCCGACCGCAGGGTGTTGGTTCAGCCACAGACTGAAGGCATCTTTCACCACGCCGGATACGAACGGCGCTGCCTCACGGGAACTCAGGCGCTCCTTGGTCTGCCCGGAAAACTGCGGGTCTTCCATCTTCGCGGACAACACGTAGGTGACGCGATCCCAGACATCATCCGGGCTCAGCTTCACGCCGCGCGGGAGCAGATTGCGGAACTCGCAGAACTCGCGCAGCGACTCGGTGAGACCCGTGCGCAGGCCATTCACATGCGTACCACCCTGCATGGTCGGAATCAGGTTCACATAGCTCTCGGTGACGGGCTCGCCCTCCTCCGGTAACCACAGCACGGCCCAGTCCACAGCCTCGGTGTGGCCTTCGAAGGCACCGATGAATGGCGTGTCCGGCAGCACATCCCATCCCTTGGTGGCATCCACGAGGTAATCGGCAAGTCCGGCTTCGTAGCGCCACTCGTCGGCCTCGCCGGTTGCTTCCTGATGCATCTTCACCACCAAGCCCGGGCAAAGCACCGCCTTCGCGCGCAAGACATGCCGCAGGCGTGGTACCGAGAACTTGGGTGAGTCGAAATATTTGGGATCCGGCCAGAAGCGAACCGTAGTGCCTGTGTTTGCCTTGCCGACGGTCCCGATTTCCTCCAGGGGGGATCTTGTCTCGCCGCCTGCAAAGGACATGTTCCATTCCTTGCCGCCGCGTTTGATCCAGACATCGAGCTGCTTGGACAAGGCATTCACGACGGAGACGCCCACGCCGTGCAGTCCGCCTGAGAAGCGGTAGTTCTTGTTCGAGAATTTCGCCCCGGCGTGCAGTCGGGTCAGGATGAGTTCGACACCGGGAACTTTTTCCTGGGGGTGAACATCCACGGGCATGCCGCGGCCGTCATCGGTGACTTCCAGCGAGCCGTCCTTGTACAGGGTGACTTCGATGCACTTCGCGTGACCGGCGAGGGCCTCATCCACGGAGTTGTCGATGACTTCCTGCGCGAGGTGGTCCGGGCGGGTGGTGTCGGTGTACATGCCCGGGCGCTTGCGCACCGGGTCGAGGCCCGACAGGACCTCGATGTCGGCGGATTCGTACTTGCTGGAGGTTGCCACCCCGCAATTGTACCTAATGCAGGTGGCTATTAATTCAGGTCGGCGATAAGGGCCTTGCGTGAGGCGTCCTGCACCACAATCTCGCAGGTCGCATTCTCATGGTCGCAGCCCATGGCCAAGGCGGCGCCACCCTGCAGCGACTTCACCATCCCCGGGTCCAGCTCGAACCGTGAGAAATGCACAGAGGAAGTCTTTTCGTCGTTTTCACGCTCGAGGTCTTCGTCGGAGATTGCGTACACCTTGTCGTGTCCCTCGACCCGGACCCATACCTTGTCCTCCACACCGATGAGTCGCGCGAGCTCACGCTTGCGCTCTTCCACTTCCGGGTACTCGATCATGAAGGTGGCCTTCCAGTTCGAGCCATCTGGAACGAGCGGGTTGTATGCGTTGAGCTCTTCCTCGATGCCGGTCCGGTCGAAAATCTTCTCGACCCGGAGCATCTCCTGGACCTGGTACTGGATGGTGAGCGCATCCTCGAAGTACAGCGTGAGGTGTGGGCTGAGTGAGACCTTCCGGTTCTTCTTGTGCTCCAGCACCTTCTGGCGGAACGCCGGGCGCTCTTCAGCGTACTGTTCCAGCGTAAAAAGGTCGTCTCGCGTCAGCTTCTTCAAAGAATCCTCTCCGGTCAGATGCCGTAGGCGGTGCGCAACAGCTTGAGTGGGTGTTCGGGGGCTTTGCCGCCCTCCAGGCCGTTCTCGATCTGGTGTCCGGCCATCGGACAGTCGGACGAGTAGTGGTCCGCCGAGGACTGCTTGACCTTGTTGAATACCGCCCGCCCGATCTTCATCGACGTCTCGTGGTACTCGCTCTTCACGGCATAGGTGCCGTTGTGACCAGAGCAACGCTCGATGGCATCCACGGTGGTTCCGTTGATGAGTTGCAGCACTTCGCGGGTTTTCATACCGATGTTCTGCACCCGCAAGTGGCAGGCGACGTGATAGCTGATGGTGCCGAGCCCGGTGGCGAAATCGGTGCGTAGCTTGCCAGCCTTGTGGCGTGCCATCAGGTACTCGAACGGGTCGTAGATGGCATCGCGTACTTTGATGACGTCAGCGTCATCGGGAAACATCAGTGGCAGCTCCTGCTTGTACATCAACACGCAGGACGGTATCGGCGAAACAATGTCATGGCCCTCGTCCACCAGCTTGGCCAGCCGTGGGATGTTGAATTCCTTCAGCTCCCGAACTTTCTCCAGATCGCCCAGCTCCATCTTCGGCATGCCGCAACAGCGCTCATCCGGGGTCAGCGTGACGGGGACACCGTTGTGCTCGAACACCGCAATCAGGTCCTCGCCGACATCTGGCTCGTTGCGGTTGCAGTAACAGGTGGCAAACAGAGCGACCTTGCCGGTGGTCTCGCCTGCTGGTTCCACTGCCAGCGATGGCTTGCTGCGTTTCGCTTCGCGCTTGCGCAGGGTGTTGCTGTGGTACTCGGGAACCGGCGCGTCCGGGTGCACCCCCAGAACCTTGTCCAAGGCCTTGCGCGCCAGACCGTTCTTGTTGGCGGCGTTCACTGCGTGTACCACCACCGGGATGCCCGCCAGTTTGCCGACCGCATCCGTGGAGGTCAGGATGCGGTCACGCATCTTCACATCGCCCTTGCGGAATTTGACGGCCTTGGCACGCAACATCAGATGGGGAAAGTCCACATTCCACTCATGGGGCGGAACGTACGGACACTTGGTCATGTAGCACATGTCGCACAGGTAGCATTCGTCCACCACCTGCCAGTAGTCCTTCTTGTCCACTCCATCCAATTCCATGGAGTGGGACTCGTCTATCAGCTCGAACAGGCGCGGAAAGCTGTTGCACAGTGAAAAACACCGCCGGCAGCCGTGACAAATATCGAACACGCGCTCGAGTTCCCCGAAAAGCTTCGCTTCATCGAAGAATTCGGGGTTCTTCCAGTCGAGTGGATGCCGGGTCGGTGCCTCTAGGCTGCCTTCCCGTGCACCGCTGCCGCCGTGCGCCATTGTTTGGGGTCCTTGCTTGCCGATCAGGCGTCGAGTGCGTCCAATGCCTTCTGGAATCGGTTCGCATGCGAACGCTCTGCCTTGGCCAGGGTCTCGAACCAGTCAGCGATTTCGTCGAAACCTTCATCACGGGCGGTCTTGGCCATGCCCGGGTACATGTCGGTGTACTCGTGGGTCTCGCCTGCGATCGCAGCTTTGAGGTTGGAACCGGTAGGACCAATCGGCAGGCCGGTGGCTGGGTCGCCTACGGCCTCAAGGTATTCAAGATGGCCATGCGCATGGCCGGTTTCGCCTTCCGCAGTCGAGCGGAACACGGCGGCGACATCGTTGTAGCCCTCAACGTCGGCTTTGGATGCAAAGTACAGGTAACGGCGGTTGGCCTGGGATTCACCTGCAAACGCTTCTTTGAGACTTGCTTCGGTCTTGCTGCCCTTCAGACTCATGGTGTTGCTCCTCCAGTGAAGTTAGACATTGTCTAAATATGCTTGGAATCTAACCAGCGGCAGGTGCCCTGTCAACCGCCGACGGAAAAGGGAGCGGTGGTAGAATACGCCGCGATGCCAAAGACCCCGACTGCGTTGGATTTCGAGAAGTCCTTGACCGAACTGGAAAAACTGGTTGACGGCATGGAATCCGGCGATCTGCCTCTGGAAGAAGCCCTTAAACAGTTCGAGCGTGGGGTCACGCTCGCCCGCGCCTGCCAGAAGGCGCTCAAGGATGCCGAACTCAAAGTGGAGCAACTGATCGAGAAGAACGGACAGCCCACGCTGGCCCCGCTCGATGTGGACGAAGACGACGACTGACATGGATTTTGGCGCCCGCGTACGGGCCTATCAAGACCGCGTGCATGCCACGATGGACCGTTGGCTACCTGCCGTAGAGGTTTCCCCAAGTCGCTTGCATGAGGCGATGCGTTATGCCGTTCTGGGTAGCGGCAAGCGTGTGCGGCCGCTGCTGATTTACGCCACAGGCGAGGTACTCGGCCTGACACCTGAACAGCTTGACCCGAGTGCCGCCGCGGTAGAAATGATTCACGCCTACTCCCTGATACATGATGACCTTCCTTCCATGGACGATGACGACCTGCGTCGCGGCCGACCGACCTGCCATCGCGCGTTCGATGAAGCGACCGCGATTCTTGCAGGTGACGCACTGCAGGCGCTCGCACTCGAGTTGTTGGCGACCGACGAGTCGCTTGCTGTATCCGCTGCCACGCGCGTGCACATGGTCGCGCGCCTCGCCCGTGCCGGCGGTTCCTTGGGCATGGCCGGTGGTCAGGCCGTGGATCTTGATGCAGAAGGCACACGACAATCCCTGGGTGAACTCGAAGCCATGCACGCGTTGAAGACCGGCGCCTTGATCCGCGCCAGCGTGATGCTTGCGGCCGATACCGCGGAAAACCTGGATGATGCGAAGCGCAACGCGCTCGATCATTTCGGCCAGACCATTGGCCTGGCTTTCCAGGTGCGCGATGACATCCTTGATGTGGAGGCCGACACCGAGACCTTGGGAAAGCCACAAGGGTCCGATCAGCGCCACGGGAAATCCACCTTTCCAGCCCTTCTGGGTCTTGAGGGTGCCAAAACGCGGGTGACTTCCCTCAAGGCTGAAGCACTGGAAGCGTTGGCACCGTTCGGTACCGCAGCCGAGCCATTGCGGTGGCTGGCGGCCTATATCGTCGACCGGAACCACTGATGACCATGGTTTACCTTGAACCACCCTCCTATGGGCGGGGATAATCCACACATGAGTGACCTTTCCGTCAGATTCCCGCTGCTCGCCAACATCGAATCGCCGGCAGACCTGCGTGCGCTTGACGCAGACCAGCTGGTGGCCGTGGCGGCGGAGTTGCGTCAGTACCTGGTGGAAGGGCTAAGTCACGGGGGTTGTCATTTTGCGGCCAACCTCGGCACGGTCGAGCTCACGGTCGCCCTGCACTATGTGTACGACACCCCTTTCGACCGCCTGGTCTGGGATGTTGGACACCAGGCCTACCCACACAAGATTTTGACCGGACGTCGCGATGCCCTTTCCAGCATCCGTCAGAAGGACGGGCTCGCACCTTTCCCGAAACGGGCGGAGAGCGAGTACGACACCTTCGGCGTCGGGCATTCGTCCACCTCCATCAGTGGCGCACTCGGCATGGCCATCGGCGCTGCCCTCAAGAACGAAGACCGCCGCGCTGTCGCCATTATCGGAGATGGCGCGATGACGGCAGGCATGGCCTATGAAGCACTGAATCACGCCGGTGCGTTGGACGCCAACATCTTGGTGGTGTTGAACGACAATGACATGTCCATCTCTCCGAATGTCGGCGCACTGACCAACTATCTGGCGAAGATGCTGTCCGGCAAGTTGTATGCGAATCTGCGCGCAGGCAGCAAGAAAATCCTCAGCAAGATGCCGACTGTGTGGGAACTGGCCCGTCGCTCTGAAGAGCATGTGAAGGGCATGGTCCTCCCGGGCACGCTGTTCGAAGAATTCGGCCTGAACTACATCGGACCGGTGGATGGCCATGACCTGCCAACGCTGGTGCAAACCCTGCGCAATGTGCGCGAACTGCAAGGCGCACAGTTCCTGCATGTGGTCACGCGCAAAGGCAAAGGCTACGAACCGGCTGAGGCCGATCCGGTCAAGTGGCATGCACCATCAGCATTCGACCCCGCGAGTGGCGAGATCGCCAAGAAGCCGGCTGGAAAGCCGACCTATACCCAGGTGTTTTCGCAGTGGGTCTGCGATATGGGCGAAGCGGATGACAAACTCGTCGCCATCACGCCGGCGATGCGCGAAGGGTCCGGTCTGGTCGAATTCGAGAAGCGCTTCCCCGACCGCTACTTCGATGTCGGAATCGCGGAACAGCACTCAGTGACGCTGGCGGCAGGTCTTGCTTGCGAGGGTTTGAAACCGGTTGTAGCGATTTACTCCACCTTCCTGCAACGCGCTTACGACCAGCTCATTCATGATGTCGCCATCCAGAACCTCCCCGTGATGTTCGCGCTCGACCGCGCAGGCGTCGTCGGTCCTGATGGCCCTACCCATGCAGGCGCGTTCGACCTGAGCTACCTGCGTTGCATCCCCAACCTTGTGTTGATGACACCGGCGGATGAAGCAGAATGCCGACGCCTGTTGAATACAGGCCATCGCCACGATGGCCCAAGTGCGGTGCGATACCCTCGCGGCGCAGGTCCTGGCACTGTCGTTCCGGACACGCTAGAGCCATTGCCCATCGGCAAGGCCGAGGTGCGTCGCAAGGGGCGCGACATCGCCCTGCTCGCATTCGGCTGTGTCACCGCCGCAGCGGAAGCAGCGGCAGCGGAACTTGATGCCACCGTGGTGAACATGCGCTTCGTTGTTCCCTTGGATACAGAGTGCCTCGCGGACATCGCGTCCTCGCATGAGCTGTTGGTGACCATCGAAGACAATGCCATCGCCGGCGGCGCGGGTAGCGCCGTGAACGAGTGGTTGCTCGCGCAGGGCCTTTCCGTACAGGTGCTGAATCTGGGCCTGCCCCACCGCTTTCAGGAACATGGCAGCCGCGAACAGTTGCTCGAGGAAGCCGGTATCGACACCGCAGGAATTCTCGCGGCGATTCGCGCACGCAAAGCGCCGCGAATTGCCAAGCCCAGGGCTGCCGGATAGACTCCGGAGCCCCATAGTCAGGATTTACCCATGAGCAGACCTATCGAGGACGTCCAGAGCAAGGCCGATACGCGCCGCATCGCCATCAACAAGGTGGGGATCAAGGACATCCGGCATCCGGTGCGCGTCAGCGAGCGCAGCGGCGGTGAACAGCATACGGTTGCGACCTTCAACATGTATGTGGATCTGCCCCATAACTTCAAGGGCACCCACATGTCGCGGTTCGTGGAGATCCTGAACAACCACGAGCGCGAGATCACCCTGAAGTCGTTCAAGGAAATGCTGGCAGAGATGACCGAACGCCTGGAGGCGGAATCCGGCCATATCGAGATGCGCTTCCCCTACTTCGTGAACAAGGAAGCGCCGGTCTCCAAGGTGAAGAGCCTGCTCGATTACGATGTGACTTTCATCGGCGAGCGCATCTCGGGTGACACCCGCATCTGGATCAAGGTGGTCGTGGCAGTCACCAGCCTGTGCCCGTGCTCGAAGGAGATATCCGACTACGGCGCCCACAACCAGCGTTCGCACGTCACGGTACTGGCGCGGACCAAAGGCTTCATCTGGCTCGAGGAATTGATCGACCTGGTCGAGACCGAGGCCTCCTGCCAGCTATATGGCCTACTGAAACGCCCCGACGAGAAGTTCGTGACGGAGCGCGCATATGACAACCCCAAGTTCGTCGAGGACATGGTGCGGGATGTCGCAGTGAGATTGAATTCGGACGACCGCGTCCGCGCCTATGTCGTGGAATCCGAGAACTTCGAATCCATCCACAACCACTCGGCCTACGCCCTCATCGAGCACGACAAGGATGCGACTGGCTGAACCTACTTCTTGCTGGCCGCAGTACTCGGCCGGGCCAGGCGCTCGACCATCGTTTTCAAAAACACCATCACGAACTTGAGCTGACTCTCGGTGGACATCTGCTCGAGCCGCGAGGCCCTGAGCTTGAGCAAGTTGGACGGTCCAAGTGCCGCGATGGAGGCGGTCCTGGGCAAGCCCACCAAGGCCATCTCACCGAAACAATCGCCCGGGTTGAGCGTCGCGAAACGCTTGCCACCTCTCCATACACCTGCTTCGCCGGTGATGAACACATAAAAGCAGTCGTCCACGTCGCCTTCCTGAATGATGACCTGGCCGGCGGAAGCCTGGATCCAGTCGGCGGACCGCAGAACCTCCCATGTTTCCTCATAAGAGAAGCCATCGAAAAAACTGAGCTCGCTGACCATGGCATAGCGTTCCTGCTCAGCGACCTCCGAAACAAGTCGCTCCAGCTCAATGCCTGCGTTGGACAGTTCCGTCGCCAGCTCCAGACCTGATTGATAACGATCCGTGATGCCCTTGGCGAGCGCCTTCATGACGATGTCATCGATCACGGCGGGTAACTCGGACCGGATGGCCGACGGCGGGTCCGGCTGGGTGTTCACTATCTGGAATACCAACTCGTTGAGGTTGCCTCCGCGGAACGGACGCCGGCCAGTGAGCAACTCATACATCACCACCCCCAGCGAAAAGATGTCCGACTGGCTGGTGACGCGCGAACCTGTAGTCTGCTCCGGTGACATGTAGCTCGGTGAGCCCATCATGCCACCCACTTCGGTGGTGTCTCCTGCGGCATCCGCATCCAGGGCGATGCCGAAGTCGCAGATGTAGAGATCGCCACCTGCAGTCAGCAACATGTTGCCCGGTTTCACATCACGGTGGACCACGCCGTTCCGGTGAGCGAAATCCAGGGCGCGTGCTGCCTTGAAAATGATCTTGACGACATCAGGGATGGGCAGCAGGGTCTCCGAACGCGTGTACGCTTTCAGCGGCTTGGCATCGCCAAGAAACTCCATGACCAGATACCACCGCTCCCCCTCCTCGCCCGCGTCCATGATCGGGAGGATGTTGGGATGGCGCAGACGGCCCGCAGTGCGTGCCTCATTGAAGAACATCTTTCTCTGCACGGCGAGTGATTGGGGCTCAGCCTGCGTGGAGGTGAAAAGCTTGACCGCCACTTCACGGCCAATGAAGGGGTCCTCGCACAGGTAGACAACGGCCTGGCTGCCACGTCCAACCTCGCGCAGGACCTTGTACTTGCCAATATGCTCGGGAACCGCATTCATGCTAATAGCACTCCAATCAACCACATCACAGAACCAGCAATCAGGCCGGCCACGATATCATCTGCCATCACACCGGTCCCGCGTTTCCAGCGCTTTTCTGCGGCACCGACCGGCCAGGGCTTCACGATGTCCAATATCCGGAACAGGATCACTGCCCCTGCAAATGCAATCCAACCTGGTCCGGCCAACCACAAGGCAATCCACACGCCGGCGAACTCATCCCATACGATGGCAGGATGGTCGTCAACACCGAGTCGGTCGACGGCGCGATCGGACAACCAGATTCCGAACACAGCCGACACCATACATAAGATGCCTTGAGCGAACCAAGGCAACGCCGCAAAACTCACCAACCAGATCGCGGCTGCCAGAAGCGTACCAGCGGTCCCTGGCGCTCGCGGCGCGAGTCCACTTCCAAAACCGCAAGCAACCAACAGCACAGGGTCGCGAACCACTTCCCGGAAGCTCGGCGTCCTAACTGAAGTGTTCGTATCCATGGTCACCTGTATCTAGAACCGTACCATCCACATCCAGACAGCGTATACCTGGCGCAGCCGTTATCTCTCCAATCCTGGTGACCGTGTGACCCGCCAACTCGGACGCCATCGTCTCATCCAGAGTGAACAGCAACTCGTAGTCATCACCGCCTGCCAATTGCATTCCGAGGGTACCACCCTGCTTTCGAAATGCCTCGGATACCGGGAGACAGTGCGTGTGAATATCCGCACCCAGCCCGCTCATTTTTAATATATGTCCCAAATCGCCCAGCAAGCCGTCGGAAATGTCGATAGCAGAATGGGCCATCGTGCCAAGCACCTGTCCCAAAGCCACTCGCGGTTCGGGACGGTCCAGTCGCTCTGCCAGATGGCTATCAATCTCCTTGCCCGAACGCCTAAGCGACAGCGCAAGCGCTGCATCTCCCAGCGTTCCAGACACATACACCGCGTCGCCCACCTGTGCGCCCGATCTGCGCAGAGCGCGGCCGGGTGTCACTTCACCTATCATCTGAACAGTCACGGACATTGGCCCTTGCGTAGTGTCCCCTCCAACCAGCTTGACACCGAAGCGCCCTGAAAGTCCTGAGAACCCCGTCACAAATTCAGTCATCCAGGCGACATCCGCGGTTGGTAGCGTCAAAGCCAACAGCGCCCAGCGGGGCGTGGCACCCATGGCCGCAATGTCCGACAGGTTGACCGCGAGCGCCTTGTGGCCGATGGACTGAGGGTCGGTTCCGGGCAGGAAGTGCACACCTTCCACCAGGGTGTCCGTACAAAAAACGAGGTGTTGTCCGGCAGTGGGGCTGATCACGGCTGCATCGTCGCCGATGCCCAGTACAACGCTCCCGTCATCGCCGCCGGCGTGGCGTGCAATGAGGTTGATGAGTTCGAATTCGGAGGACATCAGGTGGACTTCAACCAGTCTCCTGCTGGCGCAGGGACTTCGCGACTCGGTCCACGACTGCGTTGATGAACTTGAAACTCTGGTCGGCGCCGAACATCTGTGCCAGCTCGACCGCTTCATCGATGACGACGCGGTACGGGACCTCCAGTCGCTCACGCAACTCGAATGTCGCGAGCAGGAGAATCGCGTGCTCCACGGGGTCGAGTTGCACCAGAGGACGGTCCAGCAGCGGATCGATGACTTCCTCCAGCTGCTCGCGAGACTTGCACACGCCAAGAACGACCTCGCGGAAATAGTCAGTGTCGGCGCGGCCGGTGTTGCGCTGCTCGATGAACTGCCTGACCACCTCGACCGGGGTGTCGTCGCTCACCAGACATTGGTATAGCGCCTGCGCTGCCAAGCGACGAGCCCGGTTGCGACCCCGTGTGTAGGACGACTCAGACATCGAGTGCTCTCAACTGCTTGACCATCGCGAGGACTGCCAGCGCCGATTCGGCGCCTTTGTTGCCCTCACCCGGTGCTGAGCGCGTCTCGGCTTGGCTGAGGTCATCGCAGGTCAATACGCCGAAGCCTACGGGCATACCGAACTCCTGCTGTACCTGCATCAGCCCTGTCGTGCAGCCGCTGCAGACATACTCGAAATGTGGCGTGCCCCCGCGAATGACAGCACCCAATGCAATGATGGCATCGTACTGCTCGGTGTCGGCGAGGTGTGCAGCCATCAGCGGCAACTCCCACGCGCCTGGCACCCAGGTGACGGAAATATGTGATTCGGCAACGCCATGTGCCATGAGGGTCGCACGCGCACCCGTGACCAATCCCTCAACGATGGTGTTGTTGAAAGTCGATGCCACAATCGCCACACGAACACCGGTGAGGCGTAACTCAGGATCTGCTGTCGGGCGGTAGTCGCTCATGATGCCTCCGGATGAATGTACTCGACAATCTCCAGACCGAAGCCGGAAATGCCATGCATGCGCTTCGGAGCGGACAGGACGCGCATGCGTTTGACGCCGAGATCCGCGAGAATCTGCGCGCCGACACCGTAGGTTCTCAGCACTGCGGACTCATCGCTGCGCTCCGCGGACTGATGCTCCCCGCCGAAGCGCTGCACCAGCGCTGCATCGGACTCTTGGCCACGCAAAACCACCAGCACACCACCCTCCTTGCTGATGCGACGCATCGCGTCGCGCACTGGCCAACCCAGCTCATCCCAGGTCACGCCAACGACATCAGACAGCGTGTTCTGCAGGTGGACGCGGACCAAGGGTGCTTCCGCCTGCTGGATATCGCCACTGACCAAGGCAAGGTGAACATGTCCGCCCACCAGATCACGGTACGCCAGCGTACGGAAGGAACCGAACTCTGTGGGCACCTCGCGATCTGCCAAGCGTTCAATGGTGCGTTCCCGACCGAGGCGCCAGCGGATGAGGTCAGCGATGCTGCCTACCTTCAGGCCATGGTCACGGGCGAACGCCATGAGATCGGGACCACGCTTCATGGTCCCGTCGTCGTTCACGATTTCGCAGATGATGGCGGCAGGCGACAAGCCAGCTGCACGGGCCAGGTCCACCGAAGCCTCGGTGTGACCGGCGCGTCGCAGCACACCACCCTCCACCGCACGCAAGGGGAAGATGTGGCCGGGACGCGAGAAATCTTCCGGCCGCGCCGTCGGATCCGCCAGTGCCCGGATGGTACGTGCGCGGTCTGCAGCGGAGATGCCGGTGGTCGTACCGTGAACATAGTCGACCGAGACGGTGAACGCCGTCCGATGTGACTCGGTGTTCTCCGCGACCATTTGCGGCAATCGCAGTTCTTCCAGACGCTCGCGGGTCATGGGCTGGCAGATGATGCCGCTGGTATAGCGCACGATGAATGCCACCGCCTCCGGTGTGACCTTCTCGGCAGCCATGATGATGTCGCCCTCGTTCTCACGGTCCTCATCGTCGGTGACGACGACCATCCGACCGGCTGCGAGTTCTTCGAGGAGTTCTTCGATGGAGTTCATCATGTGCATTCCAACAACCTTTCCACGTAGCGAGCGATGAGATCCACTTCGATATTCACGGAATCACCCGGCCGCAAATCTCCCATATTCGTCATGGCGAGCGTATGCGGCACGATGTTGACCTCGAAGCCGGTCGCTTCCACTGCGTTGATGGTCAGGCTGATGCCGTCCACGCAGACCGACCCCTTGCGGGCAAGGTAACGCGAAATGGCCACGGGCACCTCGAACCGCATACGCCACGAGTCACCCACCGGCTCCCGCTCGACCAGATGACCGACACCGTCCACATGACCGCTGACCATATGGCCGCCCATCGGTGAACTTGGCGTCAGCGAGTGCTCGAGATTCAGCATGCTGCCCTCTGCGATGCCGCCTAACGTAGTGGCTTGCAGTGTCGCGGCCGACACATCCGCCGTGAATGCGTCCCCATCAATCCGTGTTGCCGTAAGGCACACACCATTCACCGCAATGCTGGCGCCGACTTGCACGCCTTCCAGAAAACCCGTCGGCGTCACCAAGGTGAAACGGATATCCTCGGCATGCACATCGCGCGCCGCCAGCCGGCCACGGCCTTGTATGAGACCCGTGAACATCAGCGTGGTGTCGCCGTGATGCGCCAGTCCTTGCCGACCGGCCGGACCTCGGTGATTTCCAGCGTGCGTCGTGCCGACATCTGCTGCAGCGGCGGTAGCGCGAACATCGCCCGCGCACTCGAACCCAACAGGACCGGGGCCAGGTAGAGTACCAATTCGTCCACCAAACCCGATTCAAGCAAAGAACCATTCAAGGTCGCACCCGCTTCAACGAGCACTTCGTTGAAATGCTGGTCCGCCATCCAGCCAGCCAGTGCCTCAAGGTCGATACGTCCGCCACGGCCCGCCAGACGAACCACGGTTGCCCCCGCACCGCTCAGGGCACGCACACGGTCACCATCATCACGCGCGGCAATGATGAACACCGGTCCTCCGGACTCGAACAAGCGGCCATCGACCGGGCAACGCAATGAAGGGTCCAGCACCACCCGTGCCGGCTGGCGCCACTCTCCTTCCAAACGCACATCGAGGCGAGGATTGTCCGCGAGGACCGTGCCGATGCCGGTGAGCACCGCGGAGGCCGAGGCGCGCAGTAACTGCACCTCGTCACGCGCTTCTTCCCCGCTGATCCAGCGACTCTCGCCGTTGGCGAGCGCTGTGCGCCCATCCATGGACGCGGCAAACTTGGAGGTGAACCAGGGACGGCCATCGCGGTGACGCTTGAAGAAACCGCGGTTCAAGCGTACTGCCTCGGTGTGCAACAAACCGGTTGCGGTGGCAACGCCCGCGGCCTCCAGTCGTGCAAAACCCTTGCCTGACACCAGCGGATTCGGGTCTTCCATTGCCGCGACCACGCGAGTGACGCCGGCCTGGACCAGCGCATCGGCACACGGCCCTGTTCGCCCGTGATGGGCACAAGGCTCCAAATTCAGGTATGCCGTCGCCCCTTTCGCTTGCTCGCCGGCAACCGACAAGGCATTGATTTCCGCATGAGGCTTGCCTGCCCGCTCATGCCAGCCTTCACCCACAACAGCACCGTCGCGTACCAGCACACAACCGACGCGTGGGTTGGGGTCAGTGCTGTACTCGCCGCGTCGCGCCAGTTCCAGCGCGTGCGCCATCCAGCGTTGATCTTCGACTGTGAAATCCATCACTCACTCTTCATCGGGCAACAGAGGTATCTGGCTGCGCGGTATGCCCGACTCCGCGGCGGCCTTCTCGAGTCGTTCGATTTCCTCCCGGAACGCCTCGATATCCTGAAAACTGCGGTAGACCGACGCGAATCGCACATAGCCTACCTGATCAATATTCTTCAACTCATCCATGACCCATTCGCCAACCTGGCGTGAGGCCACTTCCCGCTCCCCTGCCGCCCTCAACTTGTGCATGACATGGCTGAGTGCGGCTTCGATTCGCTCTGCACTGACCGGTCGTTTCTCCAGAGCTCGCGTCAGTCCGGTGCGAAGCTTGCCTTCATCGAAGGGCATGCGCCGACCATCCTGTTTGATGATACGCGGCATCACCAGTTCGGCGCTTTCGAAGGTGGTGAAGCGCTCACCGCAGCTCGTACACTCCCGTCGCCGTCGCACCTGTTGGCCTTCGGCCGCGAGTCGCGAGTCGATTACCTTGGTGTCATCATTGCCGCAGAACGGGCAATGCATGGTCTACCTTTTGTACACAGGGAAACGGGCGCACAGTGTTTCGACCTGACCGCGTACGCGGTCGATGACCGACTCGTTCCCCATGTCGTCGAGAATGTCCGCGATCCAGCCGGTCAGCTCCTTCACCTCCGTTTCCTTGAAGCCGCGCGTCGTGCACGCGGGTGTGCCCAAGCGCAGACCTGATGTCACGAACGGCGAGCGCGGGTCGTTCGGAACCGTATTCTTGTTCACCGTGATATGGGCCCGGCCCAGAGCGGCGTCCGCGTCCTTTCCGGTGATGTCCTTGTCGATGAGATCAACCAACAGCAGGTGGTTGTCGGTGCCACCGGACACGATCTTGTATCCACGCTTCTGGAACACCTCGACCATGGCCCTTGCGTTGGCGACGACCTGTTCCTGATACGCCTTGAACTCCGGCTGCAGGGCTTCCAGGAACGCCACAGCCTTGGCTGCGATGACATGCATGAGCGGGCCACCCTGAGTCCCTGGGAATACCAGCGAATTGAATTTCTTCTCCAGCGCCTCGTTGGCGCGCGCCAGGATGATGCCGCCACGCGGACCGCGCAGCGTCTTGTGGGTGGTGGAGGTCACCACATCCGCATACGGCACCGGGTTTGGATAGACACCCGCTGCGACCAAGCCAGCCACATGGGCCATATCCACTAACAGGAACGCACCGACTTTGTCGGCGATTTCACGGAAGCGCGCCCAATCAATCACGCGCGAGTAGGCGGAGAAGCCGGCGATGACCAGCTTGGGTTTGTGCTCTAGTGCCAGTCGCTCGACCTCGTCGTAGTCGATCAGGCCATTCTCGTCCACACCATACTGGACCGCATTGAAGACCTTGCCGGACAGGTTGGGGGCCGCCCCGTGGGTCAGGTGACCGCCGTGGGCCAGGCTCATGCCGAGAATCGTGTCACCCGGATTGATGAGGGCGAAATACGCGGCAGCATTGGCTTGCGAGCCGGAATGCGGCTGGACGTTGGCGTAGTCGGCACCGAAGAGTTTCTTGACGCGCTCGATGGCCAACGCCTCGGCCACATCCACGAATTCGCAGCCGCCGTAGTAACGCTTGCCGGGGTAGCCCTCGGCATATTTGTTGGTGAGCACCGAACCTTGGGCTTCCAGCACGCGCGGGCTGGCGTAGTTCTCCGAAGCGATGAGCTCGATGTGCGCTTCCTGGCGGCGCTCTTCATTGGCGATGGCGGCGGCGAGGTCCGGGTCGAAACCTGCAATACGCTGATCCGGGCTGAACATGGACGGCTCCCTATTGGCTGGAGCGCTGATTTTACTGGATTCAGCCGGGTAGCGGGGAAAACAGGGCTTCCAACACCGCAGACCACGCAAGTCCTATGTTGGGGCGGTCATATCCCCCACCTCCCAGTGCGAGCAAGCGTCCGGAGGCGTGGCGGTCAGCCAGCAGCGATAGGCGACGGGTGGCATGCGCATGGGCGCCCGCCGTGTAGCGCAGATGGGTGATGGGGTCCCCCGCCAAACTGTCGGCGCCACACTGCAGGATGATGAATTGCGGCTGGTGTGCCTCCAGAAAGGCCTCGACCTCCGTCCACGCAACATGAAACGCCGCGTCATCAGCCCCCGCGGGGAGCGGCACATTGCATTTCATGCCGCGTGCGGCGCCAGTGCCGATCTCGTCAGCGCTACCCGTTCCGGGATACAGCGTGCTGCCATCCTCATGGATGTCCGCGAAGATGACGGTCGGGTCGGACTCGAAGGCGTAGTACACCCCATCGCCGTGGTGCGCGTCGATATCCACATAGGCCACGCGTTCAAGCCCATGGTGACGCACGAGGTGTTCGATGGCTACCCCACAATCGTTGTAAATGCAGAATCCCGCTGCGTGCCCGCGGCCTCCGTGGTGCAAGCCACCGATGGGCACCATGGCACGCTCGGTCTCACCCGCCATGATGGCGTCAACGGCAGCGAGTGTGGTGCCGACCACCCACTCGGCAGCGACCTCCAAGCCCTGCCTGGCGGGTGTGTCGCCTTCGTCGAGGAACCCGGTGCCTTCGGCGCATCGTGTGCGTACGAATTCGACATACTCGGGGGTGTGGAACAGCAACAAGTCCTGGTCGGCGGCTCTGACCGGTTGACCGGCCGTGACCATGGCATCCAGGGATTGGCGCCGCGCCTGCCCGAGAAATGCGGCCTGCCGGTCGCAACCGAAGGGATGGCCGTCCGGGAAGCCGTAGGTGGCGAGTTCATCGCCGGTGTATAGGGTGACCTTGCGCATGGAGGGGGATTGTACCGGCGTATGATGACGCAATGGAGCCAGAGATGAAGGTGGGGTGGCGCGAATGGGTAGGTTTGCCGGATCTCGGCATCCCGAGCATCAAGGCCAAGGTCGATACCGGGGCAAGAACCTCTGCGTTGCACGCTTTTTCCGTAGAGCGCTTCGATAGGGACGGGCAGGCCTGGGTGCGTTTCGGTATGCACCCACTGCAACGCTCCAGTGAGGAAGAGCTCTGGTGCGAGGCCCCCATCGCGGACCAGCGCTCTGTCACGGACTCCGGCGGGCACTCCGAAGAGCGCTTCGTGATCGTCACCGATGTCGAGCTCGGCGGCCAGCGCTGGCCCATAGAAGTGACACTGACCGCACGCGACAATATGCGATTCCGCATGTTACTGGGGCGCACGGCGATGCAAGGTCGTATGCTGGTCGACCCCGAAGCGTCTTATCTGGCGAGCAAGAAGAGAAGGAAACGTAGATGAAAATTGGCATTCTCTCGCGAAACGCGAAGCTCTATTCGACGCGGCGGCTGGTGGAAGCGGCACAGCAGCGCGGACACGAGGTGGTCGTGATAGACCCGCTGCGATGCTACATGAACATCGCCACCAGCCAACCGGAAATCCACTACAAGGGCAAACGCCTGGAAGGCTTCGACGCCATCATCCCCCGCATCGGTGCGTCCATCACCTTCTACGGCACCGCTGTACTGCGACAGTTCGAGATGCTGGGCACATTTCCGCTCAATGAGTCGGTGGCCATCAGTCGTGCACGCGACAAGTTGCGCTCGATGCAACTGCTGTCACGCAAGGGCATCGGTATGCCCGTCACCGGTTTCGCCCATTCGCCGGACGACACCCAGGACCTGCTCAACCTGGTCGGTGGTGCGCCCGCCGTCATCAAGCTGTTGGAAGGCACGCAGGGAATCGGAGTCGTCCTGACCGAAACACGCAAAGCGGCAGAGAGCGTGATTGACGCCTTCCGTGGTCTCAACGCCCACTTTCTGGTGCAGGAGTTCATCAAGGAGGCCGGCGGTTCCGACATCCGCTGCTTCATCATTGGTGACAAGGTTGTGGCTGCGATGAAACGCCAAGCCAAGGAGGGCGAGTTCCGCTCGAACCTGCACCGCGGCGGATCGGCGGAGCTCGTGCGCATCACACCCACCGAGCGCAGCACCGCGGTGCGAGCAGCGCGCATCGTCGGCCTGAATGTTGCCGGCGTGGACATCCTGCGTTCTAACCACGGCCCGGTGGTTCTGGAAGTGAACTCCTCCCCGGGGCTGGAAGGCATCGAGACGGCGACCAAGAAGGATATCGCCAGTCAGGTCATCGAATTCCTCGAGAAGAACGCGAAACCGGGCAAGACCGGCACCCGCGGCAAGGGCTGATGGCTCGCAAACCCATCGTCATCGGGGGGCGGACCATTTCCCCCGGTGCGCGCGCCACGGTCGAGTTGGAACTTGCGCGCCTGCATACGCACACCCCCGTCTCCATGCCGGTACAAGTCGTGCACGGGCGCCGGGACGGTCCGGTGCTGTGTTTGAGCGCTGCCATTCATGGTGACGAGCTCAACGGCATCGAAATCATCCGACGCTTGCTTGCCCTGCCCCAGCTCAAACGGCTACGCGGCACCATTCTCGCGGTACCGGTGGTCAATGTCTTCGGGGTGTTGCAGCAAACGCGCTACCTGCCGGACCGTCGCGATCTGAATCGTAGCTTTCCTGGCTCGGAGCGTGGGTCATTGGCGGCGCGTCTGGCGCACGTGTTCACGCGTGATGTTCTGGCGCACGCGACCCATGTCATCGACTTGCATACGGCAGCCATGCACCGCACCAACCTGCCGCAGGTCCGCACCAATCTGGAAGACGAGACCAACCTCGCTCTGGCGCGCGCGTTTGCTGCGCCCATCATTGTGGATTCAAACCTGCGCGACGGATCCTTGCGTGCGGCAGCCGCGGAGCTTGGCATCCCGGTGTTGGTGTATGAGGCCGGTGAAGCCCTGCGCTTCGATGAGGGATCCATCCGTCTCGGCGTGCGCGGCATTGTCGATGTGATGCGCGCACTGGGCATGTTGCCCGCGCCCAAGCGGCGTGCGCGATCATTGGAACCCGTCCTTGTCGAGCAAACCAGTTGGGTGCGTGCACCGGGCAGCGGCGTATTGCGAGCCTCCATCGGGCTTGGTGACCAGGTGGCCAATGGACAGACACTGGGCGTGGTGGCCGACCCATTCGGGGAGAGCGAGGGTCGGCCGGTGGAGGCGCCGTTCGGCGGTATCGTCATTGGTCGCACGCTGTTGCCACTGGTGCACGAAGGCGATGCACTGTTTCATATCGCGAGGGTGCGGCGTGCCGGTGAAGCGCTGGCACGGGTCGAGGAGCTGTCCATCCACAACGACGACGAGCTCGGCACCCACGGAGAACCACCAATCGTGTAGAACTGTAGGAGCGGTGCTTTGCACCGCGAATATGATGAGACCTCCGGCCCTGAAAAGGGGTAATCCACGAACCACTGCTGTTCCATTCGCGGTGCGAAGCACCGCTCCTACATCCCCGTACCCGGCCACTGTATAATCCGCGGCCTATGGCCCAATACATCTATACGATGAACCGCGTCGGCAAAGTCGTCCCGCCGCAACGCGAAATCCTCCGCGACATCTCCCTGTCCTTCTTCCCGGGCGCCAAAATCGGCGTGCTGGGCTTGAACGGTTCGGGTAAATCCACGCTGCTGCGCATCATGGCCGGCCTGGACACGGACATCCTCGGCGAGGCGCGCCCTCAACCCGGCATCAAGATCGGCTATCTGCCACAGGAACCACAGCTCGACGCCAGCAAGGACGTCCGGGGCAATGTCGAGGAAGGCGTCGGCGAACTCAAAGCGCTGGTGGACCGCTTCAACGCAGTGAGCGATGCCTTCGCCGAGCCGGATGCCGATTTCGACAAACTCATGGCCGAACAGGCCATGCTGCAGGACAAGATAGAAGCCGCTGGGGCTTGGGAACTGGACCGTAAACTGGAAGTCGCGGCCGAGGCCCTGCGTCTCCCACCGTGGGATGCCAATGTCAGCACGCTGTCTGGCGGTGAGCGCCGTCGTGTCGCGCTCTGCCGCTTGCTGCTCTCCGCACCGGACATGCTGCTGCTGGACGAACCGACCAACCACCTCGACGCGGAATCCGTGGCATGGCTCGAACGATTCCTTGCCGAGTTCCCCGGCACGGTCATCGCGGTGACCCATGACCGGTACTTTCTCGACAACGTTGCCGGTTGGATTCTGGAGCTCGACCGCGGGCACGGCATCCCCTGGGAAGGTAACTACTCGTCCTGGCTGGAACAGAAAGAGCAACGCCTTGCAGTCGAAGACAAGCAGGCGGGTGCCCGGCGCAAAGCGATGCAGGCAGAACTGGAGTGGGTGCGCCAGAATCCGAAAGGCCGTCAGGCCAAGAACAAGGCGCGTGTCGCCCGCTTCGAAGAACTGGCCTCGCAAGAGTTCCAGACCCGCAACGAAACGCAGGAGCTATACATACCGCCCGGTCCACGCTTGGGCGACCTGGTCGTGGAAGCCGAAGGGGTACGCAAGGCCTACGGCGATGTACTGCTTTATGACAACATGAATTTCCGGCTGCCGCGTGGCGGTATCGTCGGCATCATCGGCCCCAACGGTGCCGGCAAGACCACTCTCTTCCGCATGATCACCGGCCACGAGACCCCTGACGCCGGAGTACTACGCGTCGGGGAGACCGTCGAGCTTGCCTATGTCGACCAATCCCGCGACGCGCTAGACAACGACAAGTCCGTGTGGGAAGAAATCTCGGACGGACTGGACAACATCACCGTGGGTAAGTGGGTGATGCCCTCCCGCGCCTATGTCGGACGCTTCAACTTCAAGGGTACCGATCAGCAAAAGCGCATCGGCGATTTGTCGGGTGGCGAGCGCAACCGCGTCCATCTTGCGAAGACCCTGCGGGCCGGTGGCAATGTGCTACTGCTTGACGAGCCAACCAACGACCTCGATGTCGAGACCCTGCGTGCACTGGAAGAAGCTTTGCTGGCGTTTCCGGGGTGTGCGGTGGTGATTTCGCATGACCGGTGGTTCCTCGACCGCATCGCGACGCATATTCTGGCCTTCGAGGGCGACAGCCAAGTGGTATGGTTCGAGGGGAACTACGCGGACTATGAGGCCGACCGCAAGCGCCGACTCGGCGTGGATGCGGACCAGCCACACAGGATCAAGTACCGCCGAATAACTGCATAGGGGAGCAAAAGCCATGAGTTTTCACGCCTTGATACTGGCGGCTGGTATTACTGTTGCCGCCGCAAACCCCGCGACTGACATTCCGACTTTTGCCGAGTCCAGCGGACACGAGTTCGGAGAGCGCATCACGGTCTCCCATCAGGCCGAAGCCTGGTTGCGCTGGCTGGACCAAACCTCTCCCCGCCTCACCTACCAGTTACAGGGCCATTCCTGGGAACGCCGGCCACTGATGCTGGCCATCATCACCTCCCCGGAAAACCACGCGCGCCTGGACGAGATTCGCGATGTTGCGCAGCGATTGAATGATCAGCGAATGACCCAACCCAGCGCTGAGCAACTTGCGCGGCAACCGGTCATCGTCTGGTTGGGTGGCTCCATCCACGGCTTCGAGCTATCCGGCACCGAGGGCCTGCTGATGCTGGTCGAGGACCTCGTACACGGCGACGACGAGGCCACCCGCGAGCTCCTGCAGAACACTGTCATCCTGCTCGATCCCATGCTTAATCCGGATGGCAGGGACGCGTTTGCCCATCACAACCACCAACGCACCGGTGGATACATCAACGCGCTGCGTGAAGACTGGGCCAATGACTTCACCTTCTGGGAGGCACTGAGCTTCCGCACTGGTCACTATTTCTTCGACACCAACCGTGACTGGTTCGTGCACACGCAGCGCGAGACCCGTGAGCGCATGCCGACCTTCATGGCATGGCGCCCGCAGGTTGCCGTGGATGCCCACGAAATGGGTCCGGACACCGAGTTCTACTTCGACCCACCGAACGACCCCGTGTCACCGTTCTTCCCCGAGTTTGCCACTCGCGGATTCGAACTGTTCGGCTCTGCCCACGCTCGCGCATTCGACGAGAACAACATCGAGTACACGACCCGCCAGATGTTCAACTATTTCTATCCCGGCTATACCACCTCGTGGACGAGTTATCAGGGCGCAGTAGGCATGCTGTACGAACAGGGTTCCTCGCGCGGGCTCGCTCTGGAGCGTAGCGACGGGACCGTGCGCACCCTGCTCGACGCGGCAAGGCAGCAGTACATCGCCGCCAAAGCGGCTGTCCGTGCCGCCTCCGAGAACCGCGCACAATTGCTGCGGGATTACGGGGCCGGTGCGCGTGCCGCCCTGGAAGATGGGCGGCGTGGCGTGAGACGGTACTTCATACCCGCCAGCGCAGACCCCCAGCTCACCCGCGAATTGGCAGAGTTGCTGCAACGCAATGGCATCGAAGTCGGCATCACCCGTGAAGCTGCCAATCTGCGTGGATTGCGCGACCAACGGGGACGCAGTGTGAGCGGTTCGCGCACACTCCCGGCGGGCAGCCTGGTCATCGAAGCCGCCCAGCCGCGCAACCGGCTGATTCGCGCCCTAATGGAACCGCATGTGCAGATTCCGCAAGCGTTCCTGGACGAGGCGCGTGCCCGCGTGGACCGCGGAGAGAACCCGCGGTTCTATGACATCACTGCGTATTCCCTTCCCCTGCTCTTCAACCTGCCAGCCTATTCGTCTTCGGACGCGCGCGCGCCGGACGCGAGCAGGTGGTCGGCACCGGCGGCTGCCACTGTGCCGGATGCGAGCTATGCCTGGCTGATTGACGGGCGCCAGGCAGCAAGTGTCGCCGTTGCCGCACATATGCGACTCAACGGGACCCGCGTGAGCGTCGCGCCGATGGCATTCAGCGCGGGCGGCCATGAGTATGCGAGCGGCACCGCCATCATTCGCGTAGGTGACGACCGTGAGGAAGCCAGAGGGCGTCTGCAGTCACTCGCCACGGACTATGGCGTGGAAGTCCGCGGCGTGAACACCGGCATGGCCTCCGGTGGCCTGCCCACGGTGGGTGCGTCAGAAACATTCTCGATCCGCGCGCCGAACGTGGCGCTGCTCGGCGACCACCCCGTACAGGGGTATTCCTTCGGGTTCGCGTGGTACGCACTCGACCAGCACTATGGCATCCCCACTACCGTGTTGCGCACGCGCTCACTCGGCTCCACCCCACTGGAGTCCTACACGACACTCGTCATTCCGATGTTGACGATGGCCAACGAGCTCACAAGCCAACTCGGAGAGTCAGGCCAGGACCGCCTCAAACGCTGGGTCAATGACGGTGGCACCTTGGTCGCCATCGGCTCCGGCGCGGACTGGGTGCTACGCACTCTCAAGCTCGGCGCATTGCGTGATGCGTACGAAGACCAGAAGGACATGGCGCGTGTATCCGTCCCGGGTGCGTTCGCAAGAGCTGTGTTCGACACCAACGCATGGCTGGCGTCCGGGTATGGGGAAGACATGCCGATGCTGGTGAATTCAGACCGCTTGTGGCTGGCCCCGGAAGGACCCAGCAACCCGCGCCAGCGCATCGTAGCTCGTTATGCACCGCGAGATTCACTGCGAGTATCCGGTCACATGTGGGAAGAAAACCTGGCGCGCTTGCCGGATTCGGTCGCCGTTTACGAGGAGCGGATTGGGCGCGGACGCGTCATCCTGTTTGCAGAGGACCCGAATTTCCGAGGGTACTTCCGCGGCGCGGATCGGCTGTTCCTGAACGCCGTCCTGCTTGGACCCAGCGCACCCTGATGCTGGACCCACAGGCCAAGGAGCTGATCGACTACTGGTTCGGTAAGCTGCATGACAGCGGCTTGCCGCCGGATGACCGTTACAGCCTCTGGTTCGGGGGCAGCCCGGAAGTCGACGCGCAATTGAAGGCCGCCTTCGGCCCGCTGGCCGCGCAAGCTGCCGAAGGTCAGTTGGATGACTGGGCCGGCCTCCCTGAAGGCCGACTGGCCCTGATTCTGCTGACCGACCAGCTGCCGCGCAATCTGTATCGAAACAGCCCGCTGGCGTTCGCTCAAGACCCGCGCGCGCTGGGCTATGCCCTTGAAGGGATTGGACTTTCTGCAGACAAGGCGCTACCAGCAATTTACAGGGTATTCTTCTATCTACCGCTTGAGCATGCCGAGGATCTCGATATCCAGGACCGGGCGGTCGCGGCATTCGAGGCCCTTGAGCATGAAGCGCCTGTCGGTGGTGAGCGCATGTTCGCCTTGTTCACCGATTATGCCCGCAAGCATCGCGACGTCATTGTACGTTTCGGGCGCTTTCCTCATCGGAACGAAGTGCTTGGTCGGACCACGACCCAGGAAGAGGCCTCATTCCTCGCCGAGCACGGACCGGGTTTCTGAATTCGAGGGGGTATGCCGACATGAACACCATAAGACTCTTTGTACTCATCCTGACTGTTGCATTGCTATTCGGTTGCGAGCGCGCTTCGGAAGCGCCTGCACCGGCAAGCACGGTCGCCGTACCCGTCGCTGCACCGCCGACCCCGGAGGACGCAACCGCTGCTCGCCTGGACCAAGCCATTGCCGGTGCGCACCGCTCGGTGGAGAACCGCGCACGGGATCTTTGGCGTCACCCCAAGGAAACGCTACTGTTCTTTGGCTTGCGTGCCGACATGACAGTGGTGGAGATTTATCCGGGGGGTGGTTGGTACACGGAAATCCTGGCGCCCGTTTTGCGCGATACTGGAAAACTCGTAGCCGCCCACTTCGACCCCAACATTCCGCCTGCCTACCGTGAGCGCTCATACACAGACTATGTGAATACGCTTGCGGGAATGCCGACACTTTATGATCAGGTTGAAATCCTGGAGCTTGGTGCGCCTGAGCAGTTCAACTTGGGTGACGATGGTTCTGCCGATCTGGTGGTGACTTTCCGCAACATCCATGGCCTGTTCAATGACGGGCACCTGGATGCCATGATGGCCGCGTCCTTCCGTGTGCTGAAGTCGGGTGGCGTTCTGGGCGTCGTACAGCACCGTGCTGACGAAGGCGTAGATGTCGCAGCCAGCGCGCGTCGCGGCTATGTTCCAGAGTCGTTCGTGATTGAGCGGGCAGAAGCTGCTGGATTCCGACTGGATGGGCGTTCTGAGATCAACGCGAACCCGGCGGACACCAAGGATTACGACATCGGCGTTTGGGCCTTGCCGCCGTCGCTGCGGGGTGAACTCGACATGCGTCCTGCGCGCGTCGCCATCGGCGAGAGTGACCGAATGACACTGAGGTTCACCAAACCCTAGTAGGAGCGGTGCTTCGCACCGCGACTGTGGTGAGGGTCAGATTAACCACCGGATTCATTGAGGTCGGAAAACTGAGCCATTCGCGACGCCGTGGGAGCGGTCCCACGGACCGCGATTCAAGTGAGGCGTGTCAGCAGATCCAGAAAGACGGTGCGCAGACGCTGTTTGGCGTCGGAGAAGTGCGCGCTCTCCGTCGCCGTGTCCGGGCTGCCCTCCTCCATGTACACCCGCTGCACCATCTCGATCTGCAGTGCGTCCACGCCGTCTCGCTGCCCATAATGATGGGTGATGTAGCCACCCTTGTAAGGCTGATTCCGAACCACCTTGAATCCACTCTCGCGGTAATTGCGCTCCACCGCGTCCGTCAGTTGTGGACGGCAACTACTGCCATCGCGGTCCCCGAGATAAATCTCCTCGGTGAGTACATCGTGGATTCGGCTCGCACGCGACGCGACGCTGTGCAAATCCAGCAACACCACTCGCCCGAACTCGGAGCGCAGGCGTTCCAACTCTGCAGTCAGCGCATCGTGATACGGGCGGTGCCATGCTGCAATCAGGCCTGCAGTCTCCAGCTCATCCGGCGGCTGCACCCAGATGCGATCACCCCAGAAGGTCTCCTGAGGGATGACACCGGTTTCGACCCGTCCCGGATACAAGGATAAGGGCTCGGCGGAACGGTTCAGGTCCACCACAAAACGCGACACCGTGGCATGGACCACCGGCACCCCAAGTGCGGGCAAGAAGTCATACAGCGCATGCAGGTGCCAATCGCACATGGGTTGTGCCCGCATCGCATCAGAGGCGAGTCTGTCCTGAAGCGTGGACGGCATCCCGGTGCCGGTATGCGGAATGCTGGCGACCACGCCGACTTCCGGGGCTGTTGCTGGCAAGAACTGGAACGGTTTCATCGCTTGGCGCCACCCACATACACCGAATCAATGTCCGCGCGGGAGCCACCGGTCAACCATGCATCCAACCAATGTTCTACCGCAACGCCCTGCCAAGGCGCGCCGGATGCGGACAACACGACGATGTCCGCGAAGTGCCCCACGGCCAGCGCACCCACAGGGAAACCCGTCGCTTGCGCACCACCCGCGGCCGCACGGGTCCACAGGGTCCGCCCGATTCCGTCGGCATCGGCTAGGCGGGCGCGCTTTTCATCACGCAGGCGCTGGCCATACTCCAACCAACGCAATTCCTCGATTGCATCGATGCGCGCGTTGCTGTCCGAACCGATGGCGAAGCGGCCACCGGCTGCCGCAAATTCCGTCGCCGCGAACAGGCCGTCACCCAGATAAGCCTCGGTGAGAGGGCACAAAGCGACACACGCACCTGCATCCACGATGCGCTGACGCTCGACGGCGTCAGCGTGAGTGGCATGGACGAGTATCCAGCGATCGTCCAGCTCTACCGTGTCCGCGAGCAGGGCGATGGGTGTATTGCCGTGCGCTGCGAGACATTGTTCGACTTCGGCGCGTTGTTCTGAGATGTGGATGTGGAACAAAGTATCGCGGCCCGTGGGGCCGCTCCCACGGGGGCCGCTCCCACGGTAGATGTCTGCAAGGCGACTGAGATCTTCCAGCGGGACGGCGCGCAGCGAATGGGGCGCGATGCCTTTGTGCGGGTGGCGGATGTCATCCACGAAGCGCAGGTAGTCCTCGACAGAGGCATGCAGGAAACGCTGTTGTCCCTGCGTGGCTGGTTTGTCGAAGCCGCCGCGCTGGTAGTACACCGGCAACAATCGCAGGCGAATGCCGGCCTCGTCCGCTGCGGCAATCACGGCATCCGCCATCTCGGGTCCGGGTGTGCCATCGGGTAGGTGATGGAGATACTGGAACTCTGCGACCGAGGTGAAGCCCGCGGCGAGCATTTCGCGGAAGGCCGTCAACGCAATGCGGTGCATCTGATCCGGGTTGATGGTGGCAGCGAGCGCGTACATGGCCTCACGCCAACTCCAGAAAGAGTCTTCCCCGGCTCGCGCTTCGCCACGACCGGCCAATGCCCGCTGAAAGGCGTGGCTGTGGGCATTCGGCATGCCCGGGATGGCGAAATCACCGTCGTACGGCCCCTCCGAGTGCCCCACACCCGTGATGAGTCCCTGCTCATCAATGTCAAATCGACAGCCGGAGACGATGCCCTCCGGGGTCAAGGCGTGCTTAAATGTCAGCTTGCGCATCGCGCTCATCTTACAAGACAACGATGGTGTACGACCTCCTCATCCACAACGCCCGAATCTACCCCTTACGCGACGGCCTGGACGCCGCGCCGGAACGCACACTTGCTGTGTCCGACGGCCGTATCGTTGACCTTGGGGTGGCGCCGGATGCGCCCGCCCGTCGACGGGTGGATGCGGAGGATGCCCTCCTGCTGCCGGGCTTCATCGACTGCCACACCCATGCGGTTTTCGCTGGGGATCGTGCGGACGAACACGCCCGTCGGCTCGCCGGCGCAAGCTATGCGGAGATTGCGAAGGCAGGCGGCGGCATCATGAGCACCGTGCGCGCTGTACGCGCGGCCAGTGAGGCACAACTGGTGGCTGAGTCCCTCCCGCGCGTGCGCGCCCTCATGCGCGAGGGTGTGACCACCATCGAAATCAAAAGTGGTTACGGGCTCGACCACCAGAATGAACTCAAAATGCTGCAGGCCATCCAAGTGGTCGGCGCACAGACAGGCGCGTCCGTCATTCCAACCTACCTTGGTGCGCATACCATACCCGCAGGACAGGAACGCGGCAGTTATCTCGACGAGATCATCACCCGCACCCTGCCGGAAGTCGCTGCGCGTGGACTCGCTGATGCAGTGGACATTTATGTGGAGCCCATCGCCTTCGACACAGCCGACATGCAGCGCCTGTTCGACGCCGCGCGCACCCATGGCATGCGGGTGAAAGTGCATGCGGAACAACTGAGTCATACCGGCGCGGCTGCGCTCGCAGCACAACATGGCGCACTGTCGGCGGACCATCTCGAATGGTTGGATGACGATGGCGCGCGTGCCATGGGAGCGGCTGGCATGGTCGCGGTGATACTACCCGGCGCGTGGTACTGCATGCGAGATGAGCGTCTGCCGCCCTTGGATCTGCTGCGGACACACCAGGTGCGCATGGCCGTGGCCTCTGACCTCAATCCAGGTACGTCTCCTGTCGCCAGCCTGCTCGCGCCCATGCACATGGCAGCCCACCTGTTTGGGCTGACCCCCCTCGAAGTGCTGCAGGGTGTCACCCTCCATGCAGCTGCGGCCCTCGGACTGGAGGACCGTGGCGACATCGCCGTGGGCTTGCGTGCGGACCTGTGCCTGTGGCGCTTGTCCGCCCCGGAGTTCATGCTTTACCAGCTCGGTGGCATACGACCGGAACGCATTTTCATCGAAGGAATAGAACAATGAGCAAGACCCTCAAACTCGACGGCGCGTCCCTGTCACTGGATGTGCTGGAGCATTTTTCCAGCGAGCACCCCAAAGTGACGCTGGCGCCAGCCGCGCGCAAGCGGATGGCCGCGTCGGTGAAGGCCGTCGAACGCACCATCAAGAGCGGCAAGGCCAGCTATGGCATCACCACCGGTTTCGGCGCCTTCGCACGTCAACGCATCACTGCGGATCAAGTGGTGCAGCTGCAATACAACCTCGTGCGATCACATGCCTGCGGCGTCGGCGCCCCGCTACCCGCGCCGATTGTCCAACGCATGATGTTGCTCAAGGCAAACAGTCTTGCGGTAGGTGCGTCGGGAATCCGCCCGGAGATTGTGGACGCGCTGCTCGCCCTGCTGGAACACGACGTCGTTCCGCGCATCCCCGAAAGGGGTTCAGTCGGTGCCTCCGGGGACTTGGCACCGCTCGCACACTTGGCGCTGGCGCTCATCGGCGAGGGAGAGGCGGAGCACAAGGGCAAGCTGCTGGAAGGCCGCTCCGTGATGAAGGCAGCGGGACTGAAGCCGATCACGTTACAGGCAAAGGAAGGGCTTGCCCTGTTGAACGGTACGCAGCTGTCCACAGCGCTTGCCATCGAGGGTTGGTTGCGTGCACGTCGACTGTTGACCGTGTCAGTCATCGCCGGCGCTTACAGTGTCGAGGCATTGGCAGGTTCCTATACGCCCTTCGATGCGCGCATCCACGCCGCACGCCGCTTGAACGGACAGCAGGAGGTGGCAGCCCTGTTCCGCGCCCTGCTGACCGACTCGGAGATTCATCAAAGCCATGCCGGATGCGACCGCGTACAGGACCCGTATGCCCTGCGTTGCATGCCGCAAGTGATGGGTGCCGTGCACGATACTGTGATGCATACCGGAGAAATCTTGTCCTTGGAAGCGAACGGCGTGTCGGACAACCCGCTCATCTTCGGTGACGAAGTGTTGTCCGGCGGCAACTTCCATGCCGAACCCATCGCCTTCGCTGCGGACTTTCTGGCGATTGCGATGACCGAACTCGGCAATATCTCGGAGCGCCGGACAGATCTGCTCACACGCAAGGTGAACCCGCGTCTTGAGATGTTCCTCACCGCGAGTCCCGGGCTGGAGTCCGGTTTCATGATTGCGCAGGTCACCGCCGCTGCATTAGCATCCGAAAACAAGACGCTTGCGCATCCAGCCTCGGTGGACACCATTCCGACCTCGGCGGGGCAGGAAGACCATGTGTCCATGGCGCCTTGGGCCGGCCTCAAACTTCTGCGCATCAGCGAAAACATCGCACACATCCTGGCCATCGAGATGATGGCTGCGGCTGCGGCTATCGACTGCGTGCGCCCATTGACCACCACGCCTGCCTTGGAGAAAGTCCATGCTCGTGTGCGCGCCATCGTGCCGCCCCATGAAGGCGACCGCCGTCTGGACCGCGACATTGAGTTGATGGCCGCCGCCATCCTCGACGGCCAGTTCGACCTCTCTGACTGATGTTATCAGCGGTCCTCATCGCCGCAGCCGTTAGCGGCCCGGTCATCGTTGTCACTGGAACGCGCAGTGGACAGCCCTTGCGGGAGCAGGCAGGTAATACCGCGGTCATCGGTGAAGACGAGCTTGATCTCACGGCGCACGCGCATGCCTCGGAGATTCTGAACCGCGCGCCCGGCGCGTGGGTCACACGCGGTAGCAGTCAGGAACATCTGACGGCGATCCGGTCCCCGGTGCTCACTGGTGCGGGTGGGTGTGGTGCATTTCTGATACTCGAGGATGGACTACCCGTGCGCCCGGCGGGCTTTTGCAACGCCAACCAGCTCATCGAATTGAATACGGAGCAGGCGCGCAGTATTGAGGTGGTCCGCGGACCGGGGAGCGCACTGTACGGTTCCAATGCGCTGCACGGCCTGCTGAATGTCATTACCCACGGCCCTGATGGAACAACGGCGCGGACAGCAGGACTCGAGTTCGGCGAACACGACTTCACCCGCCTGCGAGGGACTTTGGCAGAACCATCTTGGCGGGCGAGCGGCTTTGTCATGCGTGACGGAGGTTGGCGCGACGGCTCGCGTGTGCATCAGGGCAAAGTCAATCTGCGTCATGAGGGTGAGACCCTAGGGCTTTCCTTTTCTGGCACTTGGATACAGCAGGATGTTGCCGGTTTCATCATCGGCCAGGACACTTACCGCGACCGCACGCTCGCTCGCAGTGACCCGACGCCCGATGCCTTCCGAGACATGGACAGCCAGCGACTAAGCCTGCAGCTGCGTCAGTCACTGGGCGATTGGTCCGTGAGTTGGCGGCCCTACGCACGCCGCAGTCGCATGACCTTCCTGCAACACTTCATTCCCGGGTCCCCCACAGAGAACAACGGCCACCACAGTGTGGGCACGCAGATTCTAGGGGAACTCCCGACAGGGAACGGCGGCCGCTGGTTGGTCGGTGCCGATCTGGAATGGGCGGATATCTTCGTCCGGCAGGAGCAGGCAGCGCCCATCACGACCGGGAGCCCATTCCTGATCGCGACGCGACCACAGGGGCACCACTACGACTTCACTGTAGAGGCCATGACCCTGGCTGCGTTCGCACACACCGAACGACGGCTGTCCGACCAATGGCGACTTTCCGCTGGACTTCGTCTCGAACACACGCGTTACGACTATGACAACCGTATGTCGTCCGGCAATCTGCGCGACGATGGCACCGCATGCACCATGGGTGGTTGCCTCTATAACCGCCCTGCCAACCGCGATGATTCATTCACGGTGGCCACCCCGAAAGTCGGCCTTACCTTCGCGGTCGCGGAGGATACGGATGCCTATGTCTCGCTTGCTCGCGGGCATCGCGCACCGCAGGTCAACGAACTCTATCGACTGCAACGCGGACAAAATGCGGCAGACATCGACTCGGAACGCATGGATTCTCTCGAATTCGGGATGCGCGGTTTCGTAGGCACGATGCAATACGATGCCGCGCTCTTTGCCATGCGCAAACGCAATGTCATCTTCCAGGACACCAATGGCTTCACCGTCAACGATGGCAGAACGCGCCATCGCGGGCTGGAGCTATCTCTGGTTCAGCCGCTGGGAGAGCGCTTTGTATTCGCGCTGGCGGGGACTATGGCCAGGCACACCTACGATTTCGACCGTGTCATCGCAGGCGGTGATACGGTGACGCGCGGTGATGAGATTGACACCGCGCCGCGCCATCTTGCCAGCGCACGGCTCAGCTGGTTGCCGACCAGCGGACATCGGATTGAACTCGAAGGCGTACATGTCGGCGCGCACTGGTTGGACGCTGCCAACCAGTTCCGTTACCACGGGCACACACTGGTGAACCTGCGCGGCAGCCATGCAGTCGGCCCACGCTGGTCATTCGGCTGGCGGGTCACCAACCTTGCTGACCGTCGCTACGCCGAACGCGCCGACTATGCTTTCGGGAATTACCGCTATTTCCCCGGGCCGCCGCGTAGCGTGTTTCTGAGCCTCCGCGCCTCCCTCTGATCGCGGCCACCCACCTACGCCAAGGCTTCGGTGGGCAGGGAAGCGTCGCTCCTACAGCATCGGGAGGTCGAGGCCGCGTTCGCGGGCGATATCGATGGCGCGATTGTAGCCAGCATCTGCATGTCGCATCACACCGGTGCCGGGATCATTCACCAGCACCCGCTCCAGTGCGCGCTCCGCACGCTCGGAGCCATCGGCGACGATGACCACGCCCGCGTGCAATGAATACCCCATGCCAACACCACCCCCGTGGTGGAAACTGACCCAGCTTGCACCGCTGGCGGTGTTGAGCAGTGCATTGAGAATCGGCCAGTCGGCGACGGCGTCCGAACCATCCTGCATGGCCTCGGTCTCGCGATTCGGGGAAGCAACCGAACCTGAATCCAGATGGTCTCGGCCAATGACAATGGGCGCCTTGAGTTCGCCCGCACGCACCATCTCATTGAACGCCAGCCCCAACAGATGTCGTTCCTTGTAGCCCAGCCAGCAAATGCGTGCCGGCAGACCCTGGAACTGTATGCGCGCCTGCGCCGCGTCCAGCCAGCGGTGCAGGCCGACCTTGTCCGGGAAGAGTTCGCGTGCCTTGTCGTCTGTCTTGCGGATGTCCTCCGGGTCTCCGGAGAGTGCCACCCAGCGGAACGGACCGACGCCTTCACAGAACAACGGCCGGATATAGAGCGGGACAAATCCCTTGAAGTCGAATGCGTTGCTGACCCCCGCATCCTGCGCCATGGCGCGGATGTTGTTGCCGTAGTCGAAGGTCGGTATCCCCTGCGCGTGGAAACCAAGCATCGCCCTCACCTGTTGCGCCATCGACGCTTTGGCGAGTCGGACATACGCCTTCGGGTCGCTTTCACGCAGTGCGGCGGCTTGTTCGAGGCTGTGACCAACCGGGATGTAGCCGTTCAGGGGGTCATGCGCGGAAGTCTGGTCGGTGACCATGTCCGGTCGTTCACCACGCCGCAGAAGTTCCTCGAAGATTTCAGCAGCATTCCCCAATAATCCGATGGAGCGCGCTTCACCCTTCGCACACGCATCCTTGACCATGGCGAGTGCCGCGTCGAGGTCGTCTGCACGGGCGTCCAGATACCCCGTTTCCAGACGCTTCTCGATCCGGCTCGGATCCACTTCAACATTCAGGCTGGAGAGACCCGCGATGGCCGCCGCCAGAGGTTGCGCACCCCCCATGCCGCCAAGCCCACCGGTGAGTAACCACTTTCCGCGCGCGTCACCCGCGTAGTGTTGGCGGACCGCCTCCGCGAAGGTTTCGTAAGTACCCTGCACGATGCCCTGGGAGCCGATGTAGATCCACGACCCTGCAGTCATCTGGCCGTACATCATGAGACCCTTGCGGTCGAGTTCGAAGAAGTGATCCCAGTTCGCCCACTCACCCACCAGGTTGGAGTTGGCGATCAGGACACGCGGAGCATCTGCATGGGTGCGGAACACCCCTACTGGCTTTCCGGACTGCACCAGAAGCGTTTCGTCGTCTTCGAGTCGTTCCAGGGTGGCAACAATGGCGTCGAAACATTCCCAGTTACGGGCGGCACGGCCGATTCCACCATAGACGACCAGCTCCTTGGGGTTCTCTGCGACCACCGGGTCCAGGTTGTTGTGCAACATGCGTAACGCGGCTTCCTGCACCCACCCTTTGCAGCGCAGTTTGGTGCCGGTGGCGGCGTGCAGGGTCACATCGCGGAATCGTGTAGTCATCGGCTGATTCTAGCGGGTTGGACCGGTCACGCGCATCCGTGTACGCTGGCGGGCCCATGAAACGCATCGTCATCATTGCCCTGTCTGTCCTGCTTCTGGCGGGTTTGGCGTTGATGGTGTTTCCCCACCTGGCCACAGAGCAGGGTCCTCAATTGGTACCAGTGCCGCTGTATGAACTGCCGGAACAACCCGCAGAGACCGTCGAGGACATCGAACCTGTGGATGGAGAATCGGCGGAACTGGGCATTGCCCCACGCCTCGAGTTCGCGGTCCCACCCGTCTCTCGTGAGGGAAGCGGTGAAGGTCTGTATCAGGATTTGCGGGATGCTGTGGACAGCATCCAGAGGGCGGGTGATGTGGAGTTCGAACGCATCACCCCGACCATGACCCTGCCGACCCTGCCTCCACCCACCGTCGACGACACCGACGACGAGCCAGAGCCCGAACCCATCCCGTAGGAGCGGTGCTTCGCACCGCGAATAGGATGACCTTGGACTTCAAGCAGACGGTCGGAGGATCATGTAGGAGCGGTGCTTCGCACCGCGAACAGGGTGACATTGGTTCCAGAACCAACGCTGTCACGTGTACCACCGTTGGAGCCATTCGCGGCCACCCACCTACGCCAAGGCTTCGGTGGGCAGGGAAGCGTCGCTCCTACAAGCGCTAACCCAACCAGTGGCGCGCGTTACGAAACATGCGCAGCCAGGGACCCTCGGGGCCCCAGTCGGATGGATGCCAGGACAGTTGCCGCGTCAGGAACACGCGTTCGGGATGCGGCATCATGATGGTCACGCGCCCGTCCTCGTTACAGAGGCCTGTAATTCCCTCAGGAGATCCGTTCGGGTTGGCCGGGTAGTGGTCCCCCACGAATTTCAACGCCAACTGCCCCGCGCCCTCAAGCGTCTTGATGTCCGACGAATCCGCGAAGTGCGCATACCCTTCACCGTGCGCTACGGCAATCGGGAGACGTGAACCGGCCATGCCCTGCAGGAACAGGGATTTGGACTCGAGGACTTCGACCATGCTCAGGCGACCCTCGAACTGTTCCGAGCGATTACGCAGGAAACGTGGCCAATGCGCCGTCCCCGGCACCAACTCCTGCAAGGCTGAGAACATCTGACAGCCGTTGCATACACCCAACGCAAAAGTCGAGGGATTCTGCAAGAACTCCGCGAACGCTTCCCGCGCCTCGGTATTGAACAGGATGGACTTGGCCCAGCCTTCGCCTGCACCGAGCACGTCACCGTAGGAAAATCCACCGCAAGCGACGATGCCCTGGAAATCGTCGAGCTGAACACGGCGCGTAAGGATATCGCTCATGTGGACATCCACCGCCGCAAACCCGGCACGGTCGAATGCCGCTGCCATCTCGATCTGCCCGTTCACCCCCTGTTCGCGCAGTATGGCGACACGCGGACGCACACCGGTGGCAATCATCGGGGCGGCAAGGTCCTCCGCTACAACAAAAGTCAGGTGCGGCTGCAAGCCGGGAGCGTCCGGGTCGGTAATGGCAGCAAACTCTTGCTCGGCACACTGCGGATTATCGCGTAGGGCCTGCATCCGGTAGCTGGTCTCCGCCCACACACCCTGCAGTTCCGCACGCTCGCGCTCCAGGAGAACTTCGCCCTCGAACTGGATGCGTATGACATCGTCGTCGCTGACGGTGCCAATGACATGACTGACACGGCCCAGGCCATTTTCTTTCAACAGCTGCAGGACCGTATCGGTGTCGCAGTGACGAACCTGCAGCACAACGCCGAGTTCTTCCGTAAACAGCGAAGCCACCGGGTCTTCTCCGAGGTCATCGAGCAGTACACGGATGCCGACATGCCCCGCAAAGGACATCTCGCACAAGGTCGCCAACAGGCCACCATCGCTGCGGTCGTGGTAGGCCAACAGCAGGCGGTCATCACGCAGTAGCGTCATCACCTCCACGAACCGAATCATGGCCTGGGGATCATCGAAGTCCGGCACATGGTGACCGATCTCACGATGAACTTGGGCAAGAATGGAACCCCCGAGACGATTCCTGCCCTTACCGAAATCCACCAACACAAGGTCAGTATCGCCTGCATCGGTACGCAACTGCGGGGTCAGCGCCCGACGTACATCGGTCACCGGCGAAAACGCCGACACGATCAGCGACACAGGCGCGGACACCTGCTTGCGCTCACCATCGTCTTCCCAGACGGTGCGCATGGACAAGGAGTCCTTGCCTACCGGAATCGCGATACCCAATGCAGGGCAGAGCTCCATGCCGACCGCGCGTACGGTGTCGAAAAGTGCCGCATCATCGCCTGGATGACCGGCGGCAGCCATCCAGTTCGCGGACAACCGGACATCGGCGAGTGTGCGCACATCTGCCGACAGCAAGTTGGTCAACGACTCGCCCACCGCCATGCGACCAGACGCAGGTGCGTCGAGAACCGCCAGCGGCGTGCGTTCACCCATGGCCATCGCCTCACCGGCGATGCTGTTGAAACCGGCCATGGTGACCGCGCAATCCGCTACGGGCACCTGCCATGGACCCACCATCTGGTCGCGGTGCACAAGGCCGCCGACGGTGCGATCGCCGATGGTGATGAGAAACGACTTTGACCCTACGGTCGGGTGCCCGAGCACGCTGTCCACCGCCTTGCCAAGATCAATCCCGTCCGTATGGAAATCTGGTTTGGGGAATGTGGCGTGATGAACATCCCGCGTCATCTTTGGCGGTTTGCCGAGCAACACTTCCAGCGACATGTCCACGGGCTTGTCGCCGAAGACTTCGTCGGACACGACCAAATCCCCGGTATCGTTCGCATGCCCGATGACCGCCCATGGACAACGCTCGCGTTCACAGAGAACCGCGAACATGTCGAGGCCAGCAGCATCCAGTGCGATGACATACCGCTCTTGTGCCTCGTTACACCAGACACCCATGGGGCTCATCCCGGGCTCATCGTTCGGGATACGGCGCAACTCGATGGTGCCTCCGCGCCCGGAGCCATGGACGATTTCCGGAACCGCGTTGGACAGTCCACCCGCACCGACATCGTGCACCGACAGAATGGGATTGCCATCGCCCATCGCCCAGCAACGGTCGATGACCTCCTGTGCGCGGCGTTGCATCTCCGGATTGCCACGCTGCACCGACGCGAAATCCAGGTCTTCGCTGGACGCACCGCTGGCCATGGACGACGCAGCGCCGCCCCCGAGGCCGATGAGCATCGCCGGACCACCCAGCACAATGATGGGCGAGCCGGAAGGCACATCGCTTTTCTCGACATGGTTCTCGCGGATGTTGCCAAGACCGCCCGCGATCATGATGGGTTTGTGATAACCCCTGACCTCGTCACCTGATGGACCAGGCACGGTTTGCTCGAAGGTGCGGAAGTAACCGGCGAGGTTGGGTCGCCCGAACTCGTTGTTGAATGCAGCAGCCCCGATGGGGCCCTCGATCATGATGTCCAGTGCGGACACGATGCGGTCCGGCTTGCCGTAATCCACTTCCCAGTCACGCTCGAAATCCGGGATGCGCAGATTGGACACACTGAAGCCTACCAGCCCTGCCTTGGCCCGCGAACCCCGGCCGGTCGCCGCCTCATCGCGAATCTCGCCCCCGGCGCCGGTTGCCGCTCCCGCGTATGGGGAGATTGCGGTCGGGTGGTTGTGTGTCTCCACCTTCATCAGGATATGCACTGGCTCTTGATGGTAGCCGTACTCACCACTGTCGGGGTTCGGGAAAAACCGTCCTGCGGTGTTGCCAGCAATCACCGACGCATTGTCCTTGTAGGCCGACAACACACCTTGGGGCGCGCAGGCATGCGTGTTGCGAATCATCGCGAACAAGGACTTGTCCTGCTCGACGCCGTCGATGACCCAGTCGGCGTTGAAAATCTTGTGGCGACAGTGTTCCGAATTGGCTTGCGCGAACATCATCAACTCGACATCGGTGGGATCGCGCTGAATCTTCTGGAAATTACTCACCAGATACTCAATCTCATCCTCGGAGAGCGCCAAGCCAAGCGCCGCATCTGCCGCGCGCAGGGCTTCCACCCCACCGGCCAGAACCGGCACCCTGGACATTGGCACCGGTGCGTGACGCTCGAACAAGGATTGCAGGTCATCGTCATCCGTGATGACCGTTTCCGTCATGCGGTCATGGATGAGTGGGATGATGCGGGTCAGCAGGTCGTCGTTGACGCCTCCCTTCGCTACGAAAGAGTACTCAACACCACGCTCAACGCGTCGGACAGTGCTCAAACCGCAGTTGTGAGCGATGTCTGTGGCTTTGCTCGACCACGGCGAGACGGTCCCGAACCGAGGCAGTACGACACAATCCACGGCGTGGGTGTGATCCACCCCGGTAGCACCATAAGTGAGGAGTCGCTCGAGGACATGATGCTGTGGGGGGCCGAGCTCGCCGTCCAGGTCGACCAGATGGACAAAGCTCGCCATGACAGCCTCGACTTCAGGTGCCACGGTGCGAAGTCGCAGGAGGAGTTTGTCTAGCCGGAAATCAGAGGGTGCGGGACCGCCGCGGAGCCGTAGCATGCGCGGATTTTACTGGATTCAGGCCACTTCCCGCCACTCCAAGCCAAGGTCTTGATGGGCCGTACCGACCCAATCGTGCTCACAGCCCAATGCGTCGGCGAGCGCAGCCCGCGCCAGCTCTGGCGTGTTGTTCTTCTCGCTGATGTGTGCTGCGACTACATGCTTGAGGCGGCTGCGGTCCACCGCGAGTAGCAGGTCAGCTGCCTGCCCATTATTCAGGTGCCCATAACGCCCCCCTACCCGTTTCTTCAAGCGGTTGGTGTAGGGTCCGGCAGCCAGCATATCCAAGTCGTGATTGGCTTCCAGCAGGAAGGCATCCAGCCCGGAAAAGGACTCCACCACATGCGGGGTGACCTCACCGATGTCCGTGAGGTAGCCGAGACGTTCGGCGCCGTTGGAGAACACGAACTGGGTGGGCTCTCGCGAATCGTGGACCACGGCCACGGGCTGGATCTCGAGGTCCCCGATGGCGAAGGTGGTGCCAGGTGCAATCTCGGTGGCCACGGGCAGACTCCTGTCCTTGAGTCCGCGACGGGTCCCTGCGCTGAGCCAGACCGGCACATCCCAGTTGCGCGCGATTCGCCCAAGGCCGGCGATATGATCGCCATGTTCGTGGGTAATGAGTATGCCGGTCAGCTGGGAGGGCTCACGACCCAAGCGCGCCATGCGCGACTCGGTCTCGGCGATACTAAAACCGCAATCCACCATCAACAGCGTGGTACCACATTCAACCAGGGTCGCGTTGCCTCGGCTGCCGCTGCCGAGGCAGGCAAACCGGATCTTGTCTCTCATGCCCTGGAAACCTGGGCGCCACCCTCAAGGGCAACGATGCGGGCTGTGCCCTGCTTTTCCACTTCGTCGATACGGATGACGGAATGCAGCGGAACATGGAATCGCTTCACACCCTCGAACTCCGTGCGCAGGCGTTCTTCGGTGGGATCCACCACCACTGAGCTGCGCTCACCGAACACCAAGCCCTCGACCGCGATGAATCCGAGCATGCTGGCCTCCCCGGCCTTGCGCGCGTAGACCTCGTAGACCTTGCCTTGGTTGGTGAAAACGACCCTGAACAGTTGCTTTGATGCCATGGGCGCAAGGATATCACGCGGGGCCATATGCTATCTTCCCGCCATGTCCGACAACCCCCATGCCCTGTTCCGAGAGTGGTACGCCGACGCGGGACGGAATGAGCGTCACGAAACCACCGCGATGACCCTGGCGACTGCCGACGCCGCCGGGCGCGTATCGGCACGCATCGTCCTGCTCAAGCAGCACGATGACCGGGGTTTCGTGTTCTATACCAATCTCGGTAGCCGCAAGAGCAAAGCGCTACAGGTCAATAGTCAAGCAGCATTGCTATTCTGGTTCCCGGTGGCACAGCGGCAGATTCGGATTGAAGGGGCAGTCACGCAGGTGGACGATGCGGAAGCGGATGCCTATTTCGCGAGTCGCCCCCGTGGCAGTCAGTTGGGGGCCTGGGCATCCATCCAGAGCACACCACTGGATTCGCGGGAAACGTTGGAGGCCCGGCTACGCGAGTTTGACCAGCGATTCAGTGACGATCCTGTCCCGCGCCCCCCGCATTGGAGCGGCTGGCGCCTTGTGCCGGACTGGTTCGAATTCTGGCACGAGGGTGAATCGCGGTTGCATGACCGCTTCGCCTACACAAAAACAGACACCGGCTGGTCAGTGCAGCGTCTCTATCCATGATTCGGGAGCGTACATGAAGACTGTTCTCATCGGCTTGGCAGCGCTCGTGTTGCTGGGATGTGCAAACCGTCCCCAGACCGGGGAAATGCGTCACTATGCCTGTGACGATGGCACCAGCTTCAGCCTGGAGGTCGCCGAGTCGTGGGTACGCCTGCATACGGTGACGGGCACCATCGAGTTGCCGCGAGACGGTCAGAACCTTCAGCTGTACACCAATGGCTTGCGCAGCATCATCCTTGAAGCCGATGGCAAAGCCCGACATGCGGTGGGCCGACGCGCCTGGGCCGAATGCAGTATTCACTAAGATAGGTGTCCCATGAGTAAATTGATGAAGAAACTCGGCATTCACAAGCGCGGCATGAGTTATCCGCCTTACGGGCCCGATGTGGAACGCAAAGTGCGGGCACACATCGACGCCGCTGCATTTGTTCGATACCTTTGCCGGATTCCCGGAGGCGTCACTGGAAGAAGGGGAAACAGCGGACCCGCGGTTCACCGACACCAGTGTCGAGTCGGTATGAGCCCGCATCGGGGACTGTACGAATGTGGTTTTCCATGAGGGTACCTTTCCCGATACGGCGGGCCCGGTCTTGAATGAGAAATTCTCGTTCGTGATGCTGGATCCGGATAAATACAAGCCAACATTTGCGGGTTTGGAGATTTTCTACCCGCGCCTGAGCCAGGGCGGCTACCTGTTCATGCACGATTTCAACAACCCGGAGTCGGATTTCGCCGTGGCCAGCTACCCTCCTCGTATTCGCGGCGCGAAGCGCCGCTCCTACTGCTTGTGCCGATACCTCCCGTGGGAGCGGTCCCACGGACCGCGATTCGGTCGAACCCGGTGGGTTCGTCCACACACCCTGCACCTTGCAAAAAGAGAAAGGCCCGCAAGGGGCCTTTTTCTTTTTGCTTGGCGGAGAGGGCCTAGCGTCTACCAACGTGCGGTAACAAACACCAACAGTTCACGCGCGGAGTGCACCAACACCTCTGGTGGGATTGCGGGGCACATCCCTGTGCCCCGCCTTCGCTGCGCTCAGGCCCGCCTGCGGCGGTCCCGAATCGTTCCCGACGATTCGGTCGAACCCGGTGGGTTCGTCCACACACCCTGCACCTTGCAAAAAGAGAAAGGCCCGCAAGGGGCCTTTTTCTTTTTGCTTGGCGGAGAGGGTGGGATTCGAACCCACGTGGAGCGTAAGCCCCCAACCGATTTCGAGTCGGTGCCGTTATGACCGCTTCGGTACCTCTCCGGTGAGCGCCGAATTATACAGGTATCGGTGGCTTCGGGTATCGTTCACCCATGTCCCTGCCGTTGCCGCTACAACCAACCTTGCGCTTCGCGGTATCCGCGATGGCGGGCTTGTTACTCACCACTTGCACGGCCAGACCACCCCTGCTCGACCAGGTCCTGATCACTGGCGAATTGCGTGTCCTCACTCGTAACAGCCCGACCACCTATTACATCGGTGCCGACGGTGCGGCCGGGCTGGAATACGAACTCGCGCAGCTGTTCGCGGACGAGCTCGGGGTCTCCTTACGCATCGACGTCGCACCCAGTGTCTCGGCGATATTTCCGCCCCTCCTGCAGGGAGATGTCCATATTGCCGCAGCAGGTCTGACAGTGACGCCAGCCCGGCGGGAGCGCGTGCGCTTCGGGCCCAGCTACCAGGAGGTGGTCCAGCAGTTGGTCTATCGCTATGGCACCGGCCGCCCACGAGACCCCACCGAGCTCTCCGGAGTCCTGGAAATCGTCGCCGGCAGTAGCCATGCCGAGCAGCTCCAACGGCTGCGGGAGGAATACCCGGAACTGGTTTGGCAGGAGAACCCGGATGCCGAGAGCGAAGAATTGCTGTTTCGCGTCTCGCAGGGGGTGATCGACTACACGGTGGCGGATTCCACCGAGGTCCTGCTCACCCAGCGGTACTACCCGGAGATTCGTCCAGCATTTGACCTATCCGATCCCGAGCCCTTGGCCTGGGCGTTGGCGCCGGGACCGGACCAGAGCCTGCTGACCGCAGTGGACTGGTTTTTCGAGGGCCTCAAGGAAAGCGGTGAGCTGGACAGGCTCGTCGAGCGTCACTACGCGCTGACGGACCGTTTCGACTTTGTGGGTACACGGGTGCTGTTGCGCCACATTCGGGTCCGTCTGCCGCAGTACGAGCCCATGTTCCGCGAGGCGGCGGCCGAGGTTGGTGTGGATTGGCGCCTGCTCGCTGCCATCGGGTATCAGGAATCACATTGGAACCCCCGCGCAGTCTCCCCTACTGGTGTGAGAGGCATCATGATGCTGACCCAGCGCACGGCGGAGTTCATCGGAGTGGACAGTCGCGTCGACCCTAGCGAGAGCATTTTTGGTGGGGCACGCTACTTTGTGAACCTGCGCAGCCGTTTACCCGCCAGAATCCAGGAACCGGACCGCACCTGGATGGCTTTGGCCGCCTACAACATCGGCCTTGGTCACCTTGAAGACGCGCGTGTCATCACGCAACGCCAGGGTGGCAACCCGGACCGGTGGATGGATGTGCGCGAACATTTGCCCAAGCTGGCGCAGCGTCGCTTCTACGAGAACACGCGCTATGGTTATGCGCGGGGACGCGAGCCGGTCATCTATGTGGACAACATTCGCAGCTACCATGATGTATTGGTGTGGCTGCACCCAGACCAAACGGGATTCCGAAGAGCCGCGCAGATCGATGCGCCGGCTCCTGCCCTGGACAAACCCCCACTTTGAAAGATTCGCGGCCAGAGGGCCGCTCCCACGATCGGGTCGCGATTCATATCAGCGGCGGGCGGCGAAAAACTTACGAAGTAGCGCGCCGCACACGTCAACTAGGACACCACCGGTATGGGTGACACGGTGATTGGCAGGGTTTGTATCCAGCAACTGGAACACGCTTTCGACCGCGCCAGTCTTGGGGTCCCGTGCCCCATACACCACGTGTTGCACGCGCGCGTGCACGATGGCACCCGCACACATTGCGCAGGGCTCCAGCGTTACATACAGGGTAGTACCGGGAAGGCGGTAATTGCGCTCCGCCTCTGCAGCTTGGCGCAAGGCATGAATCTCAGCGTGCAAGGTCGGATCGCAACCACCAATGGGATGATTCCATCCGCGCGTAAGAACTTCTCCGTTACGGACCAGCAGCGCACCCACCGGCACTTCGCCTGCTGCCTCTGCTTTCAGAGCCTACGCAAGCGCCTCGCGCATCCAATGCTCGTCGTTCATTCCCACTCGACGGTACGAAAGCCTGTTAAGGCCCATAACTTGGTTGGCCTATATTCACTCATCGCGATGATGCCATGCAAAACCTTGTTAGGAGCTTGATACTTATGTCCATGAGTAATCTGATGCTAGCGGCGTCGTTGTCGCAACTGTGGCGCGAAGCGCGAATCCACCGAGGCGCCCGTGGCCTGCAACGTCCAGAGCGCAGCATATTTGTGGTAGGCGTACTGGCTGAGCAGCATGGCAAGAATGAAACCCCGCCCGCCATCCAGTATTAGACCGCGGACGAAGTATTGCACCAAGAACTCCCAGAAAAAGCGTAACACCGGAGTAATCACCGTGGTGCGTTTACCACGGGCGTATTTTTCCTGCGCCAGCAGCCAAGCATACTGCGTGTGCTTGTCGACCATATGACGGTAATCCCGGTAGCTGTCGTGGTCCAATCGGCCGCTGAACTTGCCTACCGGGCCGGGTGGAAACTTCAGCGTCTCGTGCACCTGCACCTGCGGGAACTCGGCGCCTTGGCGGCGGAACAGCTTGGCCTGGGGGCTCGAATAGCGTCCGCCCCAGCGCAGGCGCTTGCCGAAGAAGATTGGTCCCCAAGGCATTCGGTACACCGCGCAGGGAACTACCGCTTTCGAAAGCTCAGCTGTAATCTGCTCCCGGAGTTCTGGCGTGACACGCTCGTCCGCATCAATGGTCAGCACATAGTCCCCACGCGCCGCTTCGAGTGAGCGCTGACGTTGCGGGCCGAATCCAGGCCAGTCTGTCTCCCAGATAAGGTCGGTATAGCGACGCACGATGTCCAGTGTGCCGTCAGTGGAACCGGAGTCGAAAACAATAATTTCGTCGGCCCAGTCCTTCACTGACTCGAGGCAGGCCTCGATGCGATCCGCCTCGTCCTTGCAAATCATGCAGACCGAAAGCGTGTGGCGACGGGGCGAAAGGGGAGTGAGTGGGGTGGTATCAGGCACAGGAGGTCTCCGTTAGAACTAGAAGGAGTATAAACCTCACTTTATTGCTGACAACCACCCCAATCAATTCTGTTTACCCCACCGCCGGCATTAACCAATTCTCGACTCGACGAATGCAGCGGAATTACTGCGGGCGCTTGACTTCCCTCGCAATATCGGACCGTCGGATACCGGAAAATCCATTCAGAAGAATGAGCCGCACCACATCAATACGGGTAATCGCCTGTTCCAATCGCCGCACATGGACCGAGCTCTGCCTCCCTGAACCACTAACGCTTGGATTCGTCGGATGGGATTGCTGGTCGAGGCCAGATATCATTTGCTGATACCAATCACTCCCACTCGATGGTCGCCGGTGGCTTGCCGGAAACGTCGTACACCACGCGCGAGATGCCGTCTATGAGGAATACCCTGAACTGGTTTGGCAGGAGAACCCGGATGCCGAGAGCAAGGATTCGCGGCCAGAGGGCCGCTCCCACAATTGGGTCGCGATTCAATTCAGCGACGCGCGGCGAAGAAATCCTTGAGTAGTGCGCCGCACTCCTCGGCCAAGATTCCGCCGGTGTGGACAACACGGTGATTGGCGGGATTGGTATCCAGCAACTGGAACACGCTCTCGACCGCGCCGGTCTTGGGGTCCCGCGCCCCATACACCACGCGGTCCACGCGCGCGTGCACGATGGCACCCGCGCACATCGCGCAGGGCTCGAGCGTCACATACAGGGTGGTACCAGGAAGGCGATAATTTCGCTCAGCCTCGGCAGCCTGTCGCAAGGCGTGAATCTCGGCATGCATGGTGGGGTCACAACTGCCGATGGGGTGGTTCCAACCGGTGGCCAAGGCCTGATCGCCCTTCACCAGCACTGCACCGACGGGTACCTCACCGGCCTCACCGGCATGGCGCGCCGATTGCAATGCCTCCCGCATCCAATGTTCGTCGCTCATACGGACCATTGTCCCATCAGTCGTCGAGTTCGGGTACCCCGCGCGCCAGAAACCGTGCTTCCAGCTGTTCAGACTTCAGCGCCTTGCTGATGAGAAAGCCCTGCATCTCGTCGCAGCCCAGTAAACGCAGAAGCTGTGCCTGCTCTTCGGTCTCGACACCCTCAGCCACCACCGAGAGTTTGAGCGAATGGGCCATGTTGATGATGGTCGCCACCAGCGATTGCCCTTGGGAAGACAGCGTCATCGCCACCACGAAAGAACGGTCAATCTTCACGGCGTCCACCGGCAACTTCGCCAGATAACTGAGCGAGGAATAGCCGGTACCAAAGTCGTCGATGGCGATGGTGACGCCCATCGCGCGCACGGCCCGCAAAGTGGCAATGCTGAGCTGCACATCGGCCATGATGAGACTCTCGGTAATCTCCAGTTCAAGACCCGCCGCCGCGTTCGAGTCGACAGCGAGGTCCTCCTCAAGTTCAGCAATGAAGGTCTCGCTGCGCAACTGCAGGGGCGATACGTTGACCGCAACGCGTACCGCGGGCAGCCCTGCGTTCTTCCAGCGCAGATAATCCGCAATGGCCTTGCGGATTGCCCACCGTCCCACTTGGTGGATAAGCCCGGTCTCCTCCAGCACCGGAACGAACTCGCCCGGCGGCACCAGCCCCGTACTGGGGTCGCGCCAGCGTATCAGTGCCTCCACGCTTGTGAGTTTCCCAGTCTCGAAACTCATTTTCGGCTGATAATGAAGGACGAACTCTTCCCGCTCGATTGCCCTGCGCAGTTGAATCTCGAGTGTCAGCTTGGTGGCGACATCCTCGGTCATTCTCTGCGTGTAGAAGAGATAGCGATCGCCGGTCGTTTTCGCGTTTTTCAGCGCCGCCTCCGCCTTACGGAACAAGCCGTCCGCCTCCTCACCATCCTGGGGAAACAACGCGACACCGGCCTTGGCGGTCACGCGAAGCACATCGTCCGCCACCCTGAATGGGTGCTCCAGTAGAGACTCCATCAACTTCACCAGCAGCCGCGCAACGTCTGCACCATGCATGACATCAGGGACTACCACCGCGAACTGATCCGCGCCCACCCGTGCAAGTCGACTGGCATCCCCGCTGCTATGTGTGAGCCATTTCGCTACATGTCGCAATAGTGCATCACCTCTGGGTGTGCCGAAGCTGTCGTTGAAGCTCTTGAACCGCTCGAGGTCCACCAGGAACACCGCCAGAGCATGGCCTGTGGTCACGGCACTCCTGATGAATTGACCCACTCGCTCTAGGAACAGACGACGATTGGCAAGCCCGGTCAGCTCATCGTAGTAGGCGAGATAATCGAGCCTGTCCTGCTTCTCGATGTGATCGTTGGCAAAAGCGATGTCGTCCGCCAACTCGCACAACAACTTGACCTCTTCGTCATCGAAATGGTCGACTTCCGACGCGTACAAGCTAAGCGCGCCGATGATTGCGTCATCAATCATCAATGGCAGGCTGAGTAACGAGCGAACCCCGAGCTCGTGGAATACGCCCATCTTGAGAATCTGTGTCTCGTTCTCCACGTTGTTCACCAGAACGGGCTTGCGTTCCCGAACGGCGGTGGCGGACGGTCCGTACCCACGTGGCGCATTGTCCTGAATCGTCGAGCGGTCTTCGACGGCGGGGACTCCCTCTTTGAATCCCGCCGAGGCCGCCCCCACGAGCATGTGCGAGGTTGGATTGACGACACCAATCCATGCCATGCGAAAGCCCCCCACTTCGACTGCTATGCGGCACGCTTCCTTGAACAGCTCATCGCGGTCGCGCACCCGCACAATCAGGCCGTTGATCTGACTCAGGACCGCGTTGCCCCTGCTCAGGCGCTGGATGGCGATTTCGGCGAGCTTTCGCGGGGTGATATCCCGTGACAGGCAGATGAAGCGCGGGTCCTGTCCGGGCGCAGCAGCTTTGCGGGAGACCGAGAGTTCGAACCATTTCCGACCCTGCGGCATATCCAGCTCGAACTGCTTGCCAGACGACAGGCCGTTTGCATGGGCATCCTGTAAGGCCGAAAAAACTACCTTTGCGGCATCGGGCGGAAGCACCTCCACAATCGTTCGCCCGATCATTTCCTCAGGGGTAGCCACCAACAGTTCCATGCGTGGTGAATGGTAGTCGTAGTAGCGCCCATCCAGCCCAAGCTCGAAGAGCAGATCGGGGATGGCATCCAGCGTGCCTTGCAACTGGTTTTTCGCCGCAATGACTTCCAGCCCGCTGAGGGTGCGCTCGGTGATGTCGATATGCATGACGATGACGCCGCTCGCACTGTCCTCAGCCAGTCGCTTCACCCGCATCAGGAACCAGCGTTTCGCGGTCGGTGCGTGGCAGGGGTACTCGAGGGAGCATTCTGTCTCAGTGCCAGCGAGCACGGCGCGTATGCCTTCGGCCGCTTGGCGCGCCTCAACGGCGTCCTCTCCCATCGCCTCGTCACAGACTGCCAGGTAGTCGACACCGACACCATGCCCTGGGCCGTGGGCGGCATTGGCTTGACCGAAGGTCCGCCATGCGTCATTCACGGAGACGATGACCCCGGCGGCATTGAGCAAGGCGATGTGGGCTGGTAGCGCATTGAGCACCGCCGCTTGCTTGGTGGCCTCGATATGGCGCAATCGCTCCTGGGCACTTTGCAGCAGGAAAGTCCTGCCCTCGGAGTCTATGACCGAGTCCACCTCACCCGCGGTCAAAAGCTCCAGACGCTGGCCGGTCCTGTGTAACGTGGCAATCAGTGCGGAGATTTCGCCGTCCCCAAGCACTCCGAGTGAGGGCTTCATGCGGACTGGCGTTCCAGCCCCAGTGTCTGCAACAAGACCCGTTTCTGGTTGAGCGAACCGACTATCTTCACAGGGGCCGGTGCAGGCGCGAGCTTGACCAGTGTCGGCGTCATGAAAATCCCCTCGGCCAATGCACGCTGGGGCTCGCGGAACACATCCACAACCTCAATCGTGTGACGACCCGGGAGGTATTCGCGGCAAAACGCACCCAGGTTGGACACGGCCTGCGCCGAGTTCTGTGCGTCTCCAGCCACATAGAGCCGGAACATGAATTGGTCGCGAGCGCTCATCGCGCCTTGTCCTTGTCCGTGGCACCGCCGATGTCGGCACCACGCAGCTCCCGCATGCGCGTGCGCTTGCGTGAGACCACACCCTTGCTGTGGGCGGTGGTACGCGCAAGCAACTCCTTCTCGGCTTTCTTCGCCGCAAGCGCCACCTCAAGCGATTTAATCTGCACATGGAGCTCCGCCTCCTCGGCCTCCACTCGCAATCGCTTGAATTTCCTACCCGCCTCGGCGACTTCCGCGGACGCCCTTTCGGAGTTTTCCTTCTGCCAGCGTAAGGTACCCATCAGCACCTCACCGCCCGCGCTGTAGGTGTCCGTCAGCGTCACGCCCTTGCTACTTAGAATCAGCTCGCGCACCTGATTCGAATGCGCAGTCCCACGTGACTTGATAATAGAAAGTCCGCGGTTGCGCTCTCCGGCCTGCACCAGGTAGCTGAGATGAATCCAGGTATCAGAGAGCGTGGTGATATGCCGTGACGAACTCCCTTCCGAATGCACGGGCACATCATCCAGCAGGCTGGTGCACAGGAGTGTAATGCCCTGGGCCTTGGCCCAGGTAATCAACCGCTCCGAGAGGCCGTGCCCGCTCTGGCCGTTGCCGGTCCGTGACCAGGTCGACGCCGGGTCAATCACCATGCACCGTGCATTGTGCTCCATGGCGAGTGCCTTGATGTGCGCCAGCTAGATTTCCGCACTCCCGGTGATGGTCCGCGCAGATGCCATACGGAGTACCCCGCTCTTTGCATGGCGGCCCAGTCGGATTCCAACAGACCCCAAGTCTCGCACCACTTCATTGGCGTCGGAATCGAAGCTGACGAACAGCGTGCGCTCGCCACGCCTGCAGGCGGACTCCGCGAAGGCACCGCTCAAAGTAGTCTTTGCCGTCCCTGCCAATCCCGTCACCAGCACGCTTGCACCGCGAAAATAGCCACCACCAAGCATGGTGTCGAGTCGATTGATGCCGGTGGACACACGGTCGTTGCTGACGGTGAGGGATCCACCGTGCTCCAGTGGTAACGGGACCGAGACCTCGATTCCTGTATTGCTTATCAGGAACGGGGATTCGTTCTCATCGAAGCTGGTACCACGGTACTTCTGGACACGGAGGTTACGCTGCGATACCCCCTGCACCACCGAGTGATTGAGCATTACCACGCAGTCCACCATGAACTGCATGAAGCCGAAGTGATCCTGACCAAACAAAGAGCCATCGTCGCCGCCGGCCTTGGACGTGATGACGGCGGTCATCTCATGCGCTACGAGCCAGTCATGCAGGCGGTAGACCTCCCTGCGTCTGAGTTCAGGGTCAGGCAGCAGGGCAAGTACGACATCCAATGCATCAAATACAATGCGGCGTGCCCCGGTTTGCTGAATCGTGGCCTGCAACACCGCCAGCAGTCCACCGAGATCGAAATCTCCTGACTGTACGATGCTAGTCACGGGCTGCGCGTCAACGAAAGACAACTGGTCACTCTGCAAGTCGGCGAGACTCCAGCCAAAGCTTTCCGCATTGACGAAAATGCGATTTGCGGACTCCTCGAAGGCGACGAAGACTCCTGGCTCATTCAGATTAGACGCGCCGTGCACAAGAAACTCGAGCGCAAAGATGGTCTTACCCGAACCCGGACCGCCCAAGAGAAGCGTAGTGCGACCGCGCGGCAGACCGCCGCGGGCAATGCGATCGAAACCGACAATGCCGGTCGGCGCCTTGCCAGGCGATGAGGTATCGGGTTTGGCGGCTTTACGCTTGACAGTAGCGCGTTTTGGTGTGGCCTTCACGAACAAGCTCCTCCACCGTTGGGTGTTGGTGATTGTTGTGAAGCATCCCTCTTATGTGCTGCGCAGACTGTGCGGTGGACCGCTTATCATTCCCACTCGATTGTTGCAGGCGGCTTGCCGGAAACGTCGTAGACCACGCGCGAGATACCGTCGATCTCATTGATGATGCGACGGGAGCACAGGTCGAGAAAGTCATAGGGGAGGTGCGCCCATCGCGCGGACATGAAGTCCACCGTCTCCACAGCGCGTAACGCGACAACATACTCATAGCGACGCCCATCTCCCTGCACGCCGACGGACTTCACTGGCAGGAACACGGCGAAAGCCTGACTGACCTTGTCGTACAAATCGTGCCGCCGCAGCTCCTCGATGAAAATGGCGTCCGCACGGCGCAGGAGATCTGCATATTCCTTCTTTACTTCGCCCAGAATGCGCACGCCCAGACCCGGCCCCGGGAAGGGGTGGCGATACACCATCTCGTGCGGCAGTCCGAGCTCGACACCGATGCGCCGCACTTCATCCTTGAACAACTCGCGCAACGGTTCCACCAGTTGCATCTTCATGTGCTCGGGAAGTCCACCGACATTATGGTGTGACTTGATGACATGCGCCTTACCCGAAGCGCCTGCGGACTCGATGACATCAGGGTAGATCGTTCCCTGCGCCAACCAATTGATGCCGTCCAGCTTGTGGGCCTCCTCATCGAAGATCTCGACAAACAATCGGCCGATGACCTTGCGTTTCGCTTCCGGGTCATCCACTCCCGCCAGGGCGTCCAGATATCGCTGCTCTGCATCCACGCGGATGACGCGCACACCCATGTGCTCGGCGAAGGTTGCCATGACCTGGTCGCCTTCATGCAGGCGCAAAAGGCCGGTGTCCACGAACACGCAGACCAGTTGATTGCCGATGGCCTGATGCAGAAGCGCAGCAACCACTGAGGAGTCCACGCCACCGGACAATCCCAGCAATACTTGATCCGATCTAACCTTTTCGCGCACAGCGGCAATGGCGTCGTCGATGATGCTGGAGGGGTTCCACAGCGCGTCGCAACCGCAGATGTCGTGGACGAAACGCGCGATGATGCGCGCACCCTGCTTGGTTTGGGTGACTTCGGGGTGGAACTGCACGCCGTAGATGCTGCGACCATCGTCCGCGATGGCAGCACACGATTGCTCTTTGGAGACACCGACCTTGGTGAAGCCCGGGGGAAGCCGAGTGACGGAGTCCCCGTGGTTCATCATGACCTCCAACACGCCCCTGCCTTCGGCATCCACCGTGTCCTCGATACCATCGAACAAGCGGCAAGGCGCGGTGACGGTCATACGCTCGATCCCAAACTCACGGTGCGAGCCGGACTCGACCACGCCACCCAGCTGGGCTGCCATGTCCTGCATGCCGTAGCAGATGCCAAGCACCGGGACGCCGGCCTCGAACACGGCCGGAGAAGTCTTGGGTGTGGCGTCGCCGACAACCGACTCCGGCCCCCCAGACAAGATGATGCCCTTGGGCGCGAAGTCGGCGAGTTGCTGTGCGGTGATGTCCGGGGCATGCAGCTCGCAATACACTCCCGCCTCGCGTACACGACGGGCGATGAGCTGTGTCCATTGGGAACCGAAGTCGAGGATGAGAATCCTCTGGGAATGGATGTCTGCGCTCATTCCGAGCGGTAGTTCGGTGCTTCCTTGGTGATGGTCACATCGTGGACGTGACTTTCACGGAAGCCCGCCCCGGTGATGCGGACGAAACTCGGCTTGGTGCGCATCTCCTCGATGTCGCGGCAGCCGGTGTAACCCATCGAAGAACGCAGGCCGCCCATCAATTGGTGGACGATGGCGATGAGACTGCCTTTGTACGGCACCCTACCCTCGATTCCCTCCGGCACCAGTTTCTCCACTTCGTCGGTGGCGTCCTGGAAGTAGCGGTCCGAGGATCCGTGCTTCTGCGACATGGCACCGAGCGAGCCCATGCCACGGTAAGACTTGTAGGAACGACCCTGGAACAGTTCCACATCACCTGGCGATTCTTCGGTACCCGCGAACAAGCCACCGATCATGATGCTGTAGGCCCCGGCGACGATGGCCTTGGAGATGTCACCAGAATAGCGTATGCCACCATCGGCGATGAGCGGAACGCCTGACTTCTTGAGCGCGGCGGCGACATTGGCCACTGCGGTAATCTGTGGAACTCCGACGCCGGCGACGACGCGCGTGGTGCAGATTGACCCTGGACCAATCCCGACTTTCACGCCATCAGCTCCCGCCTTGACCAGCGCCAGCGCAGCTTCCGCTGTCACGATGTTTCCGCCGATGACCTGCAACTCAGGGTGCATCTGCTTGATGCGTTTCACGCGGTCCAGCACGCCCTTCGAGTGTCCGTGTGAGGTGTCGACCACGACAACATCAACGCCAGCAGCCACCAGTGCAGCGACACGGTCATCGGTATCCGGTCCGGTACCGACTGCTGCACCCACACGCAAGCGACCGTGCTCGTCCTTGCAGGCGAGCGGGTAGTCCTTAGCCTTCTGGATGTCCTTCACGGTGATCATGCCGCGCAGTTCAAAGCGATCGTTGATGACCAGAACCTTCTCGATGCGGTGTTTATGCAGGAGCGACACAACCTCATCGCGACCCGCACCCTCTTCGACCGTCACCAGCTTGTCCTTGGTCGTCATGATGGTGGACACGGGCTCGTCAAAATGTGTCTCGAAGCGCAAGTCACGACTGGTCACGATGCCAACCAGTCCATCACGGTCCACCACAGGGACACCGGAAATCTGGTGAGCGGCCGTCAGAGTCAGTACATCACGAATGGTGGTGTCCGGAGTGACCGTGATCGGGTCCTTGATCACGCCGCTCTCGAATTTCTTCACCAAACGCACATGTTGCGCTTGCTGATCACCGGTCATGTTCTTGTGGACGACGCCCATGCCACCTTCCTGCGCCAGTGAGATGGCCAAACGGGCTTCGGTGACGGTATCCATGGCTGCGGATACCAGTGGGATGTTCAGGGAGATGTCGCGGGTCAGGCGGGTGGCGAGCGTCACGTCGCGCGGCAGCACCTCTGAGTAGGCTGGCTGCAGCAATACATCATCGAAAGTGAGTGCTTCCTCGACCAGTCGCATGATTTCCGTCCGCCGCGGTAAATCGGCCTATTGTACGGATTAGACGGGGTTCGGTCCACTGGTATCATGGCGCCATGAGTGATGAACGCGACATATGGACCGTCAGCCGCCTGAACCGCGAGGCCCGCATGCTCCTGGAAACCGGGATGCGGACGGTCTGGCTTGAAGGCGAGATGTCCAACCTCGCACAGCCTGCGTCCGGGCATATTTACTTCAGCCTCAAGGACGGGTCCGCACAGGTCCGCTGCGCGATGTTCAAGAGCCGCCGAATGCTGGTCAAGTTCCGCCCGGCCGACGGCAACCAGGTATTGGTGCGTGGGCGTGTGTCGCTGTATGAGGCACGCGGTGACTACCAGTTCATCGTGGACCACATGGAGGAAGCGGGTTTTGGTGCGCTGCAACGGGCGTTCGAGGCGCTCAAGCAGAAACTGGCCGCGGAAGGTCTGTTCGACGAAGCCATCAAACGCCCACTACCCTCCATGCCAACATGCATCGGTGTCATCACCTCCCCGTCCGGTGCAGCCATACGCGATGTGATCAGCGTGCTCGCGCGCCGCTTCCCGGCCGTGCGAGTGGTGGTGTATCCGGTGCCGGTGCAGGGCGAAGGTGCGGCGGAACGCCTTGTTGCGGCCCTTGGGACGGCGGCTGCACGAAACGAGGTGGATGTTTTGCTGGTGGTCCGTGGCGGAGGGTCCATGGAAGACCTATGGGCTTTCAACGATGAGGGTCTCGCGCGTGCCATCCGCGCCTGCCCGATACCCGTTGTGTCGGGCGTCGGACATGAAATTGACTTCACCATCGCCGATTTCGCCGCGGACCGGCGCGCGCCCACACCTTCGGCTGCAGCCGAGATGGTGGTCCCGGATCAACTGGACTGGTGGCGACGGATACAGACCAAGTCGGACGCGCTGACCCGTGCGCTGCGGGGGCGACTGGGCAGGGATGCCGACCGCACACGCTGGCTGGTGTCCCGCCTGAATCTGTTGCATCCCGGACGACGCCTCCAGCAGGACACGCAACGCCTGGATGATATCGAAAGGAGACTGCATCGCGCGTGGAACCTTGGACACGAACGCTTGGTCACACGATTGGCGGGGGCATCCCGTGCGCTGCATGCGGTGAGTCCGCTGTCCACGCTGGCGCGCGGCTATGCCATTGTCACGCCGAGCGGCTCACCGACGCCGGTGACGGATGCATCATCGCTGTCGTGTGGGCAGGTCCTGGACGCACGTTTCGGCAAGGGCCGCGCGGAACTTGAAGTCAAAAACATCAAAGGGGAAGACGAATGAGTGTACGAGCAATTGGGGTGGTGATGGGTGTGCTGTTGTCGGGCGCAGCGCTGGCAATCCCCGCCTCCATGCCGGTGCCCGGAGGCATCGCTGTCGTCCCCTTGGAGCAGGCGAGCGACTCGCCGCCTCGTTACCGGCAACGCCCGGTACTGACCGTCACGGATTCCTCGGGTGCAGCATATGCCATCGTCGGCATCCCCTTGTCGGCAACCGTGGGTGACCACGAGCTTGAACATGGTGACCGGGTCATCACCTTCACCGTTCAGGACAAGTCATACGATGTACAACGACTGACCATACCCAATGAGCGCATGGTGAACCCCAACCCTGAGGACCTGGAACGAATCGCCAGCGAACGCCCTCGCCTCATTGCTGCCGCCCGGCACTTTTCAACCGCGAACCCGGCCACGCTACGGCTGCAGACCCCCGTTCAGGGCAGACGGTCGAGCGGGTTCGGCTTGCGTCGCATCCTCAACGACCAACCGCGCAATCCCCACGCCGGCATCGACATTGCAGCACCCACCGGCACACCCATCGCGGCGCCCGCGCCCGGCGTCGTACTGGATACGGGGGATTTCTTCTACAACGGGAAGACGGTGTGGGTGGACCATGGACGCGGCATGATCACCATGTATTGCCACATGGACATGATTGACGTCGAACCGGGACAGACCGTGATTGCGGGGGATCAACTGGGAACGGTGGGGGCAACCGGTCGCGTGACCGGACCGCATCTGCACTTCGTGGTCTTCCTCAACGGCGAGATGGTCGACCCCGACCTGTTCCTCGATTAACCGCTCCCACGAGGTGGGGCGCGCTGCACAGCAGCGCGCCTACAGGTAGGCGGTAAGCACCAAGCCACGGCGACGCGCTTGAGGAACAATGAGCGTACGTGACGCGGGGTGAGGTCGCAGCGCCTGGTGAGCGAGCGTCGCGTACGCGTCGTGACGAGAGCGCGGGCGACGTGGCCATATCGCGGTCCGTGGGACCGCTCCCACGGTGAGAGAACGAGGGCCGCTCTCACGGGGTGGGACGCGCTGCACAGCAGCGCGCCCACGAGTGAAAGGGGTTACTTGCGGCTGACGTGCTTCATCAGGCGCCTACGTTTGGCGGCTTGTCTGGGCGTGAGCGGGTTGTGCTTGCCCTCGAAGGGATTCTTGCCGGAGCGGAACTCCACCTGGATGGGCGTTCCGAAAAGCTGGAAATGCTCCCGGAAATGGTTCGACAGATAGCGCCGGTAGCCTTCAGGGACCATCTCCGTCTGGTTGCCATGGATGACGATGACCGGCGGATTGCGACCTCCCTGGTGGGCATAGCGGAGCTTGATGCGCCGCCCTTTCACCAGTGGCGGTTGGTGGTTCGCCAAGGCGCGCTCCAGCTCCCGGGTCAATATCGGGGTTGAGAGATCTGCGGTGGCGGCGGTCCATGCCTCCTGCACGGACTTGAACATCTCACTCAACCCCGACCCGTGCAGTGCAGAAATGAAATGTACGCGCGCAAAATCCAGGAACGGCAGCTTGAGTGTCAATTCGTGACGCACTTGGTCACGCTGGTCAATGGACAGGCCATCCCATTTGTTCACCGCGATCACCAAAGCCCGGCCACGCTCCACGACCAGTCCGAGCAAGCTCGCGTCCTGCTCCACAATACCGGTGCGAGCATCGAGCACCACCACCACGACATTCGCACTCTCAATGGCCTGCATGGTCTTGATGACGGAAAACTTCTCTATGGTCTCGTCGATGCGCGAACGCCTGCGCATGCCGGCAGTGTCAATCAGGGTGTAGCGTTCGCCGTCGCGCTCGAAGGGCACATCAATGCTGTCCCGCGTGGTGCCGGGCTCGTCGTAGGCCAGCACACGGTCCTCTCCCATCAAGCGGTTAATCAGCGTGGATTTGCCGACATTGGGCCGACCTGCGATGGCGATCCGAACGCCGTCACCAGCCAGATCCTTGGTCCTGCCGTCATCTTCACGGACGGGAATGGACTCGAGCACGGCTTCGATCAAAGGGAGAATGCGGTCGCCGTGTGCTGAAGAAATCGCAATGGGGTCACCCAACCCCAATGCATGAAAATCCGAGGTGACCACATCACGGTCCATGCCCTCGGTCTTGTTGACCGCCAGCCATACCGGCTTGCCAGTTCTGCGAAGTTGTTCGGCGATGATGTTGTCAGCCGAACTGATGCCACCCCGGCCATCCACCATGAAGATGGCGGCATCCGCTTCCTCGATGGCGCGCACGGTCTGGCGTGCCACCGCGCCGTCCATGCCATCCTTGTTGCCGGACAGGCCGCCAGTGTCAACCACGAGGTAGGAACGCGGCCCGACCTTGCCGAAACCATACTGCCGGTCACGCGTCAGGCCGGCAATGTCCGCAACCAATGCGTCGCGGGTGCGCGTCAGGAAGTTGAACAGCGTCGACTTGCCGACATTCGGCCGGCCTATCAGTGCGATGACAGGTAGTTCACTCACCCACTTTGTACGCGGACAGCGTGCCTCCACTCCCCTGCACAATTAGCATGTCACCGACAGCCAACGGGTTGGATATGATGCCCTGACGATCCACGCGAACCCGCGCGACAAAGCGGCCATCATCCTGGTCCAGGAGGTGAACCCAACCCTCGAAGTCTCCGACCGCAATCCAGCCATTACCCGCTGCCGGAGCCGTCACCTGCCGCGCACGCAAGGCCGGTTGCCGCCAGTTCTGGGCACCGGTGAGCCGGCTAAGACCCCAGATTTCACTGTCGGCGTCCGTGACCCAGACGCCGCCAGCAGCGGCTGCCAAGCCCGCAATACTGGACATTTCCCGTGTCCACATGCCACGTCCGGAATCGCTGGACAGTGACGCTACCTGGCCCTGGTATGCGACAGCGTAGATATCGCGGCCAAGCGCTACCGGGGTCGCCACCACATCCACCATACGCTCCACTTCGGTGCGACCAGAGGCCTGCCCCAAGGGAATTTCCCACACGACCTGCCCGTCCCGAGCCTGCACGCCCACGACGCGCCCATTATCGAAACCGGCGACCATGATGTCACCGACTGCAACCACGCCCGAGGTGCCACGGATGGTCAAGCTAGGAACCGACTGACTGTAATTCCACAGCACATCGCCGCTGACCGCATCCAGCCCCGTCAACTGGCCATCGTTGGTCCTCACTGCAACGATGTCGCGGGTCACGCCGGGTGTGCCAAGCACCACACTGGATGCCTTGGAACGCCACCGCTCCGCGCCATTGTCCCGATTCAGCGCTATGACGCGACCATCCATCGTGGTGACCACGACGATGCCCTCACCGACACCAGGTCCTGCAGCAAGTGTCGTCTGCAAGCGTCGTTCCCAGACAACCCGTCCGGTCTCGAGTGACACCGACACGACGCGACCATCGAATCCGGCAGCGATGATCTCCTGGCCGCTCACCACCGGGGCCAAGCCCACACGCACGCCCGAAGAACCGGCAAGCGATACGCTCCATGCTCGGCTGACCGAGTGTGTCTGCTCTATGGGCTCCAGCGGTGTGGGCGGCTCCGAGGTGTCTTGGCTCTTCATCGCACAAGCACCAATCAAGAGAGACAGCAAAACGACAGCAACCGCGTTGATACGCATCAGGAATCCCTCGAGGCGCTTGCGCCCAGATCATTGAGTTTCATTTCGAGCATCGCGGCGTCCGAGATGCCTGACTCGGCGCCCTCTAGCGCTTCGCGGTAGGCATTGATGGCGCCATCACGGTCACCACGGGCCAGCGCCAAGTCCCCGCGGAGCTCGGCGTACAGGGGCGCGTACCGCCCGGCATCATCGACAACCACCAGCGGTTCGACACTCGCTAGGGCGCCGTCGGCCAACAGCAACCGCGCAAGGCGCAGGCGCGCAAGATGCACGACATGCGGGTCACGCGACGACTCCACCAATTGTGCCAGTGTGAGTTGCGCCTCGGCGTTGTCCCCCGCGACCACTGCCTGCTGGGCAACGGCAAGCGCGGCGAGCTCCGCATAGGGCGTTCTCAGCGGCAGACCGCGAATCTCCGCGGCCAAAGCGACTGCGCGTGCAGAGTCTCCGCTCTCCCCCGCGGCCAGAACCTGCTCGTAAGCATCCGAGGCGGTCGCCAGTGTCTGCTCGCGGTACTCTGTCCAATAACGCCACCCGAAAAGGCTGGCAGCACCTAGCACAAGGCCAGCGAGAATCCACGCACCGTTGTCTGACCACCATTTACGCAGCTTCTCGACGGTTTCGTCGTCGGAGGTATAAATATCCACTCGAATTCTCCAGTTCAGGTCACAACAATGTTTCGCCGAATCGCGCGAGCAGCGCGTCGACGACCGAATCCTGCTTCACCGTCTCTTGGGCAACATCTTCGCGCAGGGCCTTGAGCGCGATGGTCTCGTCGCTGCACTCTTGGTCACCGAGAATCAGCGCTACTGAAGCACCACTCTTGTCCGCGCGCTTCATCTGGCTCTTGAAGCTGCCTCCGCCACAGTTCACCAGCAGGCGTAGGCCCGGCAACCGGTCGCGGAGGCGCTCAGCGAGGCGCATGGATTGCCGCCCCGCTTCGTCACCTGCTGCGACCAGATAGGCGTGCGGGGTCACATCGGGCGCCGCAACCCCGGCGTCCTCCATCAGCGCGACGATGCGCTCCAAGCCCAGCGCCCAGCCCACGGCGGGCGTGGGTTTGCCACCCAGCATCTCGACCAAGCCGTCGTAACGGCCACCCGAACAGACTGCATCTTGTGCGCCAAGACGGTCCGTCGTCCACTCGAACACCGTCCTCGAGTAGTAGTCGAGCCCACGCACCAGACGCGGGTTCAAAACGAATTCGATGCCTGCCACCGTCAACAGTTCACACAATCTGGCGAAATGTTCCCGCGATTCGGCATCAAGATGATCCGGAAGTGCCGGTGCCGTAGCGATGAGGTCCTGCACCGCCGGGTGTTTGCTGTCGAGGATGCGCAAGGGGTTGCTGTCCAGTCGCCGCAGACTGTCCTCGTCCAACGCGGACGCGCTCTGGCGAAAATAGTCCGCCAAGACCTCGCGGTAAGCCATACGCGCAGCCTGGGTTCCAAGGGAATTGAGCTGCAGCCGTACAGCACCAATCCCCAGCGATTTCAGCAAGCGCGCCGACAGCAGGATGATTTCCGCGTCGATGTCCGGGCCTTCCATGCCGAATGCTTCGGCACCGATCTGATGGAATTGACGATACCTGCCCTTCTGCGGGCGCTCGTGCCGGAACATTGCCCCCGAGTACCACAACCTGGGTGTTTGGTTGTGGAGCAGACCGTGACTCAGGCCGGCACGAACACATCCGGCGGTACCTTCCGGGCGCAAGGTCAGGCTGTCACCGTTGCGGTCGAGAAAGGTATACATCTCTTTTTCGACGATGTCGGTCACTTCTCCGATGGCGCGGGAGAACAGCGCGGTATTCTCCAGCAACGGCATGCGGATTTCATCGTAGCCGTAGGCCTCGAAAATCCGGCGCGCACTCGCCTCCACCGCCTGCCAGCGTGGCGTCTGGCTGGGCAGGATATCGTTCATGCCGCGGATGGATTGCAGGGAGTCGCTCAAGGATTGGTTCCGGGTGCTTCGTCGCCTATCTGGAAGCGGGCGACATTTCCGGTGCGATTATACCGTTTATGGTCGAACGGCTGGCCGTTCACCTCTATGGTGACCGCAGGCGCGTTGCCCAGAAAGACCTGGATCGGCGCCAGCCCCTCGATTTCCACCGTTCTGCCGGCGGCGGCGAGATCGAAAAACAGTCGGTCCCCGCGCTGGTCAACCACTTCCGTCCAGCAATCATCCGTGAACGCCAGACGCACACGGAGGTTGCCAGGGATTGGTGTTGGCAGAGGATCTTCCACCAAAGCCGCTTCCGATGCCTCGGGCGTCTCCTCCACCGTCTCGACAGGGTCTTCATTGATGGCTTGCGGCGGAGGGGCTGGCAGCAGAACCGGGGCAACCACGGTCGCGGAAGGCTCCTCGGTCGGCAGTAGTGATTCCGGGCGGGCAATCCACCACAGGGCCACCATCACGATGACAAGCAAAAGCACCGTCCAGCCGACCCAACGGCCGCCGCTGGTCGTACCCACATCATCGCCGGTGCCCTTGCTCACCACCAAGGGTGGCGGTTTGACCCCACCCACGGCCCGCTCGTACGCGGCGATACTTTCTTGGGGGGACAGTGCAAGCAGCTTGCAGTAAGCGCTCAGGTATCCCTTGATGAATATCGGTGCGGGTAGCCGCGCGAAATCGTCGGCTTCAAGTGCTTCGATGATTGCAGGGTCCAGTCGCAAGGACCTGGCAACATCGCGGACAGACAGCTGGTGCGACTCCCGCGCACTGCGCAATCCAGCGCCGGGACCGACCTGCGGATTCGCGGCCTCAGCGACCTCGACCACGCTCGGCGTCCTCCAACCAACGCGCCTCCACCGTGTTACCGAAGTCTTCACGCAACCTGGTGGCATACTGCTGCGCGGCCTGCTCGTCTCCCAGCGTCCGTTCCACCTGATAGCCCAGCCACATGCTCTCAGCAGAGCGAGGCGATACTTCCAGATAACGTTGCAGGAAGGCACGCGCCTGCAACGGGTTGCTGCGCTCGAAACTCACCTTGGACAACTGCCACAAGGCGTCCGCGTGACGCGGTTTGATGCGTAGCGCTTCCCGGTAGTAGTTCTCTGCCGCCTCCAGGTCCGGAACCTGCTCCACACAGATGCCTGCATTGGTCCAGGCAACTTCAGGTGTGTTGTAGGTCGGATTGTTTGCGGCAGAAAGGAATTGCCGTTCGGCATTGCGAAGGTCGCGGTGCTGGCACAGGAATGCCCCATACGTGTTCTGCAGGTTGGGGTCGTTGGGCTCCAGCCTCAATGCCTGACGGTAATGCCTGTCCGCAAGTCGCGTTTCGCCGTACTGGTTATAGGCGTACGCGATAGCAAGGTGTGCATCCGCGTAGCGGGGATCCTGCTCGACGGCCCGAGTGAGTTTTTCCATGGCCAGATCGCGGCGACCCTGATTCAGGTACTCCAAGCCGAGCTGGACGTTATAGGTTGCCGCCTCCCGCAGGTCCACGGGTCCCGAGTCTCGCGACGAGGCAACGCAACCGCTCAGCAGAACCAGGGAAACACTAATGACAACACTGCGGAAGAACATCATGCCTGCACCTCACTGGTGATCGGGTTCCTTCGGTCCTGACGACGGGTACGGTCCTGCACACGCCCCGCCAGCTGGCCACAGGCCGCGTCGATGTCCTCGCCGCGGGTCCTGCGGGTGATTGCGGTGTAGCCGCGCCGCTGCAGAATCTCGCGGAAACGGTCGATACGGTCCTGCGGTGAACGCTTGAAGCGTGTCATCGGGAAGGGATTGAACGGAATCAGGTTGATCTTGGACGGAATGCCTTTCAACAAGCTGGCAAGCTCATGGGCGTGCGCATCGGAATCATTCACGCCGTCCAGCATCACATACTCCCAAGTGATGTGCATGTGATGTGGCTGGCGCGAAACATAGTGCCTGCAGGCATCCAACAGCACATCGATGGGGTACTTCTTGTTGATGGGGACCAATTCATCTCGCAATGTGTCATTGGGGGCGTGCAATGAAACCGCCAGGGCCACGTCGCACACTTCTGCCAATCGCAACAGCGCAGGAACCACTCCTGCGGTGGAGAGTGTCACCCTGCGCTTGGACAATCCGTAGGCGTTGTCGTCCAACATGACGTGGATAGCGCTGACGACGTTGTCGAAATTGGTCAGCGGTTCGCCCATCCCCATGAGCACGACATTGGTAATGACCCGGCGGTCCTCTGCGGGGCTATGGCCGAGCCGCTCTGCTGCCACTCTGACCTGACCGATGATTTCCGCTGCAGAGAGGTTGCGGTTGAATCCCTGCTGCGCAGTCGAGCAAAACGCGCAATCCAGCGCACAGCCAACCTGCGACGAGATGCATAGCGTGCCGCGGTCGGCCTCCGGAATGAACACCGTCTCGATGGCGTTCCCCGTATCCATGCGCAACAGCCACTTGCGGGTGCCGTCGTTCGAGTTCTGCTCCATGATGACTTCAGGAACCCGAACCTCGGCAATCTCGGCCAGGCGCTGGCGCAAGGCCACCGACAGGTCGGTCATTTCCGCAAAATCCGTCGCGCCGCGCTGGTGCATCCACTTCAGTACCTGAACGGCCCGGAAAGGCTTTTCACCAAGCGCACCAAACCATGCCACGAGTGCCTGATGTGACATGCCCAGCAGATTGGTGCGTTCGGTGCCCATGCTCAGGGTTTCAGCGCGTGCGCGCGCATACGCCTTCAGGGAAGAAGAAACGGATTTCATTCGCTGCGGTTTCTTCCGCATCCGAACCATGCACGATATTCTCGTCAACGGTTTCTGCGAAGTCAGCGCGGATGGTGCCAGGTGCGGCGTCCTTGGGGTTGGTCGCACCCATGAGATCGCGGTTCTTGCTGATGGCGCCCTCGCCTTCCAAGGCCTGCACCATGACCGGGCCGGAAATCATGAACTCGACCAGATCCTTGAAAAACGGACGTTCGCGATGCACGGCATAGAAGCCCTCGGCCTGCTCGCGGCTCAGGTGGATCATGCGTGCCGCGACGACCTTGAGGCCAGCCTTCTCGAAGCGCGAGGTGATTTCGCCGATCAGGTTCTTGGCCACGCCGTCTGGCTTGATGATGGAGAGGGTCCGTTCGATTGCCATCTTGTTTGAAACTCCGGTTGTAGTTGGAAAGTGGGGCGTAAATGTCCGTCCCACCGAGGATTTTCCCCAGTGGGCACGACGGGATATGGTACCGCGTCAGGCTTGAACCGTGAAGGACTCACCGCAGCCGCAGGTCGCCGCGGCCTTGGGATTGCGGAAGCGGAAGGACTCATTCAGGCCCTCACGGGCATAATCGACCTCGGTTCCGTCCATGAACGCCAAATGCTCCCTGGAAACCACCAGACGGACGCCATGGGCCTCAAACACCTCATCCTCGTCCGAGATGGTGTCCGCATAGTCGATGGTATAGGCATAGCCGGAGCACCCTGTCTGCTTGATACCTACACGCAGGCCCAGACCGTGCCCACGCTGGTCAATCTGCTTGCGTACGCGCTCCGCGGCGCTTTCGGTCATGGAAACAGCCATTTCTCACTCCTCCTCCGCACTGGCGGCGCGCAAGGCATCCTCTACCAGTAGCGGTGCATAAAGTCGTTCCGGGGCAAGCTCGAAAGGGCTTGCCAGATCCCGGACATCCAGCTCTCGAGCATCGCTCAGGGTGTGCCCAACGGCCCATTCTGCCACCAATGAGGCGCAGGCGATGGTGGCGGTGCAACCCCAAGCTTTGAACCTTGCCTCCGATATGCGGCCATCTTCACCCGTTTTCAAGGCAAATTGGATTACCGCGCCATGGTGCTCCGATCCGGCTTCTCCACGACAAACACCATCCGACTCGCTCGGAAACTCGCCAGCATGACGGGGGTGATCGAAGTGATCCAGCAATAGCGCGTTCATGAGACCTGCTTGTATCCACAGTAATCACGCTCCCGCACCCAGAGCGGCGACAAGGCGCGCAGCCGAGTGACCTCTCGTACCAGCAAGTCGGCCGCGAGATCCACTTCTTCCTCCGTGGTCCAACGTCCGAATGAGAAGCGGATGGAGGCATTGGCAAGGGCATCGTCCCGCCCCAGTGCGCGCAGCACATAGGATGGCGATGCTGTCGCGGAGTTGCACGCGGAGCCGGTGGACAACGCAAGTCCGCGCAGTGCCGTCAACAGGGCGTCCCCGTGAACACCACCGAAACTCAGATTAAGATTGCCTGCCACGCGGTGATCCGGATGCCCGTTCAGACAAACCGCTTCCAGGTCCCCGATACGCTTCTGGAAACGTTTCCGCAGTGCGAGGATGCGTGGCTGTTCAACACCCATCTCCTCGCGGGCGATGCGACAAGCCTCACCCATCCCGACAATCTGATGGGTTGCCAGTGTGCCGGAACGCATTCCGCGTTCATGCCCTCCACCGTGGATGAGCGCCTCGATGCGCGCTCGGGGCTCGCGACGGACGAAGAGCGCTCCGGCGCCTTTCGGCCCGTAGACCTTGTGCGCGGAAAACGCCATCGTATCGACGGGGAGATTGGCCAATTCGATGGCAACTTTGCCGGCCGTCTGTGCGCCGTCAACATGAAACAGGCATCCGTGGGCACGGCACACGTCGCCGATTGCTGCAATGTCGTTGATGACACCGATTTCGTTGTTCACATGCATGATGGTGACCAGAACAGTCTCGGCCGTGAGCGCATCCGCCACCTGTTGCGCATGGATTCGGCCGTCATCGCCCGGTTCAAGCCAGGTGACGCGCCACCCGCGACGTTCCAGCCACCGGCAGGTATCGATGACCGCCTTGTGCTCGGTGCGACTGGTGATGAGGTGCTTGCCCTTGTCCTCATGCGCCCACGCGGCACCCTTGATAGCCAGGTTGTTCGACTCCGTCGCACCGGAAGTCCAGACAATCTCGCGCGGTTCCGCACCGATGAGTGCAGCGACTTCTGCGCGGGCGTTCTCCACCAAGGCGTGCGCGTCGCGGCCATAGGCGTGCGTGCTCGACGCCGGATTGCCGAACACGCCGTCGCGTGTCAGGCAATCTGCCATACGCGCTGCAACCCTGGGGTCGACCGGCGTCGTGGCCATGTAATCGAGGTAAATCGGACGCGTCATGGCCTTATTGTCCTCACCAACCACCCATTGCGCCACCACCTGCCAGAATGGAGCCCGGTCGCAGGAGCGACTGCAGTGTTGCCAGCAGCGCATCCACATCCTCCGCGGTGTTCCCCGCGCCGAAACTCACACGCACCGCGCCACGCGCATGTGCCGCGTCCACACCCATGGCCAACAGCACATGGCTGGGTTCGCGACTTCCGCTGGCGCAGGCAGAACCGCTTGAGACCGCAAACCCTGCCTGGTCCAAAGACAGCAGTAGCGCTTCACCATCCACGTCCTGCACTGTGAACTGGGTGGTATTTGGAAGGCGCGGTGCTCCCTCGCCAATGAGGCTCACACGAGGAAGTCCAGCCAGCCCCTCTTCAAGACGGTCGCGCAAGGCGCGGGTATGTGCAGCCCGGGACTGCAGTTGCTCCATCGCGAGTTCTGCAGCCACGCCGAAGCCGACAATGGCCGCGACAGGTTCTGTACCACCTCTCAGACCGCGCTCCTGGCCACCGCCGACCTGCACGGAGTCCAACGTCAGTTGGCTGTCGATCACCAGGGCGCCAATACCCTGCGGTCCGTACAGTTTGTGTGCCGAGAGGCTCAGCATGCTGACGCCGGCACCGCGAAAGTCCACGGGCACCTTGCCCGCGGCCTGCACGGCGTCGGTATGACACGGCACACCCGCTTCATGGCACAAGGATGCAAGCAGCGGAATATCATTCATCACGCCGGTTTCGTTGTTCGCCCACATCACGGACACGAGTGCGGGCGCTCTTGCCAGGTGCTGCTTCAGTTCGTCAAAGTTCAATGTGCCGTCGCGCGCGACAGTGTTGATGACCAGGTCGCGGCCCAACTTTGCGGCGGGCTCTCTCACTGCGGCGTGTTCGACCGCGCTGATGACGACGCTGCCCTGCCTATGGCTCAACAGGCCACGCAGAGCGAGGTTGTTGGACTCCGTCCCTCCCGAGGTGAATACCACTTCGTCGGCGTTGGCGCCCAGCAACCGAGCAACCTGCTGGCGTGCGCGCATCACCGCCTCCTTTGCAGCGTGGCCGAAACCGTGCACGCTGGATGCATTGGCGGGGCGGCTGAGCCACGGCATCATCGCGTCGCGAACGCGCTCGTCCATGGGTGTGGTGGCATTGTGGTCGAGGTAGACCGGTGTCATGGCAGGGGGTCCTCGACATCCGGCAAGGGCGCATCCGGCACATCAGCACCGAGAGCCTTCAGGGCCTCGGTCAATTGCTCGAGGCGCTGGTCCGTCACATGGATATGATCCAGCATGCCGTTGATGGCCTGTGCGACCGGGTCTGGCATTTCCCGGACGATGCCGTAGGACTCGAAGCCGATTCGTTGCGCGATTTCAGCGCGGTGCGGCAAGGTCCGGTCCTCCCGAGGTGTGTCCATCACCACGCGGCCGGGGATGCCGACAACGGTTGCATCGGCCGGAACATCGCGTACGACCACGGCGTTGGAGCCTACCCGTGCGTTGTCGCCTATGGTGATGGGCCCAAGTACTTTCGCCCCGGCACCCACCACCACCCCGTTGCCGAGCGTCGGGTGGCGCTTGCCCTTCTCCCAACTGGTGCCGCCCAGCGTGACGCCGTGATACACCGTGCAATCGTCGCCAATCTCGGCAGTTTCGCCGATGACCACACCCATGCCGTGGTCAATGAAAAAGCGTCGTCCAATTTTCGCGCCCGGATGAATCTCGATTCCGGTCAACCAACGCGCCACCGTTGAGAACCAACGCGCCAACCACTTGAGGCCGAGCCCCCACAGCCAGTGATTGAGACGATGGAACCACAAGGCATGCAAACCGGGGTAGGTGGTGAACACCTCGAAACCATGGCGCGCAGCAGGGTCGCGCTCGAATGCACAGCGGAGATCTTCGCGCAGGCGGGAGAACATGGCCCCGGATTATACCCCTCAAGCCCGGTGTTTCGGGCCGGTGGGCCTTTCGAAGGACGAGAGCAGGCCGCGAAGAATGTTCAGCTCGTTGGCATCCGGCTGCGCACGGTTGAACAAACGGCGCAAACGCCGCATCAGCTGTTTGGGGTTCTCCGGGTCCAGGAAACCCGTCTGCAACATCACCCGCTCAAGGTGCTCGTACAGCTGCGCCATCTCGTCCGCAGTGGCCAGTCGGGTCTCCTGATCGCGGCTACCCCCGCCGACGGGTTGCAGATGCGCAACCCGCATCTCGTAGCACAGGACCTGCACAGCTGCCGCGAGGTTCAACGAGGAATACTCCGGATTGGCAGGAATCGTCACCAGTGAATGGCAGCGATCGAGCTCTTCGTTGTCTAGCCCGGTCCGTTCGCGGCCGAACACCAAGGCCACGGATTTCCCAGCGTATTCGCTCGCCACCTTTTCGCACGCTTCCCTGGGTGTGAACATCGGGGCAGGAATGGACCGTTGCCGTGCGCTGGCGCCCAGTACGAATTCACAACCCGCCAAGGCATCATCCAGCGTGGGCACCACTCTGGCACCGGACAACAGGTCTTCCGCCCCCGATGCCCGGGCAGTGGCCTCTGGGTGGGGAAACAACAGTGGGGAGACCAACACCAGGTCGGTGAGGCCCATGGTCTTCATGGCGCGCGCTGCCGCCCCTATATTCCCCGGGTGCGATGTCTCCACCAACACGACTCTTGCATTGTCCATGGTGTGATATTCTACGCGCCCTCATGCATGCCCTGCTCAACATCGCCGTGCGCGCAGCGCGTGCTGCCGGAACCGTCATCACCCGGAACATGGATCGGGTGGATACGCTCGCCATCACCTCCAAACGCCGCAACGACTTCGTCAGCGAAATCGACAAGCTCGCCGAGCAGGCAATCATCGATACGGTACGCAAGACCCACCCGGGGCACGGCTTCCTTGGCGAAGAGACCGGCCGTCACGGGGGCGACGAGTATGTCTGGATCATCGACCCGCTGGATGGCACCACCAACTTCCTCCATGGCTTTCCGGCCTTCGCTGTCTCCATCGCGATCCAGCACAAGGGTCGCCTGGAACACGGGGTCATTTACGACCCGGTCCGGCAGGAGTTGTTCTGCGCCTCTCGCGGCGACGGTGCCACACTGGATGGCAAGAAAATCCGTGTCACCTCACCCAAGGGACTTGAGGGCACACTCATCGGTACTGGCTTTCCGTTCCTGGAGAATCAGGATGTAGATGCCTTCATGGCCATGCTGCGCACCGTCATCCTGAAAACCGCTGGCGTGCGTCGGGCGGGTGCTGCATCACTGGATCTGGCCTGGGTAGCCGCCGGTCGACTCGACGGGTTCTGGGAAATGGGACTGAAGCCCTGGGATATGGCAGCCGGAGCGCTGCTGGTGCAGGAAGCTGGCGGCATCGTAGGCGGTATCGACGGCGGCACGGAGTTCATGGAATCCGGCAACATCGTCGCCGGCGGCCGCAAGGTGTTCGCGGCGCTGGTCCGCGAACTCAAGCCCTACCTGCCAAGAATCGCTTAAGGCCTACCGTCGTCCTCGTCGTCCCGCTTGGGCGGCAACAAGTCCTGCTTGCTGACCCCCAGCGCCAAAGCGGACGCACTGGCCACCCAGATGGATGACGCGGTACCGATGATCACGCCAAAGATCAGCGCGATTGAGAACCCGTGCATCACCTGCCCACCCCAGAAGAACAACGCACCCAATACCATCAGGGTGGTCACGCCGGTCATCAAGGTCCGCGAAAGCGTCTGGTTCAGAGAGGTGTTGATGACGTCTATGGGCTCCGCCTTGCGCATCGAAAGGAAATTCTCACGGATACGGTCGAAGATGACGATGGTGTCGTTGAGTGAGTAACCGATTACTGCCAGCACGGCCGCCAACACCACCAGGTCGAACTCAATCTGCAACAGCGCGAAGAATCCGACCGTGAGAATGACATCGTGTGCCAGCGCGATCACCGACCCCAGTGCGAAACGGTACTCGAATCGCAATGCGACATAGATGAGGATGCCGATGAGCGCAAAGAGCACGGCGAGTCCACCCTGCTCGGCGAGCTCGTCACCCACCTGGGCGCTGACGAACTCTGCTCGTCGACGCTCCACGGAAGGATTTGCCTCACGCAGTGCCGCGACGATGGGCTCCGCGACCTCCGCAGGAGAAAGGTCACCATCTGCGGCCGCTGCAGCCTCAGTGTCGGAGACCGACATGCGGATGAGCACCTCGCTGGAGGTGCCGAAATGCTGGACGATAGCGTTGTCATGGCCCAACTCGGCGAGCGTCTCACGGACACCCTCGAGCTCGACGGACTCCGGATACCCGACTTCGATGAGCAAGCCACCGGTGAAGTCGATGCCGAGATTCAGGCCCCTGGCGATAATGATGGCGATACTACCGACAACCAACAGCGCGGACAGGAACATCGCCGGCTTGCGAATGCCCATGAAGTTGATTTTTGAATCAATCCTGAAGAATTCCACCGCTGTATTACCTCGTCAGATCGGCAGGTCGCGCATCTTGCGACCGCCCCAGATGGCATTGACGACCGCGCGTGTACCGATGATGGCCGTGAACATGGAAGTGATGATCCCGATGGACAGGGTCACCGCGAAGCCCTTGATCGGCCCGGTACCGAACAGGAACAAGACCACGGCGGCAATGAGCGTCGTGACGTTGGCATCGGCAATGGACGAAAACGCCTTGTCGTACCCGGCGTGTACTGCCGCCTGTGGTGAATTCCCGAGGCGGAGTTCCTCACGGATGCGCTCGAAGATGAGCACGTTCGCGTCAATGGCCATACCCACGGTGAGCACGATACCGGCGATACCCGGCATGGTCAGCGTTGCGCCAGGAATCATCGACATCACCGCGATGATGAACACCAGGTTCATGAACAAGGCCAGGTTGGCCACCAGCCCGAATGCACGGTAGTAGAAAGCGACAAAGATGATGACGATGATGAAACCAATCAACACGGCGTTGAAACCCTGCTCAATGTTGTCGGCACCCATGCTCGGACCAACCGTGCGTTCCTCGACGATATCCATGGGTGCTGCCAGTGCCCCCGCGCGCAGAAGCAATGCCAGGTTACGTGCTTCCTGGGGTTGCAGGCCGGTGATCTGGAACCGCGAACTGAACACTCCGCGGATGGTCGCGACACTGATGACTTCTTCAACGGTCTGGCGCACTGTCACCAGCTCACCACCGCGCTCCACCGTCTCACTCCGGTTCTCGATCATCACGACCGCCATCGGACGGTTGAGATTCTCACGGGTGGTCTGACCCATGCGCCGTGCCGCCGTGGCATCCAGATTGATGAACACCGCCGGACTACCGGATTCGGAATCGATACCTGAAGTGGCGCCGGTCAGCTGGTCGCCGGTCGCGATGACATCCCGTCGCAAAAGAACCGGGTTGCCTTGCTGATCCTGATAGAGACGCGCCCCAATCGGGGCCCTGCCGCTTTGCTGGGCTTCGAACGGGTCGCCCTCGTCGTACACCATGCGCCACTCAAGGGTGGCGGTGGAACCCAGAATCTCTTTTGCCCGCGCGGTGTCCTGCACGCCCGGCAACTGCACGACGATGCGGTGCTCACCTTGGCGCTGGACCAAGGGCTCAGCAACACCCAATTCGTTCACACGGTTACGCAAGGTGATGAGGTTTTGCTCAACGGCGAAACGTTGGACGGAATCCTTCTCTGTGTCGCTGAGCGACGCGATTAAGGCGGTCTCGCTATCATCTACGGCTCGCACCGTCAGGACATCGAACTGACCTGCAATCACGCGCTGGGCACGGTCGCGCTCAGCTGCATCGCGGAAAGTAACGCGGATACCATCTGTTCCGGCAGGTCTGGATATCAGGCCATAGCGAATGTTCTCGTTGCGCAATGTCGCGCGGATACCGTTCTCGAAACGTTCTTCCGCCTGCGTGACCGCGGCATCCAGATCCACTTCCAACAAGAAGTGCACCCCGCCGACCAGGTCGAGCCCGAGATTCATGGGACCACCACCGATGGCGCGCAACCATGCTGGTGTGCGCGGTACGCGGTTGAGTGCGACTACCCAGCCGCGACCCAACTCGACACGCAATGCGTCCAACGCTGCCAGCTGCTGCTCGGTGTCCGCAAACGTCGCGAACAGGAAGCCGTCACGCCGGGTCAGGTCCTGATATGGCAGGCCGCTTGCCCGAAGCGCGTCTTCCACCGCGACCATGGTCGCCTGATCCACGCCGACCACATTCGCGCGTGAGATTTGTACCGCAGGGTCTTCCCCGTAGATGTTGGGAAGCGCGTACAGGATGCCAACCATGGTCACCAGAATGACCAGCACATTTTTCCATCTGGGAAACTGGTTGATCATCAATCCAGGCTCTCGATGGTGCCCTTGGGCATGATGGCCCCGATCATGTGGCGTTGCAGACGAACCTGCACCTTGTCGGCGACCTCCAGCGTCACAAAGGTGTCGCCGAGGGCGACAATCTTGCCGAGCACACCACCCTGCGTGACGATCTCGTCGCCTACCTTGAGCGCACCGACCATTTCACGATGCTGTTTGGCCCGCTTGGTCTGCGGTCGGATGATCAGGAACCAGAAAATCGCGAAGATCAGGACGAGCGGCAGCAAGGAAACCCAAGGGTCCGGCTGCGCGGCTTGGCCTGCCTGCGCCATGGCATCAGATATCAAGAAGTTCATGGGCTTGTCCGTGTTGAAAGCGCCGTATTATGACACAGCCGCCCGCCCGGTGGCCCGGCGTGCGGTGAAGTCCCTTGCCCATGCCTCAAAGCGCCCACCCTGGATGGCCTCCCGCATGGCAGCCATCATGCCCAGATAGAAGTGCAGGTTGTGGATGGTGGCCAAGCGGCCAAACAACATCTCACCGCACCGCTCCAGGTGGGCCAGATAGGCAAGGCTGTAATGGCGGCAGGTCTCGCAGGCACAGTCCGGGTCCAGTGGCCCTGTGTCTTCCCGCCACCGGGTGTTGCGGATGCGGACATCTCCGGTCGCCGTGAACAGGTGGCCGTTGCGGGCATTGCGAGTCGGCATGACGCAATCGAACATGTCCACACCACGCCGAACCGCCTCGATGATGTCCTCGGGCGTGCCGACGCCCATGAGATACCGCGGCTGCGCTACGGGCATGCGTGACGCCAAACCGTCGAGGACCGCCAGTCGGGCCTCCATGGGCTCTCCGACGGACAAACCGCCGATGGCGTATCCATCGAAACCGATGTCCACCAGGCCTGCCAGCGATTCCGCTCGCAGGTCGTCGTGCATCCCACCCTGGACGATGCCGAAGAGCGCAGCGGCGCTGTCGCCATGGGCGATGCGGGATCGTTCCGCCCAACGCAGGGACAGCGCCATGGAAGATTCCGCTGTGGGTACATCGGCCGGATACGGCGTGCATTCGTCGAAACACATGACGATGTCACTGCCGAGCTCGCGCTGTACCTGCATGGAGGTTTCCGGTGACAGGAATACTGGATCGCCGTTGACCGGCGAACGGAAATGCACGCCCTCCTCCGTCAATGTGCGCAGGTCTGCAAGGCTGAACACCTGGAAGCCACCGGAGTCGGTGAGGATAGGTCCGTCCCAGTGCATGAAATCGTGGAGACCGCCATGGCGGCGGATGATTTCGGTGCCGGGACGCAGCATCAGGTGAAACGTGTTGCCAAGCACCACTTGCGCCCCGACAGTCCGTAGGTCCTCTGGCGTGAGGCCCTTGACCGTCCCGTAGGTGCCCACCGGCATGAAGGCGGGCGTGTCGATGTCCCCTCTCGCTGTTGCGATGCGTCCGCGTCGGGCCAGACCGTCTGTGGCGATGAGTTCGAACTTCATGCGCGCCGCGCCTGCGCCGAGGGCGTGACCAACATGGCATCCCCATAACTGAAGAACCGGTAGCGTTGTGCAACCGCATGGCGATACGCCGCTAGGGTGTTTGCGTGTCCTGCAAAGGCGGACACCAACATCAACAGTGTCGACTCGGGAAGATGAAAGTTGGTGAGCATCAGGTCCACGACCTTGAAACGGTACCCCGGGGTGATGAAGAGGTCCACATCCGCGGAGAGTGGCCTGACCACGCCATCCGCGCCAGCGGCTTCCAGTGTCCTGACCGAGGTGGTCCCCACCGCAATGACCCTGCCGCCTCGGGTCCTGGTCTCGGCGATGGCATCGCAGGCCTCCTGGGCCACCTGTGCAAACTCCGCATGCATGCGGTGTTCGGAGATGTCATCAACCCGCACCGGTTGGAAAGTACCCGCACCGACATTCAGGGTGACGAAACAGTGCGCGATTCCGCGTGCCTCCAATGCCGCAAAGACAGCGTCATCGAAGTGCAAGCCGGCGGTGGGCGCTGCGACGGCTCCGGGGGTACGCGCGAACACTGTCTGGTAACGGTCGCGGTCGGCGTCATCATCCGGGCGCTGGATGTACGGCGGGAGTGGCATGTGACCCACGCGCTCCAGCACCGGTAACACAGCTTGGTCGAAATGCAGTTCGAACAGATCTCCGCGACGACCGCGACATTCCGCGACGATGTCACCCTCGCACAACAGCTGAGTACCTTCGCGCACCGGCTTGCTGGACCGTACATGCGCCAACACTGAACTCTCGTCGAGCAAGCGTTCGATCAGAATTTCGACATGGCCGCCCGTGGGCTTCCGCGCATACAGGCGCGCTGGGAACACGCGGGTGTCGTTGAACACGAGGAGGTCACCCGGTGCAAGAAGCGCGGGCAGGTCCCGGAACATCGCATCGGCGACCTGCCCACCTTCGCCTTCCAGCACCAATAGGCGGCTGGCACTGCGTTCTGCCAGGGGCCGGTCGGCTATGAGTTCCCTGGGTAGATCGTATTGGAAGTCGCGGCGCAGCATGGCGCCGCATGGTACCACCCTCTAGCCAGGCCAGGACTCCAACCAGCTCACCCGCGTCGGGTGTGGCATGGTGACCTCCACCGTCTGGGCACGCCGCTGCCGCATGATGCGAATGGTGACCTTGTCACCGGGTTCGTAGCTACGCAGGATGCGCGCTGCCTGCGTCGGCGACTGCGGCTCACGGTCGCCAATGGCCAGGATGACGTCGCCAGCTTCAAGCGTAAGGGGGTTGTCCGAACCCACCCTCACCACCAGCAGACCCTTGTCGGTGTTGAAGTAGCGGCCGAGTTGCTCGTTGACGCGAACGAACTCGTAATCTCCCAGTGGACGAAGCATCGTGATAGAAGGCATATCCGGCATGGGCGGAACTTCGATGACCCGGCGCGGCCCGTCTCCATAGCCGAATCGGAAGGCCATGGGTGCACGCGACGCCTCCTCCAGCGTCACTGACGCTTCACGGTTCTGGCGCCCGCGACGATAGCGCACGCGTACAACTTGACCTGGCTCAGCTTCGGCCAAGGCGTCACGGATGCGACCTACCGGTGGCTGGACGCGCTCGGCGCCGGCGGCCAAGCTGTGGCCGTTGATCTCCAGCAGCAGGTCGCCGGCAGCGAGCCCTGCCGTTGCTGCAGGCCCGCCTTCGCTGACGCTGGCAACCTGCACGCCATCCGTATGGCCTTCGCCATCTGCGACAACGATACCCAGCCGCACACGCGGCATGGTCACACGTTCAAAGTCGAACTGGCGCACGATGCGGTCGGCCTCCACCGCGGACAGCTCCGCGATTCGCCGCGCCGCTTCTGCCAAGGCTCTGCGTGCCTCCTGCAGTTCCATTTCGTTGGTGCGATCCGACCCCTCTTCAACCGGTGGCGGTGTGGGCGTCTGGGCCAACACGGTGGTGGTGGCGAACAACAGGATGATTCCAAACACGACATGTTTCATGGGGTATTCCTCCTTCAGAATTCGTAACGGGCGCCGGCGAGATGAACACCCACCAGGGCTTGCATAAGGTCGACGCGTTGCTTCCACAACACTTCCGCGTCTGCGGTTTCGAGCGTCGCGCGGTGCAGGTGGCTGTCGACCACAGCAATCCTGTCTTCCAGCGCAACAATGGTGTTCGCCGTTTCCAGATCCAGCGCACGCGCGTCGGGGTCCAAGCTGGCCAGCAGTCGTTCCAGATCGTCGGACTGGGCTGCCAACGTTGTCAGTGCGTTCTGCGGTAGGACGCCGGGGTCCGGTGTCTCGGGAACGCGGGTGACGGTCAGGGCGACAGCCAGGACCACCGATGCCGCGAGTGCCAATCCGGGAATGCGCCACCCGCGCGGTGTGTTGCCCTTGCGAGCGGCAATACCCTGCCAGACCCTGTCGGGCACGGGAATCTCGGGCAGTTCCTGCATGTCTTTCCGCAGCTGTTGCAGGCGCAGCAGCTCGCGCTGACATTGGGCGCACGTCGCGACATGCTCCGCGATGGTCGCGGAGGCCCGTCCGTCACGTTGCTCCAATAGCTGTGGGATGTCCGGATGCATCTTCACTCTCCTCCGTTAGCAGTTCGCGCAAGCGCTGATGCGCCCGTGCCAACTGTGACTTCGAAAAACTCACTGTCCTGCCCATGGCGTCTGCGATTTCCTGGTGCGTCCAGCCCTCGACGTCGTACAGCCACACCACCGCTCGACTGACCGCAGGCAACATGGCCAGGGCGGCTTGCAACTCCCGGGCCTGCAACACACCGTGGCTATGGTCGGCCATCGCGCCGCCCAACTGGTCCAGCCACTGCCCATCCACCGCGACCAGGCTGGGGCGGGCGCGCTCACTGCGTAGTCGCATCAGCACTTTGGTCACCACCATCCTGCGCAGCCACCCCCAGAACGGACCGTCACCCCGGTAACCCGGAAGTGCCCGCGTGAGGTCCATGAACACCTCCTGTAGGACCTCCTCAGCCGCCTCGCGCTGATCCAGCATGCGCAGTGCCAGCGTATAGGCACGGCTCGCGTACAGGCGGTAAAGCTCCTCAAAGGCCGCGTCATCGCCTGCACGTACTCGCCCGAGCAGCCCTGCCGGCGGTTCTGGTGGAAACTGGCTTGCCATGTCTGACATGTTAGATGCTCCGGTGGCCAAAAAGGTCGCACGCGCGGCGGACAACCCTCTATAATTGGCGCCCTCTGCGGGGCCGGGATGGCGGAACTGGTAGACGCGCCGGACTCAAAATCCGGTTCTGGTGACAGAGTGCGAGTTCGATTCTCGCTCCCGGCACCAACCCCGCGACAGAACGAGAACACGGATGAACTTTTGCAGCGCTTGCGCCGCGCCGGTTTCATTGCGAGTACCCCCGGGTGACACCCTCCCCCGTTACTGCTGTGACGCCTGCGGGGCCGTCCACTACCGCAACCCTCTGATTGTGACCGGCTGCATTGTTGAAGCCGATGATGGACGCCTCCTGTTGTGCAAACGGGCCATCGAACCCCGATCGGGCTACTGGACCATGCCCGCGGGATTCATGGAGAACGACGAGACGCTGACGGAAGCGGCGGCGCGGGAGACGCTTGAGGAAGCCTGCGCCAAGGTCGAGATTCTGGGATTGAGCAGCATCATCAGCGTGCCCAGGATGAACCAGGTCCACATCATGTTTCGCGCCCGCTTGCTTGGAAATTCCTTCGCTGCCGGCGAAGAGACCACGGAAGCCATGCTGGTGGACGAGACAGCGATTCCCTGGGAAGACTTGGCGTTTCGCACTGTCCGGTCAGCGTTGGAGCGTTTTGTCGAGGACCGCGCCCGAGGCGATTTCCGGGTCCACGAATTCAGTCTGCAGTAGGTATAATCCCACCATGACTTTCGTCGTCACTGAGAACTGCATCAAGTGCAAACACACGGATTGCGTGGAAGTGTGCCCGGTGGACTGTTTCCACGAAGGCCCCAACTTCCTGGTCATCGACCCGGAAGAATGCATCGACTGCACGCTGTGTGAACCGGAGTGTCCGGTGAATGCGATTTACGCGGAAGATGATTTGCCGGACGATCAACAACATTTCCTGCAGCTCAACGCAGAACTCGCTGCTGAGTGGCCTGTGATTACCGAGAAGAAGGACGCCCCGTCCGATGCGGCGGAGTGGGATGGCAAGCCGGGTAAGTTGGACTACCTGGAGCGCTGAGAAACGCGTACCGCCCGCAGGCGGTTGAGTTCAGTCAGCAGTCGCGCTGGCGGCAAATAGCCCGGAATCAGGTCGCCGCCATCAGTCACCATGGTAGGCGTTCCACTCACACCAACCTCCCGCCCCCATTCCAGATGCATCGCAACCGGCGTTGTACCGCAAGGGCGCGCGGTGACCCGCTGGCCCGCCTTGGCCCTCGTCATCGCCTGCCTGCGGTCACTTGAGCACCAAACCGCGTCCGCTTTCTCCGCCGACGCCGTACCCAGCCCTGATCGCGGATAGAGGAGATAACGAACCCGCACGCCTCGCGCCAGAAGTTCATTCATGCCGTCGTGAAACTGGCGGCAATACCCGCAATCGATGTCCGTGAACACCGTCACCGTGTGGGTGACGGTACCCGACGGGTTGAATATCACCATGGTCGACTCGTCCAACGATGCAGCCCAGACGGCCCGCACTTCCGCACGTCGTGCCTCGGTGAGATTCTCATGCGTGGTGAGGTCGATCAGCTGGCCGCGCACCAGAAAGCGACCATCGGCGCTGATGTAAAGGATGTTCGGGCCACGGGCGATTTCGTAGAGACCGGGAATCTCCGTCGCCCGGAGCTCGTCGGCGGTGATGCCCGACAGCTTGCCGGCCAGTTCCTCCCGCACAGCGGCATCGTCTGCCCATGCAGGCAGTGGCGACGCGACGAGCAGGAGGCCAATGGTGAGTAGTAGCGCTTTCACTGGGACGGATTGTATCACCCGCGCGGGTGATGCTTACCGTGAAGCTCCTTGAGTCGCTCCTTGGCGACATGGGTGTATATCTGGGTGGTAGACAGGTCACTGTGACCGAGCAACATCTGGACTGCGCGTAGGTCTGCGCCATGGTTGAGCAGATGCGTCGCAAACGCATGGCGCAGCGTATGCGGGGACAGCGGTGATGTAATCTCTGCAAGCGCAGCGTAGCGCTTGATGGCCTGCCAGAACGATTGCCTGCTCATATGGTCGCTTCGTCGGGTCGGGAACACATAGTCAGAGACCCGGCCTTGGCCGAGGAGTTCCCCCCGTGCCGTTTTGACATACCGCTCCAGCCAGGACTGCGCCTCCTCGCCCAACGGGACCAGTCGTTCGCGATTGCCCTTGCCGATGACACGGACAACGCCCTGACGCAGGTTGACCTCGTCCATCCGCAATCGCACCAGCTCGGACACCCGGAGCCCGCTGGAGTACAGGACCTCCAGCATCGCGCGGTCGCGTTGTCCCAGCGGGGAACTGAGGTCGGGCGCATCCAGGAGCCGCTCGACTTCGGATTCGGTCAGTGACTTCGGTAGCGGCCTACCCAAGCGCGGCATGTCGATGCGCGCGCTGGGATCGTCTTTGATGCGCCCCTCACGAACACAGTAACGGTAGAAACGTCGCACACTGGAAAGCAAACGCGCAGTCGAGCGAGGTCGCGCTCCCTGCCCCACTCGCCAGGACAGGAATTCCAGCAAATGCTCGCGCCGGGCTTCAATCATGGCTACACCACGCTGGGCCAACCACGTACCCAGCGCTGACAGATCCGAACGGTAGGCGGCCAGGGTATTGCGTGACAGACCGCGCTCACTCCAAGCGTGGTCAAGAAAACGGTCTATTTCAGTATCGTGGCTCATCCGCGGCTCCTATGATGCCTCAACAGCCGGTAAGCTACGCGCATGATGCGAATTCTGTGGGGCTTGTGGGCAATCCTCGCCTTTGGCGTGTTCGCGGGCGCCGCCGTATTGAGCACGGCAGTCACCCCCGGACAAGACCGGCGCCGCAGGATTGCGCAAGCATGTGGGAGGGCTATTTTTCGCGTCACCGGCACCACTATCGTGGTGAACGGCCTGGACCGACTTCCTCCAGGCGCATGCATCGTGGCGGCCAACCACGCCAGCTATGTGGATGGTGTGCTGATGCAGGCGATTCTGCCGGACCGTTTTGCCTTCGTCGTGAAAAAGGAAATCCTCGCCGTGCCTCTGGCGGGATTTCTGCTACGCCGTCTGGGAACGGAGTTTGTGGATCGGTTCAACGCACGGGACGGCGCCGCTGATACCGCACGACTGGTGCGCAATGCGCGTGCTGGCAGCGCTTTGGCTGCGTTCCCCGAAGGCACTTTTCACCCGGAACAGGGTTTGCGACGGTTTCGGATGGGCATCTTCTATGCGGCCTGCCGTACGGGCCTGCCCATTGTCCCGGCGGCCATTTGCGGCACGCGCGAGATGCTGCCGGCTGGACGTTGGCTACCGCGGCGTTCCATTCTGGAAGTCTGGATAGGTGACCCGATCATGCCGACCGGACGCGACAGGCAATCTGCCTACACGTTGAGTGAAGCCGTTCGGGGGGTAATCATCGCGAACTGCGGCGAAGCCTGCGCCGCAGCCCGCGATTGAAGATCAGATGCCTTCGCGCAGCGCGCGCTGGATGCGTATTTCGTTGTTGACGTAGCTGATCCACTGCGTGGCACGCTGGCGCGTGTCCGCGAACTGCGTTGCCTGCCGGAACCCGCGTAGCGCTTCCTGATAGTTCTTCGCTTCGTAGGCAGCAATTGCCAACATCATCCAAGCGCGGCCGGGGTTACGTAGCCCGCCCTTGTTGATAGCGTCTTGGGCTGCGCGTTGCACGCCCGCCCAATCATCCACGCTGGCATGCAACTGGGCTTCCCGAATAAAGATCTCGCCGTCATCGGCAAGCGCGGCTGCACGTTGCAAAGCACGGATGGCCTCCCGACGTTCCTCCGCTGCCTGATAGGTGGTAGCCAAAAGCTCCCAGTTCTGTCGTGTTGGCTGGATGATGCCGTCATCCATGCCTTTGCGCATGATGCGAGCGGCATTGAAGGGTGCGCCTCGGTATTGGTAAAAGCGAACAAGATTGATGATTTTGCCTTCATCCCGAATCAGACCGCGTTGGTAGGCCATGGCCAAGACCGCGAGCGAATCATTCTCACGCTCCATCTGCATCAGGATGCCCGACAACTGCTCCCAGTAAATTGGCTTCTCCGGCCACAGCGAAATCAACATCGCGAGAGTGTTGGTAGCTTCCTCGAACCGACGTAGCTCGTTCTCCATGGACAGTTGCAGCTGGTACCAGTTCTCGCGCGGTTCACGGGCATTTTCAATGGCACGCTTGACCCAAACCAAGGCATTGGCGTATTCGCTTTTCTGCGCATAGGAAATCGCCATGACAATCATGGAGGTCTCCGCAGAAGGCTTGTCCTCCCAGTAGAAATACCGGGTCAGGGCGCGGATGGCCTGGTCCCATTGCTCCTCCATGGCATACAGCTGGCCCATCATCAAAAAGATGTTCTGCGTCTCCGAATGATTCAACACTTCCAGCTGCAGCGCGCTGCTGAACTGCTGGAGAGCAAGCTGAGTCCGGTCGGTAACGGCGTACGCGAAACCCAGATTCAGCATGATTTGGGCACGCTCGTAGTCGGTCAGACGACCCCTCTCGTTCAAAGCAACGAGACGGTCTATTGCTTCTGCGTACCGTTGCTCACCGATGTCCTGATGAATCGAGGTGAGGGTATTGAAGGTGCGCTCGGTGAGTCCGCCCTGTCGCGAGGTGCGATCCGGCTCCGGGGCAGACCCCGGAATGCGATACATGGGAACCGGCTGCTCTGGTGCGGAGCTGCGCTGCGCTTGAACATCCGCGATGGGAACCGCAACCAAGGAGAGCCCGACAACGCCCAGAAAAAATGACTTCAACATACCGTTCTGCATGTCTGTCCTCAGGAACCAGCGTCCATTTTGAAATCAATGGTGTATCCGGCGCGGCTTGGCACCGCCTCACCGTCCTGGACCATCGGCTTGAACCGCCACCGGCTGATTGCACGCAAGGCCTCGCGGTCGAAAATGCCCCGGCGCGGGTGTGCGTCGACCACCCGAGCGCCGGACACGGAACCATCCGGCTCGATGGTGAACTCGATACGGACCCAACCCTCGAGGCCCTGCATCAGCGCTTCGCGCGGATACTGCGGCGGAATGGCCGCAATCGGCATGGGATCACCTTCCTGCATAGTACCGACACCGACACTCCCGGAGAGCCCTGCGTCAATCCGCGGGGTCCCTATACCCACACCCGTCAGGTTAGGGCGGTTGGTCTGCAACTGGTCCATCGGTGGCGGTGGCGGACGCTGGTCCGGCTCCGGCGGCCTCGGCGGCTCACGCCGGCGTTCCTGCACTTCCTCGTCACGCTTCACGCGCACGATTTCCACCTGCAGGCGATCTTCCGGCCGCTCCAGATCCTTGTCCCCACTGGTAATCAGGTACTGCATGAACCAGAACAGTGACAAGGTCACCAATATGGACAGCACCACTGCGATTACGAGTCTCATTATTCCCTGATCTCGGAAGCAATCGACACGCTGGGCGCACCCGCCAGTCGGGCTTCGTCCATCACCTCCACCAGGAGGCCGGTCTTGGCTTCACGGTCAGCGAGGATGACGACACCACCCTCTGGGTTTTCAGCCAGTGCCCGTTCGACATTCGCGCGAACCGCGCGGACATCGATGCGACGCTTGTCAAACCAGATCTCACCCTCACTGCTGATGGCGATGAGAATCGGCGGACGCTGCTGCTGCTGCGCGGTGGACGCATCCGGTCGCGTGACATCAATACCGGTCTCGCGCACGAAGGTGGCGGTCACGATGAAGAAGATCAACATGATGAAGACGATGTCGAGCATCGGCGTGATGTTGATTTCCGCTTCTTCTTCCTGCTGTACGTGTGAACGTCTCATTTACGATTTATCCTCGATTCATTCGTGCCGCAGACTGTCTGCGACGCGCTCGGCCTCGTCTTTCGCATAGTGGTCGAGCCTTGCCGCGATGGCAAGACCGGACAATGCGGCGACCATGCCAGCCATTGTTGGGATGGTGGCGGCGGAAACGCCGCCCGCCATCAAGCGTGCATTGCCGGCACCGGTCACTGCCATGACATCGAACACCATAATCATGCCGGTGACGGTGCCAAGCAGGCCGATGAGGGGAAGCACCCCGATGCAGACCTTGATGAATGTCAGGTACTGCTGAAGGTCCATTTGCACTTCCGAAATCATCTTCTCGCGAACGCGCTTGGCGTACCACGAGTCGGTGTCGGCGCGTGCATTCCAAGCCGCCGCGATTTCCGCACGGCGTGCCGGATAGACCTTCTTGAAGTACCAGAAGCGCTCAATCAGGAACGTCCACATCAGGATCGAAATGAAGAACACGCCCCAGAGGACATTGCCTCCGAGCTCCATGAAATCACGGATGAGGGCGAGTGATTCGATGACCTGATACATGGCGCCTTAGCCCTGCTTCTCTGCCGCTTCCGCAATCAGACCCGCACTCTGCTCCTCGATGATCTGCACGAGGCGGCGGCTCTTGGTCGCAGCGAAGCTGTGCAACAGGATGAGCGGAATCGCGGTGATGAGTCCCTGCACAGTCGTGATAAGCGCCTGTGAGATACCGTCCGCCATGAGCTTCGGATCACCCGTGCCATACAGCGTGATGGCCTGGAAGGTCACGATCATGCCCGTCACCGTACCCAGCAGACCGAGCAAGGGCGCGATGGCAGCGATGAGCTTGATGAAGCCCAAGCCCTTCTCCAAAGGCGGCACCTCGCGCAGGATGGCTTCGTCCACCTTCAATTCCAGTGTCTCGAGGTCGGTGGACTTGTTGTCGGCATAGACCGCCAGCACGCGTCCCAAGGGGTTGTTGGTGTCCGGTGTCGAACTCTTAAGCTGGGCATTGATACGCGCACCGACCATGGTTAGGACGGTGTAGCGATAAATGAATGCCAACAAGCCGAGGATGGCCAACACGATGATGACGTAACCGACCGCCTTACCCTGCTGTACGCGCTCGATGAAGCTCGGGGTCTGGATGAGCATCCCCAGCAAGGCACCGCGCGACGGATCGACAACCATGCGCACGGTCTCGCCCGGCGCCGCCGTTGAGAGGTCGTTCGCCATGGCTACATAACGACCGGCCGGCTGTCTCGGCAGCTCGGTCAGGCGATTGGTTTCCGGCGAATAGTTCAGGAATTTGTCGCCCGTGATCGCGGTGAAAGTACCCATGCGAATGACTTCCGCCTGGTACTGCTCACCCGCCGGGGACATCACCGTACCTTGGAAGCGGGCGACCTTGCCCGACTCGGTGATTTCCGTCAGCAGGGCAACGAACAGTTCTTCAAGCTGCGCCATCGACGGCAAATCACGACTGGCCGCGAGTTCGCTCAGGAAGTCCGCCCGACCCGGGAATTGTGCCGAGACCAAGGAGGCGCCGACCACACTACGGGCCTCGCCTGCTACCAAGCGAACCACGCCGAACAATTCACCGAACTGACCGGTGCGTTGCGTCAGAAGAGCGTTGAGCTCGTCAATTCGACGATCGTTGGTGTTGAACGACGTACGCAGGTTGTCCGCCCGCTGTTGCTGCCGGCGCAACTCGGCGCGGGCTTCTGTCAGCATGCGCTGCTGCTGGGTGCGATCCGCCATGAAGCGGCGCTCGCGCTCACGGTTGACCTCCGCTTCACGCTGGCGATGCGTACGCACCTCTTCGAGCAGACGGTCAAGCGCCTGCGGATTGGCCTGGACCTGTTCGACCGGCGCAATGGCCAGCAGCGTCAGGGTCAATGCAGAAACAATTAGGGCTCTCATCAATTTCTCTCCGGAGCAGCAATCGGCAGGTGAATCAGGTCGGGCGCAGCAAGCCGCCGGGCCATCCGGATTCCTTCGTTGACTGGGTTGCGGAACTCGTCACCGAGTAACGCCCAGGTGCTGTTGTGTGCATCCCAGTAGCCGGTCTCAGTGCGATCCAGCGTCTGGTAGAGCAACGCGAGGCGACCAACGCGCAGGAAGTTCACTTCACGCTCACGCCCCCCGAAATCCAGCATGCCGGTATAAGCATCGAGGTTGCGCGCATAGTCCATCTCGATGGTGTAGGCCTCCATCAGGCGACGGTAGCGCTCACCGACGGCGACATTGGCGTCGTCCATGATTTCTCTGACCATCGCAACGCGTGCGTTACGTTCGGCCGGCAGAAACGGCGCATCCAGCTCCACAAAGCGCTCAAGAGTGTCGACCATCCGCGCCATGAGCGGGGTGATACCGCGCTCAATCTGCTCGAAATCGTCAATCTGGCGCTGCAGGTTCGCCATTTCGCGCTCCTGGTTGGCGACCTGGCGAGCCATTTGCTCGTTATAGATACGGAGCTGTTCGATTTCCTGCATGGCTGCACGATACTCGTCGAACATGCGGCGGGTTTCGTCCGCGATACGGTCGATCTGTTCCTGGCTGCGGGCGGCGTCGCTGTCCGTCTGGGTCTGGACACGGATGGATGAGGTGACGACCTCCGGGCTGGCCCAGGCGACCGGGGCCGCTGCCAGCATGATCAGCGCAGGGATGACCAATAGGTGCAGTCCTGCATGGGTAACTTTCGGCATTAGAGCTTCCTGTACGAGAAATTTGGGTTAAAGGGGACAACCATTCCGTGACCGTCAGATGAAGGCCTGCCGGAACGGATACTACGAAACCAGCATGGGCCAGTTATAGCAGGGGATAAAGCGAGATTGCAAACGGCTTCGCCACCCTATACCACCATCCGATGCGACTACGCAACCGACCTGCAGTTGTTGTTGTATTACAACAACGAACTGCTCCGGGGCGCCCGCCAAGAACCGACTTTCGTGCGTTATGCTTCCCACCATGCCGAACGACGAAGCGACGGGTCTGTCTGCAAGACAGCGCGCCTGGGACCAGTACTGGGCAGAAGACACCCTACATTCCTGCGCTGGCTCTTTTCAAGGAAACTACGACGGTGCTATTGCCGCGTTCTGGCGCCCGGTTTTCGGGCAATTTCCTGAGAAAGCCAGTGTGCTGGATCTCGGGACCGGGAATGGACCCCTTCCCCAGCTGATGCTGCAGACGCTCGAAGCGGACCGACTTGGGGAAGTCCACGGCGTGGATCTATCCACACCGCAACCAAGGTGGCTGGACGAGCTACCCTCTGCCGTAAAACAACGTGTGCAGTTCCACCCGAAGGTACGGATTGAACAGCTTCCTTTTGATGATGCGCGCTTCGATGCCATCGTCAGCCAATTCGGATTCGAGTACGCTGACCGCGCACCCGCCACGCGCGAACTTCTGCGTGTCGCGGCGCCCACCGCCACGATTGCCATGATCTGCCATCACCATGCTTCCCGCCTCGTGGAGGTGGCTGACCATGAAGTCAGACACTTGGCCTGGTTGCTGGATGAGACAGAAATTTTTCCGTCAGCGGTAGCCATGTTGCCGTATGTGGCCATGAGCGCCACCCCGGCGGGCAGAGAGCGCCTCCAACGTGACCCCGAGGCGAATGTGGCGCGTACCCGGTTCAACCTGGCCATGAACGAGCTGGCGGAGAAAGCACATGCTGCCGACATTCCGGATGCGCTCCAGGACATGCTTGCGTACTTCCCACACTTGATGCAGTGGACGATCGCCTACGGCGAGCAGGCCGGGCGTGAAATGTTGCTCGCTACCCAGGACAACATGCGCAACGCAGCCCTGCGCTCCCAGGAATTGAGAGAGTTCGCACTTGACGATAGTGAAATGACTGAACTGCGGTCCACGCTCGAGCAAGCCGGCTTCGTCACGAAAGCCGACTTGATCAAAGAAGGTGACTATCTGATGGGCTGGGGTCTTCTTGCGAGGCGCGAAAAGCTCAGCTGAGCCAGTGCTGGTCCTGCTCGGTCAGGGCATACAGTCCATGCGCGTACTTCTCCAACTCCGCCGCCGGTGCCGCCATGTCTTCTTGGTTGGCATCGGTTCGCTCCGCAAGACGGGATGCACGCAACTGCCACTTCAGGGCAAAGTGACGGACTGCAGCGCGTGGCGAATCTGCCAATTCGCGAGCGATGTGATCAGTCGCAAACTTCCCTGATATCACCCAGTAGGCAAAGTTCTTGTTCTCATTCGAACCTACACGGCTTAGACAAATTGTGTTGGGCAAAACCCATGCGACCGTCGCACGTATATGTCTGGCGACTAGGCCATGTTTGGTGAGATGACCGACATGGGATTTCAATTGTTCCTGAATCCACGGGTCGCCCTGGGCATTTGTGTTCTCTTCCAAACCTGACTCCTCGCTCACATGTTGCGGCGGTAGCGACCGCCGACCTCGTAAAGGGCACCGGAAATCTGTCCCAATGAGCAGACTTTCACGGTATCCAGCAACTCCTCGAATATATTGCCACCGGTGCGAGCAACCTGTTGCAGACGCTCGAGTGCTGCCGGCGCTTCGCCCGCATGCCGCTCATGGAAGGCCATGATGGCCTGCAACTGCTGCTGCTTTTCATCTTCCGTGGAACGAATCAACTGCGCTTCCACCTGAATTTCTGCTTCGCCACCCTCGGCTTGGAATGTGTTCACGCCGACTAAGGGCAAGCGTCCGTCGTGCTTCAGCGCCTCGTAGTAGAGACTCTCTTCCTGGATCTTGCCGCGCTGGTACATGGTTTCCATGGCACCCAGGACGCCGCCACGTTCGGAGATGCGTTCGAATTCCCGGTACACCGCCTCCTCGACCAGGTCCGTGAGCTCTTCGATGATGAACGCGCCCTGCAAGGGATTTTCGTTCTTGTTCAAGCCAAGTTCACGGTTGATGATGAGCTGGATGGCCAGCGCTCTCCGTACGGATTCTTCTGTGGGCGTGGTGATCGCCTCGTCATAGGCGTTGGTGTGCAGAGAGTTGCAGTTGTCGTACAGCGCGTACAGCGCTTGTAGCGTCGTACGGATGTCATTGAACTGGATTTCCTGCGCGTGCAGGGACCGGCCGGAAGTCTGGATGTGATATTTCAACATCTGGCTTCGGGGTCCAGCGCCATAACGCTCGCGCATCGCACGCGCCCAGATACGGCGGGCGACGCGGCCGATGACGGCGTACTCCGGATCCATCCCGTTACTGAAGAAGAAGCTCAGGTTCGGCGCGAACTCGTCGACTTCCATGCCGCGTGCCAGGTAATACTCGACGATGGTGAAGCCATTCGCGAGCGTGAAGGCAAGCTGGCTGATGGGATTCGCACCGGCTTCAGCGATGTGATATCCGGAGATGGATACGCTGTAGAAATTGCGGACCTGATTGGCGCTGAAGTGGGCTTGCACATCCCCCATCATGCGCAGTGCAAAATCGGTGGAGAAAATGCAGGTGTTCTGCGCCTGATCTTCCTTGAGGATGTCTGCCTGCACCGTCCCGCGCACCTGGGACATCGCTTCCGCCTTGAGCTTCGCGTAGGTTGCCGCATCCACCAGCCGGTCGCCCGGGATGCCCAGCGTGCCGAGACCAAATCCGTCGCTTCCACGCGGAAGGTCCCCGGTATAGGACGGCAGTGGGTGCTTGCCGAAGGATTTCTTCGCTTTCGCCAGCGCACTGTCCCAATCCCCCGATGCCTTCAGCGTACGCTCGATGTGCTGATCCACCGCCGCGTTCATGTACATGGCCAGGATGAAGGGCGCAGGCCCGTTGATGGTCATGGATACCGAGGTCGTCGGCGAACACAAATCGAAGCCCGAATACAGCTTCTTCATGTCATCCACGGTGGCGATGGATACGCCGGAGTTGCCGATGCGGCCGTAGATATCTGGGCGCGCATCGGGGTCTTCCCCGTATAGGGTCACGGAATCGAATGCGGTCGAAAGGCGGGTCGCCGGCTGGCCCTCGGCGACATAGTGGAAGCGGCGGTTGGTGCGCTCCGGCGTACCTTCTCCCGCGAACATGCGTGCAGGGTCTTCCTGCAAGCGACGGTAAGGATAGACACCAGCGGTGTAGGGGTAATGCCCAGGCAGGTTTTCCTGCATGAGGAAGCGCAGGATGTCACCCCAGTCCCGGCTACGAGGGACAGCAATCTTGGGCACCTTCAGGTGCGACAGGGTTTCCGTGTAGTTGTCACCCGTGATGTCCTTGCCGCGAACCTTGTAGGAGTAGGTGTCTGAGCGCACCGAATCCACCAGCCGCGGCCATCCCTTGAGCAGCTTGATACCTTCGGCGCCTATCGCCTCCAGCGACTCGTTGTACCGCTCCACCAGAACTTGCGCCCCTGCACCTTCCGAATCTCCAAGTTCCTCCAAAGGCTCAGGTAACTTCACCCCCAACACCCCCAGCGCCTCATACAGCGAGTGCGCCAGGCTTGCAGCATCCGCGCGGTGAGCGATTTCCGTATGAACCCCCCGCCCCTGTTCGGCAATCTCCGCCAGATAGCGCACGCGCTGGGGTGGAATGAGCGCGGTCCGCCCACTGCCCTCGACCGGAAGCTCCAACGACGGCGTCCAGCGAGCAGGATCCAGATTCAGCTTTGCCACCATGCGCGACAGGAGTGCGCCGAACAATCGGTTCACACCCGGGTCGTTGAACTGACTGGCGATGGTCGGGAACACCGGGACCTCGTCATCCGGCATCTTGAAAGCCTTACGATTGCGTTTCCATTGCTTGCGCACATCACGCAGCGCGTCCTCCGCACCGCGTTTCTCGAACTTGTTCAGCACCACCACTTCGGCGAAGTCGAGCATGTCGATCTTCTCGAGCTGGCTTGCGGCGCCATAATCGGAGGTCATGACATAAACCGGAAAATCAACTAAATCAACGACTTCTGAATCACTCTGACCGATTCCGGCGGTCTCGACGATGATCAACCCGAAGCCACAGGCCTTGAGGAACTGAATGGTGTCCGTGAGCACTTCGCTGGTGGCAAGGTGGGCGCGTCGAGTGGCGATTGAGCGCATGAAGATGCGGCCGTCGCTGAGGCTGTTCATTCGGATGCGGTCACCAAGCAGCGCACCGCCGGTGCGTCTGCGTGTCGGATCTACGGCGAGCACAGCGATGTCCAGATCCGGGAAGGCGGCGCGGAAACGGTTCAGCAGTTCATCGGTGAGACTGGACTTGCCGGCACCTCCGGTTCCGGTGATTCCGAGCACCGGTGGCGTATTCGAGGTCTCGCGCCAAGCGCGCCGCATGACATCCATGGAGCGGTCGTTGCTGTCGCCTGCGCTGCGTTCCAGCAGGGAAATCATGCGGCCGATTTCAGGGTAGTCGCGCGGTCCGGGTTTGCCAGGTTGGGTCACCGGTCGGTCCCAAGCCCGGATTCGGTCGAAGACATCCCCGATCATGCCGTCGAGACCCATGCGCATTCCATCGTCCGGCGTGTACACCTTCTCCACCCCGTAGGTTTCCAATTCCGCAATCTCGGCCGGAGCGATGGTTCCACCACCCCCTACCACGACGCGTATATGTTCTGCGCCGGCTTCGCGCAGCATGTCCACCATGTATTTGAAATACTCCATGTGGCCGCCTTGGTAAGAACTGACGGCGATGCCGTCGGCGTCCTCATGCAAGGCGGCCTGCACGATCTCCGCCACCGCGCGGTTGTGCCCCAAATGGACCACTTCCGCGCCATGGGATTGGAGCAAGCGGCGGATGATGTTGATGGCGGCATCGTGGCCATCGAACAGGGACGCGGCCGTAATGAACCGCAGCGGGACCTCTCCCGCCCGTTCCAGGCCCGACAATGGCTCGGCGACTGTTGACATTCGCGCATTATACCGGACGGGTGCGGTGCCCTACCGCCTGCCGCAGGCATTGGTCTATAATCTGCGGCCTTTCAGACACCAATGGCCAGTTCGCCGGCCAGCCACCCCCCTCTACCAGGAGGCATCCGATGCAATTGTTCGCGAATGTGGAAAAGATGGGCCACGAACAGGTCGTTTTTTTCCACAGCCCCAGTAACGGCCTGAAGGCCATTGTCGCCATTCACAACACGAC
>CAZKFT010000003.1:0-28701 GCA_964552205.1 uncultured Gammaproteobacteria bacterium
GGTTCGACAAGCTCAGCCACATCATCCCCAACCAGCTCACCGACATGCCTTTGTCGGAAGTCCTGACAGACCCCGCCGAGCTTGCGCAGTGCGAAGGACGCGCGATTGTCGTTCGCAAACTCAAAGCCCTTCCTATCGAAGCAGTAGCCCGCGGTTACCTGATCGGTTCCGGTTGGAAGGACTATCAAGCCACAGGAACGGTGTGTGGCATCGAGCTGCCCGCGGGTCTGGAGCTAGCCGCAAAAATGCCGGCGCCCATCTACACGCCAGCAACGAAAGCCGCCGTCGGTGAACATGACGAGAACATCGACTTCGCCTACACGGTGGAGTTGCTCGGCGAAGCACTGGCCACGCAGGTTCGCGATGTCACCCTGCGTTTGTACCGCGAAGCCGCGGCCTACGCGCGCACACGCGGCATCATCATCGCTGACACCAAGTTCGAGTTCGGTCTGGATGAGGACGGCACACTGGTGCTGATTGACGAGGCCCTCACACCGGACTCGTCGCGCTTCTGGCCGGCGGATTCCTACCGAGTCGGCATCAGCCCGCCGAGTTTCGACAAGCAGTTCGTGCGGGATTATCTGGAGACGCTGGACTGGAACAAGAAAGCACCCGGTCCACACCTGCCTCCGGATATCATTGAGCGAACCGCTGCCAAGTATCGCGAAGCACTGGAACGCCTCACCGCCCAGTGAGCGCCGCGGCACCCTATTACAACCTCACTCCTGACACCGTTCTGGATGCAGTGGAATCCACTGGGCGGCATTGTTCCGGCCATCTGCTGGCGCTGAACAGCTATGAGAACCGCGTGTACCAGGTCGGCATGGAAGAAGGTGAGCCACTGGTAGCGAAGTTCTACCGGCCGGGGCGTTGGAGCGATGAGGCCATCCTCGAAGAGCACGCCTTCGCGCTGGAACTCGAGGCGCAGGAGATCCCTTTGGTGGCGCCGTTGGTGGATGATGGTGTGTCACTGTTCAAAGTATCTGAGTTCCGATTTGCTTTGTTTCCACGTCGCGGTGGGCGCGCGCCCGAACCCGGTGACCCGGACCAGCTGAATTGGATTGGTCGTTTTCTGGGCCGCATCCATGCGGTGGGTGCGAGCAAGTCATTTTCCGATCGCCCCGTCATCGATCTGGAAAGCCACGCCTACGCACCGATTGACTGGCTGCTCGAACACAACTGGATTCCCGAGGACCTGCTCCCCGCATGGACAAGTACCGTGGACGCGCTGCTCCCGAGAATGGAGGCCGCGTTCGACCGTGCGGGACATTTCCACACGCTGCGCTTACATGGTGACTGTCATCTCGGAAACATCCTCTGGACGGATGCAGGGCCACATTTTGTCGACTTGGACGACTGTCGCACCGGGCCGGCGATTCAGGACCTGTGGATGCTGTTGTCTGGGAGTCGGAAGGAGATGAGCTTGCAGCTCAGTGAGGTTCTCGATGGCTACCAGGAGTTCGCGGACTTCGACCCGCGCGAACTGCACCTGCTTGAGGCGCTGCGCACGATGCGCATGTTGCACCACTCGGCCTGGTTGGCCCAACGTTGGGAGGATCCAGCCTTTCCTGCGGCTTTCCCATGGTTCGGCAGTCAGCGCTATTGGCAGGAACAGGTACTGGGCTTGCGTGAGCAATCGGCATTGCTGGATGAAGAGCCCCTACAAGTACTATAGAGACATGATTCGTACCGCCACTCTGGACGACCTTGACGCGTTGGTGACGCTGGAGACGCGTTGCTTCGACAGCGACCGGCTGTCACGGCGTAGCCTCCGGCGCATGATCACCAAGGCGAAGTCGGAGCTGCTGGTGGACGTGGACGGTAATCACCTCAGGGCGTATGCGCTGGTCCTGTTTCACGCGGGTACGCCCCTGGCGCGTCTGTACTCGGTGGCCGTGGACCCCGATGCCCGAGGAATGGGGTTAGGTCGCACGCTCATGCAGTCTGTGGAGCGGGTGGCGCTCGAGCGCGATTGCATCGCGCTTCGCCTGGAAGTGCGTCGCGACAATGCCGCAGCCTTGAAGCTATACGCAGAAATGGGTTACCGGCAGTTCGGCATTGAGGAAGATTACTACGAGGACCACATGGATGCGGTGCGCATGGAGAAGTCGCTCGTACCCCGTCCGCCGAATGACATCGCTCGGGTCCCCTACTATGAACAGACGCTGGACTTCACCTGTGGGCCTGCGGCGCTGTTGATGGCCATGCGCGCCCTGGATGAAACGCTTTCCCCGGACCGCAAACTCGAGCTGCGCCTGTGGCGCGAGGCCACAACCATCTACATGACCTCGGGTCTGGGCGGATGCGGGCCATATGGACTTGCTCTTGCCGCACATCACCGCGGGTTCGATGTCGAAGTCTGGGTGGATGGCACAGAGACCGAACTGTTCGTGGACTCCGTGCGAAGCGAGGACAAGAAGGAAGTCATCCGCCTCGTCCAGGAGGACCTGTTGGGCGAGATGCGTGAGGTCGGAATTCCGCTGCACCAGGAAACGCTATCCATAGATGACCTGCAACGGGCGTTCGAGGATGGAGGAATCCCGGTTGTGCTGATTTCCTCCTGGCGCATCTACGCCAGACGCTCGCCACACTGGGTGGTGGTCACCGGGTTCGACGAGCGTTTCATCTACGTGCATGACCCCTTCGTGGATACGGAGGAAGGCAAGGCACGCGTGGATTGCATCAACATTCCCATTCTCAAGAAGGAGTTTGCCGGCATGGCACGTTACGGCAAGCGATCACAGCGCGCGGCGATTGTCATCAGGAGACGCACATGACCACGCACATCATCGTGGTAGAGAACCGATCCGACTGGAAGCCGGATTTCCCCAAGGCGCAGGTTGTCACGGCCCGCGAATACCTTGCCGGGGAGGAGTTTCTCAAGCTTCGCAACTGCAAGGTGACCAACCTCTGCCGCAGTTACGGCTACCTCAGTACGGGTTACTACGTCTCGTTGCTCGCGGAGGCCCGCAGGCACAAGGTCATCCCCTCCATCCGCACACTGTCGGAGCTCAGCCGCAAATCCATCTACAGCCTGGATGTTGGGGAGCTGGATGGCTTGGTCCACCGTAGCCTCAAGCGGAGCACGGTGCAGACATTCGAGATGCTCACCTACTTCGGACACTGCGAACATCCGGAGCTGGAGGACCTCGCACGACAGGTATACGACATGTTCCCGTGTCCGCTGTTGCGGGTGGAGTTCAAGTTGCAGGGCGAGAAGTGGCGAATCACCCGCATCCGTCCGTTCTGGATCAATGCTCTGACAGAGGTCCAATACCGGCCTTTCACGCTTGCCGTGGACCAGCACATGGCCAAGCGATGGCGCTCAAGACGGGCACGCGCCGATGCCTTCTATGACCTCGCCATTCTGGTCAATCCCGACGAGCAGCTTCCGCCCTCCGACAAGCAGGCACTCAAGAATTTCGTGCGCGTCGGCAAGAGCATGGATGTGGATGTGGAACTGATTACCCGCAAGGACTATGCGCGGGTCGCGGAGTACGATGCGCTGTTCATCCGCGAAACCACCCGCATCGACCATTACACCTTCCGTTTCGCCCGCAAGGCTGAAAGCGAGGGGATGGTGGTCATCGACGACCCCGACTCCATCCTGAAATGCACCAACAAGGTCTACCTGGCGGAGCTGCTTGCGGCCAACCGCATCGCCACCCCCAAGACGGTCATCTTGCAGGAGGATGACATCGATAGGCTTGAGCAGGAGATTGCCTATCCCATTGTGTTGAAGATTCCGGACGGGTCGTTCTCAAGGGGCGTATTCAAGGTCAACGACCGCAAGGAGCTCGATGAGGTCAGCGAAAAGCTGTTCCGCGAGTCTGACCTGATTCTTGCACAGGAATTCCTGTTCACGGAATTCGACTGGCGCATAGGCATCATCAACCGCACGCCGATCTTCGCCTGCCGGTATTTCATGTCGAAAAAACACTGGCAGATTCTCAACCACAAGAAGAGCGGGCGGGTGACAGAGGGCAACTGGGATACGATTCCGATCGATCAAGCCCCACCCAAGGTGGTCAAGGCGGCGGTCAAGGCCGCAGGGCTGATTGGTGACGGTCTGTACGGTGTGGATGTGAAGGAAACCAAGCGCGGTGCCTGTGTCATCGAGGTGAACGACAACCCCAACCTTGAGGCCGGGGTGGAAGACGCCGTGCTGAAAGATGACCTGTACCGTATTATCCTCGGTGAGTTCATCCGGCGCCTTGAGGCGCGCAAACAGGGCTGACCATGATTACCAAGGCCGTGAACAAGATGAAACACGAGGTCTGGGCGCGCGAAATCCACAGCGTGGGGAGAGCCCATGCCTTCGGCATTCGCGCCGCACGGGTCGTTTGGGCGCTTACCCGCGACATCGCCGATGGCCAATTGACCATGCGCGCCATGAGTCTGGTCTTCAGCACATTGCTGTCATTGGTTCCCTTGTTGGCATTCAGCTTCTCCATCCTGAAGGCTTTTGGCGTACACAACCAGATTGAGCCAGTGCTTGATCGGGTACTGATGCCCTTGGGCGACCGGGGTACCGAAATCAGTCAGGGCATCATCGGCTTCGTAGACAACATCAATGTCGGCTTGCTCGGTTCCATAGGTCTGCTCATCCTCGTTTATACCGTCGTGTCTCTGGTCCAGAAGATTGAGGATGGCTTCAACTACGCTTGGCGGGTCCGACAGGCGCGCTCGTTCACGAGTCGTTTCAGTGGCTACCTGAGCGTGCTGGCAGTAGGCCCGGTGCTGGTGTTCTCCGCCATCAGCCTATTGGGCGTTGCACGCAGCCAGACAGCTGTTGATTGGCTTCTTGGGCACGAGCCTTTCGGGACGCTGTTCGTGTGGATGACCGGCTTCCTCCCGATTCTGCTGATTTCCGCTGCATTCACCTTCGTCTATATCCTCATCCCGAACACTCGCGTCCACCTGTTCCCGGCCCTCATCGGCGGCCTGGTGGCAGGCATACTGTGGGAACTGATTGGGTCGCTGTTCGCGTCTTTCGTGGTCGCTTCCACCAAGTACACCGCCATCTACGCAGGGTTTGCAGCGCCGTTGCTGTTCATGTTCTGGATCTACCTCTCGTGGATGATTCTGCTTGTCGGCACCCAGCTCGCGTTCTATATCCAAAACCCCCAGTTCGTGACGGCGAGGCGCGACCCGCCAAAGCTGGAACACGCTTTCAAGGAACACTTGGCGTTGGCGATCATGTACCTCGTAGCGTGGGATTACCGCAAAGGCGGACCTCGCTGGACTTTCGACGCGCTGAGTCGGCGACTCCATGTCGGCGCTGACCCATTGCGCGCTGTGCTGGACCGGCTTGCCGAAGCCGGATTACTGGTTTCTGCAGGCGAGGAAGGCATGATGTACGCGCCAGGTCGTTCGCCCGACGCTATCCTGCTGCACGACATTGTTGACGCAACCCGTCACGGCAGCGGCATCGTTGGCCACGGGGGCACAGATGGTGAGCCCTTGCCGGAGGTGGATGCTGTCCAGTCATCCATCGACGGTGCGGTCAAGGATGTCTTGGGCGACAGAACCCTTCACGACCTCATCAACGAGCAGTGACCATGACCGTGTTTCCGATCGACTGGGTACGCGCCCGCTTCCCGGCGCTGGCAGATGGCGAAGTACTGATGGACAACGCGGGCGGTGCCCAGGTCCCTCAGGATGTCATCGAGCGCATCGTGAAGTACCTCGCAACGAGCAATGTCCAGCTTGGCGCATCGTATTCGCGCTCGCAAAAAGCTGGCGCGGTTGTGGCTGAAGCAAGACAATCGCTGGCTGTGCTCCTGAATGCCCCAGATCCGAATGAGCTTGTCATCGGGGCGTCTACCACTGAGCTTTTATCCCGTCTGGCCAGGGGCATGCAGGCACATTTCCAGCCAGGTGACGAGATTGTTGTCAGCGAGATAGACCACGAATCAAACATCGGGCCATGGATGCGCTTGGCGGAGCACGGTGTCGTCGTGAAGCTATGGAAAGCGCGCACCGATCCAGTCCGGCTTGAGCTTTCGGACCTTGATGCCTTACTTGGCCCACGCACCCGCCTGGTAGCCGTGACCCAGTGTTCAAATATTCTGGGTAGCGAGTTGCCAATCAGCGAGATTGCGACTCGTGTCCATGCCGTCGGCGCCAAGCTGTGCGTGGACGGTGTCGGCTGGGCAGCCCACCGGCTTCCGGATGTGCAAGCCATGGGCGCGGATTTCTATGTCATGAGCTTGTACAAAGTGTTCGGACCGCATATAGGTGTGATGTGGGGTAAGCAGGAACACCTGCTTGCGCTCACCAATCTGAACCATTTCTTTTTTGGACCTGATGCCATCCCCTACAAAATGCAGCCCGGCGGCATCAATTACGAACTTACGGCTGGTAGCGCTGGCATCGTTTCCTATCTCGAGCATCTTGGGTCACGGATTGACGCCGATGCACGCGAGGGGCGTGCTCAACTGAATGTCGCGTTCGACGCAATCGCTGCCCATGAAGAGGCATTGACGCGCCGCCTCATCGCGTTCTTGCTCGATTGCAAGGGTGTCACCATCATCGGTCGCGGCGAAGTCGACGCCACGCGCTTGCCCATTGTTTCATTCGTCATTGATGGCGTGAAAGCCTCCGCCATACCGCCTCATCTGGACAAGCTGGGCATTGGTATCCGCTGGGGAGATTTCTACGCCAAGCGTTTGATTGACGCATTGGGGCTAGGCGTCATGGATGGCGTCGTCAGGGTCTCACTGGCGCACTACAACACCAAGGATGAGGTGGAAAGGCTCATCAGCGGCCTCGAACAGGCATTGGATGCCGAACAGCGCTAGAATCGACAGTCGATGGACATCGACTGGAAATCCTACGAAACAAACGGTGCCTGGGACGAACTGATCGGCCCTGGTGGGCGTCCCCGCGCCCCTGCCCGTGAGTTGTGCCGCTATCTCAAATCACTCAGCGATGAAGATCTGCGGGCCCACAAGGACGCTGCAGAGCTCACCATACTGCTCATGGGTATTACCTTCACGGTCTACGACGAGGAAGGCGGTTCTATCGACCGCGCCTGGCCGTTCGACATCATTCCCAGAATCATCGCGCGCAAGGAGTGGGAACGAACCGAGCAAGGTTTGATACAGCGCGTTGACGCGCTGAACCTGTTCATTGATGACCTGTACCACGACCAGCGCATCGTGAAGGACAAGGTTTTCCCGGCCGAGGTGCTCGCGGACTCCAAGAACTTCCGCCCGCAATGTGTGGGAATCAGCCCTCCGCAATCAACCTGGGCGCATATCTGCGGGTCGGATCTGGTACGGGATGCCGAGGGAACGCTGTATGTCCTGGAGGACAACCTGCGTGTGCCATCGGGCGTGTCCTATATGCTCGAGAACCGGCAGGTCATGAAGCGGACATTTCCCGAGCTGTTCGGGGAGCAGGTCATCATGCCGGTGGACGACTACCCGGCGCAGCTCTACGACATGCTGGCGTCCATGTCGCCGCGGCCGGCAGATTTTCCAACGGTGGTCGTGCTCACGCCCGGTATTTACAACTCCGCCTACTTCGAGCACAGCTATCTCGCCCAACAGATGGGCTGCCAACTGGTCGAAGGTCGGGATCTTGTGGTGGCCGATGATGACTGCGTCTACCTGAAGACCATCGCGGGTCTGGAACGGGTGGATGTGATTTACCGCCGCATTGACGACCTGTTCATCGACCCCGAGGCCTTTCTGCCTGAATCCACCTTGGGGGTACCAGGCCTCATGCGTGCCTGGCGCGCGGGAAATGTAGCGCTCGCCAATGCGCCTGGCGCTGGAGTCGCGGATGACAAGGTCGTGTACTCCTTCGTGCCCGAGATTATCCGCTATTACCTGGACCAGGATCCGATCATCCCCAACGTGCCGACCCACCGGTGTATGGACAAGGCGGAACGTGGGTATGTCCTCGAAAACCTGCACAAGCTGGTGGTCAAGCCAGCGAATGAATCTGGCGGGTACGGCATGTTGATCGGCCCCCACTCGACAAAAAAACAGCGCGAAGAGTTCGGCAAGTTGATCCAGAAGGACCCGCGCAACTACATCGCACAGCCCACACTGACGCTATCCTGTGCGCCTACATTGGTCGATGGCGCGTTCGAGCCGCGTCATATTGACCTGCGACCCTTCGTGCTCTCCGGTGAAAACCCTTATGTCACCACGGGTGGACTCACGCGCGTCGCCATGCGAAGGGGCTCACTGGTGGTGAATTCCTCGCAGGGCGGTGGCAGCAAGGACACCTGGATCGTGGACACAGAAGCATGACTGTTGCCACCGCACCGCTACGCTCGGGGTGTACGCGTCGCTGCCGCTTCGCTCCCGACGCGTCACCCACTCGCTCCGCTGGCTCACGGCGGCGGCCACCGGCGCATGAAGCCGGCGCGTGGGTCATGGCCGGCGGGCGTGGGCGACAGGGACGTCGCCCCCGCAGCATACAGGGATGTATTCACAGCGTCCGTCGGCCGTGTACCCACCGCCGGCACCACACGCTAAACAGGGAGAGCAGGTGATGCTGTCCCGTGTCGCAGAGAACCTGTATTGGATGTCGCGCTACATAGAGCGTGCGGAAAATCTTGCGCGCCTCATCAACGTGAACGCCAACCTGGTTCTGGACCTGCCCAGACACATCGACTTCGGCTGGGAACCGCTGATCGCCATCACTGGCAGCGAGGAATTGTTCGCTGAACTGTACGAGCAGATGGACGAGCGCAGCGTGGTGCGGTTCCTGGTCGCGGACAGACGCTACCCGGGATCAATCCTGAGCGCCTTGGATTTTGCACGGGAAAACCTCCGTACCACACGAGACATCGTCCCACGCGAAGCCTGGGAGCAACTCAACGACCTTTATCTGCACGCGCGGCAACGCACGGCCTCCGGTGTTCCCAAGCGGGCACGCTACGAATTCCTCAAGGACCTGATCAACCGATGCCAGCAGATTACTGGCCTGTTGGCCGGCACCATGAGCCGGACTGAGGCCTACTGGTTCGTGAAAGCTGGGCGCTACCTCGAGCGCGCTGACATGACCACACGAATTCTGGATGTGCGCTCGGAAGACTTACTGCTCGACCGCCATGAAGACCTCACCGCCTTCGAGAACATCCAGTGGATGAGCGTGCTGAAATCGCTGACCGGATACCAGATGTATCGTCACCATGTGCGTGTCAGGGTGCGGGGCGCCGACGTGTTGCGCTTCCTGCTCAAGGACCCCCTGTTCCCGCGCGCGGTGGCACACTGTCTCGACGAAGTAGACTCTTGTTTGCAGCGCTTGCCGCGAAATGACCTTTCCCGACGCACCATTGCGCGTATCCAGCGCCGCCTGAAGAAGGCGGATGTGGACAAGCTCATGCAGGGCGAGTTGCACGAATTCCTCGACAAGCTCCAGCTGGCCATCGCCGGGGTCCACACCGATATCAACGCGACCTGGTTCTCGGTCGACCAGGACAACTGACCATGCGCACATTCCGCTGTGATTGCGGCAACCAGGTGTATTTTGAAAACACGGAGTGCCTGGCCTGCGGTCATCGGCTCGGCTTCATGCCGAGTACACTCACCATGGGCGATATGAACACGCCTGGGTGGACGCCCTGTGGCAACTATGAGTACGAACAGGTCTGTAACTGGCTGGTGGATGACGGTCATGCGTTCTGCGTGGCCTGTCGACTCAACCGCGTCATCCCCAACCTGTCGAGTTCCTGGAACCGGCTGCTCTGGGCCAGGATTGAATCCGCCAAGCGGCGCCTCATTTACGACCTGCTGAACCTCAATCTGCCGTTCGCAGGCCTGGCCTTTGCCTTCCTCGAGGACAACCCTGCCGGTGCCGAGTTCACCGAGAGCGGCACGGATGGTCGGGTCATGACCGGTCACTCACAGGGCATGATTACCATCAACATCGCCGAGGCAGATGATGTCGCGCGCGAGCAGATGCGCGTCGCCATGAACGAAGCCTACCGGACCTTGCTCGGACATTTTCGCCACGAGAGCGGTCACTTCTTCTGGGAGCAATTGCTACGCGGAGACGATGCGCGCATGACCCGATTCCGCGAGGTTTTCGGCGATGAGCGTGAGGACTACCGCTCGGCTCTCGAACGCTACTATGTGGAAGGCCCCGCCGCGGATTGGTCCATACGCTGCATCAGCGCGTATGCCTCCTCCCACCCGTGGGAGGACTGGGCGGAGACCTGGGCACACTATCTGCAGATGCTTGACGCGCTGGAGACTGCCAAAGAGGCACCGGCGTTTTCAGGTGCCCAAGCGCCAGGCGATTTCGATGAGATGATTGCTGCTTGGGTGCCATTGACCACCGCAATCAACAGCATGAACCGGAGCCTGGGCCTGAGCGATGCCTATCCCTTCGCGCTGGCCCCAGAGACCATCGAGAAACTCAGGTTCATCCACGAACTCGTAGGGTCCGGACGAATCCCACCTACCTGAAAATGGCAGTATAGATATCCTCACCGCCCAGGAGGTAGCCGCGATACATGCCCGCGGAGTTGAAGGGCATGCTGATATTGCCCTCACGGTCTATGGCGATGATGCCGCCGTCCCCGCCTCGCTCCACCAATACACCCATCACGACCTCGTCAGCGGCGGTTTCCAGGTCCTTGCCTTGCAGGCGCATGCGCGCGGCAATCTCATGCGCCACCACGGAGCGGATGAAATACTCCCCATGTCCTGTTGCTGAGATTGCCGCGGTGGCGTTGTCCGCATAGGTGCCTGCACCGATGATGGGCACATCTCCGACACGACCCCAACGCTTGTTGGTCATGCCGCCTGTGGAGGTGGCCGCTGCCAGATTGCCGTGCTTGTCCAAAGCCACTGCGCCGACGGTGCCGTAAGCGAACTCACGCGGGAGCTGGTCTGCCGCACCACGGCGTTGCGCTTCGATGGCGCGCTCAAGCTGGCGACGCCGCTCGTCGGTATGAAACCATGACGGATCCACGAAGCTCATGCCTTGCTCTGCCGCAAACGACTCCGCGCCACTGCCTATCATCATCACATGTGGCGACCGCTCCATTACCATCCGCGCCAGCAATATGGGATTACGGATGCGTGTCACCGCTGCAATGGCCCCAGCATTCAATGTCGCGCCGTCCATGATCGCAGCATCCAGCTCGTTGGTGCCCTCCGATGTGAACACCGCGCCGCGACCCGCATTGAACAGCGGCGCGTCCTCAAGCCGACGTACGGCTTCGACAACCGCATCCAGGCTCGTGCCGCCGGATTCTAGAATGGCACTGCCCGCCTGCAGGGCATCACGTAGTGCAGCATGGTAAGCCGCCTCACGCTCTGGGGTCATCGCATCCCGGGAAATCGTCCCGGCGCCGCCGTGGATGACGATGCCGAACGATTCAATCTCTCCCGCATACAAGGGGGTCGCGAATATCAATACAGCAACAAGCAGAATTCTTTGCATAACCATCACTCCCAATCGAATCGTGGTAGCCGTTCGAGCGCATTCTTGAGGCCCTCGTTCCAGCTGCGCGTGAGTGTCCGCCAGTACAGACTGTCGCGGTCGTATTTCAGGTAACGACCTTCATCGAGGGCACCTTCTTCGTAGAGCAAGAGCTCAATCGGAGGACCCACCGACAGGTTACTTCGCATTGAGGCCTCCATGGAAACCAACGCGACTCGTGCTGCGGCGGTCAGACTCATGTCATGCATCGCGAGCCGGTCCAGGATCGGCTTTCCGTACTTGAGTTCCCCCGCCTGCAAATAGGGTGTTTCAGGCGTGGCCGCTATGTAGTTACCCTGCGGGTAAATGAGATACACCGCGTGCGCACCACCCGCAATCTGCCCTGCCAAGATGAAGGTGGCCTGGAATTCGTTGTCCTGGTCCTGCCCCTCCTTGCCAGCCTGCTGGGCAGCTTGGCTCAACTCACCTACATAGGCCGCAGCGTCCGCCATATGGCCAAGCGAATGAAGCCCGGAGCCGTCGTCCCCCAACTCGATTTCCCTGCGAAGCCGTGTCACCACAGATTGCGTCGTTGCGAGATTGCCCGAGGACAGCAGCACGAACACACGATCTCCCGGCAAGGAGAAGCGATGCATCTTGCTGTAGGTGGAGATGTTGTCCACCCCGGCATTTGTTCTGGAATCCGAAACACAGACGAAGCCGGCATCCAGCGCCAGCGCGAGGCAGTAGGTCATGGTGTCATTTTCAGGAATCGCAGCAGTTCCGGCAACTGCGATCTGGCATCCTTGTAACCGAGTTGGAGCAATTCCCTGGTAAACCCTGCCTCGAACAGCAAGTAGCTGATGAGCTGCATACCACCGCGATTCAATGCGCCCACCCCCCATAACAGTGTTCTGAGTGCCCGTGGCAACGCCCTCAGGTGCCGCGCTGCGATAAGGCGTGGGTCTTCACTAGGACTAATGATCATGAGGTCCACGTTGCGGAGTGTGACGCTACCTGTAGTGCCCCCATCGCTGGTGACAGCATCAACTGTTCGGTTGATCCGACGCAGACGCTCGGCATCCGCATACAGGCTGTCCGTGAACAAGGCGTCCAACATGTAACCGGCAATCTGGCCCATCGATGGATATTCCGCGGGCTGATCGGCGCTCGGAGCAGGATTGGGCTGCTCATGCCGCAGGGCGATGACAAGCACCCGGTCTGCCCCAAGATGCAGCGCAGGCGACAAGGGTGCGCCCTGCCTGAGCGCGCCATCACCGTAATATTCGTGGCCAACACGGGTAGCGGGAAATACGAACGGCAGGGACACCGACGCCATCAGATGTTCCACGGTAAGTCGCTCCCTAACGCCTCCCCGTCGCATCCGCTGCCATTCTTCCAGGCCCGGCATGCCGTCAAAAAAAGTCACCGAGCGAGCGGTGCTGTAAGCCGAGGCCGTCACCGCGACTGCTTGCACTTCTCCACGTTCGATGGCTCCCGGGATGCGCTCCAAAGGCACCTCTCGCTGGAGAAGTTCGCGTAGCGGCTGATTGTCCAGCAGGGACCGGGGGGGCTTCATGATTACCCCGCCGCTCACCAGTGCCGTGAACCACCGCCCGGAACTCTTGGCCATGGTCCAGGGGTCGGATCGCACAACCTGCTGGATACGGAACCCGTTCCAAACGCGCTCCAGCGCGTCCACACCGCGGTGGAAATCGTTACCGAAACAGGCCAGAGATGCCACATTGATGGCACCCGCTGAGATGCCACTCACGACTGGAAACGGGTTTCCGGCACCGCTTGGGACCGCCTCCGCCAACGCTTTGAGAACACCGACCTGGTAGGCAGCGCGCGCACCGCCCCCAGTCAGTACCAATCCATTGATGCCCTCCGTCATACCTCGCGTACTTTCCTCTTGCGCAGGAACTCGCTTGCCTCACCGGCAGGGAGGGGATTGCAGAACAGATAGCACTGGGCAAGGTCGCAGGCGCTGGTATCTGCGGGGTTGTCCTCAACAATCAAGATACTGATAAGCGCCTTGGTCATAGGCCACTCTACCCGTCTGACAGGGTGAAGTGAACCGTTGCACCCTCGTCAGGTTGTCCAACCGCCCATACCCTCCCGCCATGATGACGGATGATGCGCTTGACCGTCGCCAGACCGATGCCGGCGCGGATGCCACCGCTGGGTCCTTTGACAGGTGCAGTGATTTCAAAAAGCAGGTCAGCGGATTCTGGCTCGAACCCAATGCCGTTATCGCGCACGTAATACACCACAGTACCGTCTACACGCTCGCTACCTACTTTGATGCGTGCTGTCGTGCGTTCGCAACTGAACTTGAGCGCGTTGGAGAGCAGGTGCGTGAGCGCTACGCGTAACAACTCAGGATCCGCCTGCGCAGTCATGTTGGGCTCGATGTCCACCTGCGCGTCGCGCATTTTCTGCCCGGACTTCAGTAGGTCATCGACAATACCTGTCGTCATCCTGGTGAGGTCCACGGGTACTCTCCGAAGTGGATCCTCGCCAATACGGGCAAGGGTGAGCGCGCCTTCCATCATCTGTTGCAGATGGGCGCGCGTGCGCTCGCGGTCGGTGACATCGTGAACGACAACGATTCTGGCTGGCTGACCCTGCCAGACGATATCATCGCTGGTCACCTCCACCGGGAACTCCGTCCCTGCCTTGTCCTTGTGCATCCAGATGCCGGCGTTTTTCAAGGTTCTGACTTTGCTGCCGGACAACCAAGAACGCAGGCGCTCGTTCTCCGCCGCAGAGCGTATGTCCGTCAGTTTCATACTCAGGAACTCGGACTCGCTCCATCCGTAGCGGCGGACTGCAGCGTCGTTCACGGCAAGGAACCTGAAAGTCTCGGAGTCAAACACCCACATAGGTGCCGGGTTCGCCATGAAGAGCAGGCGGTACTCCTCCTCCTGACGCTCGTGCTGTTTTGACGCCATTACCCTCACAGTCTCATCCATGGCGATGCACAGGATGGACTCGACCTGACCGTGCTCACCTACCAACATCGACGTATGCCACTCACACCAGACAACCCTGCCTCCGCGCGTCAGGTTGCGATGGTGGTTCACCACATAGCCACCCGCCTGCACCACTTGTCGCAGCATGTCCTCCACCTGCGCGATATCGCCCTCGTGGACCATACCCAGATCAATAATCGTCTTGCCTACGGCCTCGTCCTGCTTCCAGCCGAACAAGGCCTCTGCCTGCGGCGTCCAAAGGCGGATTCGGAATTGTGGGTCAAGCTCGAGAAAAGCCATGGGCGAATTGCGGAAGTAGGTATCCAGTCGCTGCAGCGCCGATTGCAGGCGGCTGTCGCTGATGGTCCTGGCCTGGGCACTGGCAACCATCGCGTCACGCAAGCGCACAAACTCGGTCGGGCCGCTGTAGGCCTTACCCTCCGTCGGCAAGTTACCATCGCCGAGCTGCTCGGTAAGCTCTATCAAGGGAGCGATATCGCGACGCAGAAACCACTGCGTGATCAGGGACGAGAGCAGGACGATGACGAGCGCGATCCCCAGAAGGTGGAGTATGCCGTCCTGACGGACGCGGTTGGCATCGGCGAAAATGCGGTCAAGGGGCAATGCAGCCACCACGGCAAACGGATAGTCGAAGCCGGGCCCTACCTCAAGGCGTAGGGCAGCGTGTACGCGGCGAGTACCGTCAAAGCTGACGTCCTCCACAACGACAGGTATTTCAGTGAAGTACTCGCTGATGCCGCGTGCCGCCTCCACCGCAGTGCGGCCGAGATACTCGTCCCGGCGTGGATGCCGAACCAGTAGGCGGCCATCGTGATCAAACAGGACGATTAATCCTCCCTCTTCGTCCAGACCATATTGAGAGGCAATCTCCTCAAACCCGCCCAGCTTGATGACCGCAACCAGTTCACGCTCGACGCTGCCCTCGTAACCACCGCGCCCATCCGGATTGCTGGCCGTAAACGGTACCGCGATGGGAAGGTACGGTGTGGTACCCACCAGCACAGCTGGGCCTGCGCTGACCCTTTTTCCCTGACGTCCGCGCTGAATGGTAGGTGCGGCCATGTCGCGGACAGCGGCGGCGATGTCCGCGTCACCCGACTCGCACCAAACCTCATCGCCTTCCAGTACTTGCAGACCCTCGAGGATGTCGTACTCGCGGTTGAACGCTGTGAGTAGAAAGCCACAGGCATCCCGGTACCCCAACGCCAGTGCTGTTGAGGTTGTCAGCGCATTGAGAAGCCTGGCCGACGCGGTCAGAACCCGGCGTTGCTCCCCTGCCACACCAATCGCCAGTTGAGCGATGCGCGCTTCTGCCGCAGCACGGGCATCATCATGGTGCGCATCCGAAATGACCCAAAGTGCGACGATGGCCGGAACCGCCACCATGGCGACCAGCAGGACGATGCGCGCGCGTAGGGACCCCATCCATGCCATATGCTGTATAGTACTGAAACATCAGGAAAAAGCTTGTACAACTTTATAGCTTCTCTGGAGGTTGCCATGCGCATGACCCTCATTCTCGTCGCCATCGCCGTTGCTGTTGCTGTCGCGGCATGGCTGTTCTCCTCCCCCGCACAGGCCTCGCAGCCCAAAGAGGGTGAAGCGGCACCGCCGTTCTCGCTTATGGATCAGAACGGCCAGACTCACACCCTTGAGGGCTATCAGGGAAAATGGCTGGTCCTTTACTTTTATCCGAAGAACGACACGCCAGGATGCACCACTGAGGCCTGCAATTTCCGTGACGACATTTTCCGTTTCCGGGAAATGGGCGTATCCATCGTTGGCATCAGCCTCGACGATGTGGAATCGCATCAGGCATTCGCTGAGAAATACTCCCTTCCGTTCAGCTTGCTGTCAGATGCCGAAAAAGAAGTGTCTACCGCCTACGGTGTCTTGACGCGCATGGGGCCCTTGGCGTTCGCGCGCCGCGAGACCTTCATCATCAATCCGCAAGGGCAAATCGCGAAACACTACGGTCGCGTGAACCCGGACACCCACTCCGCCGAGGTGTTGGCTGATTTGACGCGCTTGATGGGTAGCGGACAGGCGGTCAGCGATGCAGGGCAGCCCTGAGGCCCACGCCAGGCTCCGTCCAGACCAGCAATAGCCCGTCGGAAACCGCGGCAAGCCGCGGAAACCCACTGGCGCGTGCAGCACTCGAGCGTGCCACAGTGAGTGTTGCACCTGGTTCGCCGTCGCGATCGAGTGCTCGCAAGCGGATGGCGCCCTCATCCCCTTCCGCGTCCAGCCAACTCACCCACACCACGCCGTCCGCCGTCATGACAACGCCCGCGCGACCCACGGTGGTGCCGGAGTCCATGCGCACCGGTTCGGTGAAACTTGCTCCGGCGTCTGTCGATTGCGAGAGATACAACTGAGGTGAGCCCCCCGCGCCAGTGAACCAGGCAACCGATAGTGCATCGCCATCGGCGACCACGGAGGGACCATTCACCGGACAGCCTGTGATATGCCAGCCATCTTCGTGCACCGGGCGAGGTTCGCCCCAGCCGCCACTTTCCTCGGCAACAGACCAGATGTCGCGGATCTCTTCACTCGTCCTGTTGCGATAAATGACAACCGCACCGCGACTTGTGTTGACCGCGGCCGTCTGGCAACAGTCGCACACCGACCCATCCAGCAGGGTTTCTTCACCCCACCTGCCATCGCTGCTCAGGGTGCGTGTACGCAACGTCATGGTCCCCTCGTCGCTGTGGCCGTGAACATGTGCAGCGTGCCCTCCTCCGCCGGTCTCGCGACCATCCAACCAGACCAGGCGCACCGTGTCGCTGGCTATGGGCAGCAGGGAAACAAATCCATGCTCGGTCTGGGTACCGTCTGTATGCGGTCGCTCGCCTGCACTCCAGGTCCTGCCACCGTCCACAGAACGGCTCACAAGTACATCGTAGGCATATGTGCTGGGGCCGCTCTTCTGCAACCAATGAGCAACCAGCGTGCCGTCGCCGAGTTCGACCAGCGCCGGGAAGTCCGCCCAGTTCACAAACCAATCATCACCTTGCGCAATCACACCGGGCGTTGACCATACTCCCTCGACGGACCGTCGCGAGAACATCAGCGCATGCCCGCCAGCTGGCAGCGGCTCGATCCAACTCAAAAGCGTGCTGCCGTCCGGTGCTGTGGACAGATTGGGCGCAACCGCCAACGCACCTGACGGCAATACCGTCACGGCCGGGTCCGGCAAAAGCCGTAGCGTGTGTGCGGTCTCGCCGGGCATGAACGGCGTTGGTCTGCCTTCCGCCCAATCCTGATGGCCCGCACCGTAAAAGCGTGAGCGCGGATGCCCGCTCTGGCCACCCGGCATGTGGAAGTAGCCATTCGTCTCATCCCCGGGGCTCACCGCCATCCGTTGCGAGGCGCCGTAACGTATGCCCTGAACCCGCGGCGTGTTTCCTTCGCCGGCCAGTGATTGCGGCGGCATATCCAACCAACGGCCCAAAGCCGGGACCGCTTGACTCAAGGGGTGCTGAACGCGCGCAACATTGAGTTGCCCCCAAGTTCGTTGCGCAAGATCCGTCGGGTTTTGCACGCCGAGGTTGTCGAGCAGTTGATTCAGAGCGGCGAGCTTCATGTCGCGCCAGCTGGTGTAGGCAGGATGAAGCAAATGCTCCGGTTCCTCTGACACCAAGGGCCAAGCCCAAGCCTCGCTGCGGAAACTACGATGGACCCACTCGGCATCGTGGTGTCGAATTTCCGCGGTCAATGCAGTAAGCACATCTGCAATCAGGGTGCTGCGCCAGCCCCGCACCAAGCGGAACCCGACGGAGTCCACGGAGGCGTGTCCGCCCCAATCACGAACAGCGTCGCGGACCGCGTGCCAACGCAGGTCAGTGGCGATGGTTGCATCATCCAACAGCGCCAGCAGCTGCGCCCGCCAGCGCGCATAGAACAAGGCTTCGTCGTCCAACTGGATGGCCAACATGTCTGCTGGCGTGGCATCGTCTACCGCCATGAGCCGGTCACGAATCTGCCGTGCGCGGTTTCCCAGCGCATAGCCGCCATCCCCGACCTTCGCCAACATCTCGCCATCCACGACACGGGAATTGGCGGTCCACAAGCGGCCGTTGGCTGGCGACCGGACAACAGGGTACTCCGCTGGGTCCAACCAACCATCCCACGCGGGTCCGTCACCGGAGGAACTGCTGACCGTGCCATCGCCCACCCGTCGCGGCATCCGCCCCATGATGGTCCAGGCGATGTCGCCATCGGCATCCGCGACCACAAAGTTTTGCGCTGGGATTCCGGAGTGCTGCGCGGCCAGGAGTGCTTCGTCCACAGTGTCGGCGGTTTCCAAGGCGAGAAACCCGGGTGCGTAACCTTCAGGGTCGTGCGCTACCCAGCGCACGGCATACGGGCGACCGTCCGGGAGTTCTCCCATGACCGGTCCCCACTCCGTGACCAAGAAGCGTGCCTCATGCGGCGCACCGTTTGCCACCTCGATGGTTTCGGTGACCTCCTCGAGTGCCTTCCACCCATCGGGGGTTCGATATCGTTGCGGGTCTTCGGGATCCAGTTCCAACACAATCAGATCAAGCCAGTCGCCGTAGCTGTTGGTGAATCCCCAGGCGACGCGACCGTTGCTGCCCACGACAATCAGCGGCGTCCCGGGCAAGGAGATACCGGTGACATGGCGACCCTGCCGCCGTAGCGACGCGCGGAACCAGATGGAGGGTGTCTGCAAACCGAGATGCATGTCGTTGGCCAGCAACCCGCGACCGTTCGCCGTATGCGTTCCAGCGACCGCCCAGTTGTTGGATCCGAACGGTGGCATCTGACCGCTTGGAGTCCTGCCTTCGAACCACTCGCGCGGTAGCGTGCGCAAGTCGTAGTCCTCTGCGCCTGGAATGGTTGCCTCCGGGGTCACATCGCCGACGAGAGGCGCATCGGAGGCTGTGACTCTCGGGTAGAGGAAGTCGGCGACTGCGGCTGGCAAAACTTCACGCGCAATCAGTTCGCTTCGTTTGTGCAGAGCAGTACCACCCTGCAGGTCGAAGTACATGGCCGCCACCGTCAGCACTGTGTCCTCGGCGCGCCACGGCTCCGGTGAGGTGCGCAACAAGAGGTACTCGAAGGGCTTCGCACGCAAGGCGCCGAGGCCGGCGTTCACACCCTCGGTATACGCCTCGACCAAGGCACGATACTCGGCGGGTGCTTGAGCCACGGTCTCGCGTGCGGTACGGCGCAGGCGATGACGACGGCGCTGCTCGTCCATGCGCACGGCTGCCGCACCGACCAGACCCGACAGCTCACCTGCGGCACTGCGTCGTAGCAGGTCCATCTGGAAGAAGCGCTCTTGGGCATGCACGAATCCCAGCGCACGGGCTTCGTCCAATGCGTGGTCTGCGTGGATGGTGACCACACCCAGTTCGTCACGCTCGACTGTCACCGGGTTGATGAGGCCCGCTAGCGTAAGTGAGCCGTCGTACTGGGGGATGCTCGCGTCGAGCTGATGCCAGAACCAGCCGGCGCCGATGGCGAGGATGAGGAGGATGGCGACCGCAGCGCCACCTAGGACCTTGAGGAGCTTTTTCATGTACCGATGCTAGCAAAAAATTGCACATTCGCGGCGCGAAGCGCCGCTCCTACAATCTAGACTGCGCCGTGGGAGCGACCCTCTGGTCGCGAATGCATAGGCTACTGCCACCCTTCAATCTTCGCGGCCAGAGGGCCGCTCCCACGAAGCAAGGCCGCTCCTACATGCAAGAACGTGCCACACAAGCGAGGCGAAGTGATGTGGATTTTCCGGGGCCGTGGGCGCCAGGGACGGCGCCCCCGGAGCGTACAGGGATGTATTCACAGCGTCCCCGGAAAATCACACATCCAAAGCCGAGCGGTTAGTGGTGCAAATCAAACAATGCGGGGGTCGAGCTCGCCTTTCTCGTAGCGCTGGAACATGGCCTCTAGGGAAATCGGCTTGATCTTCGGGGCGTTGCCTGCGGTTCCGAAGGCCTCATAGCGGGCGATGCAGATATCACGCATCGCGGTGATGGTTTCCTTCAGGTATTTGCGCGGGTCGAACTCGGCCTTGTTGTGCGCAAGGAAACGGCGGATGGCGCCGGTGCTGGCCATGCGCAGGTCGGTATCAATATTCACCTTGCGCACGCCGTGCCTGATGCCCTGCTGGATCTCCTCCACCGGCACGCCATAGGTTTCGCCCATATCACCACCGTACTCGTTGATGATGGCAAGCCAATCTTGCGGTACCGAAGACGACCCGTGCATGACGAGATGCGTGTCAGGAATGCGCTTATGGATGGCCTTGATGCGCTCGATGGCCAGGATGTCCCCGGTCGGCGGGCGTGTGAACTTGTACGCACCATGGCTGGTACCGATGGCGATGGCCAACGCATCCACCTTGGTGGCCTTCACGAACTCGGCAGCTTCCTCGGGGTCGGTGAGCAACTGGTCATGGGAGAGTACGCCCTCGGCACCGGAGCCGTCCTCCTCGCCCATCATGCCGGTCTCCAGTGAACCCAGACAGCCCAACTCGCCTTCCACTGACACCCCGCAGGCATGCGCCATGTCCACGACCTGGCGGGTGACACGCACGTTGTAGTCAAAGTCCATTGGCGTCTTCATGTCTTCGCCCAGCGACCCGTCCATCATGACGGAACTGAACCCCAATTGGATGGAGCGCTGGCAAACCGCAGGAGAGGCCCCATGGTCCTGATGCATGACAACCGGGATATGTGGCCATTCCTCGATGGCAGCGAGGATGAGATGGCGCAAGAACGGTGCTCCCGCATACTTACGTGCGCCGGCCGAGGCCTGCACAATGACCGGGCTCGCAGTCTTCTCGGCCGCTTCCATGATGGCGCGCATCTGCTCGAGGTTGTTCACGTTGAATGCCGGCACGCCGTAGCCGTGTTCGGCCGCGTGGTCCAGCAACTGGCGCATTGATATCAGCATATTCCCTCTCCTAGGTCTCGGCCATGCGGTGGTCCCCCACGCGCACAATCTTCATTGAATTCGTACCGCCGGCGATACCCGACAATTCGCCCTTGGTGATGATGACACGGTCGCCCTCATCCACGGCGCCCAGTTCGAGCAGACGCTCTATGGCGTCTGCCGTCACGCGTGAGGAGTCATGGTCCACGACATCGAAGTCCACGGGGTAAACACCGCGGTACAAAGTCACACGACGACGCGTGACCTCGTGGCGGGTCAGCGCGAAGATCGGGATCCCCGAACGGATACGGGACATCCAAAGCGCCGTGGAACCTGACTCGGTGAGCGCGAGGATGGCCTTGATGTCGAAATGGTTGGCCGTGTACATGGTCGCCATGGCAATGGCTTCATCCGTGCGCGCGAAGGTCTCCTCCATGCGATGCCCGGAACGCTGGGTCATGCGTTGGCGTTCGGCACCTTCACATACGCGGGACATCGCCTGGATGGTTTTCACGGGATAGCGCCCCGACGCCGTCTCCGCTGACAGCATCACAGCATCTGTGCCGTCCATGACCGCGTTGGCAACATCGAGTACCTCAGCGCGGGTCGGGACCGGATTTTCGATCATGGACTCCATCATCTGTGTGGCGGTGATGCAGACCGTGTTCAGGTCCCGCGCGGTATGGATGATCATCTTCTGCACACCCGGGAGCTCCGCATCCCCGATTTCGACACCGAGGTCACCGCGCGCAATCATCACCGCATCCGAAGCAAGAATGATCTCCCGGATATTGGTCACGGCCTCCGCACGCTCGATCTTGGCCACTATTCCACCGGTGCCACCGGCTTCGCGCAACAGCGAACGCGCCTCTTCTACATCCGCCGCGGTCCGCGGGAAGGAAACGGCGAGGTAGTCGCAGCCCAGCGCTGCTGCAGTACGGATATCCTCCCGGTCCTTCTCGGTCAATGCAGGCGCTGACAGTCCACCACCCTGACGGTTGATGCCCTTGCCGTTGGAAAGCTCACCACCCGCAATCACAATGCAATGAATCCGTGACCCTTCGACCTTGTCGACCGTGAGTGCAATCAGACCGTCATTGAGGAGCAGGACGTCGTCGGCGACCACATCGTTCGGGAGGTCCTTGTAGGTGATGCCGACGGCATCAATCGAGCCTTCATCCGAGCCGAGCGAGGCATCCAGGATGAATGAACGACCTTCGACCAGCTCCACAGGACCGTCGCGGAAGCGCTCGATGCGAATTTTCGGCCCCTGCAGATCGGCGAGCACACCGACATCGCGCTTGAGCGCCGCCGCACGCGCACGCACATGCTCAACGCGCCGACGGTGATTGTCGGCGTTGCCGTGGGAGAAGTTGACGCGCGCGACATCCATCCCTGCAAGAATGATGCCGTCGAGCACGCGCTCGTCATCGGTGGCCGGACCCAGTGTTGCGACGATCTTGGTCCGGCGTGCCATCAGTGCTGCGCGCGCTGTTCGAGCATCGCGACCGCGGGCAGGGTCTTGCCCTCAAGGAACTCGAGGAAAGCCCCGCCACCGGTGGAAATGTAGGAAATCCGATCAGCGACCGCGTACTTCTCTACGGCTGCCAGCGTATCACCACCTCCGGCAATCGAGTAGGCCGGGCTCTCGGCGATGGCTTGTGCTAATACACGGGTTCCTTCGCCGAACTGGTCGAACTCGAACACACCCACCGGGCCGTTCCAGACGATGGTCCCCGCTGTCTTGAGAATCTCCGCGTACATCTCCGCAGTGTCCGGACCGATGTCGAGAATCATCTCGCCATCCGCCACGCCATCCACTTTGCGGATATCGGCTTCCGCACTGGCGGAGAACTCCTCAGCGATGACGACGTCAGTCGGCAATGGGATGTCTCCACCGCGCGCCTTCGCCTGTGCCATCAAGCGCTTTGCCTCGGCAATCAGGTCCGGCTCGTGCAAAGAATTGCCGATGTTGTGCCCAGCTGCCGCGATGAAGGTGTTGGCGATGCCACCACCGACGATGAGTTGGTCCACCACCGTGGACAGCGACTCAAGGACCGTCAGCTTGGAGGACACCTTCGAGCCCGCAACAATGGCCACCAGCGGGCGTTTGGGGCTCTCCAGTGCGCGTGACAAGGCATCAAGCTCTGCCGCGAGCAGCGGGCCCGCGCAGGCAATCGGCGCGATTTCGCCCACCCCACAGGTCGACGCCTGCGCACGGTGTGCAGTCCCGAACGCGTCCATCACGAAGATGTCGCACAGATCCGCCATGCGCTTGGACAGCGCAGGATCGTTTTTCTTCTCACCCGCGTTGAATCGGACGTTCTCACACAGCACCACTTCACCATCAGCAATGACTACCCCATCCAACCAGTCGCGCTCCAGACGCACCTTCACGCCCAGCAACTCGGAGAGGCGCTTCGCTACCGGCGCGAGCGAGAAGGCCTCGTCGAACTCACCTTCCTTCGGTCGACCGAGGTGCGACATCACCATCACCTTCGCGCCTTTGTCTAGCGCATGCTGAATGGTGGGCAACGCGGCACGGATACGCGTGTCCGAGGTGACCTTCCCGTCGGCCAGCGGCACATTGAGGTCCTCGCGAATCAGCACGCGCTTACCTCTCAGGTCCAGGTCGGTCATCTTGATGATGGGCATTCTTGCCTCGGGTCTACGGTTCGGGAGCATGGTGTGCCTCCTGGAGTCAGTTCGCACTCATCAGCGCTAAGGTGGTGTCGAGCATGCGGTTGGAGAAGCCCCACTCGTTGTCATACCACGAGCAGACCTTGACCAGGCGGCCACTGACCTTGGTCAGCGTGGCGTCATAGGTTGAAGATGCCGGGTCGTGGTTGAAATCCACGCTCACCAGCGGGCCATCGGAATAATTCAAGATGCCTTTGAGCGCGCCCTCGGAGGCAGCCTTGAGTACCTTGTTCACTTCCTCGACGCTGGTGTCACGCTTGGCCGTGAATACCAGGTCCACCATGGATACGTTGATGGTGGGGACGCGAATCGCGAAGCCATCCAGCTTGCCGTTCAACTCAGGAAGCACGAGACCAACTGCGGCTGCGGCGCCAGTCTTGGTCGGAATCATGGACATGGTCGCCGAACGCGCACGACGCAGGTCGGAGTGGTAGACATCCGTCAACACCTGGTCATTGGTGTAGGCGTGGATGGTGGTCATGAGTCCCTGCTCCACGCCGATGGCGTCGTGCAACGGTTGGACCAGCGGGGCCAGACAGTTCGTGGTGCACGAGGCATTCGAGATGACTGTGTCCGAGCCCTTCAGGACGGTGTGGTTCACGCCGTAGACAATGGTCGCATCGACATCACTGCCGCCGGGTGCCGAAATGACGACCTTCTTCGCGCCCGCGGTGAGGTGGGCGGAGGCCTTGGCTTTGCTGGTGAACAGGCCCGTACACTCCAGCACCACATCCACACCCAACTCGCCCCAGGGGAGCTTGGCGGGGTCACGCTCGGCGCAGACGCGGATGCGATCGCCGTTGACCACCATGTAATCACCGTCGACCTCGACCGTGCCCGGGAACTTGCCATGCGCTGTGTCGTAGCGGGTCAGATGAGCATTGGTATTGGCATCACCGAGGTCGTTGATGGCGACAATGGCAATCTCCGTCGTTCGCCCCGCCTCATACAGCGCGCGCAGGATGTTGCGCCCGATGCGCCCATAGCCATTGATGGCAACCTTGATCGTCATATTTCCGCTCCCTTGTGTCAGGCCAGCATCTCGCCGGCATGTTTCAGTATGTTGTCGACCGTGAAACCGAAGTATTCAAAGACGTCCTTCGCGGGCGCCGATTCCCCAAATCTATCCAACCCGATGATGCGCCCCTGGGGGCCGACCCAGCGCCACCATCCGTCGGTGACCCCGGCCTCGATGGCCATGCGCGCGCCTATACCGAGCACCGAAGCCTGGTAGGCCGCATCTTGGGCCGCGAACAGTCCCATATTGGGCATGGATACCACGCGGACGCGATGACCTCGGTCAGAAAGCTCGGCTGCAGCGGCCGCGGCGAGATGGACTTCCGAGCCAGTGGCAATGAGCGTCAGTTGTGGCTGGCCGTCGCAATCCTTGAGTACATAGCCACCGCGTGCGATATCTGCAATCTGCGCCGCACTGCGCGATTGCTGCGGCAGATTCTGTCGCGTCAGCAACAAGGCAGTCGGCCCGTCCGCGCTTTCGATGGCATCACGCCAGGCCACGGCCGTCTCCACCGTATCGCAGGGGCGCCACACCGACAGATTGGGAATGAGTCGCAGCGATTGCGCGTGCTCGACGGACTGGTGGGTCGGGCCATCCTCACCCAGGCCGATGGAATCGTGGGTATAGACATGGATGGCGCGAATTTTCATCAACGCGGCCATGCGCAGAGCGTTGCGTGCATAGTCCGAGAACGTGAGGAAGGTGCCCGCATACGGGATAAAGCCACCATGTAGTGTCAGGCCGTTCATGATGGCGGACATGCCGAACTCGCGCACGCCGTAAAACAGGTAGTTGCCTGCAGCGTCGTCGCCAGTGATGCCCTTGGAACCCTTCCAGAAGGTGAGGTTGGAGCCCGTGAGATCAGCGGAACCCCCCAACAACTCCGGGAGCTTCGGGCCAAAGCCGTTCAGCACCATTTCCGAGGACTTGCGCGTAGCCACGTCCTTCGGGTCTGCAGCACAGCTCGCAACGAACGCGTCCGCCAGCGCGCCGAAATCGTCCGGGAGCAGACCTTCCATGCGGCGCTCGAACTCGGCAGCCAGCTCCGGGTGCGCTGCGCGATAAGCCTCGAAGGCCTTGTGCCATTTGCGCTCAGTGCGTTTGCCCTTCGCCTTCGCATCCCAGCCCTTGTAGATGTGTTCGGGGATCTCGAACGGAGCATGGGTCCAAGCGAGCGTCTTGCGGGCCAATGCAATCTCGTCGTCACCCAACGGCGCACCGTGACACTCTTCCTTGCCCTGCTTGTTCGGGGCACCGAAACCAATGATGGTCTTGCAACAGATGAGCGTCGGCTTGTCGGTGGCCCGCTTGGCCTTGCGGATGGCTTTCTTCACGGCCTCAGCATCGTGACCATCCACATTCTTGATCACCTGCCAGCCATAAGCCTCGAAACGCTTGGGTGTGTCGTCGGTGAACCACCCGTGCACTTCGCCGTCAATGGAAATGCCGTTGTCGTCGTAGAAGGCGATGAGCTTGCCGAGCTTGTGCGTTCCGGCGAAGGAGCAGGCCTCGTGACTGATGCCCTCCATCAGGCAGCCGTCACCCAGGAACGCCCAAGTGTAGTGGTCAACGATGTCATGGCCGGGACGGTTGAAGTGGGCAGCGAGTATCTTCTCCGCCAGCGCCATGCCGACCGCGTTGGTGATGCCCTGCCCCAATGGGCCGGTGGTGGTCTCCACACCTGGGGCATACCCGAACTCGGGGTGGCCAGGGGTCTGCGAATGCAACTGGCGGAAGTTCTTCAACTCATCCATGGACAGCGCGTAGCCGGTGAGGTGCAGCACCGAGTACAGCAACATGGAGCCGTGTCCGTTCGACAGCACGAAGCGGTCGCGGTCAGCCCAATGCGGATTCGCAGGATTGTGTTTGAGGAAATCGTTCCAGAGGACCTCGGCGATGTCGGCCATGCCCATCGGTGCACCAGGGTGACCGGACTTCGCGCGTTGCACGGCGTCCATGCTGAGCGCGCGTATCGCGTTGGCGAGTTCTCGTCTGGAAGACATCGGATTTCCCTGCTGCATGGAGGCGCGCATTTTCCCCGATTGGGGGGCCTCCCGGCAAGCCGACCACCCTAAATCAATAGCTTAGGTGCGCTCCTAGAGAAGGATGCCGCTCCGGTGCGGGTGACAGCGGGTGTACATCTTGCGCGGGAAGCGAACGCCGTACTCCGATTCGATCGCTCGGATGAACGCGGATGACCCGCACGGAGTGCCACTACGGACCGACCAACCGAGAAAAAGGTTCTCCGCATCGGTGCTCGGAACTGACAGCCAACGGGCGTAGCGGGTGTACCGCGTATCTGCCCGGTCCGCGCACGAGAGGTAATGTTCTTCAAGGTCGAGCAGTGATGCTGCGCCCTCTTCGCGACGTTCTCGCACGCTGGACCATTGGTACTGCTCCGCGCAATTGACCATGCCTGCCCGGACAGGAGAGGTTTCGACATAACGCATGCAGGCGAGCATGTAGCGGTCTGGCTGGATTGGTGTGGAGCGGAATCGCCCTTCCCATACCCTACCGCGACGACCGCTGAGACCGTTCAGCAGCTGTGAGTGGCGCCCGGCCAGGTGCTTCATCAACACCCCCAACTGCTCTGCGTCCTCACCAGGATCCACTATGAGGCGCACGTGGTCGGGCATCAGGCACCACGCGTGAATCCTTACGCTCAAGTCCCGCTTCAGGTAAGACAGTTGCTCCAGATACGCCCTGCAGTAGTCCGCACGAGCGAAAACCGCAAAGCCATTGATGCCACGATGCAGGATGTGATGCGGGTAATTCGGGATAACGATGCGTGCCGTCCTTGGCATGGTGCCCTCCGTTGCGCCTTAAGCATGTTTCTTGGAAGCAAGAATAGCGCTGGGCGTGGGATGCACAAGCCAAAGGGACGCGATGCCAGATTTTCTTGCTGACCGAACTGTCCCAAAAAAATGCCCGTGCGCGGGGCTTGCGAGCGAACAGACAGAAATTCTGTCCCAGCCGAGCATCTGGTAGAATCGGCGTCCCGTTTCCGTCCGAGGAGCGTTGCGACAGGGGCCACCCTGCCAGGCTCGGACGGTCGGACATCCCAATGTCCAAACGACGCTCGTTACATAAACGGAGCTACATCCAATGAGCGCAATGATGGAAACCAAACCCAACGAGGACTTCCGCGTCCGTGACATGAGCTTGGCCAAATGGGGTCGGCAGGAAATTGCCATCGCCGAAACCGAAATGCCCGGCCTCATGCAGATTCGCGAGGAGTACGCCGATTCCCAACCACTGAAGGGCGCCCGCATCGCCGGTTGCCTGCACATGACCATCCAGACCGCCGTGCTGATCGAGACGCTGACGGCACTGGGCGCGGAAGTTCGCTGGTCGTCGTGCAATATCTTCTCGACGCAGGACCATGCAGCAGCGGCCATTGCCGCGGCAGGCGTACCGGTATTTGCCTGGAAAGGCGAGACCGAGGAAGAGTTCTGGTGGTGCATCGAGCAGACCGTGCATGGGCCGGACGGCTGGACCCCGAACATGATTCTGGATGACGGCGGCGACCTCACCATTCTCATGCACGACAAGTACCCCGAGATGCTGAAGGATGTCCGCGGCATTTCCGAGGAGACCACCACCGGCGTGCACCGCCTCTACGAGATGATGACGGCCGGCACACTTTTAACGCCCGCCATCAATGTCAACGACTCGGTGACGAAGTCG
>CAZKFT010000003.1:28711-99037 GCA_964552205.1 uncultured Gammaproteobacteria bacterium
GCCGGCAAGGTCGCGGTCGTATGCGGCTACGGCGATGTCGGCAAGGGCTCGGCGGAGGCGCTGAGCGCACTATCAGCACAGGTTTGGGTCACCGAAATCGACCCCATCTGTGCCCTGCAGGCCGCGATGGAAGGCTACAAGGTCGTGACGATGGAGTATGCCGCTGACAAGGCGGATATCTTCGTCACCGCCACCGGCAATGTGGATGTCATCACTGTCGAACACATGCGTAAGATGAAGAATCAGGCCATCGTCTGCAACATCGGGCATTTCGATTCGGAAATCCAGATCGAAGCCCTGCGCAAGTACGAGTGGGAAAACATCAAGCCACAGGTGGACCATGTGATCTTCCCGGATGGCAAGCGCATCATCGTGCTGGCCGAGGGCCGTCTGGTGAACCTGGGCTGTGGCACCGGTCATCCGAGCTTCGTGATGTCGAACTCCTTCAGCAACCAGGTACTGGCGCAGATCGAGCTCTGGCACAACCACGCCAACTACGAGAAGAAGGTCTATGTGCTGCCGAAGCATCTCGACGAAAAGGTGGCGAAGCTGCACCTGAAGCGTCTGGATGCTGACCTGACCGTGATGACGGACAAGCAGGCCAAGTACCTTGGCCTGCCGGCCGAAGGCCCATTCAAACCGGATTACTACAGATATTGATTCGGGTGCTGGAGTACCGTAGTGCAGCGGACCGGCCTGCGGCTGGCCGCTGACTACGATTTACGGGAGCAGGATGGTAGCTTCAGACTACAGCCTGGAAGTCGTGCCGCCGTCGGCCACCGAGAAGGTGCCGGCGGCGGCTTTTTCCGGCCTGTCGAAACTCAATCCCGCGTTCGTAGCCATTTCTGCCTACCCGGGGAGGCTCCCCGTTGCGGCAGCCGTCTCTCTGCTCCGTTCGCATTTCATGGCGCCGTTGGTGCCGCATCTCACCAGTCGCGACTGCGCCAAAGCGGCGCTGCCCGCTTTGCTCGACCGGCTCCAGCACGCGGGCGTCTCGCATCTGGTTGTGGTTCGCGGTGATGCCTCCAGCGACCTGCCAGCGCCGTTTGATTTTCCGCATGCCATTGACCTCGTGAAAGAGGTGCGCGCGAAGTGGCGCAGTGGCCCACTACGCATCGAGGTCGGCGCGCACCCAGAGGGCCATCCCGACGCCCGTGGGCCTGCGCGTGAAGTGCAATACCTGTTGGACAAGTTGGATGCCGGTGCAGACGGCCTGATCACGCAGTTCTGCTACGCACCAGAGGCCGTCATCGATTTGCGTGACCGTATTGCTGCCAAGCGCGCAGGTGTGCCGCTCAGAGCCGGAATATTGCTGGCGCGTGAACTCCCCCTGATTTCACACTTGGTTGCAACTTCAGGCGTATCCATCCCCACTGCCTTGCGCAAGGCCTTGGTCGCCGACCGCGATGACCCTGCGAGTGGGAGTGCGCGCACGCTTGAGTATCTCGCTGGCGTGGTGAAGACGCTGCACGCTGCGGGTATCCCGCCACACCTCTACTCGATGAATGATGACGAGGCGGCGCGCACAGTGCTCAGCGGCGCCGGCTTGTTGTAGGAGCGACGCTTCGCGTCGCGAATAAGACAGCCCTCATCATATTCGCGGTGCAAAGCACCGCTCCTACTTTAGGAATGTCCGCCACCATCCAGTGGCAGTGAGAAAAATGAGTATCCGCTGATACGAGTGTACCCGCAACGCTCGTACAGACGCCGGGCAGGGTTGTCATTAGCCGTTTCCAGCATCAACTCGCAGCCACCCGTCTCCAGAGCGTGCTGCCTTGCCCGCTCCAGCAGCGCCTCACCCACACCCCTTCCCCGCAGGTCTGCCGCCACGAACAAATCGTTCAACAACCACAGACGCGCCATGCGCGTGGACGAGAACAAGGGGTAGAGCTGCGTGAATCCCGCTGGACGCCCATCCAGTATTGCCAGAAAAATCACCGACTCGTTCGCAGCCATGCGCTCGGCAAGAAATGCACGCCCGCCTTCCGGATCGCTGGGCTTGCCGTAAAAATCACGATAGGCATCGAAGAGCGGCACCAACGCCCCCAGTTCCGCTTCGCCCGCACGAACGACCTCAACGGCCATCAGCGATACACCCGCGTGGTCGTGGTGACGCGCAGGGCATGGATAATCACTTCACGCATCGGTACAGGGTATCACCGCTGTACCGATGCGCGATTGACCTAGCTCAGGGCGTCGCGAACACCATTGCCGTAGTCCGGGTGAACCTGGTCGAACAGTTTGAGCTGGCGCTCGATGATGGCCTTGGGCACGCCCGCCATCGCCTCAGCGATGTTCGAGAACAGTCTCTTCCGTTGCTCGTCATTGAACAGCTCAAACAGCGCTCTGGGCTGGCTGAAGTCGTCATTCCCTTCGCGATGGTTGTAACGATCGACGTCCCCTGATATCCGCAGCGGCGGCTCGGCGAATGACTGGTCCTCGATCGGTCCGTCCATGGAGTTCGGCTCGTAGTAGGCGTCCGGGTTGCCGGTATCGTTGCGGAAGAAGCGCATGGCGCCGTCCTTGTGATAGTGATGGACCGGACACTTCGGCGCGTTCACTGGCAGGGCCTCGTAGTGCGTTCCCAGACGGTAGCGGTGTGCATCGGCGTAGGAGAATATCCGCGCCTGCAGCATCTTGTCCGGCGAGAATCCGACTCCCGGCACGACGTTGCTGGGCGAGAATGCCGCATTCTCGATCTCGCTGAAGTAGTTCTCGGCGTTGCGATTTAGCTCCATTACGCCGACTTCTATCAATGGGTAATCGCCGTGCGGCCAAACCTTGGTCAGGTCGAAGGGGTTGAACGGCGCCTTGTCAGCGTCGAGTTCCGGCATCACCTGAATGAACAACTTCCAGCGTGGGAACTCTCCGGCCTCGATGGTCCCGAAAAGGGCCTCCTGGTAGGTCTCACGGCTCTTGCCGACCACCACAGCCGCCTCTTCGTTGGTGAAATGCTTGTGGCCTTGCTCCGTCTTGAAATGGAACTTGACCCAATGGCGTTCGCCCTTGTCGTTCCACATCGAGAAGGTATGCGAGCCAAACCCGTCCATATGCATGGGGGTCTGCGGCAGGCCGCGGTCCGACATCAGGATGGTGACCTGATGCAGTGACTCGGGCGACAGCGACCAGAAGTCCCACATGGCCGTGGGTGAACGCAGATTGGTCTTCGGGTGGCGCTTCTGGGTATGGATGAAGTCCGGGAACTTGAGCGGGTCGCGCACGAAGAAGACCGGCGTGTTGTTACCTACGAGGTCCCAGTTGCCTTCGTCGGTGTAGAACTTCAAGGCGAATCCACGGACATCGCGCTCGGCATCCGCGGCGCCCACCTCACCCGCCACCGTGGAGAATCGCGCGAGCATCTCGGTCTTCTTGCCGACCTTGGAGAAGATGCTTGCACGCGTGTAGCGACTGATGTCATGGGTCACGGTAAGCGTGCCGAACGCGCCCCAGCCATTGGCATGTACAACGCGCTCGGGGATGCGTTCACGGTTCTGGTGGGCCAGCTTCTCGAGCAACTGCCAGTCCTGCATCAGGACAGGCCCACGCGGTCCGGCGGTCTGCGAATTCTGGTTGTCGGCGATGGGGGAGCCGGCAGTGGTGGTCATGATGGGCTTCTTGCTCAAGGTACACCTCCTGAGGGAATTTGATGGGTTCAGTATCCTCCTGACCTACCCCTCGAGCCAGCCAATCTTTTTAATCGGCCCAATAGCTTCCACCTATCAATAACCACAAAAAAAGAGGGGCCCCGAAGGGCCCCTCTCGTACAGCTTTTTCCGGTATTCCGGACCTTGGATTAGAAGGTCTGGACGTAGCGGATGTACGGTACGCGACCGTAACCGTCATACAGGCTGAAGTTGAATCCACGACCGAGCGAATTGTCAAGGATCGGGTCCTTGTTCGCCAAGTTGTTAACACCAACCGTCATACGGGCATTCCATGGTGCATAGTAGTTAACCTGCAAGTCATGGGTTGTCCAAGACGCGTAACCACCACCCGGCTGCTTGTGGATGTAATTGACATTCCACGCCACCATGAAGTCACCGATGGACCAACGGTTCTGCAACGTGCCGCGGTATTTCGGGGCACCAGCACCGTCAATGACGTTTGCACCACTATCAACGATGAACTTGTTGACCATGCCAATCTGCAGTTGGTTCTGCAGGCGGCCATAGTTGCCAAAGTCAAAGTTGGTGCGGGCCTGGAAGTCCAAACCAGTGGTTCTGATGGTACCAAGGTTGGTGAAGCCAGTCTGGCCGAACAGGATCTGTCCAGTCGTCGGGTCAAACGCTATGCCCAGACCAAGAGCCGCGTTCGGTATGACAGCGGTTGGCGCAAACTGCTGAAGTCCCGGCGGGCAGTTCTGGGTTGGGTTAGTCCAATCTCCCGGACGGATACACTGCGCGATGGTGTTGATACCGATACCGGCGACACGATCGGTAATCTCGACATCGTAATAGTCAAGATTCATGTTGAACCAATCGGTAGCATCCCACGCCATGCCAATCGACCACTGGGTCGAATTTTCCGAGGTGATATTCGGGTTGGCAATCGAGTAGGTGGTCACCTGTGTCGACCCGGTTGACGGAATACCGAACGCTGCAAGAGTCGGCGGGTGATTCGTACCCGCAGCACCGAACGACGGTGCCTGACTGATGATATCCAGCGACGGGGCCGCAAAGCCCTTACCCCAGGACGCACGAACCGTGAAGTTGTCGAGCGGCTGCCAACGTACGGCGAGCTTCGGCGAGAAGTCCGAACCGTAGTCGCTGTATTCGTCGTAACGACCCGCAACGGTTGCTTCGAATTCACTGGTCACCGGGAGCAGCACTTCGAAATACGCTGCTGAGACATTGCGGTTCCCAGCTGCGGAGTTACCCGCGGAGCCGACGATCTGGTTCGAGGACGCCAAGGTGTCATAAATGTCCTTGTAGTTCTCGTCGCGGTACTCGATACCGAAGGCAGAACTGACGACACCACCGGCCATTTCGAACGGCAGGTCGACGCTACCAGTCACAAACCCTTCCCTCTGAAGGAAGCGGGCGTCACGGTTAATCGTCGCGATCATGGCGCTCATGATGGTCGGATCGTTGGCAAACGGGTTGTAGATGTTGTACTGGCCCGAGGTGATGAATTGCTGAGCCAGCCCACCAACCACATAGTTGCGACCAAGGTCATAGTACTGCGAGTCCGTCTGACGCACACCGAAGTCGAGATCGACGGCACCAATACGGCCCTGGAAGGTCAACTGCAGGTCATACACGTTTGCATCAGTGCTGGTGTCACGCGGACCCAACGCTGCGAAGCGATGGATGAAACGCAGGTTGTTGGCCGGGTTGTAGTTGCCCGAGACCGCCTGGTAATCGGCAGCGTTCGGGTTGTTGCCACCGATGGTGCCCGGATGGTTCGGAGTTCCCACCAACAACTGCGGGAAGCCGCCCGGCCACGGCGATGACGGCACCGGCGCGTAACGACCAAAGGACTGCACTCGGCTCAAACCGGCGTTCATGTGGGCCGACCAGTCATCGTTGATCTGGATGCTGGAGCGGAGGAACATGGAACGGTTCCGGATGTCAGCCTCGTCTGCGGCGAGCGCAGTGAAGTCATACAAGCAGCGCTGACGCTGAGCGGCGGTCAAGGTTGTCGGAGCAGCAACAGTCGTGATTCTGAAGCCAGCTGCGGAACAGCCACCAGGCACCACGGAACCATTGATTCCGTGGGTGAGGAACGCCGATCCGAAGGTCAGGAAGTTGTTCGAGAATACCGACGCACCGCCAGTAGACCATGCGCGGTCGCGCTGGAAGATAATCTGGCGATTGTTGAACGAAATGCCGCCGGTCACGCTTGCGCGGTCACTGGAGGCACCGAACATGATGGCGCCTTCCTCGGTATCACCGCCTGGACGGGTAGGATTGCCCCTACCGTAACGGAGCTCTGCACCGTTGAAATCTCTGCGGGTGATGATGTTGACCACACCACCGATGGCGTCGGTACCGTAAATTGCGGAAGCGCCGTCGGACAGGATTTCGATACGCTCAACCGCACCCAGCGGAATCGCGTTCAAGTCCTGCGCCGAACCAACGTTCGGGGCAATCGGGGCACGACGACCGTCGATCAGGATCAGGGTACGGCCCGTGCCGAGACCGCGCAGGGAAAGACCGGCGAACGACTGTGCCGATGAACCCGACTGCGGGCGGAACGAACCGAAGCTGTTCAAGGACGTGTTGCGAAGCAGGTCGGCAACCGAGGTCTGGCCACTGAGTTCAATCTGTTCACGATCGATGACAGTAACCGGCAAGGCGCCTTCCAGATCCGCGCGCTTGATGCGTGAACCCGTGACTTCGACGCGGCCTTCTGTGGCCGTGGCGCCGTCCTGGGCAAACGCAACGCCGGCACCGGTGGTCATACCAGCGGCAAGCGCCAGTGACACCGAGGTCCGGAGCGCATTGGCTCGGAAAGAGTGTGTTTTCTGCATGAGTAGTTATCCCCTCAAAGTGGTGTGAGACTACGTATAGCGTTTCAGCAACGGTTGTTGCATGAACCCCGATTCTCTGCGCATGAGCTATAGAAACAATACATATGCAACCAAAGGCGCATAATCGACCGTCAGCGGCAGAAAAACCGCGGTTAACGGGTGGCAAATTGGACTGTCATGTCCGCTACCACACCCCAGTGTACCCCAAAAGCAACACACTTCAGGTCAGGGAACGGTATAAACGATGCAGCAACTCGCTACGCCGCCGGCTCATGCGCAGGGTAGTGCCATCTTTGAGCGTCACGGTGTACTCGCCGCGGAACATCGGCTCGAAGGACAGGATGCGGTCTATATTCACAATGGTCGAGCGGTGGATGCGCACGAAGCGATCTGACGGCAAGGTTTCCTCCAAGGCTTGCATGGTCTGTCTAATCAGGTAGGCCTTGCCCTCTACATGCAGTTTCACGTAGTACTCGTCCGCCTCCACCCAATCTATCTCATCGAACTGGAAGGCACGAATGGTGTCACCAACTCTGACAGTAAATCGCTCGGGGTTCTTTTTCAGATGCCGCGCCATAGTGTTCGCGGCGAGCGCGGTGCGAGCACGCTCGAGCGCTGTTATGAAGCGCTCCTCGACGACTGGCTTGAGGATATAGTCGATGGCATTGACATCGAACGCAGCGAGCGCAAACCGCTCATTTGCCGCCATGAAGATGACGGCCGGCATGAGTTCAGGGCCAATCTTGCTTGCAACCTCGATGCCGCTCAGGTTCGACAGCTGAACCTCCATCAGGACGAGGTCCGGGTGCAGCAGACGAATCTTCTCCACGGCGGATTTGCCATCCGCCGCTTCCCCCACCACGGTAAACCCAGAACGCCCAGCCACCATTTTCCGTAGGCTCTCGCGCGACGGGTCATCGGAATCTACCAGCAAGACCCGAATCTGGATGTCGTTCATTGTTTCAGGCATAACGTCAGACCGTCGCCAATGGGCACCAGACTGATATCCACCCGTTCATCGCCCAACAGCTTCTCGTTCAAGGACCGAATGGCCACGGTGTCCGTATCGGTGACATCGTTGTCCGCCACCTTTCCGTCCCACAGGGTGTTGTCAAAGGCAACCACCCCACCAGGTTTCACCAAGTCAATGGCCCGCTCGAAATAGCGATCGTAATTGGATTTGTCGGCGTCAATGAAAATGAAATCGAAATCCCGGGTCTGGTGCTTGTCATGCAGCAGCGCGTCCAAGGTTTCCAAGGCTGGCGCTATTCGCAGATCGATGCACTTTTCGACATCGGCTTCTTTCCAGTACTTTTTCGCGATATCGGTGTACTCCTTACTGGTATCGCAACAGACCAGCAACCCATCTTCTGGCATGGCCAGCGCTATGGCCAAACTGGAATAGCCGGTGAAGGTGCCAACCTCAATACATCGCCGGGCACCCATCAGCCGCACCAAAAGGGACATGAACTGCCCCTGCTCCGGCGCGATCTGCATGTTGTGCTCCGGCATGGCCATGGTTTCCTCGCGCAATCGGCGCATCACCGCAGGCTCACGCAGGGAAGCGGCCAGCAGATAGTCGTACAGGCGCTGGTCAACATTGAGGGTGCGATTGCTCATCCGCGTATGATGCCACCATGGAAGACGCTGGCGCACTCCGCATCGTGCAATTGACCGATCTTCATCTCCGTGGGGAGCGGGGAACGCCTTTGCGGGGCGTGGATACAGACGCCACACTGCGCGCTGTACTCGCGGAAATCACCTCCACTGGTCTGCCTGACCTGTTCCTGTTGACCGGCGACTTGTCGGAAGACCCGGTCCACGAGGCCTATGAGCGGGTCAGGGACCTCGTAGGCATTACCGGGGTCCCGGCATGGTGCTTGCCGGGCAATCACGACGACGCCGAGCTGATGCGGCGAGAGCTCAACCGCGATGGGCTGGCGACACCGCGCGCGCGCAGGGTGAACGGCTGGTTGCTCATGCTTCTGGATAGCACCGTACCTGGCAAGACCGCCGGTGAACTCGGAACTGCGGAGCTGGCAGCGCTCGCGGATACCCTGGCGAGCTACCCCGACGAACCCACCCTGCTTGCCCTGCACCATCCCCCGGTAGCCTTGGGCAGCCGTTGGGTGGATGAACTGGGGCTTGTCGATGCTGAGGCCTTCTTCGAAATCCTGGACGCGAATCCGCAGGTGCGAGCAGTCATCTGGGGCCATGCGCACCAAGCGTGGGAAGGTCGCTGGGAAGATACGCTTTTGCTGGGCACACCCAGCACCTGCATGCAATTCCTGCCGGGCTCGGATGAGTTTGCCATCGATACCAAGCCACCTGGATGGCGATGGCTGGAGCTCTACCCCGACGGACGCGTCACCACGCGGGTGGGATGGCTAGACCGGTAAGCGACGACGCCAAAGGGCGAGAGCGACCAAGGCCAGCAGGAACAGCCATCCCGTTTTCCCTCCGCCTCCGCTTGGCGGCGGGGGCGGTGGTGGTGGTGGAGGGGGTGGTGGAGGCGGCCCCATCACCGCGCCGCGGATGGTGACTTCAGCGGTAGAACCCGCCACGCTGGCGCCCAGCTCATTGTCCAGATGTACGGTGAATTGACGGCCCGTTTCAATACCTTGGCCAAGCAAGGGGATTTCAATGACCCGCGCACTGGCATCTCCGTCTGACCACGCCAAGGACCCGCTGCTGGCCACAAAATCCGACCCCGCATGGGCGGTGCCGGGTTCTGTCCGGTAGTCGACACTCACCGCACCCTGAGCGCTGCCGCTCCGGCGGACCACCACCAGCGCTCGGCCGGATGCGGCCAGCACTTCCGGCGCCGATTGCAGAAAATCCAAGGAGGCACCCGCGCCGGCATCCAGATAAACGCTCGCGATGCCGTGAGCGCCCAGGGTCGCCCCGCCCACCGGGTCGAACAGGCGAACAAAGAATCGGCCGAATGAGCCATCACCAGTCGCGATGGGGAGCGGGATATGTCGGAAACTCGCGTCGCCGGCAGGCCAGTCGAGTCGGCCACGCGCTGCCACGACATCGGCGTCATCCGTCGTGCCATGAATCACTTCCCAACCCACCGACACCGCGTCGGTGGTACCGCCGACTCTCGCCACCGGAACCTGTGCGGTCGTGCCGCGACTGAAAGCAAAGCTCCGGCCGTCGAAGCCGAGTTGGCCCTGTGCGCTGGTGCGGGTGGCATCTTCCAGTACGAACAAACCACCTTGAATATCGCTTATCAGGATGTTGCGGCTCGGCAAATAGGGATACACCCCCCAAGCACCACTGAACGACGATGCGTTGGACACCGGGAACGTATCAAAGAACCCGACCTCCACAGGGGTTGCCGGGTTGGTAATGTCCAGCACTGTCAACCCACGGGCATAGTTGCTGATGTAATAACGGTTGCCCCGCGGATAGCCGTTGTGATCGATGGCTCCAGTCGGACCTGACCACGTCCCGGCCTGCGTCGGCGCGGTGAGGTCGGAGACATCGAACACATACATACGCGTCGTGAGCCCGAGGTCGCGCTCGTCGAGCTCGTCATGTGCGAATACATAACGGCCATCCTCTGACCACGATCCGGAGTGCACATAACGCGTGGTCGCATAGCTGGTCGAGGCGAGCCGGACCGGAAGGTCTGACCGGGTGATGTCCCAGAGGTCCACGGTGTCCTCGTTGAAGTCCGCAAACACTTCACACAGCGTTGTTGCATTAGGACATGCGACAATCTGCGCGGGGTTGTGCAGCACCATCGGCGTACCGTCGTGGATATAGCCGAACGCACCCTGAGACAACAAAGCAGGATTGGTTGGATTCGCCAGGGAAAAAGCGCGAAAGCCACCTTGGTTGAGGTTGCTTCCCGCCTGTATGGCCACCGGCTCGCGCCCTGGCAAGGAAATGTTGAGCGAAAAATCCACGCCTGCCATGGCGAGGTTGTGCGCGCGAAGGTCCGGGGTGGTGCTGCCCACGAAGCGGATGGCGTTCGGAAGATCCGACAGGTCCACCACCATGAGACGGTCGGCTACCGCATCGGCAGTCACATAAGCCCAGGCCTGCCAGCGACCGGCGCTCGCATCCCAAGTCTGCAAAACCTTGATGTCCCGCCAGCCTGTAACCGTCCCAGCGATGGTGCCGACTTCGCGTGGCTGCGTCGGATCGGTGACATCCACGACCACCATCCCGTTGCGCAGCCCCACGAGCGCGTATTCGCGCTCGGTGTTGAGGTCCACGAATCCCCACACATCGTTCGCACCACTCGGGCTGGAGCTCATTCCACTTAGCGCCAACTGCGACAACAGGTTGATGTTCTGGCACTCAAACCCAGCGGCGGAGCCACCAGAACAAGTCGCCGGACCCGAGTTGGACTTCACCACGGACAACAATCCATCGAGAAGTTCGGGATCGGCACCTTGCCCGGTGCCGGTCCACTTTTCATCCACAATGACTTGGAAGCCGCGGGCCTCAAGCGACTCACGCAGAGAAGCCGGTACGCCGATGATGAGCGTCGGGTGCTGCGCGGCGTCGTGGTGGTGGAAGTCGGTGCTGTACCCGCCGCGCAGAATGGCGGACGCATCGGTCAGGTAGAACAAGTCCTCGAGCGTGTCGATGAAGTAACTCCCTTCGGACACGCGCACTTCGCCGCCTTTGCCAGCCTGTCCCGCAGCGTAGCCAATGGTTCTGCAGGGCGCATGGGTATGGTCGCAGGCGCCAGCATCCGTCCCGGTGTCGGCAAGGTAGCGGATATCGTCTTCGCCATGGCCCAAAACCGGGCCTGCGAATACGATCCCCAACAATACGATGCGAAGCTTGGTCATGGATGCGGTATAACAGCCCGATGAGACTCCGCTCAATCATAACCGTTCTGGCACTGGCACTGCTCACCCCTTGGGCGCAGGCCGCGGGCTTGGGTTGGCGGGTCAGCGACGGCGCCGGTAACCACCTGTACCTGGTTGGCACGGTCCACGCCGCGACCAAGGACATGTATCCACTCCCGGAACCGATTACCGCTGCATTCGAGTCTGCACGGATTCTGGTACTTGAGGTGGACCCGCGAAACCTGAACCAGCGCGAGATGGAGCGTTTGGTGCGACGCTACGGGATGCTGTCCAACCGTGAGTCGCTCAGGGACTTGCTGCCGGAGGAGACCTGGAGCCGCTTGGTCGCGTGGGGCCAACGGGTTTCCCTGTCTCCGGGCCAGCTCAACAGAATGAAACCCTGGCTGGCCACGACCACGCTGGTGTCGGTGGAGCTTGCAAGTATCGGCGTGGACAGGGCCTTGGGTATGGAGCCCTGGTTGACGGAGCGCGCCATCGAGCGCGGAATGCAGATTCAGCAGCTGGAGACTGCCGAAGAGCAGATTGCCATGCTTGGCGGTCTGCCCATGGAGGCGCAGGTTGCCTTTCTAGAGAATTCGATACTTGACGCTGAAGAATTCAGCGAGTCTGTGGGCGAGTTACTGGGCGCTTGGCGTGACGGCAATCTAGGCGCCATGGCTGCGCTCCTGGCAGATGCTTATGCCGAACAGCCCTTGCTGTACGAGGTGATGATTGCCGCCAGAAACCATCGCTGGATGAAAGCCATAGGGCCGATGCTGGCCTCCGGGCAGATCCACTATGTGGCCGTGGGTGCCCTGCACCTGGTCGGGCCCGACGGATTGGTGGCACTTCTGCTGGAGGCCGGGATGGTGGTGGAGCGACTTTAGATCTGGATCATCTCGAAGTCCTCCTTACCGGCGTCGCAATCCGGGCAACGCCAGTTGAGAGGAACGTCATCCCACCGGGTTCCGGGTTCGATACCGCTCTCGGGGTGACCTTCTGATTCGTGATAGACAAAACCACAGATGACACACATGTAGGAATTCATCGGGCGATTTTACGACATGCGCGACATAACAACACCACCCACTGTCCTGGCCATTTCCGGCAATGACCCTTCCGGTGGCGCAGGTATCCTTGCTGACATCGAGGCCATCATCTCGATGGGCGCCCATGCGGCACCCGTCATCACAACCCTGACGGTTCAGGACACGCGCAATGCCTGGCGGGTCGAACCGCTGGACCCCGATCTGGTCGTCGAACAGGCGGAGGCCGTACTGGCCGATCTGGAGGTCAAATCCATCAAACTTGGCTTGCTGGGTAGCGTGGACATCGCACACGCCGTCGCTGGCTTGCTCGCACGCCACCCCGGCATTCCTGTGGTCCTGGACCCGGTGCTGATTGCGGGGGGTGGCGCGAAACTGGCGGAAACCAGCATCACCACCGTGATGTTGGACGAATTGATGCCGCTGGCCACGCTGGTGACACCCAACAGCGACGAAGCGCGCGCCTTGGCCCCATCGGCTACAGATTTGGAGGGGTGTGCACGGCACATGCTGGATTGCGGCGCAGGATGGGTACTGCTCAAGGGGGCTCACGAGCAAACCGCGACCGTGGTGAACCGCCTGTACGGGAGTGATGGCACCGTCGTTTCGCATGAGTGGGAACGGCTGCCCCATGACTTCCATGGTTCCGGTTGCACCTTGGCCTCCGCACTCGCTGGATTGCTGGCTAACGGTGTCGCTGTGACCGAGGCGAACGAACGCGCGCAACGATATGTGCAGTCGACACTCGTCCACGCATTACACATCGGGCGTGGCCAACCGATTCCCAACCGCCTGTTCTGGGCCAAGCGACCAGAGTGATGGATGCTCGCCTCGCGGGGCTTTACGCCGTTACCGCTGGCGCACGCCCGGATGCCGACTTGCCCACGCAGGTCGGAGCCGCACTGAGAGGCGGCGCCAGAATCATCCAGTACCGCGACAAGGGTACGGACACTGACCGCCGTTTGGACGAAGCACGGCAATTGCGGGCGCTCTGTACAGCGGCTGGCGCGCTGTTCTTCGTGAATGATGATGTGGCACTTGCCTGCAAAGTGGGTGCGGATGGTGTGCATCTGGGCGAGGACGATGACGATCCTCCCAAGAGCGCGCTGCTGGTGGGTGTCTCCTGCTATGACTCGCTGGAGCGAGCCGTGCAGGCGCAAGCGGATGGTGCGGACTATGTTGCGTTTGGTGCGTTCTTTCCCTCCCCCACCAAACCGCATGCACGCAGGGCGTCGGTCGCGCTATTGAAGGAGGCGCGCGCCACACTGCACATTCCCATCTGCGTCATCGGAGGAATAACCGCGACCAATGGCCGGCCGCTGGTTGAGTCAGGAGCCGACATGGTTGCCGTCTCCAGCGCGCTATTCACCCGAACGGACATCGAATCCGCCACCCGCGAATTGATGGCGTTATGGGAGTGACTTTCCGTAGGTCAGCGTTCTCCATACCCACTCCATCGGCCCCATCCGGAAGCGGCTCAGCCACCAGGCACTGAACCACATTTGGCCACCGTACAGGACGAGTGCCAATGCGGTTGCGCCCGCCCGTCCGATGTCACCGTAGAACCCAAGTCCGTAACCGTAGAAGAACAATGTGAACACAATCGAGTGTGTGAGGTAATTGGTCAGCGCCATACGACCGAGCGGTGCAAGGTGCACAGTCCATGCTCGACCAAGACGAACCAGAGTTGCCAGCGTTCCCACATACGCCAGACACAAGGCAAGGCTGGCAATGTTGTTGACCATCACAAGCGAGGTGTTGCGCGGAGTCGGGAAAGTCATGTCCACATCCATGCCGTTGAATCCCCACACCAAGGCCAGAGGCAAGCCGATGCCGTACCCGAAGAGCATCATGCGTTTGAAGAGTCGCGCGTTGCCTGCGAGATCAGCGAAGACCCCTGCGCGCCCCAAGGATGCGCCGATGAGGAACAGACCCAGAATCATGGGCACGAAGAACAGCACACCACCGCCCATATACAGGGACCTCCACTCATGGATGCGCCACTGCACAACCTCCCAATACCCGCCTGTGGCGTAAATGACCTCCCCACGAGCGACATCGGCCAACAGCGCAGCGCGATTGTCGGCGAACCCTGCCAGCAACTCGGCACCACCATCGGGTGCCATCTGGGCACCTATGACCCCCAGCGTCCCCAGCCACATCAGCAGTATCGGCACCAGCCAGAATGCCAGGCCCCACTTCCACAGTCGGCTCGCGGGCGTCTTGACGAAGAACAGCAACAAGAAACCGACCATTGCATAGGTGTGGAGAATGTCGCCGCCCCAGATGAGAAAGCAGTGCGCGAAGCCGATGACCAGCAACACCAGCAGGCGCCGCGCGAACAAGCTCCGCCCACCCACGCCACGGCGGATGGCACGGTCCAGAAAAATAACGAAGCCCAATCCGAACAACAGCGAGAACATCGTATAGAACTTGCCCTGGACAAAAACGAACGAGAACCAAGCCACTGCAAAGTCCAAGCCGGTCTGGCTGCTGTCGAAGCCGACCATGATGCCCTGCAGCGGCCGCTGGAAGAACTCGATGTTCATCAGCAGGATGCCGAGCAATGCAAAGCCGCGGATGATGTCGAGTACATGCATGCGCTCGTCGGCCTGAATCGGCCCGAGCTGGTTGGAATCGTTCATTGCGCCCTCCCCAAGGGACAGTGACCTTTCGGTAGAATACCCGACCTATGACCGAATCGCTCTTTTCAGAAGCCAGCCGATACATTCCCGGCGGTGTGAACTCGCCTGTTCGCGCATTCCGTGGCGTGGGCGGGGACCCCTTGTTCATCAAGCGGGCTCAGGGCGCTTATATAGAAGGAGAGAATGGGCGGCGCTATATCGACTATGTCGGCTCCTGGGGTCCCATGATTTGTGGCCATGCCCACCCAGCGGTGATCGAAGCGGTGCAGAAGGTCGCTGTGGATGGCTTGAGCTTCGGCGCGCCCTGCGTCCTGGAGACGGAACTCGCGAAGCGGGTGTGTGGCCTCGTTCCATCCATCGAACTGGTGCGATTTGTCAGTTCCGGCACCGAGGCGACCATGAGCGCCATTCGCCTCGCGCGCGGTTACACCGGCCGCGATGCCATCGTGAAGTTCGAGGGTTGCTACCATGGACACTCCGACTCCCTGCTGGTGAAAGCGGGCTCCGGCGCGTTGACACTCGGCGTCCCCACCTCTCCCGGTGTACCTGCGGATTTCGCCAAGCACACCATCACCCTGCCGTTCAATGACGCAGCCGCAGCGGAACGCTGCTTCGCCGAACACGGCGAGCGCATCGCCTGCGTCATCGTCGAACCGGTCGCAGGCAATATGAACTGCATCCCGCCCGTTCCAGGTTTCCTGGAGACACTCCGCACGCAATGCGATGCACACGGCACGGTCCTCATTTTCGATGAGGTGATGACGGGATTCCGAGTGGCGCTGGGTGGCGCGCAAGCGCATTACGGCGTGACGCCGGATTTGACCACCCTGGGCAAGGTCATCGGCGGCGGCATGCCGGTAGGCGCCTTCGGCGGCAAGCGTGCGGTGATGGAACACATCTCACCGCTAGGCCCGGTCTATCAGGCCGGAACGCTATCCGGGAATCCGGTGGCTATGGCGGCTGGCATTGCGACCCTGGACCTGGTCGCCGCGCCGGGCTTCCACGACAAGCTCGCGGAGACCACCAGAACATTGTGTGAAGGGCTGGAACACGCGGCCACGCAAGCCGGTGTGCCGCTCACCACGCACCATGTCGGTGGCATGTTCGGCTTCTTCTTCAGCGAGGCCCGCAATATCAGCACCTACGAGCAAGTCACGGCATGCGACATCGAGGCCTTCAAGCGCTTCTTCCACGCCATGCTCGAGGGCGGCGTATATCTTGCGCCATCCGCTTACGAGGCTGGTTTCGTTTCATCTGCACACGGACCAACGGAAATCGAGGCAACGCTTGCTGTAGCGACTCAGGCCTTCAGTCTGCGCTGAGGCTTGGCAAGGCCTGTGCAATCGCAGCCAGGCGTTCAATCGGATCCAGAATCTCCAACTGCGCCTGCCGCGCCGACAGGGACAGCGGCAGCAGTTCCGAAAGTCGGTCAGCCACCCAACCAGCATCGTTGCGCGGGAAGGATTCCGCAGGTGCGTCATGTATCTCGGCCAACATCCGGATTGCCAAATCCGCGAGCGCCTTGAAATCATCCGGGACCATCACTTCCGCCGGCTCCGACAAGACCCTGATGTCGGCGACATTCAGCCCATCCGGCTCTACACCCGGGTTGGTGGCCTCGACCCTTTGTTCCCCGACACAGGTGATGTGCAGCAAGCCATCCTCGCCTTGGTCCCAATCCACAATGCGGGCAGTCGACCCCATTGGATGATAGCGCGCCCTTCCGACCTCACTGCCCTGCTCAATCATGCAGACCACGAACGGGATGTCCTCGCGCATGCAACGGCGCACCATGTCGATATAGCGCGTTTCGAAGATGCGCAGCGGGAGGATGCCATCCGGGAACAGGACGGTGTTCAGCGGGAAAACCGGGAGATGGAGCTTGCTCACTCCGGTTCCTGTGCACCCCACCGCGGTGCCAGGTCCTGAGCAATGCCCAGGTGGTCGAGCACCCGCGCGACGACGAAGTCGACGAGGTCCTCCACCCGTTGCGGCATGTGATAGAAAGCGGGATTCGCCGGCATGATGGTCACGCCAATCTGCGCCAGCTTGAGCATATGCTCGAGATGAATTGGAGAGAACGGCATCTCACGCACCACGAGAATCAACGGTTGGCGTTCCTTGATCATGACATCGGCTGCCCGCTCGATAAGGCTGCGACTCGCACCGGTGGCGATGGCAGCCAGCGTCGCCGTGGTGCATGGGCAGACCACCATGGCGGCCGGCGGATTGGATCCACTCGCCACCGGCGCAGTCCATTGCTCTTTGCCGTACACCACCAGCTGGCCCTCCTGCGCATCGGTGTATTCCACCAGTGTGCGTTCCACCTGCGCGGTGGCCCCGGAGAGTTTGAGGTCCGTCTCCATATTGATGACGAGCTGCGCCGGACCCGACACCATGACCTGCACTTGTCGTCCGGCTTGCACCAGGCACTGCAGCAGACGCAAACCGTATTGCGCACCGGAAGCGCCGGTGAGAGCGACCGCGATCGGCTTATCGTTGTTCATGCGGCCTTCTCCAATGCGTCGAGGAGCTTCTGGTGGATGCCACCGAACCCACCGTTACTCATGACCAGTACCTGATCGCCGTCTCTCAGCATCGGCACCAGACGCGTCACGATGTCGTCCGGGCTGGCTGCTGCCCACGCCTCTCCGGAGAGCGATTTCAGGGTCGTTGGCACATCCCACGCGACACCCGCCGGAGAATGCAATACGACCATATCGGCAGCGCCCAGCGCCGCGGGTAACTGGTCTGCATGGTGACCCATACGCATGGTGTTTGAGCGCGGGTCCACGACCGCGATGATGCGCGCATCCTGATAACGACTGCGCAGGCCACCCAGCGTCGAGGCAATAGCCGTTGGATGGTGCGCGAAATCGTCCCAGATGGTCACGCCACCTACCGTACCTCTGGACTCCATCCGGCGCCGTACGCCGCCGAACGATGACAGGGCGCTCATGGAGACCGACGGCGGAACGCCTGCGTGCCGCGCGGCAGCGATGGCGGCCAATGCGTTCTCCACCATGTGCGCCCCGGCGTGATGCCATTGCACATCCCCCAATACACCGCCCGCGAACGCGACCTTGAAGGTGCTGAAGTCTGCAGCAATATCCAATGCCTCCCAGCCCGCTGGCGACCCGACGCGCTCAACCGGTGTCCAACAACCCATGTCCAACACGCGTTCCAATGCGGGCGCACCCGCATTGGAAACAATGCAACCGTTTCCGGGGATGGTGCGCACGAAATGGTGGAACTGCCGCTCGATGGCGGCGAGGTCTGGGAAGATATCCGCGTGGTCGAACTCCAGATTGTTCAGGATGGTCGTGCGCGGTCGGTAGTGGACGAACTTGGAACGCTTGTCAAAAAACGCCGTGTCGTATTCATCGGCCTCGACCACGAAGAACGGTGCCGCACCCAACCGCGCGGAAGTCTCAAAGTCCATCGGCACACCCCCGATGAGAAACCCGGGCGAGAGCCCCGCCTGTTCCAGTATCCATGCGAGCATGGTCGCTGTGGTTGTCTTACCGTGTGTGCCTGCAACCGCGAGTACCCAACGGTCTGCGAGCACCTGCTCAGCCAACCACTGCGGACCAGAGGTGTAGGGAATGCCACGCTCCAAGACCGCCTCTACAGCGGGATTTCCCCGCGAGAGCGCATTGCCTATGACGACAACATCCGGCGTCGGCTCCAACTGCGCCGGATCCCAGCCCTCTGTCAGTTGGATACCCAAGGCCTGAAGCTGCGTACTCATGGGCGGATAAACACCTGCATCCGCGCCGGTCACGCGATGACCAGCCGCTTTCGCCAATGCAGCGATGCCGCCCATGAAGGTGCCGCAGATTCCGAGGATGTGCAGGTGCATGGTCTGCGATAATAGCAGTCCAATGTTCGAACTTGTCGCAGACCGCCCCGCTCTTCTCGACCTCGCCCAGCGGCTCTCCACCGCTGACTGGATAGGCCTGGACACCGAGTTCGTCCGCGAGACGACCTACTGGCCGAAACTGTGCCTGGTTCAGGTCTCCACCCGGGAGGGCGTGGTTGCCCTGGTGGACCCCATTGCGCTCGGCGATATCACGCCCCTGCTGGACATCCTTTGGCGATCCGATGTCTTGAAGGTCTACCACGCCGGCTCACAGGACCTTGAGTTGTTCTATCGGCTGCGCGGCGCGCTGCCCGGACCGGTGTTCGACACCCAGGTGGCGGCGGCGCTCACCGGGGACGACGACCAGATCGGATACGCGGCCGCTGTCGAGGCGCACTTGTCAGTGAAACTCGCCAAGGCCCACACGCGCACGGATTGGTCGCGGCGCCCGTTGAAGGCGGGTGAACTCGAATACGCGGCGGAAGATGTGCTGCATTTGCCGGCGCTATACGCGGCGCTGTCCGCAGAGCTGGAATCGCGCGGTCGCATGGACTGGGCGCTCTCGGAATCCCTCCTTGCCACGGATCCCACCCGGTATGCCGCGAACCCGGACGCTGCATGGAAACGAGTCAAAGGCATGCGCGACTTGGATGGAACCAGCATGGCTATCTTGCGTGCCCTCGCTGCCTGGCGGGAACGCACGGCAGAAAGCAGCGACCGGCCACGACGCTGGATTTTGGGCGACGAGCCCTTGTTGCGCATTGCCCGCGAACAACCCGCGGATGCCAACGCACTTGCCGCCATCGAAGGCATGCCGGCAGCCGTGGTTCGCAAACACGCTGCTGCCTTGCTCGCCGTGGTGGAAACAGGGCGAGAAAGCCCGCTGGAGAACTATGCGGCTCTTGAAGGCCTGGACCGGAAGGAACGCGACCGCGTGGATGCACTGATGAAACATGTTCGCGCAAGGTCGCAGGAACTGCGAATCGCGCCAGCGATGCTGGCGACACGGAAAGACTGCGAGGCAATCGTGCGCGGTACACCGCCAGCCGGCTTGTTGACCGGCTGGCGGGCGGGTTTGATTGGCGAAGAACTGCTGGAAATAGCTACGCCTTAACGGCGGCGGCGTGCTGCTGCCTTCTTTTTCTTCGGCGCAGGCTTCTTTTTCTTTGGTGCAGCTTTCTTCTTGGGTGCTGGCTTCTTTCTCTTCGGCGCGGCTTTCTTCTTGGGTGCCGACTTCTTTTTCTTCGGCGCGGCTTTCTTCTTGGTCACTTTCCGCTTGGGCGCAGCACGCTTGGCAGACTTCTTTTTCGCGACCTTCTTCTTCGCAGCTACCTTTTTCTTCGGTGCAGCCTTCTTCTTGGCCACCTTTTTCTTCGCAGCTACCTTCTTCTTGGCCACCTTCTTCTTCGCGACCTTCTTTTTCTTGGGCGCGGCTTTCTTCTTCGGCGCGGCCTTCTTCTTGGCCGGCTTCACCTCGGCCTTGGCTTTCGGCTTCGCCTTCTTGGCAGCGGCGGCCACGACCGCGGTGATGGCATCGACTGCGCTGGAGGCTTTGGCCTTCTTCCTGCGCAGCACATCCACAATGGCGGTTACGCGTTTGAACACCGCGTTAACCTCGCCAAACCCGTCCACCTCGGCGAGCTTGTCCTGCTCGTCGTAGTAACCGACAAGCGGCTTCGTCTGGGTATCGTAGACACGCAAGCGGTTGGAGATGGTTTCTTCGTTGTCGTCGGCACGGTGGTGCAGCGTGCCACCACACTTGTCGCACTGGCCATCGAGTTTCGGGGGCGAAGTGAACATGTTGTACAGCGTGCCGCAGGAAGTGCAGGTTCGACGACCGACCATGCGCTGCAGGAGGATGTCGAAGTCCACGTCAATCAGCAGCGCCATATCCAAGGGTTGGCCCATGCCGAGGAGCATCTGATCCAGCGCCTGCGCCTGAGCCAGATTCCGCGGGAAGCCGTCCAGCACAAACCCGCTTCGGGCGTCGCGCTCGCGCAGGCGTTCGCGGATGATGCCGAGCACGATGTCGTCGGAGACGAGCTGCCCGGCATCCATGGCCGCCTTGGCCTGAAGTCCCAGCGGCGTCCCGGAAACCAGGGCAGCACGCAAAAGGTCACCCGTGGACACCTGCGGGATGCCGTATTTGTCCACAAGCAACTTGGACTGGGTGCCTTTGCCGGAGCCCGGCGCGCCCAGAAGCACGATTCTCATTATTGACAGCCCCTATTCGGTTGGTGGTTATCGGGGGACGGTCAAGTTAACCGCACGCCCGCGACCCGTCAACGAAGATATAATAGGCGGCGCAGTAGGTCGCACAGTCGTTTGCTTGGGTTTCTATATATATTTCATGGGTTTACAGGAATAACCATCATGCCGAAAAAGAATGCGTTCTACGCCCAGTCGGGCGGGGTCACCGCGGTCATCAACGCCTCCGCTGCCGGGGTCATCGAGACCTGCAGGGCGAACAAGGACCGCATCGGCAAGGTCTTCGCCGGACGCAACGGCATCATCGGGGCACTGACTGAGGACCTGATCGACACCAGCAAGGATTCGGCGGCAGCCATCCGCGCCTTGCGGCATACCCCCTCCGGGGCTTTCGGTTCCTGTCGTTACAAACTCAAAGGCCTGGACCAGAACCGTGCCGAGTACGAACGCCTTGTGGATGTGTTCCGCGCACACAATATCGGTTACTTCTTCTACAACGGTGGCGGCGATTCGGCGGACACCTGCCTCAAGGTGTCGCAACTTTCCGAATCCCTTGGATACCCCATCCAGGCCATCCACGTCCCGAAGACCGTGGACAATGACCTACCCATCACCGACTGCTGTCCCGGATTTGGCTCGGTGGCGAAATATGTCGCGGTATCCATCCGCGAAGCCGGGTTCGATGTCGCCTCTATGGCCAAAACCTCAACCAAGGTGTTCGTCATGGAAGTCATGGGACGGCATGCAGGCTGGATCGCCGCCGCCGGCGGACTGGCCGCTGAGAAAGACGGCGACGCACCGCAGGTTATCTTGTTCCCGGAAATCGTGTTTGACGAGAAGAAATTTCTGGCGCGCGTCAAACGCTCGGTGGAGAAGTTCGGCTACTGCGCCATCGTCGTGTCCGAGGGTGTACGCAACGCGGAGGGTCAGTTCCTAGCGGAAGCCGGTACACGCGACGCCTTCGGCCATGCCCAACTGGGTGGTGTTGCGCCGGTCATCGCCGACCTCGTGAAGCGCGAGCTCGGCTACAAATACCATTGGGCGGTTGCGGACTACCTGCAGCGCGCCGCGCGCCATATCGCCTCGAAGACTGATGTCGAGCAGGCTTATGCTGTCGGCAAGGCTGCGGTTCAGCTTGCCCTTAAAGGCAAAAACTCGGTGATGGTCACTATCGAGCGCACATCAGACAAACCCTACAAGTGGAAAACGGGGACCGCCCCACTGGCAAAGGTCGCGAATCATGAAAAATTCATGCCGCGCAATTACATCACCCGCGATGGCTTCCACATCACAGATGCCTGCCGACGCTATCTGTCACCCTTGATCCAAGGCGAGGACTACCCACCCTACAAGAACGGGCTGCCGCAATATGTCACGCTCAAGAATGTGGCGGTGAAAAAGAAACTCCCGCCGTTCAAGCTCAAATAGATCAGCGACGCTCCAGTCCCAACACCTCGAAGCCCTGTTCGAAGACCACATCCACCGGGATACCGGCGGAATTCAGTCGCGCCAAGTCCTCGGCAAGCGCAGTGCCGATGATGCCGTGGGAGTCGAGCAAAGCGCCAACACCCGCGTAGTCACCGTCGCCCTGCAACATGAGGATGCGACGGGCCAGTGACTGGACAGCGTCCTGCATCGCCTCGAAGTTGACGCTGTACTTGCCATTGTCACCGCGGGTGAACGCGCCCTGCTCCGCGAAATAATTGAACTGCATCATGTTGGCACGACCATGCGCGCTGGAGGCGCCGAAGCGCACCGAGCGGAACAAACCGGCCATGAAAGTCACATAGTGGTCCAGTAGTTCACCTTCCTGCAGCTCACCGGCTTCGAACAGCTTCGTGATCATGTACAGACCGAGCACATCCGCCTTGGCCTCTTCCAGTGCGCCCCCGAACTCACGTAGTGCCTCCCGCACAGTGCCTTGCCCGTCCAGCGTGTTCTTGATGCCGAGACCGTGCGCCACCTCGTGGAACATCACATTGGAGAAAAACGCGTTGAAGGTGATGTTCCCCTGCAGGTTCTCCGCTACGAGCTCATCTGCGATGGGCACCAGGATTTCGTCGTACTTGGCGCGCATGGAATTGCGCAACTGCAGTCGGCGTGTGCCCTTGGCCAACTGCACTTGCTCGTCGTTCGGCAGGTTGATGGCGATGGTCTTCGCACCGGCATTGGAGTCGCCAGCGTAATAGATTGCGTCATAAGCATTCAGGTCTGCATCGCTCCCCGGTGTTTCGGCCTTGTACTCGTCCGGCACCGGCAGTCCGCGTTGCAGCTCGGGCAGGAAAGCCGCGAACCGGGCGAGACGCTCGGACCACTCCATGTCCTTGATGAGCACGAAGGCCTCGAATGCGGTGCGGTACCCGAACAACCTGTCTTCATAGTGCTCGATTGGGCCGATGACCACCTCGATACGGTTGGACTTCATGTCCATCCAAGCCATATCCGACGGCTGGTACTCATCCGATACCAGCGCATCCGCACGCAACGCGAGATACCGCCGAAGTCCGTCGTCCTCTGCCAGGGCCGAGGCTTCACGGAGGTAGGCAGCCGCACGCGCCAACGGCTCCGCGTGCATGACCGAGTAAGGCACCAGCATCAGCTCGCCATTGTCATCGCGCCGCACATAGGAGTACTCGCCCGTTTTTGCCGGCTCGTCCCAGGCTTCGAACTCCTCGCGCGTCATGTCCTGGGGATAGAAGTTGGACGCCGGTGGCTTGGTCTCGTAGCCGTCGATGAACGGACTCAATCCTGCGAGGCGGTCCCAAGGCCCGTAGTTGATCAGGGCAAACTCCCGGGCAGCGGAATCCTGAATGCTCGCAAGCAGCGCGTCACGGTCACCGTAGGCCTGGTACCAGAACAGCTCGTCCATGATTTCCGCTGCCTGGATGAGCGGCATCAACATCGCACGCTCGGACTCGGACAGAACGCTGAGGTCGGCGGTCAAAGGCACGCTGGCGTAGATGTGCGGGCGCACCGCGCTGCCATCTTGGCCTTGCGACGACGCTTGCTGCGGCGGGTCAATCTGTCCGCAGGCAGGTAGGGCGAAAACTGCTGCAATCAGCAGCGCTCTGGTATTCTCGAACATGGAAATTCTCCGGCACAAAGGGGGTGTCGTCATGGTCAGTCTCGCATCACTGTGGCTTCCGATTCTACTCTCCGCCATTTTCGTCTTCTTCGCCAGCTCCATCATCCACATGGTCCTCAAGTATCACAATTCCGACTACGGCAAGCTGGATGCAGAGGCCGCCATCCGCGACGCGCTGCGCCCGCACGACCTCAAGCCCGGTTTCTACGCCATGCCGCACCTCATCGGAGTGGACTGGAAGGACCCCGCGGTCAAGGAAAGTCTGGAACGCGGACCCAACGCCTACCTCACCGTCATGCCCAAGGGCATGTTCAACATGGGAAAAACTCTGGGGCTGTGGTTTGTGCACTGTCTCGTCATCTCTGCCTTCGTCGCGTGGGTCGCAGCTAAGACCATCGCGCCGGGCACCGAGTACATGGAGGTATTCTGCATTGTCGCTCTGGTGGGGTTCGCAGCACATGCGCTGGCATCGCCATCCGAGTCCATCTGGTTCCATCGTCCTTGGCTGATGACCGCCAAGCACATGTTTGATGGACTCATTTATGCGCTGCTCACCGCCGGCACCTTCGGCTGGTTGTGGCCAGCCATGTGAAACTCTGTTTGACTCTCGGGGGAAGCGCCGCTAAGCTTCCCCGCGATGTCGAACTTCACGCACGGAATTGTTGCCCGCAACTGGTGGTGGTGGACCCACTCACCGGCGGGCGCTCGTGCGTGACTCCGGCAACAGGCTGAACGCCTGCTGACCGGATGAACCCCTAAAGCCCGCCACCCGGCGGGCTTTTCCGTTATTGCGATGGAACTGTCCGCCTGAAAAGGAGAGTGACAGTGATTATCGTACTCAAGCCCGAAGCCACCGCTGATGACGCGCAGGCGTTCCTGCGCAGAATCGAGGACAGTGGTCTGCAACCCCTGTATCTGCCGGGCTCGGAGCGGACCGTACTTGGCGCCCTCGGCGACGAGCGCGTGCTCGCGCGTCTCAATCTGGAAAGTCATCCCCTCGTTGAGAGCCTGAAACCCATCCTCACCCCGTACAAACGCGTGAGCCGCGAGATGCAGGCTCATGACACGCGTGTGGACATCGGCCCGGTGACGGTCGGTGGTCGCGATTTCGTGGTGATGGCCGGACCGTGTGCTGTCGAGAGCGCGGCCCAGATTGGAGCGACCGCTGCCGCCATCAAATCCGCGGGCGCGGTCGTGTTGCGGGGTGGTGCGTTCAAACCGCGCACAAGCCCTTACAGCTTCCAGGGGCACGGCGGCGAGGCGCTGGCACTCATGGCTGAGGCAGCGCGCGAGCATGGGCTGCCCATCGTGTCCGAAATTGTGGATCCTTCCGACCTCGCACTGATGGAACAGCATGTGGACGCGCTGCAAGTGGGTGCGCGCAATATGCAGAACTTCCGTTTACTGCAAGCGGTCGGTCGCAGCCATCTGCCGGTACTCCTGAAACGCGGCATCGCCGCCACCATTGAGGAACTTCTGCTGGCGGCCGAGTACATCCTCGATGCCGGCAATCCCAATGTCATCTTGTGTGAGCGTGGCATCCGCACTTTCGAAACCGCGACCCGCAACACGCTGGACCTCAACGCAGTCGCCTTGCTCAAGTTGCGCTCGCACCTTCCGGTGGTGGTGGACCCCTCACATGGCACCGGCATCCGCGACTTGGTACCACCCATGGCGAAAGCAGCCATTGGTGCGGGCGCGGACGGGCTGATCATCGAGGTCCATGTTGACCCGGCTGTAGCACTTTCTGACGGTCCGCAGTCCATGAACCCACAGGGCTTCGCCGAACTGATGAAAGGCATCCGGCCTTTTGTCGCAGCAGCAGGCCGGGAGCTCGCGGCATGAGTTCCGAGGTGATTGGTCGCGTGCTCTCGCATTGCCCTGAGCCGCTGGATGCCTTCGCTGCCATGACCAGCAACGGCACGCTCCCGGGGACCGCGCTGCTGGAATCTGCTGACCGCGGGCACAGCGGCACGCGGCGTAGCCTGCTGGTGTTGTCCAGTGCGTTGCGGGTCGTGCTATCCGGCAACAGCGTGAATATCGAGGCACTCAATGCGAACGGGCGCGCTGCGCTCAGGCGATTGGGTGGGCATGGTGAGGTGCTGTCGATTGCGGTGCCAGCAACCGGAACAACAACTCAGGATGAGGACAACCGCCTGCGCGAGCCTTCGGCGCTGGATCCGTTGCGAGCGGTGCTCAACAACCTGCGACCAGATCGGGCAGCAGATCGCCATCGCCTGATGCTGGTCGGCGCGTTAAGCTTCGAACTCGCCGCGCGATTCGAAGGCCAGGGCGGGAACGACGAGGCGACGCCGGACTATCTGTTCCTGGTGCCAGACCTGGTACTCGACATCGACCACCTGAGGAGTCGTGCGGAACTCATCGGCTTGGCCTTCGACCTTCATGCCCGAAACGACCTGTCTGCACGCTTGGATACTCTACTACTTTCACCAACTCGCTTCGAAGCCGCACCATCCTCTGGTCCCGCGCAAGTCAGCGAGAACGAAACCGACTCGGATTTCGTCGCGATGGTGGAAAGTGCGCGGTCGGAAATTCTCGCGGGCGAAGTTTTCCAGCTGGTGTTGTCACGCACCTGGACGACGCCCTGCGTGGATGCACTCTCAGCGTATGCGCACCTCCGGCAACGCAACCCGAGTCCGTACTTGTTCTACCTCAATGACCGCGACCGGACCTTGTTCGGTGCGTCACCCGAATCGTCCGTGCGTCTCAATGGACAAACCCGAGTTCTCGACATCTACCCCGTCGCCGGGACCCGCCCACGCGGCGAGGACGCGGACGAGGACGCCCGCATCGAAGCGGAGTTGCGACAGGACCCGAAAGAGCTGGCCGAGCACATGATGCTGGTGGACCTTGCACGCAACGACATTGCGCGTGTCTGCATACCAGGAACGCGTAGCGTGCCTGTGCTCCTGGGCGTGGACCGCTACGCCCATGTGATGCACTTGGTCTCACGCGTGCAGGGCGAACTCGCGCCCGACCTTGACGCCTTCCATGCATTGCGCGCCTGCTTGAACATGGGCACCCTGACCGGAGCACCCAAGCTGCGCGCAAGCGAGCTCATCCGCGCGCTCGAGAGCGGCCCTCGCGGATTCTATGGCGGTGCGGTCGGTCTGATAGATGGCGCCGGAAACATGGACACCGCCATCACCATTCGCGCCGCGACCGTGGTGAACGGCATCGCCACCGTCCAGGCGGGCGCCGGCATCGTTCTGGCCTCCGACCCTATCTCTGAGGCGAACGAAACTCGGAACAAAGCGCGCGCAGTTCTCGAGGCCTTGGGTGGGGCGGCCGCATGAACATTCTCGTCATCGACAACCATGACTCGTTCACCTTCAACCTCGTGTATGACCTCCGTGCGCTCGGTTGTACCGTCGAGACCTGGCGCAATGATGTACCACTGACCCCGTTACTGGCACGCGCCGAGTCACTGGGCGCAACCATCTTGCTCTCGCCTGGGCCTGGTACGCCGGCTGATGCCGGCATCTGCATCGATGTCGTGAAGCAAGCGGTCGGTCGGTGCAGCGTGCTCGGCATCTGCCTCGGCCACCAGGCCATGGTCGAGGCCCTCGGGGGTAAGGTGGACCGCGCACTCGACCCGATGCATGGTCGCGCAACCTCAATGACCCTGCAGCCCCACCCTTTGTTTGCAGGGCTCCCGCAGCGGGTCTCGTTCGCGCGCTATCACTCCCTGGCTGCGGCAGCGGTACCCGATGAACTAGAGACCATCGCTCATGCCGAGGACGGCACCGTGATGGCGGTTGCCCATAGATGCCACCGCATTGCCGGACTGCAGTTTCATCCCGAGTCCATTCTGAGCGGTGCGGGTCGCAAGGTATTGCGCAATGCGCTGTCCTGGATGAGGAGTGACCATGCACAGTCTGCTTGAACGCCTGTGTGGGGGCGTGTCCTTGTCGCGTGTTGAATCAGAGCATGCATTTGACGCTGTCATGCGCGGCGACTGCCCCCCTGCCACATTGGCAGCATTGCTGGTCGCGATGAAGGCCAAAGGTGAACAGCCGGATGAAATCGCTGGCGCCGCCACGGCGATGCGGCGACATGCGATTTCGTTTCCGCGGCCCGAATACGCGTTTGCGGATTGTTGTGGCACAGGAGGTGATGGCGCCGGAACGCTCAATGTGTCCACGGCGGTCGCTTTCGTTCTGGCTGAGTGCGGTCTGCCGGTGGCCAAGCACGGTAACCGGGCAGTCAGTTCGCGTTCGGGTTCCGCAGATGTCTTGCAAGTGCTCGGACTCAAGCTGGACCCGGAACCCAACATCTCCAGGCACATGCTGGATGAGACCGGCTTCTGCTTCCTGTTCGCGCCGCAATATCATCCCGGCGTCGCGCACGCCATGCCTGTCCGTCGCGAACTTGGCATTCGTACGCTGTTCAACCTGCTCGGACCGCTGTCCCACCCGGCTGCACCCCCCGTTCAGCTGCTCGGTGTATACGACCCTGAGTTATGTAGACCGCTGGCGGAAACACTGCACCATCTGGGTTGCGAGACTGCGCTGGTGGTGAACGGGGGTGTGGACGAGATTGCGCTCCACGGCCCCACCGAGGCCGCACTGCTCCGCGATGGACAAGTGGTGACGATGACCATCACCCCGGAACACGCTGGCTTGCGCAGCCGAGCGTTGGCGGAACTCGCAGGTGGCGATGCGGACAACAACGCGCAAGCGCTGCGGAAACTGCTCGCCGGGCAGGGTGACGAGGCCTATGCGGATGCCGTCGCCATCAATGCGGGTGCGGCACTGTGGGCGACCCGCCGAGCCGCCTCGCTCATCGAGGGCACGGAACTCGCCAAACAAGCCATCGCCTCGGGCGGCGCGCTCCGACGACTGCAAGCAGCGGTGGAGATCTCCCATGCGCAGTAATGTGCTTGCACAGATTCTGGCGGTGAAACGCGCGGAGTTGGCGCAGCCCCCGAGCACACTGCCGCAGCGTCGCCGCCCGGTGCGCAGTCTGGCCGAGTCACTCGCCCGTCCGGGTGCGCGTTTCATCATGGAGTGCAAACGCGCGTCGCCTTCCGCAGGAGTGCTACGCGAACTTGAGTCCTTGCACCCTATCGTTGCGGCCTATGAGGGTATTGCCGATGCCATTTCCGTATTGACCGACCGCACGTTCTTCGGCGGTTCACTGGACGATCTGGCCTTCGTAGCCGAAAACGCCTCGGTGCCAATTCTGCGTAAGGACTTCATTCTGGAACCCCGACAGGTCGCCGAATCCTACGCGTACGGTGCCGACGCTGTATTGCTCATGTTGTCCGCGTTGGATGACGAGACCTGGACCCAGTGCGCCAGAACCGCGGACCAGCTGGGTGTCGAGATACTCACCGAAGTGCATGACGAAGCAGAGCTTGCACGCGCGATCACCTTGGGCGCGAGGATGATTGGCATCAACAACCGATCCTTCGCCGACCTTTCGGTGGACCTCGGGACCACGCGCCGGCTTGCACCGCAGGTTCCGGATGACCACCTGACGGTCTGCGAGTCCGGCATCCACAGCCACGCGGATGTGCGGTCGCTCGCCAGCATGGTGGATGCCTTTCTGGTGGGTAGCACGCTGATGCGCGCCCCCCGCATCGATCTTGCCTCGCGCCAGCTTGTGTTCGGGGAGGTCAAAGTCTGCGGACTCACCCGAGAACAAGATGTCATCGCCGCGTGGCAGACAGGCGCCAGTTTTGGCGGAATGGTTTTCGCGGAAACATCGTCGCGCAAGGTGACCATGGCCCGCGCCCGCGACCTGGTTCAGGTCACACCGATGCCAATGGTCGGTGTGTTCGTGGACGAAGCGCCCGCAACCATCGCGGAGACTGCGCACGAACTAGGGCTCGCGGCCGTGCAACTGCACGGCGCTGAGGATGATGATCACATCGCGAAAACGCGGGCAGCGCTACCCGATGGCTGCGCCCTGTGGAAGGCGGTGCGTACGGGTGATGCGCTCCCGTCCGGTGTGGACCGCATCCTGTTCGACGCGCCTACCGCGGGCGGTGGTCAGGCATTCGACTGGTCTGCACTCCCGCGCGATCTGCACGACTTCGGTCTGGCCGGAGGGCTGCATGCCGGCAACGCTGCAGCGGCACGCGACACCGGCGCGTCCCTGCTTGATGTTAGCAGTGGCGTGGAATCTGCACCCGGGGTGAAGTGCGCGGAACGAATGGGGGGATTCTTCCAGGCCCTGCGAGCGAGAAGATGATGAATGACCGTTTCGGCCCCTACGGGGGTATGTATGTACCTGAAATACTGGTTCCCGCGCTGGAGCGATTGGAGCAAGCCTTCCTTGAGGCCCAGGAAGACCCATCGTTCCGCGCCGAGCTGCACCGTCTGCTCACCGAGTACGCGGGTCGTCCTACACCACTCACGGAGTGCACTCGTTTCTGTGCAGACACACCGGCACGCATCTTCCTCAAACGCGAGGACCTGTTGCACGGTGGCGCGCACAAGACTAACCAGGTCCTGGCCCAGGCACTGCTGGCCAAGCGCATGGGCAAGCCGCGTGTCATCGCTGAGACCGGGGCTGGACAACACGGTGTCGCGACGGCATTGGCGTGTGCACTCCTCGACCTTGAATGTCGCATCTACATGGGCGCCAAGGATTGCGAGCGCCAGCAAGCCAATGTGTTCCGCATGGAATTGCTGGGTGCCGAAGTGGTGCCGGTCACCGCAGGCGCGGGAACCCTGAAGGACGCCGTCAACGAAGCACTGCGTGACTGGGCCGCGAGCTACGAGACCACCCACTACCTGCTCGGAACCGCTGCCGGTCCACATCCGTTTCCGACCATGGTGCGTGAGTTCCAACGCGTGATTGGCCAGGAGGCCCGTGCGCAGATCATTGAACGCACCGGTCGACTTCCGGACATGGTCATCGCCTGTGTCGGCGGCGGCTCCAATGCCATCGGCATGTTCGCGGATTTCCTGGAAGACGAAGGCGTCGAGTTGGTAGGTGTTGAGGCAGCCGGACACGGCTTGGACTCCGGCAAGACCGGCGCGACACTGGCCGTAGGTCGGCCTGGCATCCTGCACGGCGCGTTCACGCTATTGATGCAGGATGACCACGGCCAGGTCACAGAGTCGCATAGCATCTCCGCGGGGCTCGACTACCCGGCAGTCGGACCGGAACACGCCTGGCTGCAGCATTCCGGCCGTGCGCGTTATGTCGGCATCACCGACGCCGAGGCACTCGATGCGTTCAATCGGCTATGCCGCACGGAAGGCATCATTCCCGCACTCGAGTCCGCACATGCCCTCGCCTATGCACGAAAGCTTGCGCTGGAAACAACAGAGGAACTGACCATCGTCGTGAACCTGTCCGGACGTGGCGACAAGGATCTGGTGACCGTGCGGGAGGCATTGGCATGACCAGCCGCTACGAGAAAGTGTTCAATGAACGGCCGTGCGCGCTCATCCCCTTTCTGATGATCGGCGACCCGGACGCGGAATCGTTTCTGAACCATGTGGCGGCGGTGGTGGACGCCGGGGCGGACGCACTCGAACTCGGTTTCCCCTTCAGCGACCCCGTTGCGGACGGCCCTACAGTGGTCGCGGCCGCAAATCGTGCGCTGGCCAGCGGAACCACTCCCGATCGATGTTTCGAACTGCTGCACTCGATTCGCCAACGCTACCCGGAACTCCCCATTGGCTTGTTGGTGTACGCCAATCTGGTGGTGGCTCGTGGGCTGGATGCGTTTTATGCGGACGCCGCTGTAGCGGGCGTGGATTCCGTGCTGGTCCCGGACGCGCCCATTCGCGAGGTGCAACCGTTCATCCACTGCGCTCGGGAAAACGGAATTGACCAGGTGCTCATCCTTCCTCCGGGCGCAAGCGCTGCGACTCTAAAGGCAGTGGCGGAGCATGGCAGTGCTTACACCTATGTTCTGGGACGCAAGGGCGTGACCGGCACACACCAGGATGCCAATGCCCCACTGTCATCATCGATTGTGGGACTGAAGAAAGCGGGTGCACCGCCGGCGGTGGTGGGTTTTGGGGTGTCCAATGCGGCAACGGTACGCTCGGCACGATTGGCAGGTGCCGCCGGGGTCATCGTGGGTTCCGCGCTGATCGACCTGGTTGCGTCCGGTGAAGACGCCCGCGGCTTTCTGACGGAACTAGCGGTTGCGGCCCGCGAAGAAACTGAGACCGTCTCCCCCGCGTAAGGGATAGGCGACACCGGCTTCGATTTCGACGCCGATGAACCACGGCAAGCGGACTCGCACACCGACACCGAGGCTGGCATACGCGCCACCACTACGAGCGTTGTTGACGCTACCGCCAGTCACGCCCGCCTCCGCGATGGCGAGGAAGCGCAGCCAGTTGTAAGCGATGGGGCGCAGGTACTCCACGGCGACATATCCGTAGCGGTTGCCTTCTATCCAGTCGAGGTCGTAGCCACGCAATCTACTCGAACCGCCAAGACCATAGGTGTTGCGCCAGTCACTCCCGCCCGTTGCTGCGCCACCGGCGATGGTGATGTTGAGGCTGCGATGCGGCCCGCCATCCAGGCCGATGTACGCACGGTGTGCGAGATCAACTTGCGTGAAGGAGTAATCAGACAGCCAGCCATCTCGTGCCGTTGAAAGACGCGTGGAGAATACGCGCCCGGTTTCGCTGTAGAGGTGGAATCGCAGGTCCGAGTAATACGCGGTAAGCACCAGCGAGGTTGCCTGCCCGAGTTCCACCGGCGCCAACGCGCCCGCGGTCCGCTGTTGCTGCCATGCGAACCCCGCCCCCAAGTCCCAACCAGACCGTGGCCGACCGTAACGCATGTCGCGCCACATACGGACCTCGAACGCATCAAGCTTCTCGTCGAACACGCCCATAGGGCCGAGTGCATCGCGCGTGATGTGCTCTGCAGCCATCTCGATACCGTAGTGATCGCGCCAGAAGTATGGTGCCGAATAGCTAAACCGCGCTTGGGTCTGCTCTTCCGCGATACGGTCACCCGGCTTGCCGGTTTCCCAATGCGCGCTCAGCGAATGATTGCGGCCACCGACATTGTCCCAACGCAACTGCGCGCCGTAACTACTGCCCCCATCGGAACTGCCGTCCAGGCGTGGTACCGGCAGGAAGTAGCGCTTCTCACGAACCCTGACGACAACCACGGTGCCCTCCGGGGTGTAGTCATAGCGTGCTTCCACCTCACGGAACAGCCCGAGATCGAGGATGGCCTGATGACCGTTGGTGAGCTTGACCGGATCGGCGAGGTCACCGATGCGGATATTCAATTCCCGCAACAGAACCTCTTCGCGTGTGACATGGTTTCCTTCGAACCGGATATCCGAGATGACCGGGACGCCAGCCGCCCCTGCCAGCGGCGACATCACCAGCGCCAACACTACCAGACCATAGCTCCTTGCCATGTGGACAGTATGCCAAGAAAAAAGGGGCCCGAAGGCCCCTTTTTCCAACATTCAACTTCTGATCAGTAAGCCAGCAGCGGTGCAATCACCAAGCTGACAATGGCCATGACATTGATAAGAATGTTCATGGTCGGACCGGAGGTGTCCTTCAGCGGGTCGCCGACGGTGTCGCCGACCACATTGGCCTTGTGAGTATCGGAACCCTTGCCGCCGAAGTTGCCCTTTTCGACATGCTTCTTGGCGTTGTCCCAGGCGCCGCCTGCGTTGGCCATGGTGAGCGCCAAGAGCACGCAACCCAGCAGCGCGCCACCGAGCATGCCACCAAGTGCTTCCGCACCGAGTGTGAAGCCGATGACCACCGGACCCAACACCGCGAGCGCCGCGGGAAGAATCATCTTCCACAGGGCTGCCTTGGTCGCGATATCCACGCAACGGACGGTGTCTGGCTTGCCGGTGCCCTCGAGCAGGCCCGGAATTTCACGGAACTGACGACGGATTTCCTTGATCATCTCGAAGGCCGCATCGCCCACCGCGGTCATGGTGATGGAGGCCACCAGGAACGGGAAGATGCCGCCAATCAGCATACCAACCAGCACGTTCGGATCATTGATCTGGAGCTGGAAGTCAGGGATGCGATGCGAGACTTCGGAAATGTACGCGGTGATGATGGTCAGCGCTGCCAGTGCCGCAGCACCAATGGCGAAGCCCTTACCGATGGCAGCCGTGGTGTTGCCGAGTTCGTCTAGGGAGTCGGTGATCGCGCGCGTTTCTTTCCCGAGACCCGACATTTCCGCGATACCGCCTGCGTTGTCCGCGACCGGGCCGTACGCATCAATCGCCATGGTCATGCCGACGGTTGCCAGCATGCCCACCGCCGCGATTCCCACGCCGTAGAGGCCCGCCAGTTCCGACGCCACATAGATGATCGAGGCGATGGTCAGCATCGGGATCACCACCGACTGCATACCCGTCGCCAAGCCGGCGATGATGACAGTCGCAGGACCGGTCTCACCGGAAGCGGCAATCTTCTTCACCGGGCCACCCGAAGTGTAGTACTCGGTGCTCAGGCCGATGATGATGCCGCCGACCGCACCGGCGATGACCGCGAACCAGACATTGCTGCCCAGGCCCATCGCAGCGATGGCGAACCAAGCTGCCCCGATGAACAACACGGTAGCAGTGAAGGTACCGATACGCAGGGCAACCGCTGGCTCCTTGCCGGACACAACCTTGACGACCGCAATGGCGATAATCGAGCAGACCAGGCCAACCGACGACAGCAACAATGGCATCGCCATCAATGCGGCGCGAACCTCATCGGTCACCAAGATGGCGCCGATAAAGGCCTCAGCCGCGAGACCCATGGTCGATGCGATTGCAATCGTTGCAATCATGGCACCGCAATACGACTCGAAAATGTCCGAGCCCATGCCGGCCACGTCACCGACGTTGTCACCAACGTTGTCGGCGATAACACCCGGGTTGCGCGGATCGTCTTCCGGGATGCCAGCTTCAATCTTGCCAACCAAGTCCGCACCGACGTCAGCAGACTTGGTGAAGATGCCGCCGCCGACACGCGAGAACAGCGCGACGACCGAGGCGCCTACGCCGAAGCCATGGATTTTCTCCGCGGTGTCCGGGTCAGTGCCGAAGAAGTAGTAGAGAAGCCCAAGACCAAGCAGGCCCATGGATGCCAGCGCCAAGCCCATGACCGATCCACCGAAGAAGGCAACAGTCAGTGCCTCCGGTGCGCCCTTGGTGTTAGCGGCCAAGGTGGTACGGACGTTCGCTTTGGTGGCGGCGAACATGCCAATCCAGCCGGCGCTTGCAGAGGCCAGGGCACCGACGATAGCGGCAACAGCGGTCATCCAGCCCAGAGGAGATATCCAGATGGCGGCGATGATGATGACCATGAAGATCGACATGACCGAGTACTCGCGACGCATGAAAGTCATGGCGCCGATATGAATCTCGTGTGCGATTTCGGCCATCTTGCCTTCCCCGGCGGGGTAGGCCTTGACCATCATGTAAACAAGCCAAGCGGCCACGAGGCCGACTACGCCGAGTGCCGGCGGGATGATATAGAGGTTATCCATTAAGGCGTCTCTCTTTTTAAGTTCGTGTTTTTACGGGGAATACAGCTTTTGCGGGCGGGAATTGTACACGGAATGAGCGGCTGGGCCTAGAAATTCGCGGCCTCACCGTGGGAGCGGCCCTCTGGCCGCGAATAATTAATGTGGCACCTCAAGCACCCTGTAGGAGCGGTGCTTCGCACCGCGAACGGTACAGGGGTGGCTCTCGGAAGGAGCCGGGCTCGTGCGACAAGGTCATCCCATTCGCGGCGCAAAGCGCCGCTCCTACCGCGAACTTCCTAGGCCTTGCGGTAAATCTCGGCGCCGGACTCCACGAACTCCTTGGCCTTCTCGGCCATGCCCTTAGCAGCGTACTCGCGCACATCCTGGGTGATTTTCATGGAGCAGAAGTGCGGGCCGCACATGGAACAGAAATGGGCGACCTTGGCCGAGTCCTTTGGAAGGGTCTCGTCGTGGTATTCGCGCGCGCGCTCCGGATCCAGCCCCAGATTGAACTGGTCCTCCCACCGGAACTCGAAACGGGCCTTGCTGAGCGCGTTGTCGCGGACCTGGGCGCCAGGAAAGCCCTTGGCGAGGTCGGCGGCGTGGGCGGCAATCTTGTAAGTGACAATGCCCTCTCGCACATCGTGCTTGTCCGGCAAGCCGAGATGCTCCTTGGGTGTGACATAGCAGAGCATGGCCGTGCCATACCACCCAATCTGAGCGGCACCGATGGCCGACGTGATGTGGTCGTAGCCGGGTGCGATGTCCGTGGTCAGAGGCCCCAGCGTGTAGAACGGTGCCTCGTAGCAATGCTTGAGTTCCTCGTCCATGTTCTCGCGGATGAGGTGCATGGGGATATGCCCCGGCCCTTCAATCATGACCTGACAGTCGTGCTCCCAGGCCACCTGTGTCAGTTCGCCTAGCGTGCGCAGCTCCGAGAATTGCGCCTCGTCGTTGGCATCCGCAATCGATCCGGGGCGCAAGCCATCTCCCAAGGAGAAGGAGATGTCGTAGGCCTGCATGATTTCGCAGATGTCGTGGAAATGCGTGTATAGGAAGCTTTCTTTGTGGTGCGCCAGACACCACTTGGCCATGATGGAGCCACCGCGCGATACGATACCGGTCACGCGGCGTGCGGTCATCGGAATGAACGGCAGACGCACACCAGCATGGATGGTGAAGTAGTCCACACCCTGCTCCGCCTGCTCGATGAGCGTGTCGCGGAAAATCTCCCAAGTGAGGTCTTCGGCTTTGCCGTTGACCTTCTCCAGCGCCTGATAAATAGGCACAGTGCCGATTGGCACCGGCGAATTGCGCAAAATCCATTCACGCGTCTCGTGGATGTTCTTGCCCGTGGACAGGTCCATGACGGTGTCCGAGCCCCAGCGGATGGCCCAGACCAGCTTCTCCACTTCCTCTGCAATGGATGAAGTGACCGCGGAGTTGCCGATGTTGCCGTTGATCTTCACGCGGAAATTGCGGCCGATGATCATCGGCTCGAGCTCCGGGTGCATGATGTTCGCCGGAATGATGGCGCGCCCACGGGCTACCTCGTCGCGCACGAACTCCGCCGTGATTTCTTCCGGGATGGTCGCTCCGAATGCCTGGCCACGGTGCTGATTGAGCAAGCCCGCCTTCCCATAGGCCTCGCGCATCTCCTGCAGACGGCAATTTTCACGAATGGCCACGAACTCCATCTCGGGGGTGATCTCCCCCCGGCGGGCGTAGTGCATTTGCGTGACCACGCCACTGCGCCCCGCAATCCAGTCCTTGCGGATGGGCGGCAGCCCTGCGACCAGGTCTATGGTTGCATTCGAGTCGGTATAGGGTCCCGATGGGTCGTACACGGTCACTGGTGGGTTGTCCCCGGACTGCGCAATTTCACGCATCGGTACCTGGATATCAGGGCGGCTCCCCGCGACATATACCTTGGTGGACGCCGGAAAATGTCGGCGTGCGGACTCGCTCAGGGCGGCGACTTGGCCGCGGGTGTCTTCAGGGATTGCGCTCATGGCAGGGAGTTTAGCACCAGTGTAAAATCGCGCCCCTATGACCAGCGTCGCATTCTCCAAACAGCAAATGATCGAGCAACAGCTCCGGGCCTGGGAGGTCTTCGACCCGCGGGTGCTGTGTGCATTCGACGAATTGCGGCGTGAGGACTTTGTGCCCGCGCGCTTCCGCAATCTGGCGTTTGCTGACATGGCCATCCCGCTGGGCCGGGGCGAGACCATGATGGCGCCCAAGGTCGAGGGCCGCATGTTGCAGGCACTCGGCCTGCAGCCAACCGATAGGACGCTCGAGGTGGGCACAGGCAGCGGCTGGATCACTGCTCTGCTGGCCAGCATGACTGCAGAAGTCCTGACTGTGGACATCGTGCCGGAGTTCACCGCGGCCGCACGCCAGAAAGTGGAAGCCGCTGGATTCCAGAATGTCACGCTGGAAACGCGCGACGCGGCGGCCCTCCAAGGTGAAGGGGCTTACGACTGTATCGCTGTCACGGGCTCGATGCCGCTCTACGACGACCGCTTCGAGCGCATGTTGCGGCCCGGTGGCAGGCTTTTCGTCATCACCGGAGAAGCACCGGTCATGGAGGCGCGATTGGTCACGCGTGGAACCAACGATGGCTATCTGGTGGAGCGCTTGTTCGAAACAGACATTCCCGCGCTACACCATTTCCCGCGCCCATCCCGCTTCGCGCTTTGACGGTGATGCGTGAACTAACCGCAACGGCGCTCAAGGTCAGGATGGATGCGGGCGATCCTCTCGTGTTGCTCGATGTTCGCGAGCCCTGGGAGTTGGACATCGCCGAATTTCCAGGTGCCAGGCCGGTCAGCATGGCGGAATTGCCAGCTGCCTTGGAAGACCTGCCCAAGGACTCCGAGATCGTGGTGATATGCCACCATGGCGGCCGCAGCTTCACAGCAGGTATGGTGCTGGAGCGCGCAGGGTTCCAGTCGGTGACCAATCTCGCCGGGGGCATTGACGGATGGTCCCGCGAGGTGGACCCGTCGGTCCCGTCGTATTAGGCCGTTCCGGAATCGCAAATCCCTGCCCCGAAAGCGGAACGCTAACAAGCTCGATTTCCGGAACTTATGAGCAAAGACGGGGTCTGGAACGGTTCTTGCACTAAGGTTTGAGCACCTTGCGGGGCTTGCTTGCGAGCTCAAATGAGTTGGTGTTATAGTACACCGCAACACCTAGAGGCCAATGCGTTATGAACATGACCAAACTGATTTTCACCGCGCTGCTCGGGCTGAGCATCTCCCTGCCTGCCCAAGCCGATGACCTCTGGTCTGTGTACCAAGAGGCGCTGCGGAATGACCCCGCACTTCGCGAGGCGCTGGCAACGCGAAACGCCCAGCGCGAAGGGCGGCCACAGGCACTTGCGACGCTGCTTCCCACACTGGGTATTGGTGGCTCCAACACCGATAGGACATCCGACGGTACCCAGGTCCGCCTGGACGACTTCGGCAACATCGGGCTGGTGGATTTCAGTTCCACTACCGAAGCCCGCAGCTACTCGCTGTCGCTCGAACAGCCGCTGTTCCGCTGGGACCGCTGGGTGGGACTGCGCCAAGCGGATCTGCGTGTCGCCCGCGCCGAGATCAACTATGAAGCGGCGCGCCAACAACTCATCGTGCGGGTAGCCGAGCGCTACTTCGATTTGCTGGCAGCGCAGGACAACCTGGCGTTCGCCGAAGCCAACAAGGAAGCCATCTCCCGCCAGCTCGACCAGTCACGTCGCCGCTTCGAGGTCGGGTTGATTGCCATCACCGACGTGCAGGAAGCTCAGGCTGGTTATGACACGGCCGTGGCCGACGAAATCGGTGCACGCCGCCGGGTTGCCGCTGCCCGCGAGCAGCTGCGCGAGATCACCGGCGAGTACTACCGTTCGCTGGCAGGCCCGCAGACAGACCTTCCGCTGGTCGCGCCGGAGCCGGCTGATGAAGACGCGTGGGTACGACGCGCCATCCAGGACAACCTTGCGCTGAACGCGCAACGCGTCGCCACCGATATCGCCGACAGTGAGATATCAAGGCAGCGCGCAGGACACTATCCGACGGTTGACCTGTCCGCCAGCCGCGGCAAGCAGGAGAACTCCGGTGCGACGCCATTCGACACCAGCGACACGGACTTCCGTTCCGTCACGCTGCGGGTGAATGTTCCGCTGTTCGCTGGTGGTGCAACCCGCTCACGGGTACGCCAGGCCGCCTACGAACACGAAGCCGCCAAGTCTGCCCTGGAGCGCGAAGCACGCGCCACCGAGCGGACTACCCGCGACGCCTACCTGGGTGTGCAGTCCGACATCAGTCGTGTGCAGGCGCTGCGCCAGGCACTCGCCTCGAATGAGACTGCGCTGCAGGCTACCGAAGCAGGTTTCGAAGTCGGCACCCGCACCACGGTGGATGTACTGAACGCCCGCAGCGCCGCCTTCCGCGCACGCAATGAACTTGCGCGCAGCCGCTACGATTACCTGTTGAACACGCTGCGACTGAAGGCCGCCGCCGGTTCTCTCTCGGAGAGTGACCTGCAGCAGGTCAATGCGATGCTACAGCGTTGATGCTCACTCCGGCAGGATGCCGGAGACCAGATGCATGATCCTTTCCACCGCGCCGCGATTCTGATCCAGAACGCGGCGCGCTGCTTTTCCGCGCAGGCTCCGCTCACCCTCATCCTGCAACAAGCGGGACACTGCGTCGCCCAGCGCCTGACTGTTTGCAACCTCCTCAACCGCATTTTCCTGCACCATGAGCGCATGCATGCGTTTGATGTTCTGCACATGCGGTCCGCATAGAAGCGGCAATCCGAACGCGGCAGGCTCCAGCAGGTTGTGTCCTCCCACCGGGACCAAGGTGCCCCCGACGAAGGCCACCTGCACCACGCCATAAAACACAGCAAGTTCGCCGAGTGTGTCCACGACATAGACCTGGGTGTCGGCATCACACACGCCACCCTCACTGCGTAGCGCCCCATTCAATCCCGATGCCTGCACTTGGGCGGCCACCTCTTCGCTACGACCCGGGTGTCGTGGCGCCAGAACCAGTACTGCGCCGGGTATCGATGATATGACACGCTTGTGTGCCTCCAGAGCGGCGGCCTCCTCCCCTGCGTGAGTGCTGGCCGCTATCCACACCGGCCGACCGGCAATCCCTATTTCCTCCGCGACCGTTGCTGCGCGTTCCAACAGCCCGGACGGCAACTGGAAATCGAATTTGATATTGCCACCGACAGTGACGCGGGTAGGGTCTGCGCCTAGGGCCTGTATCCGTTGTGCATCTTCATCGCTCTGCGCGCTGATGACTTTCGGCACCTGAAGGGTGGCGGCAATGAGGCTACGCCAGCGTGCGTAGGAGGCCGCACCCTGTTCGGTGACGCGCGCACTCACCACAATCAGAGGCACGCGTGCGCGCGCGGCAGCAGCATATAGGTTGGGCCAAAGTTCGGTCTCGACGATGATGCCGATACGGGGGCGGGCACGCTTGATGAAGCGTTGCGTGGCGCCCGGGAAATCAAATGGCAGCAACGCACACCGCACGCTGCTCGGGAGATGGCGTAGCGCATGGTCGCGGCCGCTGGGCGTGAAGGTGGTCAGGAGAATGGGACGATCCTGATACTGCATGCGCAAGGCATCCACCAGCCGTAGTGCGGCCTGCACTTCCCCTACCGAGGCGGCGTGTACCCAGATGCCGCCACGACCCACCGAAGGCAGATAGCCGAAACGCTCCCGCCAACCATGCCGCCACACCCGGTCGCGGAAGGCGAGCTGCGCCAGCCACAAGGCAATGAACGGCGTGGCGAGGTACCAAATGAGCGAGTACAAACGCAGCATTCAGTCCACCTGGGACTGGCCACGAATCGCGGCGATGATGCGACTCGTGGAACACCCGTCGCGGAACGGGAGAATTCTGACCTCACCTGCATGTTCTCCGCCCGCGACTTCCTCCGGTTGGTAATCGCCGCCCTTCACCAAAATATCGGGCTTGACCATCTCCACCAAGGCAGCAGGCGTGTCTTCACCAAACGGGACTACCCAATCAACCGAAGCAAGCCCAGCCAACACCGCCAGCCTATGCTCCAGCGGATTCACCGGACGCCCCATCCCCTTGAGACGGGTGACAGAGGCGTCGTCGTTCACGGCAACAATCAAGCGATCCCCAAGTCGGCGTGCGTCTTCGAGGTAGGCGACATGCCCCGGGTGCAGGATGTCGAAGCATCCGTTGGTCATGACGATGCGCTCTCCTGCAGCACGCGCGGCCGCTACGCGCCGCAGCAGAGTGGTTTGGTCGCTGACCCCACTCCCTCCCTGGCGCCCGGCATGCAGCGCAAGCGCAAGCTCAGACGGCGTGACACTTGCAGCCCCCAGCTTGCCGACAACGATACCTGCAGCAATGTTCGCAACTCGTGCAGCGTCTGCCATGCTGAGCCCCGCACCGATGCCCGCTGCCAAGGTCGCAATCACGGTGTCGCCAGCGCCGGTCACATCGAAGACCTCACGCGCTTCCGCTGCGAGATTCAAGGGGGCCTCGCTGGAGTAGAGACTCATGCCTTCCTCGCTGCGCGTCACCAGCAAAGCTTCCAGTGAGAGCGCTCGGCGAAGTTCATCTGCACGCGCCGAGAGTTGTTCATCGTTAGCGCAAGCACCCACCACAATCTCGAACTCACCCCGATTGGGTGTGAGTGCGCTTGCCCCTATGTACCGCTCCCAGTCCCTGCCTTTCGGATCCACCAACACGGGAATGTTGTGGGCATGCGCCGCCTGGATGAGCGCTGCACAATCGCCGATGGCACCCTTGCCGTAATCTGAAATCACAAGCACGGAAATGTCATCCAGAGCCGCAATTGCCGTGCGCTCCACCTCAGCAGCTGCACCTGCAGGTAGCGGGGTCTCGAAATCCAACCGGATCAACTGCTGGTTGCGGGAAATGACGCGTAGCTTGGTGACCGTGCGCCACCCAGCGGCGCAAACCAGCTTCGGGGCAACCCCGGACGCTAGGAGCGCGTCTTCAAGAACACTTCCGGCGGGGTCGTCAGCGATCGCTGCGACGAGTTGCACGTGCGCACCCAGTGCCGCCAGGTTGACCGCCACGTTCCCGGCCCCGCCGGCACGTTCCTCCACTTCACCGACATGCACGATAGGGACCGGTGCCTCCGGCGAGATGCGTGCGGTCTGTCCGTACCAATACCGGTCCAGCATGGCATCACCCACCACCAGAACACGAGCATCGGAAAAGCGCGGTATTTCAGGGTCCATGATGTTTGGGATGATACCCTATGCGTCTGATGACGAGTGAACACGGACCCTTCCCCTGGCGGCAATTTCTGGCACCCCGGTACTGGCATATCTGGGTGGTGCTCGCGCTATTCCGGGCGCTCGTCTTGCTCCCCTACGGAATCCAGATCCGGCTCGGAAGTCTCATCGGCCGGGTGACGGGCGTGTTCATGAGGAAGCGGCGCAGGATTGCCACCACCAATCTGGCCCTGTGTTTTCCAACCATGGACGAAGCTGCAAGAAAGAAGCTGCTTGGCGACCACTTCGCGGCGCTGGGGATAGGTCTGGTCGAGGCCGCCAACTGCTGGTGGGCGTCGGATGAGCGCCTCCGCCGCATGGTCCGCATGGACGGCCTTGAACACCTCGAGCGGGCCCGCGCCAGCGGTCGCCCAATCATCCTGTTGTCTGCGCACTTCACCACCTTGGAAATCGGTGGGCGCTTGTTGGGATTGTTCACACCCTTCCACCTGATGTACCGGCCCAGCAGCAACCCGTTGCTGGAGGAAGTGATCCGCCGCAATCGTGAAGCCCATTTCGAAAAAGCCATCCCACACGACTCGGTCAAGGACATGATGCGAAGTCTGAAGGACGGCATACCTGTGTGGTACGCACCGGACCAGAACTACCGCCGCAAACACAGCGTACTGGCACCATTCTTCAACATCCCGGTGGCTACCAACACGGCAACTTCGCGCATCGCGCGCTCCAGCGGCGCCATCGTCATCCCGTTCTTGGTAAAGCGCTTACGAGGAAGTGCGGGCTATCAGTTGACACTGAGCCCACCCTTGGAGCATTTCCCGTCTGAGGACGCTGTTGAGGATGCGGCAACCATGAATCTGATTTTCGAAACCGCGATCCGCGAGGCACCGGAGCAGTATCTGTGGATACACCGGCGCTTCAAGCCTCTGCCGGGCCAGACTGACCCATATAAGTAGCAATCAAGGCGTCCCACCCAGCGCGCGAGTAGTACAGCGCGCGGCCGGTCGCATGCACTTTTTCGAGTGACCGTCGCAAGCGGAAGAGGTTGGCGCGTTGCCAGCGCACGCCACTCCGGCGCCGATGGCCGCGGTCGAAATCGACGAGGAAAACCCGACCGTTGGCATCCATGAGGATGTTGTGGGCGTTCAGGTCAGCGTGGTCAACACCCGCATCATGAAACCGGCGTAGCGTGGCACCGATGGCCTGCCAGCCGCTGGTGGCGATCTCGGCGTCGGCCAGGAGGTCCACCAGTGAGCGCGTCCCCGGCAACCACTCGGTCACCAGTTCGGCGCGATACCAGAACGCTTTGTGTCGAACGCGTGTTGCCAGCGGCGCGGGAACCGGCAGTCCCTCTGCGTGCAGTTCGGCCAGCAGACGGAACTCCCGAAAAGCCCGCGTGTTGTCCAACCCGGTCCACAAGTAGGCCGTCGTCAGCAAGTAGCGCACCATGCCCCCACGACGATATTGGCGCAGCGCCGTGTTCAAGTCGTTGACGCGAACCCGCCATATTCCGCCGCGACCCGAGCCCACCACAGGTTCTCTCACGACTTCAGGGTGCTGATCGAAGGGGACATCATCCGGGTGCGGAATGCGGTCGGCATCGTATAGGATGACAGTGCCGTTGGAGCGATGTATCTGGGGATTCATGCGGGAGCGGTCATGTCCTTGTGCGTATTGAGACTATCTGCGATTGGCGACATTTGCCACACACTGCCGGTGGTCCGCACCCTGCAGGCAAACCTGCCTGGTACTCCTATCACCTGGATCATCGGTCGCACAGAGGCTGGCCTCATCGGGGACATCCCGGGCATCGAGTTTATCACCTTCGACAAACGGTCCGGTTGGTCGGGCATGCGAGCCATCGGCAAGCAATTGCGGGGGCGTCGATTCGAGACATTGCTGCACATGCAGGTTGCCGTTCGCGCCAGTATCCTCAGCACATTCGTGCGCGCGGAGCGCCGCATCGGGTTTGACCGTGAACGGGCGCGTGACTTCCAGTGGCTGTTCACCAACGCCCGCATCCCTCCTGCGCCCAGGCAACATGTCATGGATGGGCTGTTCGGATTCGCCAAGGCCTTGGGTGTCACCGAACGCTCCTTGCGCTGGGACATCCCGGTTCCGCCTGCGGCCGCAGATTATGCAGCCAAGCACATCCCCGATGGCCAACGCACGATGGTCATCAGTCCTTGCTCCAGCGACCGCTTCCGCAATTTTCGCAACTGGCGACCGGAGAACTACATCGCAGTAGCGGAGTATGCGCATCGCGTTCATGGGTTGGAGGTTCTGATCACCGGTGGACCGACCCCGCTGGAACGCGATTACGGCGCGCGCATCGCCGAAGGCGCGCAAGCGCCAGTAACAAACCTGGTCGGGAACACCAACCTCAAGCAATTGTACGCGGTGCTTGAAAGAGCCGCGGTGGTCGTGAGCCCCGATTCCGGACCCGTACACATGGCGACGGCAGCAGGAACGCCGGTCATCGGCCTGTATGCGAGTTCCAACCCGGATCGCACGGGCCCCTACCAACAGCGCCAGTGGACGGTGAATTGTTACCCGGAGGCCTTGATGAAAGAGTGCGGGAAAACCGTGGACGAGGTTCGGTGGGGAAAAAGAGTGCGCAACCCCGATGCGATGGAACTGGTGACGGTAGCGGATGTCACCAAGCGCTTGGACGCGCTACTCAGTCCTTCAGCGTGAAATCGGTCCCGCAGTAAGGACACTTGGCGGTGCCGGTGACCTCGATAGGCAGAAATACCCGTGGGTGTGAATTCCACAGCGACATGTCTGGCAACGGACAATGCAATGGCAGGTCTGCCCGCGCCACTTCGACTCTGCGTTGGTCGTTGGGAATCTTCTCGCCGACTGCCGACATGCTCTCACCCGTCATCGCGTTGGAATGGCGTCATTATACAAGGTACCGCCCCCACAACTCCTCCACTAACGCCCGTTCTGCCTTGAGCTCGGTATCGGCTACCACTGCAGGCTCGCCCTGTAAGCCCAAGCGGTGAACCTGCTCGCGCAAGGCGCGATAGGCGTCCGTGAGGGTCGCGCCGGTGTCTTGGTCGAGGATGCCGCAGGCCACCAACGCCTCCAGTTGCCGGATGTTGTCCGTCCAGTCGAGCAGGGAGGCATGCGCGTGAGCGTGGGCGAGAACCAGAAATTGCACCAGAAACTCGATGTCGGCGATACCGCCGGCGTCCTGCTTAAGATCAAACATGCCAGGCCGGCGAACACCGAGTTCTTCACGCATGCGGGTGCGCATTTCCGCCACCTGCTGCCGCAATACGGCAACATCCCGGGGTTCGGACAGAACCTCGCGTCGGACCGTGTCGAAGGCTGCTGCAATCGAGGGGCTGCCGGCGACGCAGCGAGCGCGTAGCAGGGCTTGATGTTCCCAGGTCCATGCGTCCGTGCGTTGGTAGTCACCGAATGCCTTCACACTGGAAACCAGCAAGCCACTCGCGCCGCTTGGGCGCAGGCGTGTGTCCACCTCGTAGAGCACGCCGCCAGCGGTCGGCGTGGCCAACAGATGCACGATGCGTTGTCCCAGGCGTGCCAGGAACACGGGGATGTCGATCGGTTTTTCGCCGGAGGTCTGCCCGGCCTCGACCGGGGCATCGTGCAGGAACACGATATCCAGATCGGAACCGTAGGCGAGTTCCAATCCGCCAAGCTTTCCATAAGCGATGATGGCGAAACCGCAGCCGGGCTCGCCGTGACGCGCCACCGCTTGCCGCCAGGTAATCTCCAACGCGCGTTCCAACACCAGCTCGGCGAGGTCTGTCAGGCGGTCGGAGACTTTCATCAAGGGCAACAATCCAGACAGGTCGGCAACTGCCACTTGCAGGACCGCGGCCTGCTGGAAGGCGCGCAGAGTGTCCATCTGCCGTTCGAGGTCATCGTCCGCGATGCCCTCGAACATACGCTCCAGTTCTTCTGCAAAGGCCGCGCGCGTCGGTGGATCGGTGAAGATGCGGGAGTCCAGCAACTCATCCAGCAACAACGGAGCCTTAGCAATGCGGTCGGTGACCAAGGAGCTTGCGCCACACAAGCGCGCCAGTCGTTCAAGCGCCCGTGGATTTTCGATCAGCAACGAGAGATAACTGATACGCCGGTCGATGGCCTCCACCACACGCACCAATCGCAGCAGCACCGCATCCGGGTTTTCGCAGGCCGCCGCCGCATCCAACACCATGGGCATGAGTTGGTCGAGTCGCGCACGACCCGCGTCGCCAAGCAGACGCCAACCTGCAGTCTCCCGCACCTGCGCAAGTCGACTGAGCGCGTCGGCCGGCGAGCTAAAGCCCACCGCGGTCAGCCGCTCGGCCGCGTCTTCATCCTGCTCCTGGCGCCACACCACGCCAATGCGCGATTCCGCCGTCTCCACCTGCTGAGGACCGAGAAACACCGTGCTGAAATGGCCCGACACTACACGGCGAACCTCATCCAGTCGGGCGATGAACTCGTCCCACCCTGCATGGCCCATGGCGCAAGCCAGCCGCGCACGGGCGAGCGGGTCGGTCGGGAGTTCGTGCACCTGCTGGTCGGCTTGTGCCTGCAAGCGGTTCTCGACCCGGCGCAAATAGATATATGCCTCCTTGAGCGCATCAACCGCACCTGCACTCAAGTGACGGTATTCTGCGAGCAAGGTGAGTACGCGCAGGATGCGGCGTTCCTGCAATGCCGGTTCGCGGCCACCCCGGATCAATTGGAAAGCCTGACCAATGAACTCAACCTCGCGGATGCCGCCCGGGCCGAGCTTGATGTTGTCAGCCAATTCCCTGCGCGCTACCTCGCGCTCGATTTTGTCTTTCATGCGCCGCAGTTGTTCGAAACTGCCGTAATCCAGATAGCGGCGGAACACGAACGGACGTAGCAGCCGCAGCAAGCGCACACCGTCTGCCTGCTCGCCGGTCATGGGTCGCGCCTTGATGAAGGCATAGCGTTCCCAGTCGCGCCCGTGCTCTTGGTAGTAGGACTCCAGCGCCCCGAACGACAGTGCCAAGGGGCCGGCCTCACCGAATGGCCGTAGTCGCATGTCCACGCGATAGACAAAGCCGTCCGCGGTCACCTGGTCGAGCAGGCGGATGACGCCACGACCCACGCGCGCAAAAAACTCTTCATTGCTGATGGCACGCTCGCCGTCTGTCTCGCCGCCTTCCGGGTAAGCAAACACGAGGTCTATGTCGGAGGAGAAATTGAGCTCATGAGCGCCGAGCTTGCCCATGGCAATGACCACCAGTCGTTGCCGTCGGCCGTCCGCATCACGCGGAATGCCATAACGCGCAGCAAGCTCCGATTCGACCTGCTCGCAGGCCGCATGGATGCAGGCATCTGCGAGGTCGGACAGTTCCAGCAAGGTCGTTTCAAGGTCGGCGATACCAGCGATGTCGCGCCACGCGATGCGCGCAACCTCGGCTTTCCTGAAACGCCGCAACACCTCCTCCATTTGTAGGCGCGCCACAGAGTGGCGCGCCTCCTTCAGCTTGGAGTCATAAAACCCCCGCGTCCCCGGCGCCGACCACTCCCGCGCTTCCCAGTCAGCGACCACATCGGGGTCTGACCCCAGCACCGAAGCGATGAATTCACTGCAGGCCAGCACCCGCTCGGCTTCCGGCCAGGCGCGCACAATCGCTGGCGCTTGAACGCGTTCCAGCGCGCGCGCCGCTTGTTCCTGCAATTCGGGTGGGAGTGTCACGCCGTCGATGTTAGCACCACCTTGTGTGGCAGCCTGAGGAGTTAATTACCGTGGGAGCGCTCCCACGTTGAAACCTCCGAGGCTCCAGCAGTATCCGGTGCTAACATCAGGTCATGACCCACATGAACCCATTACCAAAAGACGCGACGCCCGAACTGGCGGACACCTTTGCTCTGTTCGAGAAAATCCTCGGCTTCGTCCCCAACAGTCTGCTCACCATGCAACGCCGACCTGCCATCGTGGAGGGCTTCGGTGCCCTGACCAGAGCTGTGATGGACCCGCAGGGCGAAGTAGATCCCGGTTTCAAGCGCCTCATCGCACACTTCGCAAGCACGGCCGCCGGCTGTCGCTACTGCGAGGCACATTCGCTGGTCGCGGCCCGCATCCACGGCATTGACGATGCCAAACTCGCAGCGCTGTGGTCGTATACCACTAGCCCGCTGTACACGGAGGCCGAGCGCGCGGCATTGGACTTTGCGCTGGCTGCTGGAAGCGTGCCCAACGATGTCACCGAGGAACACTTCACAGCGATGCGTGAATATTGGTCGGAAGGCGCCATCGTGGAGATTCTTGCGGCGGTGTGCCTTTACGGATTTTTGAATCGCTGGAACGATTCCATGGCCACCGACATCGAGGAAGCACCGACGGCGTTGGCGAATGAAGTACTGAAAGACCGGTGGGAACCGGGGAAACACAAAGGCTAAAAAAAGAAAGGCCCGCCGTGAGGCGGGCCTTGGTACTCACATTCACCCACCTACGCTCTTACATCATTCCATCCATACCGCCCATACCACCCATGCCGCCCATACCGCCGCCTTCACCGTCTTCCTTCGGAAGTTCGGCAATCATGGCTTCGGTGGTGAGCATCAGGGAGGCAACAGACGCCGCGTTCTGCAGTGCGGAACGAGTGACCTTGGTCGGGTCCAGAATACCCTTCTCGACCATGTCGCCGTACTCGCCGGTTTGGGCATCGTAACCGTAGTTGCCCTTGCCTTCCGCGACCTTGTTGCGGACGACCGAGGCATCTTCACCTGCGTTGGCGACGATCTGACGGAGCGGCTCTTCCATGGCACGCATGGCAATCTGCACACCGACGGTCTGGTCTGCGTTGTCACCCTTCAGGCCTTCGATGGCGGTGCGGGCGCGTAGCAGCGCAACGCCGCCACCCGGGACCACGCCTTCTTCGACAGCCGCACGGGTTGCGTGCAACGCGTCTTCCACACGGGCCTTCTTTTCCTTCATCTCAATCTCGGAACCGGCGCCGACCTTGATGACCGCAACACCGCCAGCCAGCTTGGCCACGCGCTCCTGCAGCTTCTCCTTGTCGTAATCGCTGGTCGAATCCTCGACCTGCTTGCGGATCTGCTCGATGCGGGCCTTGATCTGGTCGGTCTTGCCGGCACCATCAATGATGGTGGTGTTGTCCTTGGTGACCTGAACCTTCTTGGCCTGTCCAAGGTGCTCCAGCGTGGCCTTCTCCAGCGACAGGCCGACTTCCTCGGCGATGACGGTGGCGCCGGTCAGGACAGCGATGTCCTCCAGCATGGCCTTGCGACGATCACCGAAGCCCGGTGCCTTGACGGCTGCAACCTTCACGATGCCACGGATGTTGTTCACCACCAGCGTGGCGAGTGCTTCGCCTTCGACATCTTCAGCGATGATCAGCAAGGGCTTGCCGCTCTTGGCGACGCCTTCCAGCACCGGCAGCATGTCGCGGATGTTCGAGATTTTCTTGTCGTACAGGAGGACGTACGGGGTCTCGAGCTCGGAGCTCATGCTCTGCTGGTTGTTGATGAAGTACGGAGACAGATAGCCGCGATCGAACTGCATGCCTTCGACGACTTCGAGTTCGTTCTCCAGACCCGAACCTTCCTCGACGGTGATCACGCCTTCCTTGCCGACCTTCTTCATCGCGTTGGCGATGATTTCACCGATGTGGGTGTCGCTGTTGGCGGAAATGGTGCCAACCTGTGCGATAGCCTTGTCATCGGTACACGGCTTGGAGAGCTTCTTCAGCTCGGCGACGGCCGCAACAACGGCCTTGTCGATCCCGCGCTTCAGATCCATCGGGTTCATACCTGCGGCAATGGACTTGAGGCCTTCACGCATGATGGCCTGCGCCAGTACGGTCGCAGTGGTGGTGCCGTCGCCGGCAATGTCGGAGGTCTGGGAAGCGACTTCCTTCACCATTTGTGCGCCCATGTTCTCGAACTTGTCTTTCAGCTCGATTTCCTTGGCGACGGACACGCCGTCCTTGGTCACCGTGGGAGCACCGAAGCTCTTGTCGAGCACGACATTACGACCCTTGGGGCCGAGTGTGACTTTGACTGCGTTGGCGAGGGTGTTGACACCCTTCATCATGCGCGAACGCGCGTCATCACCGAATTTCACTTCTTTTGCTGACATGATTCTTTACCCTCTTAATCCAACACTGCCATGACATCTTCTTCGCGCATCACCAGGTATTCCTGACCGTCGATCTTGACCTCGGTCCCGGAATACTTGCCGAAGAGCACCTTGTCGCCGACCTTCAGGTCCAGGCCGCGGACTTCGCCGCTTTCCAGGATCTTGCCGTTGCCGACGGCGACGACTTCACCGCGGATGGGCTTTTCGGTGGCGGTGTCCGGGATGACGATGCCACCCGGGGATGTACGCTCTTCCTCGAGGCGCTTGATGATCACGCGATCGTGAAGCGGACGAATCTTCATCGAACTTCTCCTTAAAATACCTAGGTTGAACCAGTGTTCGTCGGAGGTCGCTGTTAGCACTCCCCCGAGATGAGTGCCAATAATATGGGCGAAAAACCCGAAGTCAAGGGCGCTTGCGGGGTTCTTAGGGGCCCGATTTCTGATAATCTGCCCGCTTTCCGCTGGAGTCACTTGATGGACAAGGGATTTCTCATCGTCTGGTGCGCGTGCCCGGACGAACACACGGCCAACACCATCTCCCGACACTTGGTGGATCAGCGGCTGGCCGCCTGCGTGACGCAACTTCCAGGCGCCAAATCCGTCTATCGCTGGAAAGGTAAAATCGAAACCGCCGAGGAAGTCGTGCTGATGATCAAGACCCGTGCCTCCGCTTACCAGGAGCTGGAGGCGGCCGTAGAGGCCCTGCACCCCTACGAAATCCCAGAGCTGATTGCCTCGCGGGTCGAGGCTGGCGTGCCCGATTATCTGGGGTGGGTCTTCGAGTCCACCAAATGAGGCCGTTGCGCTTTGCCGCCACTGCGGCTGCGATGCTGTTGCTCGCCCCGCTCGTCCAGGCCGACCTGTTTGCCCGTTTCGGCGGCGACCCCTTTGCGCGTTTTCTGCCCGTGGAACAGGCCTTCCGGGTGGATGTCCAGGCGCTGGATGCCAACACCATCGGTATCCGCTGGACCATTGCCGACGAGTACTACCTCTATCGCGACAAGTTCAGTCTGCAGGGACCGGACGGCGTGACGCTGGGCGGCCTGCAGATTCCCGCGGGCGAAGCCCATACCGATGAGTTCTTCGGCACCGTCCAGGTCCATCGCCAGCAGGTCGAGATCCGGGTCGCCGTCATGCGTACGGTGGATGCGGCCAAAACCATAGAACTCACCCTGGGCTACCAGGGCTGTGCCGACGCTGGTTTATGTTATCCACCAGACACGCGCGCAGTGGCCGTGAATATGCCAGCAGTGGGCAGTGTGCCGGACGCACCCGCCTTTGTCTCCGAGCAAGACCGCTTGGCCGGGATGCTGGCCGACGGACGCCTGTGGCTCATCATCCTGACTTTCTACGGGCTCGGCCTGCTCCTGACCTTCACGCCCTGTGTGCTCCCCATGGTCCCGATTCTGTCGGGGATTATCATCGGGCAAGGGCCGAACCTGTCTGCACGGCGCGGCTTCATGTTGTCGCTGGTCTATGTGCTGGCGATGGCACTCACCTATACCGTCGCAGGTGTGCTGGCCGCCCTGCTCGGACAAAACTTGCAGGCGGTGTTCCAACACCCCGCGGTGCTGGTGGTGTTCGCGGGGGTGTTTGTACTGCTCGCGCTGGCCATGTTCGGCTTCTACCGGCTGGAAATGCCCGCCGCAGTGCAGGCGCGTCTCGCCGTGATTTCGAATAAGCAGGCACATGGCACCTGGATCGGCACTGCCGTAATGGGATTCCTTTCCGCGCTGATTGTCGGCCCGTGTGTGGCCGCGCCACTGGCGGGCGCACTCATCTACATCGGGCAGACCGGCGATGCGGTGATTGGTGGCACTGCCCTCTTTGCGCTCAGCATGGGTATGGGCACGCTACTGCTCGCCATCGGCGCCTCTGCAGGCCGGTTGGTGCCCAAAGCCGGGCCGTGGATGAATGCGGTCAAGGCGCTGTTCGGGGTGCTGATGCTGGCAGTGGCCATCTGGTTGCTGGAGCGCGTACTGCCGGTACCGGTCACCATGTCGCTGTGGGCCGCGCTCGCCGTGGTCAGCGCCATCTATCTGGGTGCACTAGATGCGCTGCCGCTCGATGCGTCCGGCTGGCGCCGCCTCTGGAAAGGCATCGGCATGTTGTTATTGGCCTGGGGCGTATTGCTGTTGATTGGAGCCGCGTCCGGTGGCCGTGACCCCCTGCAACCGCTGGTCGGCAGCACGCTCATGGGCGGCGCTTCCGCGCCTACCACCCAGCAGGTCGCACTGCCGTTCCGCACCATCAAATCTCTGTCGGATCTTGAAACCGAACTTGCGCAAGCGAGCGAACAAGGCCGCACGGTAATGCTGGATTTCTATGCTGACTGGTGCGTGTCCTGCAAGGAAATGGAGCGGTATACCTTCCCGGACCCCGCCGTGCGTGCTGCACTCGCCGACACCGTGCTCCTGAAAGCCGATGTCACCAAAAACGACACCACCGATCGCGAACTGATGCGTGCGTTCGGCATCTTGGGTCCGCCCAGCATCCTGTTCTTCGGTCCTGACCAGGAAGAGCGTCGTCGCTACCGCGTGGTAGGCTTCGTTCCCGCGGCGGAGTTCGCCGCGATGCTCGAGCTCGCCCTGCAATGAACCGCTTACCGCTGATTATCACTGTTGCCATTGTCGCGGCCGCGCTCGGCGCGGGCGCCGCCTGGTTCCTGCATTCCCCCGAGGCACCGCCGGAGATTCCGCGCAGCAGCATCCCGGAATACGCCCCGGATTTCGCGTTACGAGACCTCGAAGGCAACATGCGCGCCTTCAGCGAATGGGAAGGTCGCATCCTCATCGTGAACTTCTGGGCGACCTGGTGCGCGCCGTGCCGTAGAGAGATTCCCGTTCTGGTTGCCCTGCAGGCTGCCCACCCTGAAGACCAGCTCACCGTGCTTGGCATCGCGATTGATGAAGACGACGCCGTCCGCGAGTATGCAGAGCAAATCGGCATGACCTACACCACGCTGGTCGGCCAGCTCGACGCCATCCAGGTGTCAGGCCGCTATGGGAACCACATCGGCGCCATGCCCTACACCGTCATCGTTGGCCCCGACCGCAAGATTCACTGGGTGCACGCTGGCGAAGTGACCGCGCCGATGCTCGATGAGGCCTTGGCGCCTCTGGTCTCCGGGTCTGGCTCGGGTTCTGATTAACTTCCGTTAACTTGCCGCTATCTGCAGCCATCTTGCAGGGTGCGTGGGGTTGGTCCACAATGGTCGACTCCATGAGCCATGCCGGGGAGGCGTGGTACTCTCAACTTTGGTGACGAAATGGATGCTATCGTCGCCGAACATGCGGGTTACTAACCGGAACCAATGGCCAATCTGTTACTCCTGAACGGCCCCAATCTGAACCTGCTCGGAAGACGAGAGCCGGACATCTATGGTCGCGACACGCTCGCCGACATCGAGTCCCGGCTGTCCTCCCTAGCGACCAAGGCCGGTCACTCGCTTTCAGCATTCCAATCCAATTCCGAACGCGAACTGATTGAGCGTGTGCAGGCAGCCATGGACGACGGCACCAACTTCGCCTTGGTCAATCCGGCTGGACTGACCCACTCCAGCGTGCCGCTCAGGGATGCCTTTGCCACGAGCGGCCTGCCATTCATTGAAGTACATCTGTCCAATCCCCATGCGCGGGAACCGTTCCGCCGCCAGTCGATGTTCTCGGACATCGCGGTCGGTGTGGTCTGCGGTTTCGGCGCTCACTCTTATGAACTCGCTTTGGAGGCGGCCCTACGATGGATATCCGCAAGGTAAAGAAACTCATCGAACTGCTGGAGGAATCCGGCATCTCGGAAATCGAGATCAGTGAGGGGGAAGAATCCGTGCGCATCAGCCGCCATCCCACCGGTGGCGTGCACATGATGCCGAGCTACGCGGCCCCACCTCCTGCCGCTGCGGCACCGGTCGCCGCCGCGGCGCCCGCCGCCGAGAGCACGGAACCCGACGTTCCCGCCGGGCACGTCGTTTCCTCGCCGATGGTGGGCACTTTCTACCGGGCGCCCTCACCGGGTGCCAAGGATTTCGTGGAGGTTGGCCAGTCGGTCAAGGTCGGTGACACGCTGTGCATCATCGAGGCAATGAAGATGATGAACCAGATCGAAGCCGACAAGAGTGGCGTGGTCAAAGCCGTGCTCGTCGAAAACGCCGATCCCGTGGAGTTCGGCCAGCCGCTGTTCGTTATCGAATGAAGACGCTGGACAAGGTTGTCATCGCCAATCGCGGGGAAATTGCGCTGCGCATCCTGCGCGCCTGCCGCGAGCTCGGCATCAAGACTGTCGCGGTGTACTCCCAGGCGGACCGCGAACAGAAGCATGTCCTGCTGGCGGACGAGGCCGTATGCATCGGTCCGCCCCCCTCCACCGACTCCTACCTCAATATGCCGGCCATCATCTCCGCGGCCGAGGTCACCGACGCCACGGGTATACACCCGGGCTACGGCTTCCTGTCCGAGAACGCGGATTTCGCGGAGCGCGTGGAGCGGTCCGGGTTCACCTTCATCGGGCCACGCGCCGAGACCATCCGCCTGATGGGCGACAAAGTCTCCGCCAAGAAATCCATGATTAAGGCCGGCGTGCCCTGCGTGCCAGGTTCGGAGGGTGCGCTGGGCGAAAACCCCGACGAAAACCTGAAGCTGGCCCGCGAGGTCGGCTACCCGGTCATCATCAAGGCCGCCGGTGGTGGAGGTGGGCGTGGGATGCGCGTGGTGCATTCGGAAGCCGCGCTGCTGAACGCGATCCAACTCACCAAGGGCGAGGCACAGTCGGCTTTCGGCAACGCCACCGTCTATATGGAAAAGTTCTTGGGCCACCCACGCCACATCGAGTTCCAGGTGTTGGCCGACGAGCATGGCAACGCCATCCATCTGGGTGAGCGTGACTGTTCCATGCAGCGCCGCCACCAGAAAGTGGTCGAGGAAGCGCCAGCACCCGGCATCACGGAGAAGCAGCGCAAACAAATGGGCGAGCGTTGTGCCGATGCCTGCAGGCGTATCGGCTATCGCGGCGCGGGAACTTTCGAGTTCCTGTTCCAGGACGGCCACTTCTACTTCATCGAGATGAACACCCGTGTGCAAGTGGAGCACCCGGTCACCGAGCTAATCACCGGCGTGGACATCGTGAAGGAGCAGCTGCATATCGCAGCCGGCAACCCGCTGGCCTACAAGCAGAAGGACATCGTGTTGCGCGGCCATGCCATTGAATGCCGTATCAACGCCGAACATCCACGCACTTTCGTGCCCTCACCCGGGCTGATCTCGCAGTTCCATGCGCCGGGTGGTCCCGGTATCCGTGTGGACTCGCATATTTATAGTGGCTACAAGGTCCCGCCCAACTATGATTCGATGATAGGCAAGCTCATCGCCTATGGGGAAACGCGGTCCAGCGCCTTGGCGCGTATGCGTACGGCGCTCTCTGAAATCATCGTCGAGGGCATACAGACCAACATCGCCCTGCACCAGGACATCTGCAACGACGCGGCGTTCATCACCGGGGGCACCGACATCCATTACCTCGAGAAGAAGCTCGGCGCGAAGTAGCCATGGGCTGGCTACAGGTCAGGATGGAGATGTCGGGAGCGGATCCTGGTCCTCTGGAAGATGCCCTGCTCGCGACCGGCGCGGTGGCGGTGACCATGGACGATGCCGGAGATGATCCCATCTACGAACCCGGCCCGGGCGAGCTGCCGCTGTGGCCGACCACGCGTATCACCGGCCTGTACCCGGGCACGACCGACGCGGATGTGTTGCGGGCGGCGTTGTTGAATGCCGTTGCCCCAGATGCCTTTCCGCCGCACGAGTTCCTGATGCTGGATGACCGGACTTGGGAACGCGAGTGGATGAAGGACTTTCGGCCGATGCAGTTCGGTCAGCGCCTGTGGGTCATCCCGGGCGAGTACACGCCGCCCGATACTGCCGCTGTGAATCTCCTGCTCGACCCCGGCCTGGCCTTCGGGACCGGCACGCACGCCACCACCGCCTTGTGTCTGGAGTGGCTGGATGCCGCCATGGACCTGAAGGACGCCCGGGTGGTGGATTACGGCTGCGGTTCCGGAATTCTGGCCGTGGCCGCTGCGCTCCTGGGCGCCCGCGAGGTTCTGGCCGTGGACAATGACCCCCAAGCGCTGGTGGCGACGCGTGCCAACGCCGAACGTAATGGCGTGGCGGACCGTATCCGTACCTGTCTGCCGGCCGACGCGCCTGAAACCTGGCAGGCCGACTTACTGGTTGCGAACATCCTGGCCGCACCGCTCATCCTGCTCGCCACGCGATTCGACGCGCTGATGCGACCCGGTGCGCGACTGGCAGTGTCCGGTTTGATTGCGCGTCAGGTGGACGAAGTGCGTGCGGCGTACACCCAATGGTGCCCACTTGATGAGTTGGTCGAGACGGATGGGTGGGTTCGGTTGGCGGGCACGAAAGGTTAGACTGCATCCATGTACACGCGTTGCAGCGAATGCGAGACCCTTTTCCGCGTTTCACGCGAGCAACTCAACGCAGCCCGTGGCCAGGTTCGTTGTGGTCATTGCGGCATGGTGTTCGATGCGCTCGCAAGTCTTCGTGAAGAGGTCGCACTTCCCGGCGAGTCGCCCGATACGGTGTTCCCCAAGATCTCGGACGATGTCGTCGCGGACGCTACGCCTGATGAAGACGAGGTGCCCGAACACATTCCTTATGAGTTCCTGCTCGACACCATCGAGACGCCGGCGCCACCGCGTGTTCGACGCTGGCCGTGGATTACGCTTGCTGTGATTCTTGTGCTCGGTGCGCTGTTACAGACGGCGCACATGCAACGCGAAGTACTGGCCGATTCTGAGCTTTTCGGCCCTTATATTTCAATGATTTATGAAGCTGCTGGGCATCCGCTGCAAACCGCACCTCTCATTGATTTGCAAGCCTTCGCACTGCTGCATCACGAGTTGGTGTCACACCCGCGCACCAGTGGTGCATTGCATTTGTCAGGTGTTCTCAACAATGCTGCTGACCATGCACAGCCGTGGCCGATACTCGAGCTACGACTCGAAGATCGTTTCGGCGATGTTGTCGCAGCGCGCCGACTTGAACCCGCCGAGTATCTTCGCAACCCGCCGGTCGGCGGCGAGTTGATGCCTGCGCATGCACGCCGCGCGATCGAAATTTCAATCGTTGATCCGGGTGCGGACGCGGTCGGTTTCAACATTGATTTCTGCGTCATGCTTGAAGACGGTTTGCGCTGCGCTGCGCAGAACTGAAAACCGGCTTCGCTGTCAAGCCCTGCACCTCATTTCAGTAAACTCAGCGACCTGCGACACACTCCTTCAAAAACCATCGCTGTAATCTTTGACCTCTGTCGGATAATCGGTATGATTCTCCTCCCCCGAGTCATTCCTCGACCGGGTGCTCAACGGCGGGATTGAGATGAGAATCGGTTCAATCGAACTTGCAAACAATTTGGTCGTTGCCCCGATGGCGGGTGTCACCGACAGGCCGTTCCGCCAATTGTGCAAGTCACTGGGTGCGGGTCTCGCTGTCTCCGAAATGGTGACCTCCGATATCCGTCTGTGGCACACCAACAAAAGTCGTCGTCGCTTGGACCATACCGGCGAGTGCGAACCCCGCAGTGTTCAGATCGCAGGCGCAGACCCCGACATGATGGCAACAGCTGCCCGCGAGAACGCCGCACGCGGCGCTCAGATCATAGACATCAATATGGGCTGCCCCGCGAAAAAGGTCTGCAATCGTCAGGCCGGCTCCGCGTTGTTGGCAGACGAGGCCCTGGTGGCGCGCATCCTGGACGCGGTGGTCGCCGCCGTCGAGATCCCGGTCACGCTCAAGATTCGCACCGGCCCGAATCCGGATTCCCGCAACGGTGTGCGCATTGCAACCATTGCCGAAGCGAGCGGCATCGCTGCCTTGGCGGTGCATGGCCGTACGCGAGCATGTGCCTTCCGTGGCGAGGCGGAGTACGCCACCATCGCCGACATCAAGCGCGCAGTTTCCATCCCCGTGATTGCCAACGGTGACATCGACTCGCCGGACCGGGCACGCGAGGTGCTGGCGGCCACCGGAGCCGACGGCATCATGGTCGGACGCGCCGCCCAGGCGAGGCCTTGGATCTTCCGCGAGATCGCCCACCACCTGGCCACCGGCGGCTACCTGCCCGAACCGGGTCTGGACGAGGTCCGCGACATCCTGCTGGGCCATATCGACAACCTGCACCATTTCTATGGTGAGGACCTGGGCGTGCGTGTGGCCCGCAAACACATTGGCTGGCATATCGCCACGCAGCCGGGCGGAAATGCCTTCAGAAAGGCCATCATGCCCGTTGAGAGCGCTCGCCAGCAGTTGGCGATGGTCCGTGCCTGGTACGACGGCATGGCCCACAGCGGGGCGCTGGCGGCATGAACGCACGCGTTAGCGTCATGGTGCAGCCGGATTTCCCGGTCCAACGCGAGGACGGGCAGCCACTGCGCGCCTGCGCCGAGGCCGCCCTGAGGCAATACCTGCAGGAACTGGAAGGCCACGACTGCCACGACCTCTACAATATGGTCATGAGCGAGGTCGAGCTTCCGCTGCTCAAGACCGTCATGGAGCACGCTGGCGGCAACCAGTCCCGCGCCGCCGAGATGCTCGGCATCAACCGCAGCACTCTGCGCAAGAAGCTCCGCCAGCACGGCCTGGACAAATAATCCATGGGCGCGATACGGCGTGCGCTCATCAGTGTTTCCGACAAGACCGGCCTCGAGGCATTCGCCCGCGAACTCGCCGGTCGTGAGATCGAAATCCTCTCCACTGGCGGCACGGCCGCGCTGCTGCGCAAGGCCGGCATCGCTGTCCGTGATGTCTCCGACCTGACCGGCTTTCCGGAAATCATGGATGGACGAGTGAAGACGCTACACCCGCGCATTCACGGTGGTCTGCTGGGCCGTCGCGGCACGGACGAGGCGGTAATGGACGAACACGGCATCGTGCCCATCGATCTCGCGGTCATCAATCTCTACCCCTTTCGTGAAACCATCGCCAAGCCCGACTGCACCGACGAAGACGCGGTCGAAAACATCGACATCGGTGGCCCGGCCATGGTGCGGGCGGCCGCAAAAAACCACGCTTCCGTGACGGTGGTCGTGGATGCCTCCGATTACGATCGCGTGCTGGATGCCATGGGTGAGCACGACGGGGCTGTGCCGTTTGCCCTGCGCCGGGAGCTTGCCGCCAAGGCCTATGCCCATACGGCCGCCTACGACGGCGCGGTGAGTAACTGGTTGTGGGGCGCCGAGTTCGGTGCCACGCACACGCTACAGCTGAAGAAATCCCTGGACCTACGGTACGGAGAGAACCCGCATCAGGCCGCGGCCTTTTATACCGACGAGCAGGTAACCGAGCCCGGCATTGCGAGCGCGGTGCAGCTGCAGGGCAAAGAACTCTCGTTCAACAACATCGCCGATGCCGACGCGGCCCTCGAGTGTGTGAAACAGTTCGACGCACCGGCCTGTGTCATCGTGAAACACGCAAATCCCTGTGGGGTGGCAGTCGCCGGTACGATTCTCGCGGCCTACGAGGCCGCCTACCGCACCGACCCGACCTCTGCCTTCGGCGGCATCATCGCGTTCAACCGCTCGCTGGATGCAGACACTGCCGCCGCCATCGTGGACCGGCAGTTCGTCGAAGTCATCATTGCGCCGGATGCTGACGCGGATGCACGCAGTGTGCTGGCGCAGAAGAAAAATGTGCGCTTGCTTGTCTGCGGCCAATGGCCAGACCAGCGGACACCTGCGCTGGATTACCGCCGCGTCACGGGCGGGATGCTTATCCAGGAGCGCGATCAAGGCGTGGTGGGCGCAGCTGACCTCAAAGTGGTGAGTAAGCGCAGCCCCAGCGCCGACGAGCTCCGCGACCTGCTGTTCGCCTGGCAGGTGGCGCATTTCGTGAAATCCAACGCCATCGTGTATGCGCGCGAGCAGGCCACCATCGGTGTGGGCGCAGGCCAGATGAGCCGCGTATACAGCGCACGCATCGCTGGCATCAAAGCGGCCGACGAAGGGCTGGAAGTGCAGGGCTCGGTGATGGCCTCGGATGCATTCTTCCCCTTCCGCGATGGCATCGATGCGGCCGCTGCGGCTGGCATCACCGCGGTCATACAGCCGGGTGGTTCACAACGCGACGCCGAGGTCATTGCTGCAGCAGACGAGCACGGGCTGGCGATGGTGTTCACTGGCATACGGCATTTCCGGCACTGATGAGAGCTCTGATTCTCGGCGGTGGTGGGCGGGAACATGCGCTGGCGTGGAAAGTGGCACAGTCAGGCAAGGTCACGCAGGTCTTCGTCGCGCCCGGCAATGCGGGCACCGCCATCGAGCCGAAAGTGACCAACATCGGTCTCGCCGCGGACGACATCGATGCGCTGGTCGATTTCGCCCGCGAGAACGCCATCCATCTCACCATCGTTGGACCCGAAGTGCCCTTGGTGAAGGGCGTGGTGGACCGTTTCCAGTCTGCGGGCCTGCGCATCTTCGGCCCCACCGCCGCCGCGGCACGCCTGGAGGGCTCCAAAGCTTTCGCCAAGGATTTTCTCAGCCGCCACGGTATTCCGACGGCCCGTTACGGTAATTTCACCGACATTGAATCTGCCATCGCGATGGCTCGGAAGTTGGGCGCACCGCTGGTGGTCAAAGCCGACGGCCTGGCTGCTGGGAAAGGCGTGGTCATTGCCCACACGGTTGAGGAAGCCGAGGACGCCATCCGCGACATGCTGGCGGGCAACGCCTTCGGCGAAGCGGGACATCGCGTAGTGGTTGAAGAGTTTCTGGAAGGCGAGGAAGCGAGCTTCATTTGCATGGTGGACGGCAAGAATGTCCTGACGCTCGCCACCTCACAAGACCACAAAGCACGCGACGACGGGGACCTGGGACCCAACACGGGCGGCATGGGCGCCTACTCGCCGGCACCAGTGGTCACTGGCACGCTGCATGCACGCATCATGCGCGAGGTGATTCTCCCGACGGTCGCGGGTCTTGCCGCGGAAGGCACACCGTACACCGGCTTCCTGTACGCAGGGCTGATGATCAGCGCCGATGGCGCTCCTAGAGTCCTGGAGTACAACTGCCGGTTCGGCGACCCGGAGACGCAACCGATTCTGTTTCGCCTGAAGTCGGATCTGGTGACGCTGGTGGATGCGGCCTTGGATGGGCGTCTGGACCAGGCGCATGCTGGCTGGGATTCACGCGCGGCGCTGGGTGTTGTGCTGGCAGCGGGTGGTTATCCGGGAGAGGTACGCAAAGGCGATGTCGTCAAAGGCCTGCCCGAGGCCACGGTCACCACCAAGGTGTTTCATGCAGGCACTGCGCTGGACGAGGACGGCAATGTCGTCACTTCAGGCGGTCGGGTGCTGTGCGTGGTTGCGTTGGGCGAGACTGTCGGGGAGGCGCAAACGCGCGCCTACGCCGTCGTAGACCGCATTTCCTGGGAAGGGATGTATTGCCGGCGCGATATCGGTCATCGCGCGATTAGTAGAGAGGTCTGAACGCGGACCACAGGTCCGCGCCCCCATATTCCGGTCCGCGACACCTTGTAGGAGCGGCGCTTTGCGCCGCGAACGGTACAACACAACACGCACAGACCACACCGCTTCAGCGCACCCAAGCTCACCTCATTCGCGGTGCGAAGCACCGCTCCTACAGGCGAATCCCTAACGTTTCATCGAGTCAAAGAACTCGTTATTGGTCTTGGTGTCCTTCATCTTGTCCATGAGGAACTCCATGGCGGCAAGCTCATCCATCGAATGCAGCAGCTTGCGCAGGATCCACACCTTCTGCAGCTCACTCTCACCCATCAGCAATTCCTCGCGGCGAGTACCCGAGCGGTTGATGTGGATGGCAGGGAAGATGCGCTTCTCGGCGATGCGGCGATCGAGGTGCAGTTCCATGTTACCGGTACCCTTGAACTCCTCGTAAATGACATCGTCCATGCGCGATCCGGTGTCTACCAGCGCGGTCGCGATGATGGTCAGCGAACCACCCTCCTCGATATTGCGTGCGGCACCAAAAAAGCGCTTCGGGCGTTGCAGGGCGTTGGCGTCCACGCCACCCGTGAGTACCTTGCCTGACGACGGCACGACAGTGTTGTAAGCGCGACCCAGACGGGTGATGGAGTCCAGCAGGATGATGACATCTTTCTTGTGCTCGACCAGACGCTTGGCCTTCTCGATGACCATGTCCGCAACCTGCACATGGCGACTGGCCGGCTCGTCGAAGGTCGACGACACGACTTCGCCTCGGACTGAGCGCGTCATCTCGGTCACTTCTTCCGGGCGCTCGTCGATGAGCAGCACGATGAGATAGCACTCCGGGTGGTTCTGGGCGATGGACTGCGCGATATTCTGCAGAATCATCGTCTTGCCGGCCTTGGGCGGCGACACGATGAGGCCGCGCTGGCCCATGCCGATGGGAGACACCAGGTCGATGACACGCGCCGTGATGTCCTCGGTGCTGCCGTTGCCCAATTCCAGCCGCAGCGGGCGCTTCGGGAACAGCGGGGTCAGGTTTTCGAACAGAACCTTGCTCTTCGCATTCTCCGGCGAGTCGAAATTGATCTCGTTGACCTTGAGCAGCGCGAAGTAACGCTCGCCTTCCTTGGGCGGACGAATCTTGCCGCTGATGGTGTCGCCGGTACGCAGGTTGAAGCGGCGAATCTGGCTGGGCGATACATAGATGTCATCGGGACCGGCCAGATATGAACTGTCTGCGGAGCGCAGGAAGCCGAAGCCGTCCTGCAAAATCTCGAGGACGCCGTCCCCGTAAATATCCTCGCCCTGTTTGGCGTGCGCCTTGAGCAGCGCGAAGATGACATCCTGTTTGCGCGAGCGGGCAATGCCCTCGATGCCCATCTCGGTGGCCATCTCGATGACCTCGGCAGCTGATTTCTGCTTCAGCTCGGTGAGGTTCATGGACTTGCGCGGGCCCAGGCTGGGATCGCGTGCTACCTGATCGTCCTGTTCCTCGTAATCGAAGTCGTCAACGGGCAGACCTACATGGTGGTCGTTGTTGTTGCCGTTGGTGTTGCCGCCCTTGTTGTGGCCGGCGTTCTGATGGCGGGGGGCGCGCCGTCTGCGCGAGGTGTTCTTGTCGTTCACAGGTTGGTATCGAGAAAGGCCGCGAGTTGCGACTTGGTCAGGGCACCTACTTTGGTGGCCTCGACATTACCACCCTTGAACAGCATGAGGGTGGGGATGCCGCGGATACCGTAGCGAGGCGGAGTCTGTGGGTTTTCATCGATGTTCAGCTTCACGATCCGGACACGGCCATCGTAGTCGGTGGCGATGTCTTCAAGGATCGGCGCGATCATCTTGCAGGGGCCGCACCACTCTGCCCAGTAATCAACAAGGACGGGAACATCCGCTTTCAGTACATCATCCTCGAAGCTCTGGTCCGAGGTATGCAGAATCTTTTCACTCACTTTTTCGTTCACTCCATGGTTTCTGGATAGGGTGTATGATGCACCCCGATGGCACAGGCAATAAATTCCTGCTGGCTGATGGTCTTACGCGGTTTATTCGAGTGGAAGCGCGGTCGGGCGGAGTCCGTCGCGCTGGTCCTGGATAATCGTTCGGCCTATTTCAGCCCATTCCCCGGAACTTTTCAAGCATGACAGAGAAACATCTTACAGATATCCGCTTCGACAGCTTCGACCTTCCACGCGAGTTACTGCAAGGTATTGAAGATGCGGGTTTTTCGCATTGTACACCTATTCAGGCCAAAGCGTTGCCTTTGGTTCTCGCCGGAAAGGACTGCGCAGGCCAGGCCCAGACCGGCACCGGCAAGACCGCCGCGTTCCTTCTGGCCCTGTTCCAGGAATTGCTCCGCTACCCGCCAGACGAGGACAGGCGCGCGACCCAGCCGCGCGCCCTGGTACTGGCGCCGACCCGCGAACTGGCCATCCAGATCTGGCGCGACGCCGACACCCTCGGCAAGCACACTGGTCTGAAGCTCGGGCTTGTCTATGGTGGTACCGGCTACGAGCAACAGCGGGAAATGTTGTCCGATGGGATTGATATTCTCATCGGGACCCCGGGCCGCATCATCGACTACTTCCGCCAAGGCATTTTCGATCTGAAGGCCATTCAAGTGTTGGTGCTGGACGAAGCTGACCGCATGTTCGACCTCGGTTTCATCAAGGACATCCGCTTCCTGCTGCGCCGTATGCCGCCGCCCGCAGCGCGCCTGAACATGCTGTTTTCGGCCACTCTTTCGCAGCGCGTGTTGGAGCTGGCCTACGAGCATATGAACGAGCCGGAGAAGGTGGAAATCGCACCCGAGCGCGTGACCGCAGACCGTGTGACGGAAGTGATTTACCACACTTCCAACGAAGACAAGATGCCGCTACTCATCCACCTGCTCAAGGGCGCCGACCAGCACCGTAGCCTGGTGTTCGTGAACACCAAGCGTGCAGCCGAGCAGGTCACCGACTGGCTGAATGTGAACGGTCTGCAAGCCGACACCATTTCTGGCGATGTCCCGCAGAAGAAGCGCGAGAAATTGCTCGGTCGCTTCCAGAGCGGAGACCTCGCGGTGCTGGTGGCGACCGATGTCGCCGCACGCGGATTGCACATCCCCGATGTCAGCCATGTAATCAACTACGATCTGCCGCAGGACCGCGAGGACTATGTCCATCGCATCGGGCGGACTGCGCGCGCCGGCCAGGCTGGCGCGGCCATCAGTTTCGGGTGCGAGGAATATGTGTTCTCGCTGCCGGATATCGAGACTTACATCGGCCACAAGATCCCGCTGGAAGCCATTCCCTCGGACATTCCGCGCGGGGAATTGGTGCGTCCTGAGCGTCGACCGCGCAAGAAGGGTCCCCCGCAACGGGGCCGCAGCGGTGGCGGCGGTGGAAGGCCGCAGGGTCGGCGCCGCGCCTGAGTTTCTCGCAGAGTTCGCAGAGAACGCAGAGATAGAAGAATGAAGTAGGCGCGGTCCTGTGGACCGCGTCAGAATTCTCGATTGTCTTTCTCCGCGTCCTCTGCGGTCTCCGCGAGAGAAGTCCTTTAAGGCGTTAAATCCCTGAAATCGTTGATGGTGGTGAAACCGTCCATGACCCGCGCCGGCCGTGTGGAATCCGGCTTGGTGACCGCAATCACATAGGCGATTCCAAACACCTGCGCGGCTTTCAGCACTGACACACTGTCGTCCACGAACATCGTCTGCAGTGGGTCAAAGTGCTCCTTCAGCGACAGGCGTCGCCAGAAGTCCACATCCTCTTTGGGCGCGCCAAAATCATGTGAGGAATACACGGCGTCGAAGTGTCCGCCGATTCCTGTCTTGCGTAGTTTCACCTCCAGCGCACCGTGGTGCGCGTTGGTGACCAGCACCACGCGCTTCCCCAAGACCCGAACCGCGTCTAGAAAATCGATGACATGCGGGTGAACGCGGATTTCGTTTTCAACTTCGCGCTTGAGCGCCGCGACATCGAAACCCAGCTCGCGTGTCCAGTGGTCCAGGCAGTACCAGTTCAGCGTGCCCTCGTGGCTTTTGAACATCGGATACAGCGCCTGCTTGGCTTGGTCGATTGAAAGGCCGCGATTCTCGCCCCAACGCTGCGGAATCAGGTCCTGCCAAAACCAATTATCGAAACGAAGGTCCAGGAGCGTGCCGTCCATATCGAGCAACACGGTGCTGACGTCAATCCAGTTGATAGCGAGGCGAGCCACGGGGCGTATGATACCCGCAGGAACGGACACTACGGGGGGAACCCATGCCATTGTGGGCCATAATTGTCGTTGTCAGCGCCATCATGGTGACTATCGCCATCGGTGTCCTGATTTTGCAGCTTCGGCGACCTTCACAATCCAGCAATACGCCAGTCTCCGCGCCGCGCGCCCAAGAGAAGGCCTTGCCGCGGGCGATGTCAACCTCGGACAGCTTCCGCGAGCAGTTGGACAAGGCGTTCGTGACAAGCGCCGCAGGCAAGCTCGCAGTCATGGTGGTAGAGGTGGACCGCTTCCACCACTACACAACCTCGCTGGGAGCGGATGCCGGCGACGAGCTTATGTTCGAGGTCGCCGCGCGCATCCGGAATGTGATCGGCGAAGATCTGGTCATCGCTCGTGTTCGTGACCGTGAGCTCGGCTTGCTGGCAGACAACCTCGCCTCGCGCGATGACGCCGCCCGCATCGCGGCAGATGTGGCGCTGGCAATGCGCACCCCCATCAACCTGCACGGACGGAAGCTGCAACTGACTTTGAGCGTCGGTGTGGCTACGCGGCCGGATAACGGTGATGATGCCACCACCCTGCTTCGCAACGCCGACCGCGCCAAGAGCTATGCCCTGGATGCAGGTGGCAACCATGTCCGCATGTATTCGCAGGAGCTGAGCCAATCCGCTAGAAAGCAACTCAACCTCGAGGGCGAGCTGCAGCAGGCGCTCCGCCAAGGGGAGTTGGTGGTCGTGTACCAGCCGCAACTACAGTTCCCGGAACGCAAGGTAGTCGGTGCCGAGGCTTTGCTGCGCTGGCAACACCCGGAGCAGGGGCTGCTGGCGCCACCTGCGTTCCTCCCGACCGCCGAACGGTTGGGTCTGCTGGATGAGATTGGCGCCCAAGTGGTCAACATCTGCTGCCGCGACGCTGCGGCTTGGCGGAAACGACTGCGCTCGGACATCCGTGTTTGCGTGAACCTCGCAGCATCACAGCTAAGACCCTCGTCGTTGCCACGCATGGTGGAACGCGCGCTCAAGGAGAGCGGCCTACCACCCCAGCTTCTGGAACTCGAGGTGCCCGAGAAAATCACCATGCAGGATGTGGAAATCACCGTCCAGACGCTTTCGCACCTGCGCCAACTCGGTGTTTCTCTCGCACTCGACAACTTCGGAACCGGTGTGTCGGCGCTGAGTGAGCTCAAGAGGTTTCCGCTTGACCGGATGAAGATTGACCGCGCCTTCACCCGCTTCCTGCCTGACGACCCGCAGGGCAAGGCCATTGTGAAGGCTCTGGTGTACATCGCCACCGCGCTGGATTTGGGTCTGGTCGGCGAGGGTGTGGAGTCGGAAGCTCAAGTGCAGGCTTTGCAGGGCCTGGGTTGCAGAATCATGCAGGGTTATCACCTGTGCAATCCAATCCCGAACGAACACTTTGTGGCTTTCGTCACGGCTACCCACGGCAAGGCATGATGGATGGAGTCTTGCTGGAGGGCGTAGTCGAGATTGCGAGCGAAGCGGGCAAGCGAATTGTCGTAGTGTACGAATCGGATTTCGCGGTGCAGTCAAAAGGTGACCGCTCTCCCCTGACCGAAGCCGATCTCGCAGCGCACCACCACATCGTCGCCGCCCTGGAAACACTCACCCCTGGCGTACCCATCCTGTCCGAGGAGTCGGCCGCCATACCGTGGTCGGTTCGTTCGGGCTGGAATCGCTACTGGCTGGTAGACCCCTTGGACGGCACGCGCGAGTTCGTTAAGCGCAACGGCGAGTTCACCGTCAACATCGCGCTCATCGAGGAAGGCGTCGCGGTCCTTGGCGTGGTGCATGTGCCCGTGACTGGCGTCACTTACGCCGCTGCACAGGGGATTGGGGCGTTCCGCGACGGCGCAGCCATCCAAACGAGGATTCCTGCCACGTCACCGCCGGTCGTGGTCGGCAGCCGTTCGCATGCAGGCGACTCGCTCACCGCCCTGCTTGCGCGCATCGGCGAGCACGAACTGATTTCGATAGGCAGTTCGCTCAAGTTTTGTCTTCTTGCCGAGGGCAAGGCGGATTTCTATGCCCGCCTTGGACCTACCAGCGAGTGGGATACCGCCGCCGCCCAGTGCGTAGTCGAGGCCGCCGGTGGTATCGTAGCCGACCTCAGTGGCGCGCCCTTGCGGTACAACCGCAAGGAATCGCTTTTGAATCCCCATTTCATGGTGAGTGGTGACCCGCAGTCACCCTTGCTGAAACTGGTAGGCCCATGACGCAGTCGCAACGCAAGCAACAGTTCGAGGTTGGCAAGCTGGCCAAGCGCCTGCGGCATCAGGTCGGGCGTGCCATCCAGGATTTCAACATGATTGGTCCGGGTGATCGCGTCATGGTGTGCCTGTCGGGTGGTAAGGACTCCTACACGCTTCTGGACATCCTGCTGAACCTGCAGGCCAGTGCACCGGTGGATTTCCAGTTGGTGGCGGTCAACCTCGACCAGAAGCAGCCTGGCTTCCCCGAGCATGTACTGCCGGAGTACCTGCAATCACGCGGCGTCGAGTACGCCATCATCGAGCAGGACACCTACAGCGTGGTCAAGCGTGTCATCCCCGAGGGCAAGACCATGTGCGGCCTGTGCTCGCGGCTGCGACGCGGTGCACTGTACCGCTGGGCCTCGGAAAATGGTGTGACGCGTATCGCGCTGGGACACCATCGTGACGACCTGATCGAGACCTTGTTCCTGAACATGTTCTTCGGTGGACGCATGGCTACGATGCCGCCGAAATTGCAGTCCGACGACGGCCAGCATGTGGTGATTCGACCGCTTGCCTACTGCTCGGAGCGGGATATTTCGGCGTATGCGGAAGCGATGGCGTTTCCGTTGATTCCTTGCACGCTGTGCGGCAACGAGGAACAAGCGCAGCGCAAACAGGTGAAAGCGATGTTGGTGGAATGGGAGCGTGAGTATCCCGGCCGATTGGAGACGATTTTCAGCGCCCTGCAGAAGGTGCAGCCGTCGCATCTTGCGGACCGAGGGCTGTATGACTTTGAAGGAATTGGCGGAGGTGAGGAAGCTCGCTGGCTGGATTAAGAATGTAGGAGCGGTGCTTCGCACCGCGAATGGCTCCATCCGTCCAGCCTCGTTGCAACCTGCGGATTCTGAGATGCCACCGGATTCGCGACGCGAAGCGTCGCTCCTACATGCACGAACCGCGGGTTGTGCCAGCCCGGGAAACCAACGCTACGTTGTAAATGTAGGAGCGGTGCTTCGCACCGCGAATGGCTCCATCCGTCCAGCCTCGTTGCAACCTGCGGATTCTGAGATGCCACCGGATTCGCGACGCGAAGCGTCGCTCCTACATGCACGAACCGCGGGTTGTGCCAGCCCGGGAAACCAACGCTACGTTGTAAATGTAGGAGCGGTGCTTCGCACCGCGAATGGCTCCATCCGTCCAGCCTCGTTGCAACCTGCGGATTCTGAGATGCCACCGGATTCGCGACGCGAAGCGTCGCTCCTACATGCACGAACCGTGGGTTGTGCCAGCGGCCCAAAAAAAACCCCGCCGAAGCGGGGTTTTAGTTCGAAACTTTTGAGCGATTAAGCTGCGGTGACCTTGGTCGCCTGCAGGCCCTTCGGACCCTTTTCGCTTTCGAAGTTCACGGTCTGCCCCTCAGTCAAGGTGCGGAAACCCGCGCCCTGGATTGCGGAGTAGTGGACGAACACATCGTCGCCACCGTCGGACGGAG
>CAZKFT010000004.1:0-71388 GCA_964552205.1 uncultured Gammaproteobacteria bacterium
GACGAAGCCGGCATCCTGCGCCGTGAGTGGCGCAAGGTGAAGGTTGAGGGCCACGCCGAAGAGGTGCTGGCCGCAGTTGCCGAAATCTGACCAACCGGAGAACCGCCAAGTGCCGAGAAAAGCTGTGACGGGCCGCCGTATTTTCGTACTGGACACCAATGTGCTGATGCACGACCCGACTGCAATCTATCGCTTTGACGAGCACGACATTTTCTTGCCCATGGTGGTCCTCGAAGAGCTGGACGCAGGCAAGAAAGGCGTTTCCGAAGTTGCCCGAAACGTTCGCCAGGTCAGTCGCTTTCTTGACGAGATGATGAAGACGGCCACCAAGGACCAGATCGATGCCGGGCTCGAGATTCCGAGTGGGCATACCTCGGTAGGCGCTGAAGCCGTCCCCCACGGCAGGCTGTTCTTCCAGACCCGGCCACTGCCCTCGTCCCTGCCTGAAACCCTGCCGGGCAACAAACCGGACAACACCATTCTTGCGACCGCCATCGCGCTGCAGAAAGAACACCCGGACCGCATGGTCACACTGGTGTCCAAGGACATCAACCTGCGTATCAAGGCGTCAATCCTCGGCATCCACGCCGAGGACTATTACAACGACAAGGTGCTGGACGACGTCAACCTGCTCTACCACGGAACGGCACAGCTGAGCGACGACTTCTGGGAAAAGCATGCGAAGAACATGGAGTCCTGGCAGGAAGACGGGCGCACCTTCTACCGGGTCTCAGGGCCGGATGCGGGACAGTGGTTTCCCAACCAATGCCTATGGTCCAACGCCGAGGATGGCATCGAGGCGATGGTGCATCGCGTCGAGGGCGACAGCGCCATCATCGAACTGGTACATGACTTCCGCAACCCTCGTCACACCGTCTGGGGTATCAACGCGCGCAATCGTGAACAGAATTTCGCCTTGAATCTGCTGATGGATTCGAATGTGGACTTTGTCACCCTAGTCGGCTCGGCCGGTAGCGGCAAAACGCTGCTGACACTGGCGGCGGGCCTGGCTCAAACGCTTGAAGAAAACCGTTACCGGGAAATCATCATGACCCGAGTGACGGTTCCCGTGGGTGAGGATATCGGCTTCCTGCCTGGCACAGAGGAAGAGAAGATGACGCCTTGGATGGGTGCCCTCATGGACAATCTCGAGGTGCTGACCAAGTCCGAGGAAGGTGGGGATTGGGGCCGAGCAGCCACCAATGACCTGCTCCGCAACCGCATCAAGATCCGTTCGCTGAATTTCATGCGCGGCCGGACCTTCCTCAACAAGTACATCATCATCGACGAAGCGCAGAACCTCACCGCCAAGCAGATGAAGACATTGGTCACTCGCGCGGGGCCCGGAACCAAGGTGGTCTGTCTGGGCAACATCGCACAGATAGACACGCCCTACCTGACGGAAACGACCTCAGGTCTCACGTATGTGGTCGACCGGTTCAAGACTTGGGCCCACTCGGGCCATGTCACCTTGCTACGCGGAGAGCGGTCACGCCTCGCCGACCACGCCTCAGAAATCCTCTAGGTTGGCTCGGCGTCGGTCAATGTAGGCACATCGCCATGTTGGCTTGGCCACGCCTTTATCACGGCTTGCACCAAGGTCGCCAATGGAATCGCGAAAAACACGCCCCATACACCCCAGATTCCGCCGAAGAAAAGCACCGCGAGAATGATGGCGATGGGGTGCAAGTCCACCACCTCAGAGAACAGTATGGGTACGACCACATTGGCGTCCAGGGCTTGGATGACGAAATAGAGTCCCATCAACCATAACCACTCCGAGCCGAATCCCCACTGGAAGTACCCCACTATGGCGATTGGAATGGTCACGATAACCGCACCGACGTAGGGAATGATGACCGACACCCCGACCAGGAAACTCAGCAAAACGGCATACTGAAGACCGAGCACCGCGAACAAGGCATAACTCATGCCCCAGATGATGAGGATCTCCCAGAACTTGCCACGAATGTAATTGCCAATCTGGCGATCCACATCCACCCATACCTGCGCAGCCAACGCGCGGTCACGCGGCAGGTGCACCTTGAACCACCCAAGAATGCGCTCCTTGTCCTTCATCAGGAAAAACACCAGGATCGGGACCAGAATCAGGTAGACGATGAATGTAATGATGCTGACGACCGAGGACACCGTCTGCGTAAGCAGTTGCTGACCATAGGTGGTCACCTCATCCTTGATACGTTCCACCCACATGGAACCCTGCGACTCGGAAAACAGGTTCGGGTAGCGCTCCGGCAACTCAAGAAGCAACTGTTCGCCCTGCGTGATCATCGCGGGGAACTGCTGGAACAACCCGGTGAGCTGGCGCGAGAGTTTCGGGAGGAGTCCGACGAGGGTTGCCACGAACACCAGGATGAACACCAGAAACACAATCAGAACCGCCGGCAGCCGCGGCATGCCACGCTTCTCGAACTGCCGCACCAAGCCTTCCATGAGGTAAGCCAGGACCACGGCGACAAACGCTGGCAGCAGGATGTCACTGAAGTAGATGACCAGGAAGAATCCGAGTACCAGCAGCAAGGTGAGAATGATTACCTGCGGATTGGACAGGTACCGCCGATACCATTCCTTCATCAGTTCCATCGCCACTTCCCCGTTGCCAAAGCCCGCACCCAGTATAATCGGGAACGAACGGCTTTGCCTACGGTCCCAAGGGATGATGAAACAACCAATCTACGCACTACTGGCCATGCTGCTTCTGCTGGGCTCCCAGCATGGGACAGTTCACGCGCGCCAGGATTTGCCATCCATGGGCGTCTCCGCGGACCGGACCTTGTCACCGGATCAGGAAACGAGCTTCGGTAGACAGATTGTCCGCCAGCTACGCGCCGAGGGCATGATTCTCGAAGATCCGCAGGTCACGGAGTACCTGCAGTCTCTCGGCCAACGACTGGGATCCCACGCTGGCGTCCCGGGTCAGCGATTCAACTTCTATCTCGTTGACAGCGCGGATGTGAACGCGTTTGCCCTGCCCGGCGGATACATCGGCATCAATGCCGGGCTCATCATGTTGACCCAGAACGAAAGCGAGCTCGCGGGAGTCATGGCCCATGAAATCGCGCATGTCACGCAGCGCCACATCGCCCGCAAGCTCGAGCAGTCCGCTCGTACCGGGATGGCAACGACGCTGGGGGTTCTGGCGGCGCTGGTCATCGGCGCCACCACCGGCCAGTCGGCCATCGCAGAAGCCGGCATCGCCGCCGGCACCGCACTTCAAATCCAGAGCTTCATCAACTACACCCGGGCGCACGAGTACGAAGCAGACCGAATTGGCATAGGCATTCTTGCTGAGGCCAGCTTCGACCCCGCTGGGATGGTGTCGATGTTCGAGCAGATGGACCGCCGTGCGCGTCTTTCAGGTACCCGCTTACCCGAGTTCCTCTCCACCCATCCGGTATCCACGGCGCGCATTGCGGAGGCTCGCGACCGTGCCGCCTCCTATCAGGTCAACAACCCCAGGGAAAGTCGTATCTTCGGCTTGATGCGTGCACGGGCACGCGCGCTGGCAACCCCGGCCAACGATGCACACCGGTTTTTTGTGGAAACTAGGAGAACCGCCCCTGAGTCTGAACACCGGGAGCTGCGTTATGGCGAGGCACTCGCGCTGACCAGACTCGGCCGCCCTGCCGAAGCCATTGCCATACTGCAACCCATGGCTGACGAACAGGAAGACTCGGTCTATCTGCAGCTGGCATTGGCTGATGCTGAGTTCTCCAACCGCGACACCGACACAGCGATGCGCCGGTACGAGCGGGCGCTGCGCATATTTCCACGAAACGTGGCAGTGGTCGACGCTTACGCTCGGGCCTTGTTGAACACAGACCGCGGGCGGGAGGCCATTCCCCACCTCATCGGCCTGCTACCCCGCCCGGAACCGGAACCGGAAATCTATCGCATGCTGGCGATGGCATCCGGGTCCATCGGTGAGACAGCCGATGCCCACTATTTCATGTCAGAAGTGCATGTGTTGAACGGGCAACTTTTCCCCGCTATAGACCAGCTCCAGCTCACCTTGGCCACGCCCGGAATCAATGCCCAGCAACGAGCGCGCGCAGAAGCACGACTGGAACAACTGAGCGCCTACCTGCCTCGCAATCAAAGGGTGCGGCTTGATCAGCCGCTCCCACCGGAGCAGGACACCCGGCGCTGACATGCTCAGTCCTCGGCGATGTTGCCGGTCGGCATCACCATGCCGCTGAAGTAAAGCGCATTCATGAACACACGGCTGGTGCCCCACCAATATCCCCGGAAGTTCATGTTCTGGCCCATCAACACAACTGTGCCCCTTCCGGCACGCTGCACCACGACAGCGGCAGTGCCAGCCAGAGCGTTCAGGTTCTCCGGCGACACATAGCCGGACAGCCACGGATTCTCTGTATGACGTGCAACGGTGGCATATCGGTCGGCGGGTAGTTGCATGAACAAGGTAGAGTCACGGAAAACCGGTAGCGAGCGTCGCGGTACCCCCCAGCCGAGTGGATGTGTGATGTCGAGGTCCGTCTGGAAGATGGCTCCTCTTAGTAGCTGCAGGTCCGAATCACCGCGGGCCTCGGCGTAGTCTCGACGCTCCGGCTGGTCCTCCATGGTCGGCCCATTCTTGAACTCCACCTTGGCCAGATCCTGACCCGCGGCCCAGCGAGCTGCGCCCTTGGTGGCCAGCAACACCCCACCGGCCCGCACCCATGATGTGACAGCGGTGGCAGCGCTACCCGACAAGCTGTCGTAGCTGCCATTCGGAAGAATGAGGTGGGTGTAGCGCGTCAGATCCATGCGTCCAAGCGTCGCGAGCTCCAACTGCGTCACTGGCATGCCGAAGGTATGGTCCAGCAGATGCCAAGTCTCACCGGCTTCGCTGACCTGAACGCCAGCGCCGGTCACCAAGGCAACGCGCGGCAATTCCAGCGGCCGCAGGCTCGGACTTCCGATGTCAATGCCCTCCATGGACAATCCTGACTGGATGGCATGCACGACTAGGCCATCTTTCTCCGCAATCTCGCGCAGGATATCGCGAATGGTGTCTGCCTCTACTCCATCCTGGATGCCCATGGGGATGATGACGGCGCCGCGCCCGAGTGCTTGTGCACCCTCGCCGGTACGCACCGTCAATGGCTGTGTGGCAGCGCGAAGACGCACACCAGCCTGCAGCAAGCGATAAGCAGCGCGCGGTGCATAGAAACCGTCCCAGGAGAACGCATAGGCGTAGGCGTGCACTTGTTGCGCTGGCGCGGGCACCATCCGAGCTTCACTCATCCGGGAACCTACAACCCGATCACTGAAACTGCGCCCCATCTCCGCATATGGCAACCCAAAGGCCAACGGAAGCGTCCAACTAGAGACGTCATAGAATGTATTGTCCTCGAACTCCTTGCGGGTCTCGAAAATCCCGCGAGCAAGAAGGTATTGAGGCTGTGCTGTCGGTACTACCCACGCATTGCCTGGACGGTAACGGACACCCTCCAGAGTGACCTCCCGATCCAGCGCATGGACCTCGATGTTGTGTGCCAACAGAATCTCAAGGAATCGACGCGCCCGCTCCGGGTCCCCGTCATCGCCAAACACCCAACCGCGCCCCGTGTCGCGGCGGCCATTGGCCAACGCGGTTTCATAGAACTGACGCTGCCAACGCAGCAGGTCAAGGCGCTTGTCCACAGTGGCCCGCAATGTGGAAAAGGAAGTAAGCACTTGGTTACGGATAGTGCTGGGGAAGTCCAGAACCCCTTGTTGGGATTCCTGTAGATGACCTCGCGAGCTGGCCTGCTCGAACAGAATACCAATCGCACCATGGATGTCGGGATAGGTGGAGCCCTTGCCAAGGTAGAAATCGTCGAAGCCTTCCTTGCTGTAGTACAACTGACCAGCCTCATCCAGTGCAGCCGCATGGTACTCACCGATGGCCACGGTCAGGTCGAATGTACGCTGCGGGAACAACGGGTTCTGGCGGCTCGGCACGCCGGGTTGGAAAAAGTAGGTGGCATTTGTGCCCATCTCATGGAAGTCGGTCAACACATTCGGACGCCAACGTTGGAACGCGTTGACGCGCGCCCGTGACTCAGGATGCACCAGCAGCAGCCAGTCGCGGTTGAGGTCGAACCAGTAGTGGTTGGTGCGACCGTTCGGCCACGGCTCGTTGTGCTCGCGGGTTTGTGGATCCGCCACCAGCGTATGGCCACGGTTTGAATTGACCCAAGTCGCGAATCGCTGCAGACCATCAGGGTTCAAGCTGGGGTCAAAAAGAATGACAGTTTCATCCAGCAGACGGAGAGTCCACGCGTCCTGCGCAGCCGCAAGGTGATACGCCACGACGGGTGCGGCATTTGAACCTGACGGTTCGTTACCATGCACGCTGTAGCCCATCCACGCGATGGCAGGCATGTCCTCTACGGCAGGCGCCGGATTGCGGGGATCACTCAAGGCCAGATGCCGCGTGCGGATTTCCTCCAAGCGTGCGAGATTTCTGGGGGAACTGATCGCGAGGAGCAACAGCGGGCGCCCCTCATGACTGGTCCCAGTCTGGTGCCACTGGACACGCTCGGAGCGGTCGGAAAGCACGCGCATGTACTGCACGAGGCGATCGTGCGTGATATGCCACTCGCCGACCTCATGACCGATGATTTCAGCGGGCGTTGGTACGGCCTCGTCGTAATTGCCATCTGCAGGAAGGTAGAAGTCCAGCGGTTTGGCCATGAGCGGACCGGCGAAAACAAGCAAAACCACGAAGCGTGCGACTCGATTGAGGGGCATCGGCAAGTTCCTGATGGATTGTGTGAAAACTTGAGTATAACGCAGCAAAGCCGGTATCATCGCGCCCGCACCAAGTAGCAATGGGTCGTTAGCTCAGTTGGTAGAGCAGCTGGCTTTTAACCAGTAGGTCGTAGGTTCGAATCCTACACGACCCACCATTCAAGAATACAGTGTCGGGTCTTCGATACCCGCAGACCGGAAACCCTCGCGACGAAGACTGCATGCATCGCAGCGACCACACGCACGTCCGGCCGCATCCGCCTGGTAACAACTGACCGTGATCGAGTAGTCGATACCCAGTGCAATGCCTGTGCGAATGATTTCTGCCTTACTCATCGCAATCAATGGCGCGTGCACATGGAAGCGCTCACCCTCAATCCCCGCTTTGGTGGCAAGATTCGCAAGCTGCTCGAAAGCCCTGATGAACTCTGGTCGACAATCAGGGTATCCGGAGTAGTCCACCGCATTCACCCCGATGAATATATCCCTCGCGCCCGTGGTCTCGGCCAGCGCCAGCGCACAGGAGAGGAAAATGGTGTTGCGCGCCGGCACATAGGTCACGGGAACGCCGGCACCACCCGCTATCGGTACATCTAGACTGCTATCCGTAAGTGCAGAGCCACCAAACTCGCCAATGTCCAGAGTCAGAATCCGGTGCGAAAGCACGCCACCGGTATCCGCAACGCGCTGCGCGGCCGCCAGCTCAGATTCATGTCGCTGGCCATAGTCAAACGACAGCGCATGGCAGCCATACCCCTGTTCTCTCGCCATCGCCAACACCGTGGCCGAGTCCAGCCCCCCGGATAGCAAGACCACCGCGGGAGGTGCAGTCATCGGCCAGGTGCCTCGCCCCACAACATTTTGTGTAGCTGCACTTGGAGTCTTACCGGAAGACGATCATTGAGTATCCACTGCGCCAACTCCGCCGCGTACATCTCGCCCCACGCGGGTGAGAACATGACCTGACATGGAGGGTTGGCAAGTTGGTCCGTCAAAAGGTCTCTGGCCCATTCATAATCGGCTCGGCCGCAAATGACGATCTTGATTTGGTCCTTGGATGCAAGTGCACCAATGTTGGACCACAGATTGCGGGAGGATTCACCGGACGCAGGCGATTTCAGGTCCATGACGATATGCACCCTTGCATCCACCGCTGAGACATCGAGCGCACCACTGGTTTCAAGTGATACCTCGTAGCCGGCATCGCACAGTGCCGTCAGGAGCATCTGGCATTCCGGCTGTGCCAGTGGTTCACCACCGGTGACGCAAACATGGCGGGCGCCGTGCTTCGCCACCTCCGCAAGCACCTCCTCCAGCGACATGGTGCGTCCGCCGTGGAATGCGTAGGCAGTGTCACAGTAGCCGCAACGAAGGGGGCAACCAGTCAGGCGTACGAATACGGTCGGCCACCCAACCGCGTCCGCTTCACCTTGTAGCGAATGGAATATCTCAGTGATGCGTAGCAAGACAGCGCCTCAACGGCCCTCTTGCCGCATGCGCTGCAAACGCTGCTCTGCCAAACGGGCGATGGTCGTTCCTGCGGCCCTGCCAGCCACATCCGTCAACACCCGTCTCGCCTCATCCCATTCCTGCAACTCGTAGTGGACATAGCCGATCTTGAGCAAGGCGTCGGGGACCTTCTGGGACTGCGGGTGCCTATCGAGCACCACGCGAAACTCTACCAGTGCCGTGCGGTAATCACGCGTCACATAGTAGGCCTCACCCAGCCAATACTGCGCATTGTCGGCCAAGCGACCGTCGGGATAGCGTTCCAGATACTCCTTGAATGCAGCGATGGCCGCCGGATATCTGCCTTCCTGCAACATCCTGAAAGCCGCGTCATAGGCACCACGTTCATCGCCTAGGTCCGCGCCCGCCGCCGGAGGCAAGGAAGGACTGGCACCTGGAGCTGGTTCCGTCGCTGGCATGGGCCGCCCCCTGCCCGTCTCCAGACTTTGCAAACGCCTGTCGAGATCAAGATAGAGCTCGCGCTGGCGCCGCCCTACTGATTCCATTTCGTGGTTGAGTTGTTCGACCTGACCACGTAGTTCCCGGATTTCACGCTCGAGGGTTTCCACCCTCTGCATGAGCTCCAGCACCTGCGCGGTAACCTGGTCACCTGTCGCTGGTCGGCTTTCAAGTGCTTCAAGCCGTTCCTCAAGCAGAGCAATGCGCTGCGCGGGCGTAGGCCCGCGCTGCGCATGCGCTACCGAGGACAGCAGGACCGCCGCCAGTGCGAACAGTCCGAGTGCCGAACGTGCTGCAATCATCGTGCCGAGTAATCGATCTCGACGCGACGGTTACGGGCCCAGGCTTCTTCGCTCTGACCAAACGCAACCGGCTTCTCTTCACCATACGAGATGGTCACGATCTGACGGTCAGCGACACCGTGGAACATCAGCATCCGACGCACTGCCTGAGCGCGACGGTTGCCCAGCCCGATGTTGTACTCACGCGAACCACGCTCATCGGTATGACCTTCAAGCGTGACACGCACATTCGGATTTTGTGCAAGGTACTGTGCATGCGCCTGTACCACAGCCATGAACTCGGGCTTGATGTCACTGCGATCGAAATCGAAGTAGATGACGCGCTGCGCGAGAATGCTGGACGGGTCACTCAAGGGGTCCGCACGCAAACGCTCGCGTTCTGCGATGGCTGCAGCTTCTGCTTCGCGACGAGCACGGTCAGCAGCTTCTGCTGCGGCACGTTCCTGCGCGATGCGTGCTTCGTCACCATCATCGACCGGTGCCTTGGACGGGCAACCTGCGAGCATCACCGCTGCGAACAGCAGGATGGTGGTGTTTTTCATATTCAACATGTGGGCAATCTCCAGTGGGGGGGTTGGTTAATTCTAACTCAGCGGGCCGTATTGGTGTATGGCGCCCAGGCAGGCTCGCGGACATCACCGCGCGCAAGGTCCAGACGCTGCCTGACGCGGCCATCTATAGATGCGGTGGCCAGAACGCCGGCTCGCCGGTCCTCGGTGGCGTAAATCACCAGCCGGCCGCTGGGAGCGAAACTCGGGGACTCATCGAAGCGCCCATCGGACAACAGGCGGAAAGCGCCGGACTCCAGGTCGTAGAGCCCGATGCGGAACCGGCCACCCTCGCCATGCACGACCGCCAACATGCGACCATCCGGGGACAGGGCTGGACGGGCGTTGTAGTTGCCCTCGAAGGTGACTCGCTGGGGTCTGCCACCGTCTACCGGTGACCTGTACACCTGCGGTGCACCACCACGATCCGAGGTGAAATACAGCGTGCGTCCGTCCGGCGAGAAGACCGGTTCGGTATCAATGGCCGATCCGTCCGTGAGACGGCGGGTGGTTCCGGTCTGCAGATTGAGCAAATGGATGTTGACCCGCGCGCCGTCATTCAGTGCAAGCGCCAGTGAGCGACCGTCCGGCGACCAGGCAGGCGCACCGTTCACGCCCTGCCCCAACTGTGAGACCACCTGGCGGCTACCGCTGGCGAGTTCCTGCACAACGACCTCTGGTCGGCGGTTTTCGAAAGACACATAGGCCAAGCGGCGACCATCAGGAGACCAAGTCGGCGACATCAAGGGCTCCGGCGAGCGGATGACCACCTGCTGGTTCTCCCCGTCCGCATCCGACACCAAGAGGACATACTGGCTGGCAGACGGCGTCCGTTGTGCGCTCACGAAGGCGATACGCGTAGCAAACACGCCGCGCTCGCCGGTGAGGTTCTCGTAAATCATGTCGGAGGCCATATGCGCCGCCAGACGCAGTCCTGCTTCTGAGGTAGGTATCGAGAAACCGATCAGCTGCTGACCACGGTACACATCGAACAACTGAAACTGCACGGCATAGCGCCCCTCACTGGTCTGACGGACACGGCCAATGACCAGATTATCCATCCCGAACACGCGCCAGTTGTCGAAATTCACCCGCGCACCCTCCGATGGTCTTTCCAGCATGTCCGCCTCTGGGAACACACGGAAGCGACCACTGCGTGACAGGTTGCTGGTGATGATGGCGGCGATATCCGCACGCGGAGCGCCCTCCCCCTCCCAGGCGAATGGAACCACCGCGATCGGCATGGCGCCACTCACACCTTGGGTGATTTCGATGCGCAGGACATCCTGCGCCAGGGCGGGGGTGGCGAGTAGCCAGAAAAGTCCTGCAAGCACGAGTCGTTTCAAACTGTTCTCCATCAATCAGTTGACCGGGCGGAATACCAGATCGATTTCGCGCCGGAAGACGGCCGGGTCCGATGGCATAGGCATCGGTGAGGCCCGCAATACTGCCGATTCTACAGAACGGTCGCGAACGGGGTCGCCGCAGCTGCTCAGGAGCCGCGCCTGAACCACTTCACCACCCGGAATCATGGACACCCGCACGGTACAACTGGTTCCCGCTGGCCACTGTTCCGGCTGGTTCCAACTCCTTTGGACTTTGGATTGAATGTCCCGTATCCACTGGCCCAACACCGCCTGTTGGGCACGCTCGCGGGCAGCCAGCTCCCGTGCTTCGCGCTCCCGCCGTTCACGCTCGGCAGCCTCGCGGCGCTGGCGTTCGGCCTCGGCCTGACGCTGTCGTTCGGCTTCCGCCTGGCGTTGGCGCTCCGCTTCGGCCTGACGCTGGCGTTCGGCCTCCGCTTGTCGTTGGCGCTCCAACTCTGCCAATCGCTCGCGCTCCGCACGGTCCTGCGCTGCCTGCACCTCCCGCTCCCGCTGTTGTTGTGCCTCACGCAGCCGTCGCTCTTCCTGCTCACGTGCGCGCGCAGCGGCCTCGACTGCCCGTTGCGCATCCACCACTTCCTGCTCACGGCGGCGTTCCGTCTCGCGAATACGTTCGAGCTCGCGTTCCACCAACTCCGAATCCACCACCGCAGCCTCGATGGGCTCGGCGGTGGTATCAATATCAATCACCGGGATACTGCGCTCCAGGCTGACCACCAGAAACGCGACCAGCGCGCCGTGCAGGATGGCAGCAGCCAACAGGTATACCCAAAACTCGCGCAGGAATTCCCGCATTAACGCCCTCTCTGAGGCTGGGGACGTTCGGGCGGGTCAGTCATCAGGCCAACACTGGGTGCCCCGGCGGTCTGCAACAGCACCATGCCGCCGATGACATGCCGGTACTCCACCGAGCGGTCCCCGCGAACCACCACCGGTGTGCGCGGCTGGTGCGTGAGAATCGCTGTCACCCGTGCCACGACCAGGTTCGGCTCGATGGGCTCATTGGGGGTTTCACCCCGGTTGAGGTAGTAGTTGCCTTCCGCGTCCACCGTCAGGACCAGTGGTTCCAGTTCGGAATCCTGTGGCAGGGGCTCGGCCTCTGCCTGCGGCAGGTCAACCTTCACACCCGCAGCCAGTAGCGGAGCTGTGATCATGAAGATGATGAGCAGGACCAACATCACATCGATGTACGGCACGACATTGATCTCGCTCATCATGCGCCTACGGGCGCGCCGGGTCTTCATGGCTCAGCCCCCGTTCGCATCCGCGTGGGCATTGCGTTGGAGAATGCTGAGGAACTCTTCGGCGAAGGTGTCCCAGCGGGTCTCGATACGCTCGACCTGATTGGCGTAGCGGTTGTAGGCAATTACCGCAGGAATGGCCGCAAACAAGCCCATCGCGGTGGCAATCAGGGCCTCGGCAATGCCCGGCGCCACCATGGCCAAGGTGGCGTGCTGGGCGTTACCCAATGCGCGGAAAGAGTTCATGATGCCCCACACGGTTCCGAACAAGCCGACATAGGGACTGGTGGATCCCACGGTGGCCAGGAAAGGCAGGTGCTCTTCCAGGCGGTCAATCTCACGTACCTGGCTCACGCGCATGGCACGCCCTGCACCTTCCACAACATCCGCCGGATCGATGCCACGCTGCTTGCGCAAGCGGGCAAACTCGCGAAAACCCGCCTCGAACATGCGTTCGATGCCTACGCGGTCCGTCTCGTCGAGCGCAGCAATCTCCTTATATAGTGTGGCCAGCTCGGCGCCCGACCAGAAACGACGCTCGAATTCCTCGGTCGCGTCGTTGGTATCGTTCAGGACCTGCCGTTTCTTCAGGATGACCGCCCAGGAAGCGACGGATGCCACGAGCAAGAGCAGCATGACAAGCTGCACGAGCAGGCTGGCCTCCATGACGAGATGAAGAATGGACATATCAGTGGTCATGCCTGGATCTCCGCAATGATGTGTTCAGGTAGGGGTTTGGGGCGGAATGTCTTGTCATCGATGCAGGCTGCGCTCACACGGGCAGTGACCAATACCACATTGCCACGACGAACTTCCTGGGTGACGGCGAAGCGGGTCCGGCGTACCTCAGCCGGGACGACACTGACATCCAGCGTCTCATTGAACCGTGCTGGTTTGTGGTAACGGATATCACAGCCGGTGATGACGAACAGCAAGCCGAGCTCATCGCGAAGTCGATCCTGTTCGATGCCTGCCGCGCGCAGCCACTCCGTGCGTGCACGCTCCATGAATCGGAGATAGTTCGCGTAGTAGACAACGCCACCGGAATCGGTGTCCTCGTAATACACCCGGACCGGCCAGACGAACTCACTCACGGTCGCATTGTCTCCTCGTGCCGTGACAGATTGGTTTCAACTGGGACCACAGGGTCGTTCATTCGTTCCCGTCGAACAGGTCGCGAGGTTGCGCCAGTCCAAAATGCAGGTAGGCCTGCCGCGTGGCCATGCGCCCGCGTGCCGTTCGCATCAGGTAGCCCTGCTGGATGAGGTAGGGCTCCAGCACGTCCTCGATGGTCCCCCGCTCCTCGCCGATTGCAGCCGCCAAGCTCTCCACGCCGACGGGACCGCCGTCGAAGCGCTCTATGACCGCCATCAGCAGCTTGCGATCCATGACATCAAAGCCGGACCGGTCCACATCCAGCATGTCCATCGCATCGCGCGCCACGTTGCCGCTCACGCTCCCGTCGCCCTTGACTTGGGCGAAGTCACGCACCCGCCTGAGCAGGCGGTTGGCGATACGCGGGGTACCGCGCGAACGGCTGGCGATTTCTGCAGCACCTTCATCATCCACCGCAAGGCCGATAATGCCCGCAGCCCGCAGCACGATGGCAGCAAGGTCTTCGCGGCTGTAGAACTCCAAGCGCTGCACAATCCCGAAACGGTCGCGCAAGGGTGAGGTCAGCAATCCTGCGCGGGTGGTCGCGCCGATCAAGGTGAAGGGTGGAAGGTCAATCTTGATGGAGCGTGCCGCCGGCCCCTCACCAATCATGATATCCAGCTGGAAATCTTCCAGTGCCGGATACAGTACTTCCTCGACTACCGGACTCAATCGGTGGATCTCATCCACGAACAGGACGTCGCGGGGTTCGAGATTGGTGAGCAAGGCCGCCAAATCGCCCGGCCGTTCCAGAACTGGCCCAGAGGTCTGCCGCAGATTGACACCCAGCTCATTGGCGACGATGTGCGCCAGCGTGGTCTTGCCCAAGCCGGGGGGACCAAAAATCAGCGTGTGGTCCAGAGCTTCCCCGCGCTGGCGGGCAGCACCGATAAAGATATCCATTTGCTGGCGAACTGCGGGCTGCCCACGGTAGTCAGCCAGCCTGCTTGGGCGCAGGGCGCGGTCGATGACGGCGTCTTCCCCCGCCTCCTCCGCCATCACCAGTCGCTCCAGTTCGCTCATCGCCCTATCCTACCTGCGTTCTGAAGGGCTAGACGAATCATGTCCTCTGCTGTCAGGGCGTCTGTGAACACGCTATCCACCATACGCACTACTTCCTGCGGCTTGTAGCCCAAGGCGATGAGCGCGCTCTGGGCTTCCTCACGCGGTCCCTGCACGGCCTTGCCGGTGAGCGAGACCTCCCCCGGCGCAAGCGGGCCAGCACCATCCACGCGGTCCCTCATCTCCACCACCAAGCGCTCTGCGGTTTTCTTGCCTATACCTGGCACTTTGGTGAGTGCCGAAACATCGCCCACCATCACCGAACGGGCAAACGCATCGACACTGATGCCCGAGAGAATCGCCAGCGCAACCTTGGCGCCGACGCCATTCACCTTCAGCAGGGCGCGGAACAGGCTACGCTCCTGCTCTGTGGCAAAGCCGAAGAGGATGTGCGCATCTTCGCGTACGACCAGATGAGTGTGCAGGTGAACCTGTCCGCCGACCGCAGGCAACTCATAAATTGTGGACATGGGGGCCTCGACCTCGTAGCCAAGCCCGCCAACCTCCACCAACAAGCGTGGTGGCTGTTTGCTGACCAGCGTTCCCCGCAGTGATCCGATCATCCGTCCCCTCCTCTACTGACCTTGGCAAGAACGTTGCGCGAATGCGCGTGACACAGCGCCACCGCGAGCGCGTCCGCCTCATCTTCCTGCGGAATGGCCGCCAGCTTCAACAGCAGTTTAACCATGTGTTGGACCTGTTCCTTGCCTGCTGATCCCGTACCAACAGTGGCCAGCTTCACTTCCTTGGCAGAATACTCGGATAGCGAGAGGCCGCCGACGGTGGCGGCGCATATCGCCGCACCCCTTGCCTGCCCGAGCTTCAGCGCACTGTCCGGGTTGCGGGCAAGAAACACGCGCTCTATGGCCACTTCGGCAGGGTCCCACTCGGCGATGATGTCGCTGAGCCCGACGAAAATCTTGCGCAGGCGCGGCGCGACTTCCCCAGTTCCGACCTTCAGGACACCGCTGGCGACATGTGCACTCTTGCGACCGTCACTGTCGACGATACCCCACCCGGTGAGTCGCGATCCGGGGTCGACGCCAAGAACACGAACCATGCCGGTGTAGGTGCTCACAGCCCTTCGAGCACCTCGTCCGAGATATCTGCGTTGGAATAGACATTCTGGACATCATCGAGGTCTTCGAGCATCTCGAGTAGCTTCATCATGCCCGCCGCATCCTCACCCTCGACCGCGACCGAGGTGGAGGCGCGCATGGTGGCTTCGGCGTGCTCCGGTTTGAAACCGGCAGCAACCAGTGCATCGCGCACCTGCTCGAAATCTTCAGGCGCAGTGAGTACTTCCAGGGTACCGTCTGCATTCTCGACAATGTCCTCGGCGCCGGCTTCCAGTGCGACTTCCATGACCTTGTCACCGTCCACGCCGGATGGCAGGAGTATCACGCCTGAGTGACTGAACAGGTACCCAACGGAGCCATCTGAACCGAGGTTGCCGCCGTTCTTGGAGAACGCATGCCTCACCTCTGCGACGGTCCTGTTCCGGTTGTCGGTCATGCAATCCACCATCACGGCGATGCCGCCAGGTCCGTAGCCCTCATATCGCACTTCCTCGTACACCACGCCGTCGAGGTCACCTGAGCCCCGTTTGCTTGCGCGCTCAATGGTGTCCCGCGTCATGTTCGCCGTCAGCGCTTTGTCGACGGCTGTGCGCAGACGCGGGTTCGTTGCCGGGTCGCCGCCGCCCAGTCGCGCGGCAGTGGTGATTTCCCGGATCAGCTTGGTGAAGAGTTTTCCACGGCGTGCGTCCTGGGCACCTTTCCGGTGCTGGATGTTCGCCCATTTACTATGGCCTGCCATACATCCTCTCTGTCATGCGCCTGAAATGTACTTCTCGCGGCGGACCCGCTGCGAAGTGAAACCCCGCTCGGTCAGCCACAGAAGCGATTCATCAATCATATTCGGGTTGCCGCACAGGTAGACGACATCGGTCTCAGGGTTGGGGCCCAACGACTCGAACGCGCCCTGCACATAACCACGCTGCTCCCAATTCTCAAGTGTCACCGCGGGCTCACGACTGTAATGCGCAGTGAAGTGGAACCCTTCGTGTGCCTGCGCGAACTCCCGAAAATCGTTCGCATACAACAGGTCTTCGCGCGTGCGCACACCGAGCATCACATGAATGTCCGGAGCGCCATCAGCGAGCCGCCGTCCAAACTCCGGCAACATCGCCCGGTAGGGGGTCACGCCCGTGCCCGTCGCTACCATCAGATAACGGGACGGTGGTTCATCGCGCAGGACCAGACGCCCGAACGGCCCCATCGCCTCCACCAAATCCCCTGGTTTCATCGCCCAGAAACGCTCCGTGGCACGGCCATCAACAACCGCCGACACGGCCATGTCCACGGTGTCCTCCCGACCCGGGATGCTGGCAATCGAATAGCTCCGCCGGAGTTTTTCGCCATCAGCGCCGCAGTCGAAGAACAACTGTACGAATTGCCCCGGGATGAACTCAAGCTGCTCGCCATCTTCACGACGGAACGCGAAATGTTTTACTCCGGGCGCGATGTCCCTTACGGCGTCGAGCACCAGGTTGAACGTACGCTTCACAATTCTTGACCCGCTTATCGTAGTGACCGGTCGCGAACGCGACCCGGTCCACTACGGTGCGCCGAGGTCATTTATTCACACCATGGATTGCTTTTTTGTCCACCGCCAGTGCGGCTTCATGCACCACTTCGGCCAGCGTCGGATGACCGTGACAGATGCGCTGCAAATCTTCTGCGCTACCGGAAAACTCCATGGCAACCACCGCTTCCATGATGAGCTCTGACACCATGGGTCCGACCATGTGCACGCCCAGAATGGTGTCGTGTTCCTTGTCAGCGATGATCTTCACGGTGCCCGCTGCGGCTTCCATAGCCTTGGCGCGACCGTTGGGCGCAAAGCTGAAGGTGCCGACCTTGTAGGCACGCCCCGTCTTCTTGACCTCTTCCTCGGTCTTGCCGACCCAGGCCAGTTCCGGTGCGGTGTACATGATGGACGGTATAGCGTCGTAGTTCAGCTCGGCGTGATGTCCTGCTATCAGCTCAGCGACCATCACCCCTTCTTCCGAACCCTTGTGCGCCAGCATCGGGCCACGCACTAGGTCGCCTATGGCCCAGACATTTGCCTGATCGGTCTTGCAGTGCTTGTCCACGACCACGAAGCCGCGATCATCTGTCTTGATGCCGCAGTCCTTCCCCAGTAGCGTAGCGCTCTGCGGGCGACGGCCGACTGCAACGATGAGCTTGTCGAACTCCATCTCCTGCTTGCCGTCCTTGTCCTCGTAGCTGACCTTGACGCCGCTCTTGCCTGTTTTTGCACCCGATACCTTTGCGCCCAAACGGATGTCCAACCCCTGTTTCTTGAAATGGCGCAGTGCTTCCTTGGCAATCTGCTGATCGACCATGAACAGGAAATCACTCTGCGCTTCCAGAAGCGTCACCTCGGCACCGAGCCGCTTCCACACGCTACCAAGCTCCAGGCCGATAACGCCGGCGCCGATGACCCCCAAACGCTTCGGCACGGAATCGAACTCCAAAGCACCCCAGGAATCCACGATGGATTTGCCGTCGAATGCCGCGCTCTTGAGCTCGATAGGCGTGGACCCACCGGCCAGCACCACATGCTTGCCTTCGATGGTCGACTTCTTCTTGCTATCCTCAAGGTCGGTGACTTCTACCTTGCCCTTACCGAGAAACACACCCGTACCCTTGATGGCGGTGACCTTGTTCCCCTTGAGCAGTTGACCGATACCACCGGTCAAGCCGGTGACGATCTTCTCTTTGCGCTCCTGCATCGTCTTGATGTCCATGGAGACTTTGCCGCCAATCTTGATGCCATGATTGGCGAATTCGTGCGAGGTCTTGTGGAACATCTCCGAAGATTCAAGCAAGGCCTTGGACGGGATACACCCCGCGTTCAGACAGGTGCCACCGAAGGCATGATTGCCGTCGTAGTTTTTCCAGTTGTCGATGAGCGCGGTGTTCAGTCCCAACTGCGCGCAACGAATGGCTGCAACATAGCCGGCAGGACCGGCCCCGATGACGACGACATCATATTTATCTGACATGATTCTATTCCCTTATAGCTGTAACAGGATTCGGGCGGGGTCCTCGATGGCTTCCTTGACCGCCACCAGGAACTGCACCGCATCCTTGCCATCGATAATGCGATGGTCGTAAGTGAGTGCGAGATACATCATCGGACGGATAACGATCTGTCCGTCCACCACCACCGGGCGCTCCTGAATCTTGTGCATGCCGAGGATTGCGCTCTGCGGCGTGTTCAGGATGGGCGTGGAAACCAGCGATCCGAAAACGCCACCATTGGTGATTGTGAATGTGCCTCCAGCGAGGTCGTCCATGGTCAGTGAGCCATCACGACCTTTTCCGGCGAGCGTGCCGATGGTCTTCTCGACCTCCGCAAAGCTCAACTGATCGGCGTCGCGAATGATCGGTACCACCAGACCCTTTGGCACCGAAACCGCCACACCGATATCGAAGTAGTCGTGGTAGATGACATCATTGCCTTCGACAGAGGCGTTGACGACCGGAAAGCGCTTGAGGGCTTCGACCACGGCCTTCACGAAGAAGGACATGAAGCCCAGTTTCACGTCATGGGTCTTCTCGAAGTGATCCTTGTACTGCGAACGCAAGGCCATCACCGCGGACATGTCCGCCTCGTTGAACGAGGTCAGCATGGCCGCCGTGCTCTGTGCCTCGATCATTCGCTCGGCAATGCGCGCGCGCATGCGCGTCATCGGCACGCGCCGCGCTTCGCGGGAACCCGTAGGCGCATCCGCACCCGTAGGCGCGCCGCTGCGCGGCGCGTCCCCACCCGTGGGAGCGGCCCCACGGGCCGCGATACTCTCGACATACGCCTGCACATCCGCCTTGGTGATCCGGCCATGCCGACCGCTACCCTTGATGGCCGAGGCCTCTATGTCATGCTCTTCCAACATGCGCCTCACCGACGGGCTCAGCTTGTCGCTATCACCCTCGTCGTCTTCCTCCGTGGGAGTGGCCTCTTCTTTGGGGGCAGACTCACGGGCCGCGATTTCCCCACCCTTGGCAGCTGCCTTCTCCTTGGACTCCTCGGCCGCACCAGCGCCACCTTCCTCGATGACGGCAATCACCTGCCCACCCGTGACGGTCGCGCCCTCCTCAGCCTGCAGTTCGCCCAGAACACCAGCAACCGGGGCGGGCACCTCGAGCACCACTTTGTCGGTCTCAATGTCCACCAGGTTCTCATCGCGCTCTACGCGGTCGCCCTTCTTCTTCTTCCAGTTCACCAGGGTTGCGTCAGCAACCGACTCCGGTAACTGTGGAACTTTGACTTCTGTGCTCATGCCCGTCTCCGTTGTTTCTTCCTGAGCACCAGCGCGTCATCCAGCAGCTGTTTCTGCTGGGCAACATGCAGTGCGTGATAACCGGCGGCCGTGGAAGCGGATGCTTCCCGTCCCGCGTAGGTAAGTGTGTGCTTTGATTTCAGCGGCTCCTGCAAGCGATGGCGGATCTGGTACCAGGGGCCCTGGTTCTCCGGCTCGTCCTGACACCACACGATCTCGTTCGCCCCGCCGTACTTGGTTACCTGTTCGGCGTACTCGTCCTGCGGGAACGGGTAGAGCTGCTCGAGGCGGATGATGGCGATATCGTCAATCTCCCGAACCCGGCGTGCTTCCAGCAGGTCGAAGTACACCCGCCCGCTGCACACGACCAATCGCTTCACATTCTTGGGGTCAATGTCGTCCACTTCCGGGATCACATTGTGGAAACGGCCGTCTTGCAGATCCTCCAGCGAGGACACCGAAAGCTTGTGCCGCAACAAACTCTTCGGCGTCATCACGATGAGAGGCTTGCGGAAAGGTCGGACCATCTGCCGTCTCAACATGTGGAACATTTGCGCCGGTGTCGAGGGCTGACAGACCTGGATGTTATGTTCTGCGCACAGTTGCAGATAACGCTCCAGACGGGCGGATGAATGCTCCGGGCCCTGTCCTTCATATCCGTGGGGCAGGAACATCACCAAGCCACACATTCGCCGCCACTTTGCTTCGCCCGAGCTGATGAACTGGTCGATGACAACCTGCGCGCCGTTGGCGAAATCGCCGAACTGCCCTTCCCAGATGACCAGCGCATTCGGCTCTGCCGTGGAGTAGCCATATTCGAAGCCCAGCACCGCTTCTTCCGACAACAGGGAATCGATGACGATGAAATCCGCATGCCCCGTATCGAGGTGTTGCAAGGGAATATGCTTGGTACCGTCTTTCTGGTTATGCAACACCGCATGCCGGTGGAAGAAGGTGCCGCGACCGGAATCCTGACCCGTCAGCCGCACGGCGTAGCCGTCTGTCAACAAGCTTGCGTACGCCATGGTCTCGCAGAAACCCCAATCCAACGGAATCTCCCCGGCGGCCATCTTGCGCCGGTCCTCTACGATGCGCTCGACACGCGAATGCAATTCCAGACCATCCGGAAGCGTGGTCAGTCGCTCATTCAGCTGTCGGATACGGTCCAGCGGTACTGCCGTCACTGCCGGCTCCGTCCAATCGCATTTGTTGAATGCGCTCCAGTCAACCGTGTACTCGTTGCCGACTGAACTCATCTTCGCTTTTGCGACTTCCCGCCCCTCATCGACACCGGAGCGGAACTCGTCCGCGAACTTGTTGATGGTGTCCTCGTCAACCAGACCTTCTGCCAACAGGCGGTCGGCATACAACTGCTTGGTCGACGGGTGCTTACGAATGGTGTGATACATCGTCGGTTGCGTGGCCGCAGGTTCATCGGCCTCGTTGTGGCCGTGGCGGCGGTAGCAGACGAGATCAATGACCACATCCTTGTTGAAGGTCATACGGTAGTCGAATGCAAGCCGTGTCACAAACACGACCGCTTCCGGATCGTCTGCGTTCACATGGAAGATTGGTGCCTGTATGAACTTCGCGATATCCGTGCAGTACATTGTGGAGCGCGCATCCTGCGGGTCACTCGTGGTGAAACCAATCTGGTTGTTCACCACGATATGCAACGTGCCACCGGTGTAGAAGCCGCGCGCCTGAGACATCTGCAGGCCTTCCATGATGACGCCCTGCCCGGAAAACGCGGCGTCGCCGTGAATGAGCACGGGCAAAACCCGATTGCCCTTCTTGTCCCGCCGGCGGTGCTGGCGTGCCCTGACAGACCCCTCCACCACCGGGTTGACGATTTCGAGGTGCGACGGGTTGAATGCAAGCACCAGATGTACGCGGTCGCCGGAGCGGGTGTCATAGTTGGATGAGAAACCGAGGTGGTATTTCACATCCCCCGAACCCTCGTTCAATTTGGGGTCATAGACGCCCTCGAACTCGCTGAAAAGTTCCTGAGGTGATTTGCCGAGGATATTGATGAGCACATTGATACGGCCACGGTGTGCCATGCCAATGACCATCTCCTCAATCTTCGCCGCACCGCCGCTTTGCACAAGCTCCTCAAGCGCCGGTATGAGCGACTCTCCACCTTCCAGCGAAAACCGCTTCTGTCCGACATAGCGGGTGTGCAGGTACTTCTCGATGCCTTCCGCGGCAGTCAGCTGACGCAGGACTTCCTTGCGGTCCTCGGCAGAAATCCGGAAATCCACCTTCGGGTCTTCGATGCGCGCCTGGATCCAGCGCTTTTCCTCGGTCTCGATGATGTGCATGTATTCTGCACCGACCGTGCTGCAGTAGATGCGTTCACAACGCTCGATGATATTGCGAAGCGTGGCGCGCTCCGGACCGACGAGCGAGCCGGTGTTGAACTCGGTATCCATGTCACGCTCGCCCAGACCGTGGAAGCCGGGCTCTAGATCCGGGACCTCGGGCATCTCGGTGAGTCCAAGCGGATCCAGCTTGGCGTGTTGATGACCGCGCACGCGGTAGAGGTTGATGAGGCGCAGCACCGCAGCCTGCTTCTCGGCGGCCTGTGGCGACAATCCCTCTGTGACAGCGATCTTGCGTTGGCGTCCCCTGCGGAGCATTTCCTGGCGAATGGGCTCATGCGCCTGGTCCGCCTCGCCACCTGCGCCATCCTGAAATCCCCTGAAGTAATCACGCCACCACCCATCAACAGAATCAGGATTGGCGAGAAAAGCCTCGTATTGGGCTTCGATGAATTCTGCGTTGCCGCCGGAGAATGGGGATTGATCGCTCATGTGTTCTTGCGCCGCCACCTTTAAGTCAAATCAAGGACTTGGATTTCGTACCTGAGTACGACGGGCAAGTGTATATGAGCGCTGAGCCTTTGGGAATTAACAAATGTTAAATACTGGCACGGTGTAGTGAAACGGTTATGAGCCAGTCATACCCCCACCATGTCCCGCCGCCAGAATCTCCAGCCATTCTCCCTACATTGGAATGCCTGTCATGAACACGAAACTGCTACTCATTGGCGCCTGTCTCATCGCTGGCGGCGCCTCCATCTCCACCGCTTCGGCTTTGGACCCGTCACCGGACATTCGGCAACAGGGTCAACTGGCGCTGGCCAGTGTCCGTCAGGAAATCGCGGAGTCGACCTACAAGATGTTGAGGGAGGGATTGGTGCCCCGAGCAGGAGTTGAACCTGCGACCTTCCCCTTAGGAGGGGGACGCTCTATCCAGCTGAGCTACCGGGGCCCGCAGCGAATTGTACCAGCGCCGAGCGAAGACCCCGATACCTGATCTCGCGGGTCTCGGCCGTCTGTAGCCGTCGGTCGCCGAGAATGACTCGCTTCAAAGTTTTTGCAACTTCAGTCGAAGGGCCCGCGCCCGAAGGGCGTCGAAGCGAACCAAAGACCGCGTCTTTGGTGAGCGTGGAGCTGCGCCGGCAGGCGTCAGCGACTTGGAATCGTTGCCGGCAGGTGTCAGCGACATAAATATGGTGGAGCGGAGGAGGATCGAACTCCCGACCTTCGCATTGCGAACGCGACGCTCTCCCAGCTGAGCTACCGCCCCATTGATGCGCCGTAGTTTAGCACCCGCCTTCCCCGCGATGCCATACTAGAGCCATGACATCAATACGCAATGCCACACTAGAAGACCACACCCGCATCGCCGCCTGGAATGATGCTTTGGCCCGTGAGTCCGAAGACAAAGCACTGGACCTCGCGGTGGTCGAACCGGGCGTCATGCGGGTCCTGCAGGACCCTGCCCTGGGCCGCTATTTCATCGCCCAAGTCGGGGCCAAGCCGGCCGGCCAGATGATGCTCACCTACGAGTGGTCGGACTGGCGCAACGGCATGTTCTGGTGGATCCAGAGCGTGTATGTCGCACCGGAGTTCCGTGGGCGGGGTATATTCCGTGCCCTGTACCAACACGTGCGCGGTCTGGCAGAACAGGATGGTCGCGTCTGCGGACTACGACTGTATGTGCACGACGGCAACACCGACGCTATCGAAGTCTATCGCCGCCTCGGTATGGTCGACGGCCATTACCGCGTGATGGAAACCGAGTTCTGATGTATCGCGGCCACCTGCCTACGCTGAAGCTTCGGCAGGCAGGGTGGGCCGCTCCCACGGTGTGCCTTGGGTGTAGGAGCGACGCTTTGCGTCGCGAACAGGATGAGGTTTCAGAGCCTGAACGGGCCTGTACCAAGAACCACCGCTGTACCATTCGCGACGCAAAGCGTCGCTCCTACATGCTGGATCCATCCTCGTACCAATCGCCGCCAGAGGGCCGCAGGCACATAAGCGAGACGGCGTGATGTGGATTTTCCGGGGCCGTGGGCGCCAGGGATGGCGCCCCCGGAGCGTACAGGGATGTATTCACAGCGTCCCCGGAAAATCCCACATCCGAAGTCGAGCGAACTACCGCGAGTTTTAGGCTTCGGGTTTCAGCAGCGGGAACAGCAACACATCCCGGATGGAAGCCTGATCGGTGAGCATCATCACCAAACGATCAATGCCAATCCCCAGCCCCGCCGTCGGCGGCAAACCATACTCCAGTGCACGAATGTAGTCCGCATCAAAAGCCATCGCCTCGGTATCACCGGCATCCTTGTTCGCGACCTGCTCCCTGAACCGCTCCGCCTGGTCCTCAGGATCGTTCAGTTCGGAAAACCCGTTAGCAATCTCACGACCCGCCGCGAAGAACTCGAAACGGTCGGTAACGTCCGGGTTGTCATCGTTACGCCGCGCCAATGGCGACACTTCAGTCGGGTAACTCGTGATGAAAGTCGGTTGTTCCAAACGCCCTTCCACCGTCTTCTCGAACAATTCGTACTGCAAACGTCCGACACCCGCGCGCTTGTCGACATGGACATCGAGTCGCTCGCAAACCTGACGCAAGTAAGCCAGGTCGTTCATGCGGTCAGCATCCAGACCGTCGTTGTAGCGCAGCAAGGAATCCACCAGTGACAGGCGCTCGAAGGGCACGGACAGGTCCATCTCCACGCCCTGCCAGGTGAGCTTGGGCCCGCCACAAATGGCTTCCGCCAACCCGCGCACCAGATTTTCGGTGAGGTCCATGAGGTCGCGGTAATCCGCGTAGGCCTGATACAACTCGAGCATGGTGAACTCAGGATTGTGCCGGGTCGAGACGCCCTCGTTTCGGAAGTTGCGATTGATCTCGTACACCCGCTCGAAACCACCGACGACCAGACGCTTCAGATAAAGCTCCGGAGCAACCCGCAAATACAGCTCGATGTCGAGGGCATTGTGATGGGTGATGAACGGGCGAGCGGTTGCGCCTCCGGCGATGGATTGCATCATCGGTGTCTCCACCTCCATGAAGCCGAGCGCATCCATGAAATTGCGAGTGAAGCGGACAATCTCGGTTCGTGCCTGGAATACCTTTCGCGCATCCTCATTCACGATGAGATCCACATAGCGCTGGCGGAACCGTGTCTCTTGGTCGGACAGGCCATGCCATTTATCCGGCAAGGGCCGGAGCGCCTTGGTGAGGAGGCGGATGGAATCAGCCTTGATGGAGAGCTCGCCGGTGCGGGTGCGCATCACAACACCCTCCGCTCCCACGATATCGCCCACGTCCCAGGCCTTGAACTCGGCGTACGAGTCATCACCGACGGTGGCGGACTGAACGAACAGCTGGATGGACCCGGTCATGTCCTGCAACTGCACGAAACTCGCCTTGCCCATGATGCGCTTGGCCATCATGCGGCCCGACACGGCCACGCGCACCGGCTCGGCTTCCAGCGCTGCAGCGTCTTTGCCATCGAAGTACCCGTGGAGGTCTCCTGCATGCGAATTACGCCGGAAGTCGTTCGGGAATGCCTGACCGCGCTGGCGCAGCTCGGTCAGCTTGGCGCGGCGTTCTCGGATCAGGTTGTTGTCGTTGTCGTCCGTCATGCGCAAATCATAGCCCGGATTTGAGGCTGGCTTCGATGAAATCGTCGAGGTCACCATCGAGCACGGCCTGTGTATTACCGGTCTCGACACCGGTGCGAAGGTCCTTGATACGAGACTGGTCGAGGACATAAGAGCGGATCTGGCTGCCCCAGCCGATGTCGGCCTTGCTGTCCTCGATGATTTGCTGCTCTCCCCTGCGCTTCTGCATTTCCAGTTCGAACAGCTTGGCCTGCAGCTGCTTCATCGCGGTGGCACGGTTCTTGTGCTGCGAGCGGTCGTTCTGGCATTGCACGACGATGCCAGAGGGAATATGGGTGATTCGAATGGCCGACTCGGTCCGGTTGACGTGCTGTCCGCCGGCACCGCTGGCGCGGAAGACATCCACTCGCAGGTCCGCCGGATTGATTTCCACCTCGAAGCTGTCATCAATCTCCGGGGAGACGAAAACGGCAGCAAAACTTGTGTGACGCCGGTTACCGGAATCGAACGGAGACTTGCGGACCAGCCGGTGCACGCCGGTTTCGGTACGCAGCCAGCCGTAGGCATACGGGCCTTCCACACGGATGGTCGCGCTCTTGATGCCGGCCACTTCACCGTGACTTTCGTCGATGACCTCAACCTTGAAATCGTGGGCCTCGGCCCAGCGCAAGTACATCCGATAGAGCATGGCGGCCCAGTCTTGCGCCTCGGTACCACCGGAACCGGCCTGGATGTCTACGAAGGCATTCATCAGGTCCTGCTCGCCAGCGAACATGCGTTGGAATTCGAGCGCTGCGATACCCTTCTCAACCCTGTCAACATCGGCTGAAACCTCGCCGATGGAATCCTCATCGCCCTCGCCCTCGGCCATCTCCAGGAGTTCCCTGGCGTCATCCAGGGACTGTCCGACACCCTTCAGGAGGGTGACGATTTCTTCCAGCCGCGCGCGCTCGCGGCCCAGTTCTTGGGCACGTTCGGGATTGTTCCAGATGTCCGGTTGCTCGAGCTCGCGCTCGACCTCAGTCAGGCGCTCGGCCTTGCCAGCGTAGTCAAAGATACCCCCTGAGCGCTTCCGAACGGTCGCGCAGGTCATCAATCTTGTTGTAGATGGGGTTCACTTCGACCACGGGTGATTCCTCAAGTTGGGGTTGCCGACAGTGCGCGATTTTAGCATGGATAACAGAACCGACATCATTCCGGAACTTGGGTGAAACCTTCCGGACCCACCCTTGCGATGATGGCTCCCCTCGATACCAGCGCCGAACACCCCACGCTGCAGGTTCGCAGTGCCTTTCTGTCAGACATTCATCTTGGATTTCACGACTGCAAGGCGGAGGCCTTGCTTGTGTTCCTGAAGCAGTTGCAGTGCGAGCGGCTGTATCTGATTGGGGACATCGTGGACCTGTGGAGCATGCGTCGCAGCTGGTTCTGGCCTGAGAGCCATAACACGGTCATCCAGAAAATCCTGAGAATGGCCCGCCACGGTACACGGGTGACCTTCATACCGGGCAATCACGACGCCTTGTTCCGGCAGTATGCAGGCCTCCAGTTCGGCGGAATCGACATCGCGCTGGATGCAGAAATCACCCTGGCTGATGGTCGTCGCGCTTGGCTGACCCACGGCGATCAATTCGACACGGTGGTGAAGTGCGGGACGCTGCTGAGGCACTTGGGTCACCATGGATACGACTTTCTGTTATGGCTGAATCGTCGCTGGAACACCATCAGGCGGGTGAGGGGTCTGCCGTACTGGTCCTTGGCCGAAGCGGTGAAGCAGCGTATCGCCACCGCCCGCACCTATATTGAACGTTACGAACATACCGTGGCAGAGGAAGCGGCCGACCGCGGCGTGGATGTAGTCATCTGCGGGCATATCCACCGACCGGTGGTGAAGGAACTCGCAGGCGTGGTGTACGCCAACGACGGCGATTGGGTGGAGAGTTGCACCGCCTTGGTGGAAGAATATGATGGGACTCTACGGTTAATCAACGGTTCGCGGCCAGAGGGCCGCTCCCACGGTGATCACTTAATCCATTTCAGCGAATAGAGGTCGAGGCGGCGGTCGTGGAAGTTGCGTACGGCACCATGGGTGCGCAGCTCACGCAGCTTGTCGAGGTCCAGATCACAGATGAGCGTCATCTCTGTGTTGGGAGTGGCTTCCGCCTGCGTTGCATCATGCGGGAAGGCAAAGTCTGAAGGCGTATACACTGCCGCTTGTCCATACTGGATATCCATGTTCTCGACCTTGGGCAGGTTGCCGACGCTGCCCGCTATGACCACATAGCACTCGTTCTCAATGGCCCGGGCTGCCGCACAACGTTGTACTCGCAGATAGGCGTTTCGCGTGTCGGTCCAGTACGGCACGAACAGAATGCGCATCCCCCGCTCGGCCATGAGTCTCGGCAGTTCCGGGAACTCCACGTCGTAGCAAATCAAGATACCGATTTTGCCTATGTCAGTGTCGAAGACCTTGAGCTCGGTGCCACCACTCATGCCCCAATAGCTGGCTTCATCCGGGGTCACATGCAACTTGTATTGGGCGTCCCAGGTGCCGTCGCGGCGGGCGAGGAAGGACGCGTTGTAAAGTGTCTCGCCGTCATATACGGGCATGGACCCGCCAACAATGTTGATGTTGTGTGCCAAGGCCAAGCGCACCAACTCATCCCGCAGTTCATCGGTAAAGCCCGCCAGACTGCGGATGGCCTCCGGCGGGTCCTCTTGGTTGAACTGCGCCATCAACGGCGCTGCCCAGTATTCCGGCAACAGCACGAAATCGGATTTATAGCCCGAGACAGCGTCAATGAAGAACTCCAACTGCTGCTTGAGCTCGTCCATTCCCTTCACCGTCCGCATTTGCCACTGCACCGCACCAACACGCACCACGGCCTTGCGTCCACCAACCAGTTTCACCTTCGACTCGTAGTGAACATTGATCCATTCGATGAGTGTCGCGTAGGAACGCGACTCCTTGTCGCCGGGCAAATAATCGTCCAGCACTTTCCGTACGTGGAAGTCGTTGTTCAACTGGAAGGTCAGGATAGGGTCATAAAGTTCGCGACGCTTGACCAGGTCGATGTACTGCGCCGGAGTCAGTTCGCCGGAGTGTTCGCGATATCCGGGGATCCGACCGCCTGCGACGATTCCGCGTAAATTGAGGTTCTCGCACAGCTCCTTGCGCGCGTCATACAGGCGTCGCCCAAGACGCATACCCCGATAATCGGGGTCCACGAAAACGTCAGCACCATAGAGCGTATCGCCGTTCGGATCGTGTGTGGTCAGCCAGCCATTGCCGGAAATCTGCGCGTAGGTGTGATGGTCTCCATACCGCGAGTATTCAACAATCAGGCTCGCGGCGCAGGCAACCACCTTGCCCTTGTCCTCGATGCAAATCTGCCCTTCCGGGAAACGCGCGAGCTGCGAGGTGAACTGCTCGCGCTTCCACGCCCCCATCTCCGGGTATACGCGGTGCATGAGCTCGACGATCTGGTCGTAGTCGTCGAGTACCGTATTTCTCAAAACGAGTTTGTGGCTATCCATGCGTACTACTTTACCATGCGCTCCACCAGGAGCTGCAGATGGCGGTTTCCCTGCCATGCATTCACATCCAGTTTGTACACCAGTCTTGCTTGGTCGGGCGTGTTTTCGAGCATCGATGGATCGGCACCGAACGCGATAGCATCGAACACCCGGTCCGATCCCAGCGGTTGCACGCGCATCTTGAGGTGCCGGGTCTGCAGGACGCGACGTTCCACGATGTTGAATTCACCATCAAACAACGGTTCCGGAAACCCATGCCCCCAAGGGCCGCCCGCACGAATGGCTTCCGCCAGAACCAGTTCAAGCTCCGCAGCAGGGAGCTCACCATCCGTGAGGATGTGTTGTTCAAGCGCCGCATCGTCCAAGCGCTCGCGTGCAACTTCATCGAAAGCCGCAGCAAAGCGCTCGTAATCCTGCTCACGTAACGACAGCCCGGCAGCCATCGCGTGCCCGCCGAACTTCTGCAACAAGGCGGGATAACGCGCTGCGACGGTATCCAGCGCATCGCGGACATGGAATCCACCGATGGAGCGCGCCGACCCTTTGATCTCACCATCCCCACTGCGTGCGAAGGCAATGACTGGGCGATGCAGCCGATCTTTGACACGTGAAGCAACGATACCAACCACCCCCTGATGCCAAGCCGGGTCGAACAAGCAGACGCCAACCGGCCCCTGTGAGTCGGGAAGCCGATCCACCACACGCATCGCGTCCGCTTGCATGGCCTGTTCTATTTCGCGCCTTTCCTGGTTGATTGCGGACAAAGACCCTGCCAGTCGTTGCGCCGTGTCTGGATCATCGCTCATCAGGCAATCAATGCCGATGGTCATGTCCTCCAGTCGGCCAGCGGCATTCAGTCGCGGCGCTACTGCAAAAGCAAGGTCTGCCGCAGTGACATCCGAAGGATTGCGTCCCGCTTCCCGCAACAAGGCCGTGATTCCGGGGCGGCAGCGTCCTGCACGGATACGGCGCAGGCCCTGTGCCACCAAAATACGGTTATTGCGGTCCAGCGGCACTACATCGGCTACCGTGCCCAGCGCGACAAGGTCGAGAACCTCCGCCAAAGCGATATCGGAAGCCATCACCTGACGCAGCGCCAACATGAGGTAAAACACCACACCGACACCAGCGAGACTTTTGCTCGGAAAGGTATCGCCCGGTAGGTTGGGGTTCACAATGACATCGGCGTCCGGCAAGGTGGCGCCGGCGAGATGGTGGTCGGTGATGATCACCCGGATTCCCCGTGCTCTCGCTGCGGCGACGCCCTCATGGCTGGACACACCGTTGTCCACCGTCATGATCAGCGCGGGCGCGAAGCGCTCACACGCCTGCTCGACGATGGCGGTGGTCAGCCCGTAGCCGTACTCGAAGCGGTTCGGGACCAGGAAGTCCACCTCCGCACCGAACTGCTTCAGAGTCCGAACCGCCAATGCGGATGCGGTGGCCCCATCCGCATCGAAATCTCCAATGACGACAATCTTCTGAGATTGCTCAATGGCGACCTTGAGCAGTTCTGCGGCCTCTTTGATGCCGCCAAGGCTTTTCCAGTGCTCAAGATGTTCCAGCCTGTCCTCGATTTGTTCCGGAGAAGTGATGCCGCGTGCGGCATATACCCGCGCCAACACCGGATGCACAGACGGCCATGCCCCAAGCTGCCCCTCGGACCGTCTGGAAATGACAGGTGAACTCACGGACGCCGCCAGAACCGCCAGCGCATACCCGAGCGAAGCGTCCACGTAGACCCGGTTTCATCCAATACGCGTACCTGAGCAAGCTCGCCACGGCGTAATGCCTCCCAAGCGGGAATGACCCAGTCCTCTGCGAGCCCCGCCGGAGACTTTGCCCATACGAAGGCGTCTTGATCCGAAGGCAGCTGCAGGAATGTATGCAGGGGGCCGCCATGATGGTGGCCAGCCAGTTCCGCCAAGCCCGCCACCATCGGGTCGGCGGCATAGCTCATCGCGAACGGCCATCGACTCGCGACCGGTAGCGCACCTCGGCCCCAGGCCCACACACTGTTGATGGTCAACACACCCGCATCGCGGCGACGCTGGTTCACCGGCGCATCATGCATGACCATCTGCAGCTCATTGAGCCAGGCGCGGTAACGCATTCTGGCCTCACCCTCGGGGAGCAACGCACCAATATGGCAGCCGGCCGCGTCGTGCACGGGATACAGGTCAGCATGTTCCGCTAGGGCGGGCGCAACCCAGTACTCCGGCGTGATTCTGTGTATGGGGATCCCGGTGTTCGCTGTGATAAACGCTCCAAGTGCCGCCGCCTCGTCATCCTCGATATCCAGTTGTTCGCCTGGCAACAAGCGCAAACCATCCGGGTCGGCCACCAGATGAACCGGATCCAGACGCATCCAATTCCCGCCCGGCAGATTGGCAGAATGCGCAGACAAAGCACCCGCAGGAAACGCACCGTCGATGCCTGCAAGTGTGCCAATGACTGACACCACGCCGTCCGCTCGCATGCCGTCCTGGTCTGCGCGCGCAAGAATGCGTGCCATGTCCGGATCGCTGACCTGCGACAGACCGGGTACCACCAAGGTCAGCGTGGGACGTGCACTCACGCGTTGCCCGGTAGCAGCACGGCCGCAGCACGGCGGCCTTCTGTGACCAGAACGTTATAGGTCCTGGCAGCGGCAACGGTGTCCATGACCTCGACACCGACACCGCGTTCGCTCAGTGCGCGTACCAACGATGGCGGGAGGAAATGCTGGCGACGCCCCGTGCCGACCAGCAGGATATCGGGTTGGAGCGTGATGGCAGCGGCGAGAGCCTCCAGCGTAATGTCTTCGACAACCGCCAGCGGCAATGAGGACACGGTGTCAGCTGCCACCAACACACAGCCCTGGTGGCGTTCATCGTTGACGACCAACACCCCCTCTTCCCAACCACGAACGAGGTTGGCGCCGCCAGCATTTTCCAGGGTGAATTTCACCCGGTCATTCTAACAGCGAATCATCCAGCCCCTCTCCCTCAAGAATGCGCTTGAGGGATTTCAGGGCTTCCAATTGAATCTGCCTCACTCGCTCTCGCGTAACACCGAGGGCCACGCCCACCTCTTCCAAGGTTGCGACCGCCCTGCCACCCAAGCCAAAGCGCATCTCCACCACCATGCGCTGCTTGTCATTCAGGCGCTTCATCCACGAACCGAGTGCATCACGAAGGTCAGCGTCCTGTAACAACATGGACGGGTCGTCATTGTTCTCGTCCGCCAAGGTATCCAGCAGCGAAATATCATCCTCGCGCCCGGCAGGTGCGTCCATGGACGCCGGTCTAGAGTTCAACTGCAGTAGACGCTCGACCTCTATCACGGGGCGTCCGAGATGCTTGGAAATTTCTTCGATGGTCGGCTCCCTTTCCAGAGTTTGTGCTAGCGACTTCGATGCCTGCAGCACAGTATTCAGCTCCCGAACGACATGCACCGGAAGGCGCACGGTACGGCCATGGTTCATCAGGCCGCGCTCAATCGTCTGGCGGATCCACCAGGTCGCATAGGTTGAAAAGCGGAAGCCACGTTCGGGATCGAATTTCTCGACCGCGTGGATGAGGCCAAGGTTGCCCTCTTCAATCAGGTCCAGCAACGGCAGCCCGCGGTGCATGTACTTGCGCGCAATCTTGACCACCAGCCTGAGATTGCTTTCAATCATGCGTTGGCGCGCAGGCTCGTCGCCCGTCACTGCCAAGCGTGCGTAATGCACTTCCTCTTCCGCTGTCAGCAGGGGTTTGAAGCCAATTTCCTGCATGTACATGCGGGTAGCATCCAACTCGTGGTCGGAGGCGGCGAAAGTATCGTCGTCCTCAGCGGCCATCCGGAAGGTAGCGCATGGGGTCGACCGCCTGTCCATCAACCCGGATCTCGAAATGAAGCATCGCCCTACGGCCTGGACCTTCGCCCATGGTGGCTATCCGTTGCCCTGCACGCACGTCTTCTCCTTCGCGTACCAGAATTTCGCGGTTATGTGCATACGCACTCAACAACTGGTCGTTGTGCTTGATGATGATAAGCTCGCCGTATCCGATGAGTCCACTGCCGGTATAGACCACCCGTCCCGACGCAGAAGCATTCACCGCCTGTCCTGCACGTCCTGCTATGGCTATTCCTTTCCCCGCGCTACCCGCGTCGTTGAATCGCGATATCACCTCGCCCTCGGTCGGCCACCTGAACGCTATGCGGTTGTCACGGCTGACCTGCGGTGGTGTGCTGGGTGTGGTCGTACGGGGCGGTGTGGCGGGGCTCGGGGTCGGCGTGGTGCTCGCAGTGCTAGGCGTCGTGCGCACACCGCCCGCTGGTGGCCAGAGACGCAGGCGCTGTCCGGGCCGAATGAGGTAGCGCGGCGGCTCGACACCGTTCCACCGTGCGACATCCTGCCAGCTGATTCCATACCGGAAGGAGATCGAGTACACGGTATCACCCGGTTGCACGGTATAGGTGTAAGGCACTGCCCGTGACGGTGGCTTGTTGGCGCAACCCGTGAGTACCATGGCGAGGGCCAAAGACACGAGCAATACGCGCAGTGCCATGCCTAATCCACCAACAGAAACCATGCCAGAACCAAGACCAGCACGCTCACCCAGCCAATCGTGTCCACATGACGGCGCAACACCGGCTCGATGCGCGGCCCGATGAGCCGCACCAGGCCTGCGACCATGAAAAACCGTGCGCCGCGCCCCACCATTGAGGCCAATACGAAGGGTACAAGGGCCATGCCCGCTGCCCCTGAGGCGATCGTGAACACTTTGTAGGGAATCGGTGAGAAACCGGCGATGACAACCACCCATATCCCCCAGCGGGCAAACCACTCGTGTGCGAGCAGGTATGAATCCCACCACCCCACGCGATGCAAGACGGGTGTTACCAGATCCAGTGCGAACACTCCGATGAAATATCCGGCGACGCCACCCAGTACCGAGAACACCGTCGCAATCAAGGCGTAGCGCCACCATGCTGGCGGATTGGCCAGCGTCATCGGGGCCAGCATCACGTCTACGGGGATAGGAAAGAAAGAGGACTCGGCAAAACTCACTACGCCCAGATAACGTGGCGCGTGTCGGTGGGCCGACCACACCAAAGCGCGGTCATACAGGCGCGAGAACCAGCGCATCAGACCACGCCGCCCAACAGAGGCACGAAACTCACAGCTCCGAGATTCTCCTGCAGATACTCCTCATCGGTCCGAACAATCCGCAAAAGGTCCTGACGCCCCTGCGGTCCGACAGGAATGACGAGAACCCCACCCGGAGCCAACTGGTCCAGCAGGTCCATCGGCAGCGTCTCTGCTGCAGCTGTCACGATGATGCCATCGTAGGGAGCGAATTCTGGCCAGCCACAGCCGCCATCACTGTGCTTGAGCTTCACATTCCGGAATCCCAGCGACCGCATCCGGCTGCGGGTCTGCACCAACAGGGCATTCAAGCGCTCAACCGTGTAAACCTCCGGTACCAAGCCTGCCAAAACTGCTGCTTGGTACCCACATCCGGTACCTACCTCAAGCACCTTGCCGGGAATGCCGTGTTCGATAAGCGCTTCAGTCATGCGCGCGACAACCCAAGGTTGAGAAATGGTCTGCCCGTGTCCTATGGGTAGCGCGGTATCCTCGTAGGCACGCGAGGCCAAGGCTTCATCCACAAACAGGTGGCGTGGCACCTGTCGGATGCGCTCCAACACACGCATATCCTTGATGCCCGACTCCTTGATCCGCTGCACCAGTCTTTCGCGGGTGCGCGGGGAGGTCATGCCGATGCCGCGGGTGTCGCTCATGGTGCGCTGCCCTTCAGCCAACCCGCCACCTTGTCGAGCGCGCCATACCGGGTGAGGTCAACTTGCAACGGTGTCACGGATACAAAGCCATGCGCCACCGCGTGGAAATCCGTGCCGGGGCCTGCATCCGCTTCTCCGCCCACTGGACCCACCCACCAGATGGGATTTCCGCGCGGGTCTGCGCTGCGCTCTGCCGGCGCAGAACGATGGCGATGGCCGAGACGCGTGGCCTCGAAGCCCTGGATATCACCCCACGGCAGATCCGGTACGTTGATGTTGAGGATGGTGTCCGCGGGCAGTGGGTCACGACTCAAGCGCTCGATGAGCTGGCACACGGCCCGCGCAGCGCTTTCATAGTGGCCATTGCGCGTGGAGACCAATGACACGGCTATCGCCGGAAGGCCCAGAAAACGCCCCTCCATGGCACCGGCAACAGTCCCGGAATACAACACATCATCTCCCAGGTTGGCGCCAGCGTTGATTCCAGACACCACCATATCGGGCTCATCCTCGAGCAGGCCGGTGATGGCCAGATGAACGCAGTCCGTGGGCGTACCGTCCACCGAGAAAATCCCATCGCCTTCCCCACGCACACGCAGAGGATTCTCAAGTGTCAACGAGTTCGATGCCCCGCTGCGGTTTCGGTCTGGCGCGACGACCGTGACCCGGCCCATGGCGGCAAGAAACTCACCCATGCAACGCAGGCCTGGGGCATTGAATCCATCATCGTTGGAGAGCAGGAAATGCATGGAAGTCGTCATGATACCCGATGCTGTCGGGGCGTAGGCTATACTCCGGCGATGCCAAGGCGGCCACGCAACACCCCCCGCATCAGCGACGAGGAACGCACCCTGTTCCGCGAAGCAGTAGCGGATGCCAAACCACTCCCACCCGACGACAGGATCCAGGTTCCCAAGCGGCGCCCGAAACCGGTGGCGCGCTCGCGGGAAGCTGACGAACGGGAAGTCATGGAAGCGCTGACGGCTGCAATGCCGGACGGCGAACTGGAAACCGGCGATGAGCTTGAGTGGCGTATTCCCGGTGTCCAGACCAGTGTCCTGCGGAAGTTACGCAGGGGCCAATTCCGGATTGCGCGTGAACTTGACCTGCACGGCATGAACGCGAACGAGGCAAAGCCGGCGGTGGCCTTGTTCATCCACGAAGCGCGCCAGCAAGGCCTGCATTGTGTCCGTGTCATCCACGGCAAGGGCAAGGGTTCGCGTACCGGGCATTCGATTCTCAAGCAACTGGTGGGCGGGTGGCTACGCCGCCACGACGGTGTCCTGGCCTACACTTCTGCGCGGCCCGAGGACGGCGGTACTGGCGCCCTGCTGGTCCTGCTCAGGAAGCTCGGCTGAACTTCGACACCAGAACGATCGCAGACCAGGAGAGGATGAATCCGGGCACCAACTCGTAAAGGTCAAACACCCCGCCGGACAACTGCTTCCAGACAATCACTGTCAACGCGCCGACCAGAAGTCCGACCACCGCACCCCGGGCGGTCATGGGCTTCCAGTACAGCGACAGGATGATGGCCGGTCCAAAGGCCGCACCAAACCCGGCCCAAGCGTAGGCCACCAAGTCCAGCACCTTGCTGTCCGGGTCCAGTGCCAAGGTCCAAGCGGTCACGGATATGACAAGCACGCCCAAGCGACCCAACCACAACTTTCCACGGTCGCCGGAAGTCCCACCCAGAACACGCGTATACAGGTCTTCTGTCAGCGCCGAACTCGCCACCAGCAACTGCGCCTCGGCGGTGCTCATGATGGCGGCGAGAATGGCAGCGAGCAGTATCCCCGCCACCAAGGGATGAAACAGCAACTCTGCCATCAGCATGAACACGGTTTCTGTCGCGCCACCCTCCAGTCCAGGGACCAGCACACTGCCCAAAATGCCGATAGCAATCGCGGAGACCAGACAGAGTGCGGTCCACGAGATGGCAATGCGGCGGGCGCCCGGCATCTCGGCGGGGTCTCGGATGGCCATGAAGCGGATGATGATGTGTGGCTGCCCGAAATACCCAAGTCCCCACCCGAGCAACGACAACACGCCGATGACACTGGCCGCTTCTGTTGCGCTCATGGTGAATGGATCGAACAGCGACGGGTTGGCTTCCGCAATCGTCCCGATACCGCCATCAATGGCCATCCAACCAAACAGTGCGATGATGACCAGTGCCAGCAACATCAGTAATCCTTGGAAAAGATCGGCCCAACTGATGGCAAGAAATCCACCAAACAGCGTGTAGAGCATGATCATGCTGGTGCCGATGGTCACCGCCCAGAAATACTGCAGGTGGAACACGGTCTCGAACAACTTGCCTGCGGCGACCAGACCGGAACTGGTGTAGAAGGTGAAGAACAACAGGATGGTGGTCGCAGCGATGATATTCAGCAGGCGGCCGTATTCCGGGAACCGTCGTGCGAAATACGACGGAACGGTGAGCGCATTGTCCAGTGCCTCGGTGCGACGACGCAGCGGTTCGGCGACGATGCGCCAATTGAGCCAGGTTCCGACCAATAGCCCCAGCGCCATCCAACCCGCCCCGAGTCCAGCGACATAAGCGAGTCCTGGCAAACCCATCATCAGCCAGCCACTCATGTCCGTCGCACACGCCGCGAGCGCTGTCACCCACCGCCCTAGCCCCCTGCCGCCCAGGAGATAATCGGACAGGTCGTGCGTACGTCGCCACGCCCAGATGCAGATGGTCACCAGGACCAGGAAATATGCTGCGAATGCCCACAAGGTTGCCGATGCCATGATTCGTCCGCCTATTTCTTTGCTGCAAGTTGTGCGAGGACCGCCTTCATTGTGGCTTGGGTCTCATCACTGAACCAACCAGCGTTCATGGCGTCAGTGTCTGCCTGGCCGAGCGCCTCGAACGCGGCTACAAGGTCCCCACGACAAAGCTCACGTGTGGCAAGCATCGCTTTGGGCGGGAGCGCCAGGAGCTTCTCGCTCCGTGCGACCGCGCGCGGAATCACCTCATCAACGGCTACCACCTCATCTACCAAGCCGATACGCAATGCTTCGTCCGGTCCAATCAGCAGACCACCCACACACAGGCGCTCCGCCTGCCGCGTTCCCACCAGACGTCTGATGCCCGTATGAATGATGGGCGGCATCGCCATGCCGACCTGAACCTCATTCACACCCATCTTGAACTCGCCAGCAGCAGCAACGCGCGCATCACAGAAAATCGACATCACCGCACCACCGGCCGGGCTATGTCCGGTCATGGCGACGGTCACCGGGACCGGGCTGGTGGCAAGGCGTCGCAGCAGTCCGAAGAAATCCTTCCAGAACTGCGCCATCTCCTCGCGGTCGCGCTGAAGAAGATCCTTCATGTCCAGTCCTGCAGAGAACATCCCGGGCTGACCCGATAGCACAACCGCGCCTGCGTTACGTGCGGATTCGTCCAGCGCCGAGGACAACGCTTGGACCATCGCCGGGTTCAAGGCGTTGACCGGTGGTCTCGCCATCCGGATCTCATGGACATCCCCGTGATCAATCCTCTCCAGCATCGGTCTCTCCTGAAAGTGAATCGGGTACCCGCCATTCGACAAGGCACCCAAGCAGTGTGGTGGCATACGCGCCCGCTGGCAACTCGAAGCCCACCGCCAGCGTGTTCGGGTCCAGAACTTCCGCACCCAACTCTCGCGGGATGACGCGCAACGGCCGCCGCTCCATCTCGGCTATCCGCTCCAGTCCCTGCGACATGGCGAGATACGCCTCCATCGCCGACTGCTCGATGACAAGTGCCTCACTGCTGGAGGCAGTGCCGCCACGCCCCCACATGGGTGCTGAAGGATGCACATCGCCTGAAGCACAGCGTTCCAGAATGCCGTCATCCACCGTGTCAATCGAAAAGCGGCTTCCGGTGCCTTCCAGCATCATGACATCACCCGCGACAGGCTTGTCCCAGACCCCAAGGTCGACGCGCCGGTCGAGTATGGCGTTGAAGATGGCGGAACGCGCCGCCGATATGAGGAATCCCTTCTGCGAGCGTTGACGCGGAGGCGGTCCACCCGACAACCACCGTTGTGCCAACACCAGATTACGACCGCCGCGGCCGAAGCGTTGTGGCCCGAAACGATTGGGGAACCCTGTCGCGAGGGCAGGAACCTGCTTGGCGACCACATCCGCCTGGCCATCCAGCTCCCGCAACACGATGCGGAAGCGATTGCCGGCGAGCGCGCCACGACGGAGCTTGCGCCCGTGCCGGTGAACTTCCAGTAGCGTGCAGCCCTCGGCCTCGAATGTCGCCGGGTCTGGATCGGCATTCAGGCAGTGGATACTGAACCACTGCTCGGTGACTGCATGGCGATCCTTGAGCCCCGCCCAACTGACCGAGCGTTCAGGTACACCCGCCCAGCGCGCCAATTGGGTCGCCGCCCACGGCGTATTCGCACCGCGTTTTCGCAGTCGGACGAGCAGGTGCTCGCCTGACCCGGAAGGAGATACCTTCGGGATTTCGATGACCTCGAAGTCCTCGGGCTTGGCGCGGATCAGTGCGGTTGGCTTGGTCTTCAAAAGAGGGGCTCTCGCAGAGGCGCGAAGAAAAGACAAAAGCAATTAGTATTCTTCATATTATTGTCTCTGCGTTCTCTGCGTGCTCTGCGCGAACATCTTTATTCTTTTAACTCTTTTATTTTTTCTCCGCGTCTCTGCGGCTCCGCGAGATCTTTCTTAATCTTTTAATTCTTTTCTTTGCGTCTTTGCGAGAACCCGTCTTTTCACCCGCGAGAAAGGCTAACCACGGCAAACGCAGCGATGCCCTCCCCGCGGCCCGTGAACCCGAGACCTTCGCTGGTGGTCGCCTTGACGCTGACCGCATCCAAGGACAGGTCCAGGTCTGCACCCAGATGAGCACGCATGGCATCGATATGGGGCGCCACTCTGGGTGCTTGCGCCACCACGGTGACATCCGCGTTCCCTATGCGCCATCCGAGGCCGGTGACCTTGAGTACACACTCCTTCAACAACACGCGACTGTCGGCACCCTTCCACCGCGGGTCCGAGTCTGGGAAGTGATGTCCGATATCTCCCTGCGCAATGGCACCAAGCAAGGCATCACACAGGGCATGCAGAACTACATCACCGTCGGAGTGTGCGACCAGACCACGGTCATGGGAGATGCGGACGCCACCAAGCGTCACGTGATCCCCCGGCCCGAATGCATGGACATCGATACCCTGACCTATCCGGAATTCCATTGTCAGTCCCCCAGGGAAATCAGTGATTCGGCGAGCTTCAAGTCCGCCGCCGTGGTGATTTTCATATTGCGAGCACTCCCTGGGACCAGCAGGGGCCGAACGCCTGCCACTTCCATCGCAGCCGCTTCATCAGTTACCTCAGGGCCAGCTTGCTCCAGTGCGTCGCTCAGCGCTCCCAGACGGAACATCTGCGGCGTCTGTGCGCGCCACAAGCCATCGCGCGACACGGTCCGTTCGCTGCGCCCATCCGTACTGGCCTGCTTGAGCGTGTCCACCACCTGAACCGCCAACAAGCCACCGACACCATCCTGCTCACAGCTTGCGACCAGTCGGTCGCGGTCCGCCGCAGACAGTAGAGGCCGGGCGGCATCATGGACCAACACCCAATCGGCATCCTCTGCAGGGCCTTCCCGTAACCATTCCAAGGCAGCCATAACCGACTCCGCGCGAGTAGCGCCGCCTGTCACGAAGTGCACCGGAACGCCGGGCGAGTAGCGGATTTGCATCTGCGTGTCGTCCGCAGACAACGCAACAACCACACCCGCGAGGCCCGGCATGCCCTCAAAACACGCCAGGGCGCGCTCGATGACCATGCGTCCTCCCAGCAAGGCGTACTGCTTCGGAAAATCCGCTCCGAAACGTGCCCCGCGGCCTGCGGCCGGCATTACCAACCAACGACGCGACTCCATCATCCCTCCGGGTCGACCTTTTCGGGATCGACCACCTGGTAGAACGTTTCCCCTTCACGGATCATGCCGAGCTCCGCGCGTGCACGCTCCTCGATAGCGCTAAGCCCGGATTTCAGGTCATCAACCTCCGCAGCCAAAGCTGCATTGCGCTCCGCAAGGCGCGCGTTCTCTTCCTGCTGCCGTTGCAACTCTTTTCGCAGCTGCCAAGTCTGACGCACGCCGTTTTCATCGAACCACAGCTGATACTGGAGCACCAGCAGCATGATAACCAGCAACCCGATGAGCCAGCGCATCAGGTCTTCAACGGCGTACCGGGAACGCGCTCATGCCCGGCCATGACACATCCGCGCCCAGTTCGGCTTCGATGCGAAGGAGTCGGTTGTACTTGGCGATACGATCGGAACGTGACAGCGAGCCGGTCTTGATCTGGCTGGCCGTTGTCGCCACCGCGATGTCCGCTATCGTCGCATCCTCCGTCTCGCCAGACCGATGTGACACCACTGAGCTGTAACCCGCCTTCGTGGCCATCTCGATGGCCTGCAGTGTCTCGGTGATGGTGCCAATCTGGTTGGGCTTGATCAGGATGGAATTGGCTATCCCCTGCTCGATGCCGCGGGCCAGTATCTCGGTGTTTGTCACAAACAGGTCATCGCCGACCAACTGCACGCGCTTACCCAATCCCTCACTGAGCAACTTCCATCCCGCCCAGTCATCCTCAGCCATGCCATCCTCGATGCTGATGATGGGAAAGCGGTCCACCAAGCCGGCCAAGTACTCGACAAACCCTGCTGCATCGAAGTGGCGACCTTCTGAATCCAGATGGTAGGCGCCATCCCGGAAAAACTCGGAGCTCGCAACATCCAACCCCAACCAGACATCCTTGCCGAGTGCGAAACCTGCGCGCTCGACCGCTTCCGAGATGGTCTCCAGCGCCGCTTCGTTTGATGGCAGATCCGGGGCAAACCCGCCCTCGTCCCCTACCGCAGTATTCAAACCACGCTCACGTAATACCTTCTTGAGGGTGTGGAATATCTCAGCACCTATCCGTACGGCGTCAGCCAGCGAGGAAGCGCCTACCGGCAGGACCATGAACTCCTGGATGTCCACCGAGTTGTCGGCGTGTGCGCCACCATTGATGATGTTCATCATCGGTACCGGCATGGCAAGGCCCGAGCGGCCACCTGCGAGATGCTGGTACAAGGGAACGCCTGCAGAATCCGCAGCCGCGTGGGCATTGGCCAAAGACACCGCCAGCAAAGCGTTGGCCCCAAGGCGCGCCTTGTTGGAAGTCCCGTCCGCTTCAATCATCGCCTGGTCAACGGCAGACTGGTCAGCAGCGTCACGCCCCATGAGCAGGGTGCGCAGTTCGCCGTTCACATTCCCGACGGCGTTGCGTACGCCCTTGCCGAAATAGCGCGCGTCATCTCCGTCACGCAACTCCACTGCCTCTCGGGTTCCGGTCGACGCGCCAGAGGGCACTGCTGCGCGGCCATAGCCACCGTCGTCCAGGAACACCTCCGCTTCAACGGTCGGGTTGCCACGACTGTCGATGATTTCAAGCGCCTTGATGTCCTTGATTTTCGCCATTTCTGCTCCATCCTGTTTTGAAAAGACTTGCTCTCGCGGAGACGCGGAGACGCAGAGTTAAAAGATTAAAACATTTAAAAACTTTTTATCTCGCGAAGCCGCAAAGACGCAAAGAACAACTACACAAAATAAAAGAGTTTTCTCTCGCAGAGACCGCAGAGAACGCAGAGTTAAAGAAATAGAAAATTATAAAAATAAAATTATTTTAATCTTTTCTCTGCGAACTCTGCGAACTCTGCGAGAACCATTCTTTTCTGTCTTTCCCCGCGTCTCCGCGGCTCTGCGAGAACCACTCTTTTCTCTTTCTTTTTCCTTTCCTTTGCGTCTTTGCGCCTTTGCGAGAACCATTCTTTTCAATCTTTCCCCGCGTCTCCGCGAGAACCTTCTTTACATCAGATCGGTTTCAGCAAACACCTGCGCCTTCGCCGCGGTGTCCAGCGCCATCAGGGTCTCCAACAAGGCTTTCATCCGACCCAAGGGCCATGCATTCGGTCCATCGGATAATGCTTTGTCCGGGTCCGGGTGCGTCTCCATGAACAGCCCGGATACGCCCACCGCGACTGCTGCACGCGCGAGCACCGGCACGAACTCACGCTGCCCGCCTGATTTCGAGCCCTGCCCGCCCGGCAGTTGCACCGAATGCGTTGCATCGAACACCACCGGGCAGCCCGTGGCGCGCATGATGGCGAGCGAACGCATGTCGGATACCAGATTGTTGTATCCAAAGGACACGCCGCGCTCACACACCATGATCTGGTCGTTGCCGGTCGCGCGTGCTTTCTCGACCACATTCACCATGTCACCCGGGGCGAGGAACTGACCCTTCTTGATGTTCACGGGTTTGCCCTGGCGTGCGACGTTCTGGATGAAATTGGTCTGGCGACATAGGAAGGCCGGCGTCTGCAGCACATCCACCACTGCGGCAACCTCCGCCATGGGCGTGTCCTCGTGCACATCTGTCAGCACCGGCACACCCAGCTGGTCCCGAACTTTTTCAAGGATGGCGAGGCCTACATCAATGCCGGGACCACGATAACTTTCCGCCGATGACCGGTTGGCCTTGTCGTAGGAGGACTTGTAGATGAACGGGATCCCGAGTGCGCTCGTTATCTCCTTGAGCTGCCCGGCGGTATCAAACGCCATCTGCTCGCTCTCGATGACACACGGACCGGCGATCAGAAAAAACGGATGCTCAACGCCGACATCGAATCCGCAAAGCTTCATGATGCCTCCTTCGAATGCGCCAGAGCCGCATTGATGAAACCCGTGAACAACGGGTGGCCACCGCGAGGCGACGATGTGAACTCCGGATGAAACTGGCACCCAAGGAACCAGGGATGCCCTGGAAGCTCAATCATCTCCATCAAATCGCCATCCTCGGAGGTGCCGGAGAAACTGAGTCCCGCGGCTGCGAGCTTATCCAGATAATTGTTGTTGAACTCGTAGCGATGCCGGTGCCGTTCGCTGATGGCGTCTCCGCCGTAGGTTCGCGCTGCCAATGAGCCCTCTTTGAGCAAGCAACGCTGCGCACCCAGGCGCATGGTGCCGCCCTTGTCGGAGTCCTCGTTGCGACGCTCCACCTGGCCGGTGGCGTCACGCCATTCTGTGATCAATGCAATCACCGGATGTGGCGTCTTGAAATCGAACTCAGTCGAGTGGGCACCTTCCAGTCCGGCCACGTTGCGTGCGTATTCGATGACAGCAACCTGCATCCCGAGACAAATACCGAGGTACGGCACTTTCTGCTCGCGCGCATAGCGGGCCGCCGCGATCTTACCCTCGATGCCGCGCTCCCCGAAGCCTCCGGGCACCAGAATGGCATCCATACCGGACAGGGTTTGCGGGCCGTCGCGCTCCACCTGTTCCGAATCGAAATAATGAATGCGGACTTTGGTGCGCGTCTGTATGCCAGCGTGCAACAAGGCCTCGTTCAGGGATTTGTAGGCATCGGCCAGGTCCACATACTTGCCGACCATGGCGATGTCGACCTGCCCTTGTGGATTGGCCTTTGCATCCACCACGCGCTGCCAGTCTGAGAGGTCAGCTGGTGGCAACTCCAGACGGAATTTCTCGGCCACGATGTCGTCGAGATGCTGCGCATGCAGCAGGAGAGGAATGCGGTGAATATCGTCGGCGTCCACGGCGGAGAACACCGCTTTTTCCTCGACATTGGTGAACAAGGCAATCTTGCGTCGTTCCTCGGCTGGCAATGCCTGCTCGGAACGGCACAACAGGATGTCTGGCTGGATGCCGATGGAGCGGAGCTCCTTCACTGAGTGCTGGGTCGGCTTGGTCTTGATCTCGCCCGCAGCCGCGATGTACGGCACCAGCGTCAGGTGCATGAAGATGGCGTTCTCACGCCCCAGCTCCACGCCCAACTGGCGAATGGCCTCAAGGAATGGCAAGGACTCGATGTCACCCACGGTGCCACCAATCTCGACCATGCAGATGTCAGCGCCTACCGCCCCTTCACGGACACAACGCTTGATCTCGTCTGTCACATGAGGGATGACCTGCACGGTACCACCGAGGTAATCGCCTCGGCGTTCCCGCCGAATGACATTCTCGTAGATGCGCCCGCTGGTGAAGTTGTTGGTGCGCCCCATGCGCGCATGGATGAAGCGTTCGTAATGGCCTAGATCCAGGTCGGTTTCGGTACCGTCGTCGGTCACGAACACTTCACCGTGCTGGAAGGGGCTCATGGTGCCCGGATCCACATTCAGGTAGGGATCCAGCTTGACCATGGTGACCTTGAGGCCACGCGCTTCGAGGATGGCGCCCAATGAGGCGGCGGCGATGCCCTTGCCCAAACTGGACACGACACCACCGGTTACAAATATGAACTTGGTCATTGCGGGTCCCGGCTCGTTCGCCACGGAAGGCCCCGCGGCAAGTCGGGAGACTATGATACCGGAAACCACACCAGCGCGTTTGCCGAATGGCCTTCCGGTGCCACCCAATCTGCGTCCAAATACAGGTTTCCAACCGCGATCAGTGTGTCCTCGCAACACAGCAACGGAATGCGGTCACGCTCCCAAGGGGGAACTCCGGCCTCCGCCAGAAGGTGCTTGACCACTCGGTGCGGCCCATTGGGGTGGAGACGTAGGCGCTCCCCTCCAGCGCGGAACCGGACCTCGAGCGCTTTGCCGCTGATTCGCGCGACATCTAGGCCTCGGTCCGCCGGCTCAAGTGCAATCGTGCCCAACTCCGCCGGCAGTGCCAGGGGTTTGGATCCGTCCCAATGGGCGGACCAATCAGGCGGAACCGGCTCTGGCTCGGGACCGGCGTACAGACGTCCCTGCCAACGCCTTAGAACAGCGCCAGGCCACCGCAGCGCCGGCATTCGGTCGTCACCGGCAGCGCGTAGCTGCCGCTCCGCTTCCATGAGGCGCTCATATGGCGGGTGCGGCAAGCCCTTGGATGCCAGCCATGCCCTCAGCAAGTTTCTGGCCCGCACCGATCCCAGGGCCGCTACGCCCTCGGCATCCAGCCACGGTCCATCCGACAGGGCCTCCAGGTCCAGTAGGCCAAGTACCGTCAGCAACTCATCCGCCTCCGCCGCCAGGCTCGCGCTACGCGCCAATGATTGCTCTGCGGCAGGCCAGCGTGCCTTGAGGGCAGGCATGACCTCATGGCGCAGGTGATTCCTGGCAATACCGCGGTCCTGATTACTGGGATCGTCTATCCAGACCAGTTTCTGGGTATCAGCCCAGTCCTCAAGGGCCGCCCGCGTGAACGCCAGCAGCGGTCGCAGCAGTTGCCCACGTCCGAAGGGCGCGCGGACCGGCATACCCGCGAGCCCAGCCGGGCCACTTCCGCGTAGCAGGGCGAGCAACACGGTCTCCGCTTGGTCATCGGCATGCTGAGCCGTCAGCAACACCTCATTCTCACCCAGGGCCTCGGCCAGGGCCGCGTATCGCGCCTCGCGGGCGGCCGCTTCCATGCCCTGCCCTGCATTGTTGACGCTGACGCGCAATACGGTGCACTCCACGCCAAGCCTGGATGCAACCTGGATGCAGTGGCCGGACCATGCTGCGGAGTCGGGGTGCAGACCGTGGTCTACATGGATGGCACGCAGGGTGATGTCTTGCTCGGTGCTCAGAGCAGCCAAAGCATGCAGCAGGACAGTGGAATCGAGACCGCCGCTGAACGCGACACAACAGGCAGTGGATGCGTGTTCTGCCAGCAGGGACGCGACGGCGTCGGGTGAGAATTTCACACCCGCACGCTATTCCTTGAACTCGCCGAACCCCATCAACTTCTGATAGCGCGCAGCCAGGAGCTGATCCAATGGTTGGCGGTCGACATGCTTGAGGTGCTCCAACAATGCCTGCTTGAGACTGGACGCCATGGCATCAACATCGCGGTGGGCGCCACCCAGTGGCTCATCAATGACGATGTCGATGAGGCCGAGCTGCTTCAGACGCGCCGAGGTGATACCCATCGCTTCTGCGGCCTCCGACGCTTTCTCGGCACTCTTCCACAAAATGGATGCACACCCCTCCGGGGAAATGACGGAGTAAATGGCATATTGGAGCATCGCCACGCGGTCTCCCACTCCGATGGCCAGCGCGCCACCCGAACCGCCCTCACCAATCACGGTGCAGATGATGGGCGTGCGCAGGTTCGACATCTCGAAGAGGTTGCGCGCAATGGCCTCGCTCTGGCCTCGCTCTTCCGCACCAATTCCGGGGTACGCACCTGGGGTATCAATGAGGGTCACGATGGGAATGGAAAAACGCTCGGCCAGTTTCATGATCCGCAGCGCCTTTCGATAGCCCTCGGGCTTGGGCATGCCGAAGTTACGCTTCAGCTTCTCGCGGGTGTCCCGACCTTTCTGGTGTGCGATCACCGCCACTGGCCTGCCGTCCAGACGCGCAAGCCCGCAGACGATCGCCGGGTCATCCCGGTACATGCGGTCGCCATGCAGCTCGTGGAACTCGGTGAAGATGCGCTGGATATAATCAAGTGCGTACGGGCGCTGAGGGTGACGCGCAAGTTGTGCAACCTGCCAGGAATTCAGGCCGGAGAAGATCTGCTTGGTGAGTGCCTTGCTCTTGTCTTGCAGGCGGACAATCTCCTCCGAGAGATTGACCTCGGAGTCATCACCGACAAAACGCAGCTCTTCAATCTTCGCCTCCAGCTCGGCGATGGGCTGCTCGAAATCCAGGAAATTCATGTTCATTCGGCGAGTTTACTACAGGAAAAGGTGCTGGCACTCGACCGAGCCCTGGTCATAGGCAAGCTTCACGGTCGCGCCGAGGTCAACCAGCCGCTCCAGCAGCGCGTCCTCCGGTCTGACCCGCCAGTCGGGTGGCAGATCCACCGGGACTTCCGCCGACCATCCTCGGTAATGGATTCGCACCGGGGTCTTCCCGCCACGGAATGGCTGCAGGACCTCCCGCAACGCCGCGATGAATGCGCGGTCGGCGCTCGCCCCGTTCCACTCCAGTTCGATACGGGCGCCCCAGGCTTCACGCGCCTGCGTGATGTCGAACAAGGATTTCTGGTTGACGCGATACCCGCCGCTGAAGTCATCGAAGGAAATCTTCCCTTCCACCACCAACAACGCGTCCTTGACGATGAGGTTGCGGTACTGCTGCGCGGCGTCCTCGAACAACGGAAGCTCCACGCGCCCGCTGCGGTCATCGAGCGTGATGGCCAAACGTGATCCCCGCTTCTTCACTTCGACCACCAGTCCTGCGAGAGTCACCTGTTTCTGGTTGCCCGTATTCTTCCAGCGCTCCTTCTCACCGCTACCTTCTCCTACCTGCTCGGACAAGGCGGCAATCTTTCCGCTGATGATGAACGCGAGTTCGCGTTCGTAGCGCTGAATCGGATGACCGGTGAGGTACAACCCCAGCGTCTCTTTCTCCCCACGTAAGCGCTCCTGCTCCGTCCACTCGACAGCCGCTCCTTTGGATACAACCAAGGGTGCCTCATCACTGGAAGCGCCGCCCACTGGTAACCCAAACAGGTCTTCCTGACCGGTGGACTGCTGCAGCCCATGTTGTTCAGCAAGCTTCAGGGCCTGCGGCAACGCTCCCATGAGCGCGGCTCGGCCTGTACCCAATGAATCCAGCGCTCCTGCCTTGATCATCGCTTCGATGACCCGGCGGTTAACCTTCCCTGTACTGACGCGTCGGCAGAAATCCGGGAGATCGATGTAAGGGCCTCCAATCGCCCGCTCCTCGGTCACCGTCTCCACGGCCGACTGACCAACTCCGCGGATGGCGCCCAGCCCGTACCTGATTTCCGTGTTACTGGAAACCGTGAAATGAAACGCCGAGGAGTTGATATCCGGTGGGCGCACTTCCAGGCCAATCTGGGTGCACTCGTCGATCAGCATGACCACCTTGTCGGTATTGTCCATGTCGGTGGAAAGCACCGCTGCCATGAACGCGGCCGGATGATGCGCTTTCAGCCACGCGGTCTGGTAACTGAGCATCGCATAGGCCGCAGAGTGCGAGCGGTTGAAACCGTAACCCGCGAACTTCTCGACCAGGTCAAAAATATGGGTGGCAACGTGCTCTTCGACGCCGCGCGAGACTGCACCCTCGACAAAGCCCTGCCGCTGCTTCGCCATTTCCTCGGGCTTTTTCTTGCCCATCGCGCGCCGCAACAGGTCCGCAGCGCCGAGCGTATAGCCCGACAGTACCCGTGCAATCTGCATGACCTGCTCCTGATACAGGATCACGCCGTAGGTTGGTTTGAGAATGGGCTCCAGCATGGGATGCGGGTAATCAACAGTCGCACGGCCGTGCTTGCGATTGATGAAATCGTCCACCATGCCCGACTGCAGCGGTCCAGGGCGAAACAGGGCAACCAAGGCGACGATTTCCTCGAAGCGATCCGGCTGCAAGCGCTTGATGAGGTCCTTCATACCGCGTGATTCCAGCTGGAATACCGCAGTGGTTGCACACCGCTTCAGCAGCGCGAATGTCTGTGCGTCATCCAAAGAAAGGCGTGTGATATCGAGTTCGGGTGTGTCGGAATCGCGGCGCTGGTTGATATTGCGCACCGCGCGGTCGATGACGGTCAGCGTGCGCAAGCCCAGAAAGTCAAATTTGACGAGACCAATCGCCTCGACATCATCCTTGTCAAACTGCGCCACACGTTGCGTGGATTGCTCTTCGCAGTAGAGCGGGAGGAAGTCCGTGAGCGCGGATGGTGCGATGACAACACCGCCTGCGTGCTTACCGGCGTTTCGCGCCAGCCCCTCCAGCTTCCTGGCCAGATCGATGAGCGTTCTGACTTCCTCTTCGCGCTCATACTCCGCTTTCAGCTCGTTGTCCTCGAGCGCCTTGTCCAGCGTCATCTCCAGTTCATGCGGCACGAGCTTGGCGATGCGGTCAACGAAGCCGTAAGGGTGTCCCAGAACGCGGCCAACATCGCGAACCACTGCTCGCGCCGCCATGGTGCCGTAGGTGATGATCTGGCTCACCTGGTCGCGGCCATAAGTATCCGAGACATATTCAATGACACGATCCCTGCCCTCCATGCAGAAGTCGATGTCGAAGTCAGGCATGGATACGCGTTCCGGGTTCAGGAAGCGCTCGAACAGCAACTCGTATCGGATTGGGTCCAGATCCGTGATTCCGAGCGCCCAGGCAACCAGTGAACCGGCACCCGAGCCACGACCGGGTCCTACCGGAACACCGTTCTCTCTGGCCCAACGAATGAAGTCGGCAACGATGAGAAAGTAACCCGCGAATCCCATGCTCTCGATGACGCTGAGCTCCAGTTCCAGACGCGCGTCGTACTCTTCTCGCGCCCCGACCGGCTCGTTGATTTTCAGACGATTCTCAAGTCCGGCGACTGAGGTTTCTTCCAGGAACGCCTCGGTGGTTTTGCCGTCGGGAACCGGGAACTTCGGCAAACATGTACGCCCGAGCTCCAACTGGAACGTGCAGCGACGTGCAATCTCCAGCGAGTTCTCCAGCGCCTCGGGCAAGTCGGCGAAGACCGCAGCCATCTCCTCTCCGGACTTCAGATACTGTTCTGCTGAATAGCGTTTGGACCGTCTGGGGTCGGCCAGGGTGCGGCTTTCATGGATGCAGACACGTGCCTCATGGGCCTCGAAGTCAGACGCACGGAGAAAGCGGACATCGTTGCTCGCAACCACGGGAGCGCCGAGTTCCGACGCAAGGGCTACAGCAGCATGAAGCGCGTCTTCCTCCCCTTGCCGCCCCGTACGCGTCACTTCAACGTAGAAGCGGTCCTTGAACAAACGCTGCCACCCTGACAGTAAATCCCTGGCCTGATCCAAGCGACGACCGGCGAGTGCCCGCCCTACATCTCCATGACGCGCACTCGACAATGCAATCAGACCATCATGGTGCTCCTCCAACCACGCGCGCTGGATACGCGGCTCACCATGCTGCTGCCCGTCGGTGTAACTGCGGGTCACCAATTGTGTGAGATTGAGATACCCGTCGAGGTTCTGGGCGAGCAACAGGATGTGGGAGGGTGTTTGCGGGTCTTCGTCCTCCTCCATTCGCAAGTCCACGCCGATTATGGGCTGGATTCCTGCTGCCAGCGCCGCGCGTTGGAATTTCACTGCTGCAAACAGGTTAGCCTGGTCCGTGATGGCCAACGCCGGCATCCCCATACGGGAAGCAGCGGCGACTGCCTCGTCAATGCGCACCACGCTGTCCACCAGCGAGAACTCTGTGTGCAGGTGCAGGTGGACAAATGCCGTCATAGATGTCGCCTGACCGGTCCGAAACTCCTGCGATGACACGGGCAGATTCCATGCTCGTCCAAGGCGCGCAGATGCGCTGGCGTGGGATATCCCTTGTGAATGGCGAAGCCCCACTGAGGATAGCTACTGTCCAAAGCCATCATTTCGGCGTCGCGCGTGGTCTTCGCCAGAATGGAGGCGGCACCGATGGCCAGAACGCTGCGGTCGCCACCGATGACCGCTTCCGCCGGGCACGGCAACGAAGGCAATCGATTCCCGTCCACCAGTACCCGGTCCGGTCGGGTGTGCAATGCAGCCACTGCACGCTGCATCGCCAGAAGCGTCGCCTGCAAGATGTTCAACTGATCGATCTCGTCGACCTCGGCGCGGCCTATTGCCCAAGCCAACGCGCGGGTGCGGATCTCCACGGCAAGCAACTCACGCTTGGCGGGTGTCAATTTCTTCGAATCGTCGATGCCAGCGATGGGCTGGTCTGGGTGCAGGATGACGGCCGCGGCAATGACCGGGCCTGCCAGTGGGCCGCGCCCGGCCTCATCCACCCCTGCAACCAAGCTCACGACATGGCCTCAATCACGGCATCCGCCGCAGCCTCATGACCACCACCCTGGAGGCAGGCCCGCAACCGTGTGAAGGCATCCAGCTGACGACGACGTGCGTCGGGGTTATCCAGAAGTTCCGAGATCGCTTCTTCCATGCGCTCAGGGGTGGCACTTTCCTGGATCAACTCGGGGACCAGAGCATCTCCCGCCAGCAAGTTGGGCAATGCATAACGTTCTATGCGCAACATCCGGAAGGTGCGCAGGAACCATGCCGTGAGCGGCGCAAGACGATAGGCCGCTACCATGGGCCTACCCAACAGCATGGCCTCCAAAGTGGCCGTACCAGAGGCCGCCAGGACCACATCTGCTGCCAGCATCGCGGAGTGGGCCTCTCCCTTCAGAAACGCGATATCGGCGTCTGGTGCATGCCGGTCACACAACTCCCTGAACGCGACCTCCAGCGCTGGTGTCACCATGGGCGTCACGAAATGCACCTTGCGGGCGGACAAGCGCTGCATCGCCCCTGCCATCGCACGACCAAGATGGCGCATTTCGCTGCCACGACTCCCCGGCAACACCGCGACCACGACATCATCCGTGGCCAAGCCTAGCCGCTCCCGCGCGAGCATCATTCCATCATCCGGCGCTACCAGCGAGGTCGCCAGTGGGTGCCCGACGAAAGTCGCTTTCACTTCAACTCCCGCGTAGTGGATGGGCTCGAAAGGGAACAGACATAACACTGCGCTCGCAGCGCGTTCCACGATCTTCACCCGTCCTGGGCGCCATGCCCACACGGTGGGGCTGACATAGTGGACCGTTCGGATTCCAGCATCGCGCAAGCGCCGCTCTACCGGAAGTGTGAAATCAGGGGAGTCGATGCCGATGAACACATCCGGTTGCCACGCATTCATATCCGCGATCAGCTCACGACGCACCTGGAGAAGGCGCGGCAAGCGTCCGAGCACCTCGAACAAGCCCATCACCGACAACTCGTCTGCGTCGAAGACAGCGTCAACACCCGCTGCACGCATCAGTGGGCCCGGTATTCCCCGGAATTCGGCACTCGGATGCCGTGCGCGAAGCGCCTCGACCAGACCCGCTCCCAACAGGTCGCCGGACGCCTCTCCCGCGACAATGCCGATACGCATGGTCCCGCTACCTGACGATGCTGCGCGTAGCGCGTGCGAAAAACTGCTCGAAGGGCTCGAGCTCTGGGCAGGAAACCGCCAATTCCGAGATGCGACTGCGCGCCTCGTCCAGCTTCAGGCCCTCTCGATACAACAGGCGGTAGGCCTTCTTGATGTTCCTGAGTTGCTCGGGCGTGAAACCGCGACGCTTCAATCCTTCGTTGTTCAGCCCATAGGGGTCAGCTGGATGTCCGGAAACGGTGACATAGGGTGGCACATCACGCGTCACGCCACTGTCCATGCCGCAGAACGCGTGGATTCCGACATGGCAGAACTGATGAACTTTCGTGAACCCGCCCAGAATGGCCCAGTCATCCACATGCACATGACCTGCCAGAGTCGCGCAGTTGGCCATGATGGTGTGGCTGCCAATCTGGCAATCGTGGGCGATATGTACGTAGGCCATGATCCAGTTGTCATCCCCGATGCGCGTGACACCTGCATCCTGCGCGGTACCCAGACTGATACTGCAAAAGTGGAAGATGGTATTGCCGTCGCCGATCTCGAGCGCGGTTGGCTCTCCTGCCCACTTCTTGTCCTGCGGGTCTCCGCCCAGCACCGTATGGGAATGAATGGTGTTGCCAGCCCCCAGTCGGGTCCGACCCTGGATGACCACATGCGGACCAATCCGGCATCCGTCTCCGATCTCCACGTCGGGCCCAATGATGCTGAAGGGGCCGACTGTCACGTCCTTCCCCAACCGTGCGCCCGGGTCGATGACCGCGCGCGCATCAATCATTTCGCGAACTCCCTCGCAGCGCACATCAGCTCCCCCTCGCACACCACCTCACCGTCCACCAGAGCCTGGGCATCGAACTTCCATACACCGCGCAGGGCCCGCAACATCTTGACGCTGAGCACCAACTGATCACCCGGCTCCACCGGCCTACGGAACCGTGCCTTGTCGATACCAACGAAGTAATACAGGCTCTGGTCATCCGGGGAACTGCCCACTGTGGCAAACGCCAACAGACCGGTGGCCTGTGCCAAGGCCTCGAGTATCAGCACACCGGGCATGACCGGGCGATGCGGGAAGTGGCCAGGAAAGAACGGCTCGTTGATGGTCACATTCTTGATCGCTGTCAGTGACTCACCCGGCTTGCACTCGAGCACACGGTCCACCAACAGGAACGGGTAGCGATGGGGCAGCTGCTTGAGAATGTGGTGGATATCCATCCGTTCAGTCCTTGTCCTGCGTTTTTTCGAGCTTTTTGACCCGCTTGGCGAGTTCGTCGAGGTTGCGAAAGCGCGCGCCATTGCGCCGCCAGTTGGCCAGCGTATCAAGGGGCAGTCCACTCGCATACTGCCCCGGCTTGTGGATATCGCTGGTGACCATGGACATGGCCATGATCATGACATCATCACAGATGTTGAGGTGCCCTGAAATACCCGAAGCGCCGGCGATGAGACAGCGCTTGCCGATGCGGGTGCTACCCGCGATGCCCACACAACCCGCCACGACCGTATGCGCTCCAATATGTACGTTGTGGGCAACCATGATCTGGTTGTCGAGTTTCACCCCTTCCTCGAGCACTGTGTCCTCAAGTGCGCCACGGTCAATGGTGGTGTTGGCACCAATTTCGCAATCATCACCAATCTGCACCGCCCCTAGCTGCGGCACCTTGACCCACCGTCCACCATCATTGGCGATACCAAAGCCGTCCGCGCCAATCACCACTCCAGGGTGGACGATGACGCGTGCACCCAGCGTGCACCCATGCATGATGGTGACCCGCGCCACAAGCCGTGACTCCGGCCCGATGCGTGTTCCGCGGCCAATGGTACAACCGGGTCCGACGATGACGCCGTCGCCGAGTTCGCACTCCGCTTCCAGCACACTGCCGGCGCCGATGGAAACGCCGCTACCGAGCTTCACGGAGGGATCAACGACAGCGGAAGGATGTACGCCCGGAGAGAATTCCTGTGGTGGATTCAGAAAGTGTGCCGCTTTCGCGTACGACACATAAGGATCCTCGACCACGATGCAGGCCACCGGGCAGGCATCTGCGTCATCTGCGCCAAGCAATACCACACCCGCCCGGGTTTCTGACAAATGCTTCCGGTATTTGCTGTTGGAAAGGAAGCTGAGCTGACTGGCATCGGCACCCGCCAGGGTCGCTACACCGGTGATACAGGCGTCAGGATTTCCGCGGAGCTCTCCGCCCACCATCGCGGCTAGCTTGGCGAGCGTCACCTCCACGGGTAGCCCTCCTCAGCGCCGGGTGCCGGCGTTCAGGGCCTGCAGACGCGCGAGAATCTGGTCGGTGACATCTACCTTGTCACTTGCGTGGATAACCCCCTCCACCAACACCAGGTCAAAACGCTGCTCGCGGGCAAAATTCTGGATTTCAGTGAAGATGAGACGCTGCAACCGGCCAAGTTCCTCATTCCGGCGCATGTTGAGGTCTTCCTCGTACTGGGTCACATTACGCTGCAGGTCACGCTGGCGGTTACGCAGGTCACGTTCCAGGCGTGCCGCTTCTTCCGGGTTGGCAATCACCTCCGCTTCGCGCTGCAACCGCTCCTGTAACTGGGTCACTGCGCGTTGCTCCGCGAGCAACGCACGCTGGCGCTCGGCGAACTCACGCTCAAGCGTCTGACTGGCAGCTTCTGCCTGCGGCGCCTGCTCACGCAACTTGGCAAGATTGGCGACACCGATGCGAAGTTCCTGCGCGAATGATGTCATCGGCGCGAACGCGAGGGCTGCTCCGAGAATGAAAAGTCCTGCTAGCTTACGATGTGTCACTACGCCTCCAAGTATCAGAATGCTGAACCAATCGAGAATTGGAATCTCTCAGTCTCGTCCCCTGGCTGACTCTGGAACGGGACACCGAAACTAAATTTCATGGCACCCATTGGCCCAATCCAGGTGACGGCAATACCAGCCGATGCCCTTACCTGCGACAACTCTATGTTGTCACGTCCCTGGAACACATTACCCGCGTCCACGAACAAGCTGAATCGCGTGGTATCGCGCATGCGCTCCAGCGGCGGCGGTACGATGAGTTCCAACTGTCCGTACAGAAGGATGTTACCACCGTAGGGGCGCCCTAACGAATCCTGCGGGCCCAGCCAGCTTTCGCGGAAACCGCGGACGGTGTCCGGGCCGCCGCCGAAAAAGTGCTTGTAGGGCGGAATCTGAACGGAATCACCATAGGCCCTGCCAGCACGGACGCCGGCCCTGACCGACAAGGTCAGGTTTTCCGAGATCGGGAAATAGGACTGGTTGGTGAATGCCGCCACGACATAGGAAATCTCACTGGGCGGAATCGTCACTTCGAATGAATACTCACGCATGGAACCACGGTCTGCAAAAATTGCGCGATTACGTGTGTCCGTCACAAACCCGCCCGTCAGTTCCAGGGTCCGGAATTCCGTGCCCCAGGCGAACGGAACCCCCGGGAACAATGGGTCGTCCTGGGTGAAGTTGTTGCCGTGACTGGGTACCTGGACCCAATTCCGGAGCTCATTGGCCGACGCGAGAGTAGCGATGATTTCCGTATCGCGCAGAGACAGCCCGACATTGAATCGATTGAACTCGCTCACGGGAATCCCGAAACCCACACTCATCCCATACGCATTCATCACAAACGGGGATGACCGCAGGAAGAGACTGTCCATGCTCCTGTAGAAGACATTGAGACTACGGCTGATGCCGTTGGTCGTCCAATACGGATCCGTGTAACCCAGGGAATAGTCCTCGTTGAACTCACTGCGGCCGACCGAGATGTCAGTGCGCAGTCCGCGGCCTAGGAAGTTGGTATGGGTCAGACCTGCATTGAGCAGAACACCCGCAGCCCCGGAGTAACCAACACCGAAATTGAAATCACCCGGGTTGCGCTCCTTGATTTCCACCTCGACATCAACCAAATCATCGGTACCGGGAACCGGCTCCGTCTCGATTTCGACTGACTCGACGAACGGCAAGCGCTGCAGCCGGAACTTGGAGCGGTCGATCATGCTGCTCTGTAGCCATGTCCCTTCAAGCTGCCTCATCTCGCGACGGTAGGTCTCGTCATCCGTACGATCCGAGCCGGTGAAGGAAATGCGTCGCACGTAGACCCTGCTACCCGGGTTCACATGCAGGGTAAAATCTACCACCCGGCGCTCGTGGTCGATTTCCGGCAATGGTGTCACATCCGAATAAGCAAACCCTTCCTGACCCAGACGCATGTTGATAAGCTCGACAGTACCGGTCAGAGCGGCGCGCGAGAATGTATTGCCAGGCACGATGTACATGAATCGGCGCAACTCTTCCTCGCCGACGACCAGATTGCCTGACAACGCAACCTCACCGAAGGTGTAAAGGTCACCTTCATCGATATTGACGGTGACGTATACATCCTTGCGGTTGGGGGAAATGGCAATCTGGGTGGACTGCACCGAGAAATTGGCGTAGCCCTGATCCATATAAAAGGAGCGCAGGCTCTCCAGGTCGCCCTGGAGCTTTTCACGCGAATACTGGTCATCGTTACGCAACCAGCTGAGCCAATTACGGGTACTCAATTCGAATTCGCGCCGCAGGCGATCGTCGTCGAAGGACTCGTTGCCGATGAAGTTGATTTCGCGGATACGAGCGACAAGGCCCTCACGAATCACAATGGTGACGGCTACCATATTGTTGGAAATTTCACGCACATCGGATTCAACCCGCACGCCGTACTTGCCGCGGGAGAAATACTGGCGACGAAGTTCGAGCTCAACGCCGTCCAGGACCGACTGGTTGAAAATGCGACCCTCTGCCAGCCCGATGCCGCGCAGTACCCGGCGCAGATCCTCGTCCTTGATGTCCTTGTTGCCGGTAACCGAGAAGCGCGCAATCGTGGGGCGTTCCCGAAGAACGATGACCAGAACACCACCGTCACGGCGCATCTCCACGTCGTCGAAGAAGCCGGTGGCGAACAACGCGCGGATAGACTGGGCAATGCGTTGGGAATCCACCCGGTCACCAATGCTGACCGGGAGGTAGTTGAACACCGTGCCATCCTGGATGCGCTGCAGACCCACCAGCTCGATATCCTCGACCACGAAACCGTCATCGGATACGCCCGCGGAGGGCATGGCCAGTAAAACCAGGGTGAGCAACCAGATCGCCGGTTGCAGGAAACTGCGATAATTCAAAGCATATCCTCGGTCGTGTTATCCAAAAAGCCGGGCCAGATCATTGAAGATTGCAAAGCCCATCAAAACGGCCAGCATGCCCAGCCCGATGCGCTGCCCGACTGCCTCCACCCTTTCTGGGACAGGCTGACCCCGCACAAGTTCGGCCAGATGATACAGGAGATGCCCACCATCGAGTATCGGGATGGGCAGCAGGTTGATGATTCCAAGGCTGATACTGACGATGGCCATGAACCCGAGAAAGTAGATGAGCCCGATGGACGCGGTATATCCCGCGTATTGGGCAATATTGATGGGGCCCGAGATGTTCTTGACGGACACCTCACCGGTGACCATCCGGCCCAGCATTTTGAGGGTCAGCCAGGACATATCCACGGTCCGAGCCACGCTACGTGGAATCGCTTCCAACGGCCCGAAGCGCTGTTCGGCCTGCATGGCATCAAGTAGCCCTTCAGGAAGCTGGACCCCCGCTCCCAATCTCCCGACCCCGGTATCAGAAACCCCTATAGGCACCTGTATGCTCACCCGGGAGCCATCGCGCACCACCTGCAGGCGGACTTCGCGGCCCGGGGCGGCCTGAACCAGACTGACCAAGGTCATCCAGTCGCCCACGGTCTCGCCATCAAAACTGACAATCTCGTCACCGGAGAGCAGCCCTGATTGCTCCGCAGCCCTGCCTGGCTCCAGGGCACCCAGCACGGGTGGAATCAGCGGTTGCCACAAACTCAAACCAAGACCAGGCAGCAAGGCGCCGGGCTCCGTCAGCGCACGCGAAGACTCAACCGTTAGCGTCAGCCTCCGCTCAATCCCATCCTGCCCAACGACCACTAAAGAGAACGGCTCACCAGCAACCACCGAGTCGAGCAATGCCAGTGTGGCGGCTTCCCAGGTCGGGGTTCTGGTGCCCGCGACCTGTGCCAGCTGGTCGCCCGCCTCCACGCCCGCTACCGCCGCAGGGGACCCTGCGGGCGGTTCGCCAACCATCGGCTTGATACCCGGCATGCCGATGACGAACATCAACCAGTACGCAAAGATGGCGAAAAGGAAATTGGCCGCAGGGCCTGCCGCTGAAATCGCAATCTTGTGCATTGGCTTGGCACGATTGAACGCGTGGCTCATGTCCGTGCCGACAGCAATATCCTCGTCGCGCTCATCCAGCATGCGGACATAGCCACCCAAAGGAATGGCTGCCACCACATATTCGGTGCCGTCCTTGCCGAGGCGAGTCCACAACGGGCGTCCGAAGCCAACCGAGAAGCGCAGCACCTTCACCCCAACGCGCCGCGCCACCCAGAAATGCCCATACTCATGGATGGTGACCAGAACACCGAGCGCGACAACAAAGGAAAGGATAGCGACGAGAACGCTCATGCCCGCCGCCCGACCATTTGCTCGGCGACCCGTCGGGCCTCAGCGTCCACAAATAAAACACCATCAAGATCGTTCACGGTGTGGCCTGCCACCTGCGTGAGCACCTCCTCGATGACCTCTGGTATCGCGGTGTAGGCAAGCCGCCGCGCCAGGAAGGCAGCGACCGCCACCTCATTGGCGGCATTGAGAACGGCTGGCGCTGCAGCACCTGCAGCCTGTGCCTCGAAGGCAAGCCGTAGGCAGGGGAATCGCACCAGGTCCGGCGCGCTGAACTGAAGATCAGCCAGGTTCACAAGGTGCAAGGGGTCGACACCGGAGTCTATTCGCTCCGGCCACGCAAGGGCATGGGCAATCGGCGTCCGCATATCAGGGTTTCCAAGTTGTGCCAACACTGAGCCATCCGCGTACTGAACCATGGAATGCACAACACTCTGCGGATGAATGACCACATCCACCATGGTGGCATCCGCGTCGAACAACCAGCATGCCTCGATGACTTCGAGGCCCTTGTTCATCATCGTGGCCGAATCCACCGAAATCTTCGGCCCCATCACCCAGTTGGGGTGTGCCACCGCCTGTTCGGGGGTCACTTCGGCGAGTGACTGCAACGGCCAGGTACGAAATGGTCCACCGGAGGCAGTCAACACGATGCGCGTCACGCCCGCGCTTGAGAGTGAACCAGAGCGCGGGTGCGGCAGACACTGAAAGACCGCGTTGTGTTCGGAATCGATTGGCACCAACTCGGCACCACTGGTAGCGACCGCTTGCATGAACAGGGCGCCCGACATGACAAGGGCTTCCTTGTTGGCCAGCAAGACGCGCTTGCCAGCACGAGCGGCGGCCAGGGTCGGCACCAAGCCCGCCGCGCCGACGATGGCGGCCATCACGGCATCCACATCGGAATCGGTAGCGACTGCTGTGAGCGCATCCGCGCCATCCAGCACTGTGGTGTCCGGACAGTCCGAGGCAATCCCAGCCCGGAGCTGGCTCGCAGCGTTCGCATCGACCATCACTGCAATCGCCGGCTGATGAGCCCTGCAAAGTTCCGCCATGCGTTGCCAATCGGTATGCGCGGTCAGTGCCCGCGCGCGAAACCGCTCCGGGTGTCGTGCAATGACATCCAGTGTGCTACCACCGATACTTCCGGTCGCACCCAGGATGGTGACCTGCATGACCATCAGATGAAAACCTGCGCCAACAACAACCCGCCGACGAACAACGGGGCTGCGGAGGTAATGCTGTCGATGCGATCAAGAAGGCCGCCGTGACCAGGCAACAAGCTGCCGCTGTCTTTCACGCCTTGCTGCCGCTTGAACATGGACTCGGCGAGATCACCCACGATAGACACTGCCAACGTCATCAAGCAGAGGATTACGAAGTACCACAAGGGACCGACACCGAGGCCGACATACCAACCGAAGGCGGTGACCAAGGCCGCCATGACAAATGCGCCGGCGACTCCCTCCCAGGTCTTGCCGGGGCTGACCAAGGGCGCAAGCTTTCGTTGACCAAAGCGACGGCCCGCGAAATATGCGCCGACATCCCCTAGCCATACCAGAGCCAGCAAGAACAGAAGGCGTTCCGGCCCCAACCCGTCCCAGCCATGAAGCGCGACAATGGCCACGAATGTCGGCACCAGAATCAACAGACCACAGGCACCCTTGAATGCACAGCCGGCTCGGGCAGGTTGCGACTGCGGACTCAGGGCCAGCCAGGTCAGAACGAATACCCACCAGGCCAGTGCGACGGCCATCATGACAGCCAAAGCCAGTTGACCGCTTTCCAACCACCATGCGCTGGCCGCCAAGGCGATGGCCACCAAACCGACATACACAAATCGCTGGGTGCGGCTGATGCAATTCATCAACACAGACCACTCCCATGCGGCACCCAGCATGACGCCGGCCACGACCAACTCGAACATCCAGGCGGGCGCGACGAATATCGCCAACAAGAGGAGCGGTACCAGCACCAAGGCGGTGATGATGCGGTGTTTAAGCATCCTTCACCTCACCGAATCGGCGGTCTCGTTCAACAAACCAGGCAAAGGCGCTGTCCAGCTCCTCGGCGCTGAAATCAGGCCACAGCGTGTCCGTGAAATAGAGCTCGGTGTAGGCAAGGTGCCACAACAGGAAGTTGGAAAGTCGGCGCTCACCCCCAGTGCGGATAAACAGGTCCGGCTCTGGCGCGTCCGGGGGAATACAAAGTCGCTCAACCAGGGAGCTCTCATCGATTGTGTCCGGGTCAACGCCGTCATCGCGCACCGCGCGCGCCAACCGGCGTGCCGCTTCAACCAGTTCCCATCGTCCACCGTAGCTCACGGCAACGTTGACGTGCATGCGGGTGTTTGCGGCGGTCAGGGTTTCCGCATCCGCCATCGCTTGCTGAAGTTTGGTGGAGAAGCGACTGCGGTTACCGATGAATGAGAGACGGATTGCGTTCTCATGAAGGTCTCTAACCTGACGGCCGAGCGAATCCACAAACAGGTCCATCAACTTGCTGACTTCGGTGGGCGGTCGGTTCCAGTTTTCACTGGAGAACGCGAAGAGGGTCAGCATGGCGACGCCGCGGTCTGCGCAGGCTTCCACGATACGCCGGGTATTCTGCTCACCGGCCTGATGGCCTGAATGGCGCATCTTGCCTCGCTGGCGGGCCCAGCGCCCGTTGCCATCCATGATGATTGCGACGTGCGCGGGTACGGTCACGGTCAGATTTCCAGGAGTTCCGCTTCCTTGGAAGTAAGGGCTTGGTCGACCTCGGCGATGGACTTGTCTGTCAATTTCTGGATTTCATCCTGCGCACGACGCTCCTCGTCCTCCGTGATTTCCTTGTCCTTGAGGAGTGACTTCAGGTCATTGTTGGCATCTCGGCGGATGTTGCGTATTGCCACCTTGGCGCCCTCGCCCTCCGACTTCACCACCTTGATCAGCTCCTTGCGGCGCTCTTCGGTGAGCGGCGGCAAAGGCACACGAATCAGTGTTCCAGAGGTCGCGGGAGTCAGGCCCAGATCAGAGGTCATGATGGCCTTCTCCACCGGCTGCACCATGTTCTTCTCCCATGGCGAAATGGTCAGAGTGCGCGAGTCTGCCACGGAAATATTGGCCACCTGGCTGAGCGGCACCTCACTGCCGTAGTACTCAACCGTGATGTGGTCGAGCAGACTGGTGTGCGCACGACCGGTACGAAGCTTGGTCAGCTCGTTCTTGAGCGCTTCGACGCTTTTGGCCATGCGGGACTGCGCGTCGTTGCGGATCTCTGTGATCATGCTGCTACCCCATTGTTGACGGTTGTTCCCACGGACTCATCCCCCTTCATGATTCGCATGAGATCACCCTTGCGGTTGATGTCGAAAATCTTGAGGGGAACATCGTAGTCGCGACACAGCACGATGGCGGTCGCATCCATGACCTCGAGCTTGTCCGCGAGCACCTGGTCGTAACTGAGCGTGCTGTAGCGGGTGGCTTCCGGGTCTTTGTGCGGGTCAGCGCTATACACGCCATCGACCTTGGTTGCCTTGAGCAAAAGATCGGCGCCGATTTCGATGGCGCGCAGGCTGGCCGCTGAATCCGTGGTGAAGAACGGGTTTCCGGTGCCGGCCGCGAAGATGACGACTCGGCCTTTTTCCAGATGGCGGACAGCGCGACGACGGATGTAGTCTTCGCAGACTTCGTTGATACGGAGCGCGGACATGACCCGCGCGAAGATGCCATGACCCTCAAGGGCGTCCTGCATGGCGAGCGAGTTCATCACAGTCGCCAGCATGCCCATATGGTCGCCGGTGACGCGGTCCATACCCGCACCCGCCAAGCCAGCCCCGCGGAAGATGTTGCCGCCTCCGATGACCACGCCTACTTCCACCCCATACGCCGCCACGTCCTTGATTTCCTCGGCCAGGCGTTTGATGACCTTGGGATCGATGCCGTAATCGGCCTCGCCCATCAGGGCCTCGCCACTCAGTTTCAGGAGGATGCGCTTATATTTTGGGGCTGCAGCGTCGGTCATGTCTTCTCCCGGTCAAAATCCGGCAAATGATACCCCAAAGGGATGCAGGAATCGCGGTCCGTGGGACCGCTCCCACAAAAGAACAGGCCCTGTTGGAACCAGTAGCAGGTTCCAGACAGGGCCTTGGTACACCAACCAGGTTTAGACCTGGGAGGCCTTCTTAACCTCTTCGGCGAAGTTCTCGACTTTCTTTTCGATGCCCTCGCCAACTTCCAGGCGTACAAAGCCGTGGACGGAGGCACTGTTGGCGGCCAACAGCTTGGCGACGGTCTGGTCGGGATCCTTCACGAACGGCTGACCGACCAGCGTGATTTCCGCGAGGTACTTGCGCAAACGGCCTTCCACCATCTTCTCGATGATGGCGGCTGGCTTGCCCTCCTGCTGCGACTGGGCGGCGATAATCTCGCGCTCCTTCTCAAGCAGTTCGGCCGGAAAATCACCCTCTGCGACACAGACCGGTCGGCTGGCGGCGACATGCATGGCAATGTCACGCGCCAAGTCATCATTTCCACCCGCCATGTCCACCAGCACGCCGATGCGGGTGCCGTGCAGGTAGGCACCGATACGGTCCCCCTTGGCGGCAACCAGCTCGAAACGACGGACACCGATGTTCTCACCAATCTTCGCCACCATAGCGCGACGAGTGACCTCAACGGTTTCGCCGCCAAGGTCCAAAGCACCCAGCGCGTCTAGATCGGCTGGCGCGTTCTGGAGCACCAACTTCGCCACACCTTCAGCGAATGCACGGAACTCAGGACCGGTGGAAACGAAATCGGTCTCGCAGTTCACTTCAACGATGGCAGCGCGCTTGCCGTCAGCGGATACCTCGATGACGATGGTGCCTTCAGCGGCAACCCGGCCCGCTTTCTTGTCGGCCTTGGCCAGACCTTGCTTGCGCATGAGCTCAATAGCTGCCTCCATGTCGCCGCCGGTCTCCACCAACGCCTTCTTGCACTCCATCATCCCCGAGCCAGTGCGCTCGCGGAGCTCTTTTACCATTGCTGCTGTAACAGTCATCTGAATCTCCGGTTAATCGGCTTTCTTGGTGGCCTTCTTCTTGGCAACCTTCTTTTTGGCAACCTTCTTCTTGGCCACCTTCTTCTTCACGATTGTTTTCTTTTTCGGCGCGGCTTCTTCGGCTGGCGGCGCTACCTCTTCAGCGACGGGCTCCGCTTCAACCTTGGGCTCGGCTTTCTTGGCCGTGGCTTTCTTGACAGCCGGTGTCTTGGCAGGAGCGCGGCGCGCGTTGCCCTTCACGTTCGGGCTACCGTCTTCGTCCAACTCGACGAATTCATCGGTGCTATTCGCCAAGCGCGGCAATGAGTCAACTCCGGAGAGAATGGCGTCTGCCAATCCGCCGGCATACAACTCAATGGCGCGGATGGCGTCGTCATTGCCTGGGATGACCCAGTCGGCACCATCCGGCGAGTTGTTGGTATCGACAATACCAATCACCGGGATGCCCAATTTGCGCGCTTCGGCTACTGCAATCTTCTCGTGGCCGACGTCAATCACGAACAAAGCGTCCGGCAGGCTGTTCAGGTTCTTGATACCGCCGAGGCTCTTCTCGAGCTTCTCCATCTCGCGACGGCGCATCAGTACTTCCTTCTTGCCCAGCTTCTCGAAGCCACCTTCCTTCTCCATCTCCTCAAGGTCGGTGAGACGCTTGATCGACAACTTGACGGTCTTGAAGTTGGTGAGCATGCCGCCCAGCCAACGCTGGGTGATGTAAGGCATGCCACAGCGCTGTGCTTCGCGCTGCATGACATCACGCGCGGCACGCTTTGTACCGACGAACAGGACGGTGCCGCGGTTGCCGACGAGACTGCTCACGAAGTTCTGGGCCTCGACGAAGAGCGGAAGCGTCTTCTCAAGGTTGATGATGTGAATCTTGTTGCGTTCACCGAAGATGAAGGGCTTCATCTTGGGGTTCCAGAAACGGGTCTGATGTCCAAAATGGACGCCCGCTTCCAGCATTTGCCGCATGGAAATGCCAGCCATGTCACTATTCCTCATTGTAGGGGTTGAGCCTCCATGTACCCTCACCCGACGACCCCGGGCCTCTCGGCTGGGGGCACCCCGTGGGTGTGCCGGCACATGTGTGGTTTGCCTAATAGGCGCGCGCTTTATACCACGCCACCCCTTCCCATTCAAGTATTTAGCTTCGCGGCCCGTGGGGCCGCTCCCACGTAAAGAATGGGTGTGGGAGCGGCCCCACGGGCCGCGATAGGTCGGTGGCAGATGGTGGGCGAAGCGCCCGGAGTGGGTTGCGTGCCAGGAGCGCCCTGAGCGGGAGTCGGGGAGTCGCAGTGAAGGGCAAGCACGAAATAGGCGGCGCACCCACTTCTGCCGCGACACCGGTCGCAAGCGCCGCAGCGAAGGGCGCGAGCTGGTGCGTTCAACCCCGAAGGGCGCCCGCAACAGACTTGAACAACGCCCCAAAGCCAGAGGAAGCCGTACCGGCCGGGGGCTGGTAGAATATGCACCGCATGAATGTCACCATCAAAAATCCCCAAGAACAGGAGCAGATGAGGGTTGCCGGGCGTCTCGCCGGTCAGGTCCTGCACTACATAGAGCCCCACGTGCAGCCGGGCATCACCACCGAGGAGCTGGACCGTATTGCCCACGAATACATCACCCGTGACCTCGACGCCATTCCCGCCCCGCTCAACTACCGTGGCTTCCCCAAGTCCATCTGCACCTCGGTCAATCATGTGGTCTGCCATGGCATTCCAGGCGGCAAACGCCTGAAGAACGGCGACATCGTGAACGTGGATGTCACCGTCATCAAGGACGGTTTCCACGGGGATACCAGCGTGATGTTCTTTGTAGGGGAACCATCCATCCAGTCACGCCGGCTGTGCAAAGTTGCCCGCGAGGCGATGATGGTCGGCATCGAGATGGTCAAACCTGGCGTTCGACTTGGGGATCTGGGGCACGCCATACAGACCTATGCGGAATCCCACGACTACTCGGTGGTGCGGGAATACTGTGGTCACGGCATCGGGCGGGTCTTTCATGAAGACCCGCAGATTCTTCACTACGGCACACCCGACACCGGTATGGAGTTGGTCGAAGGCATGACCTTCACCATTGAACCGATGATCAACGCCGGTCGCCGCCATGTAAAACTTCTGGCCGATGGCTGGACTGTCGTGACCAAGGACCACTCACTGTCGGCCCAGTGGGAACACACCGTCCTTGTCACCCGCGATGGCTGCGAAATCCTCACGCAACGGCCAGGTGGTGTCGTCTGACATGATTCCCCGGCGCCAGACGCTGGCGTCGTTCGACGCGGAGCAACGTCGCAGGTTTGAGGCGGGAGAACCGGCCAGCGCACTGGTTCGTGAGCGTGCGCAAGCAGTGGACGCCATCTGCATCGACGCCTTCGACCATTTCTTTTCCAGTGGGAGCGGCGTTCTCGTCGCGGTCGGCGGCTACGGACGTGGAGAGCTCCACCCCTACTCCGATGTGGACTTGATGGTGTTGCTGTCCGATGAGGATGAAGCATCCCCAGCGGACCGAGACCATGCGATAGAGCAGTTCATCGCGTACCTGTGGGATTGCGGGCTGGAAGTTGGGCATTCCGTGCGCACGGTTGCGCAGTGCGCGGAAGAAGCCGAGGCAAACATCAGTGTTGCCACAACACTGATGGAGTCGCGCCTGCTCTCGGGATCTGACACCTTGTTCGAGCATATGCGCCAGGCAACCGGCCCGGACCGCATCTGGTCGGGACCCGCTTTCTTCGAAGCCAAGTGGAAGGAACAGCAGGCCCGTCATGGGCGCTACCACGACACTGGATACAAGCTCGAACCCAATGTGAAGGAAGGTCCCGGCGGATTGCGCGACATCCAGATGATTGGTTGGGTTGCGAAGCGTCATTTCGGTGTCAACACCCTGTCCGACCTTGTTGGCCGTGGCTTTCTCACGCAAAGCGAACTCGAGCAGCTCTCGGCGGGCCAAGATTTCCTGTGGCAAGTGCGCTTCGCACTCCATCTGGCCACAGGCCGGCGCGAAGACCGCTTGTTGTTCGACAACCAGAGAACCCTGGCGCAGATGTTCGGCTATCAGGACGAAGGGCACAGTCTCGCCGTTGAGCAATTCATGCAGCGCTACTACCGCGCCATCATCGACCTGAGCCGGCTGAACGAGGTCCTGCTGCAGCTGTTCCAGGAAGCCATCCTGCTCGGCGACGACACCGATGACCCTGCGCCCATCAATGCGCGCTTCGAGGAAGTGAAGGGCTTCATCCAGGTAACCCATGATCGCGTGTTCGAGGAAACGCCTTCTGCGCTTTTGGAAATATTCCACTTGCTGCAACAGAACCCGCATCTGAAGGGTGTGCGTGCATCCACCATCCGTTTGCTCCTGAGGGCGCGTGACCTCATCAATGAGCGCTTCCGCGCCGACCCGGTGAATCAGGAGCTGTTCATGTCCATCCTGCGCGAGCCCGTCGGCATCACCCATGAACTTCGCCGCATGAACCGCTACGGCATCTTGGGGCGTTACATCCCGGCGTTCGGACGCATCGTGGGACGCATGCAGTACGACTTGTTCCATGCCTATACCGTGGATGAGCACACGCTTTTCGTGGTCAGCAACCTGCGACGCTTCGCATTGCCACGCTTCCAGTCCGAAGTACCGTTCGCCAGCGAGGTCATGCAGTCCCTCCCGAAGCCGGAACTGATCTACATCGCCGGACTGTTCCACGACATCGCCAAGGGGCGTGGTGGTGACCATTCGGAGCTCGGTGCCGTGGATTCGGAGGCATTCTGTGAGAGCCACGGCTTGTCGCGTTACGAGACCCGCCTGGTGTCCTGGTTGGTGCTCAACCACCTCTTGCTGTCCATCACAGCGCAGAAGAAAGACATCTCCGACCCGCGCGTCATTCACGAGTTCGCGGAACGCGTCGGCGATCAGGCGCATCTGGATCACCTGTTCGTTCTGACATGCGCTGATGTTCGCGGCACCAACCCGGACCTCTGGAACTCGTGGAAGCGCACCCTGTTCGAGGACCTGTACCGACAGACCCGACGTGCATTGAGACGCGGCTTGGAAAACCCCATCGACCGGGAGGAACTGGTCAGCGAGACACGCGATGCTGCGCGCGCACGCTGCGGCGAGCTAGGGCTGCCGTCAGACCAGGTTGACCGACTCTGGGTTGGACTGACCTACGACTACTTCCTGCAGCACACACCGGATGAGATTGCTTGGCATGCATCGGCGCTGGTTCAGGCCGAAGACCCGGATGCGCCACTGGTGCTGGTCCGGCAGACCAGCGAGCGTGGCGGTACGGCCGTCTTCGTCCACACACACCATGACCTTACCGCCTTCGGGCGCGCCACCGCTGCGCTGGACCAGTTGCGCCTGACCGTCATGGATGCCCGCCTTGTGCCGGATGATGCGGGTCGCAGCCTCGCTACCTACACGGTGCTTGAAGCCGATGGTGCACCCATCAGCGATCGACACCGTGTGGATGAAATCCAACGCGTCATGACCCGGGTGATGACGCAATCCGGGGCGGTGCCGCCGCGGGGCATGCGCATCCCTCAGCGCAAGGTTCGCGCCTTCAGAACACCGACGCATGTCAGTTTTTCCGACGACACGCGCAACCGGCGGACTGCGGTAGAGATTGCCTCGGCCGACCGGCCAGGCCTGTTGGCCACCATCGGCCGGGTTTTCGCGCAGAACGCGGTGCTGGTCAACACGGCCAAAGTATCCACGGTCGGGGAACGCGTGGAGGATGTGTTCTTCGTGACCGACATGGCGGGATTACCGCTTGATGATGCCGCACAACAGGCGCTCTCCGAAGCCCTCACCACCGCGCTCGAATAGATGTAGGAGCGGTGCTGCCTGCCTACCGAAGCTTTAGCGTAGGTAGGTGCCCGCGAATTGTTTGATCCGCTGCATCGCTTCTGCGCACGCACCAACGGAAGGCACCAAGGAAATGCGCACATAACCCTCCCCGGGATCGCCTTCTGGCGTTGTCCGCGACAAATAACTTCCCGGCAACACGGTCAGGTTCTGCTCGCGGAACAGTTCCCGCGTGAACCCCTCGTCATCTCCGCCCGGCACCGGGACCCAGAGGTAGAACGCAGCTGCTGGCCGCTGCACTGGCATAACACCGTCAAGGATGCGCATCGCATCGTCGAATTTGCTGCGATACAAAGCGCGGTTCTCAACCACATGGGCTTCGTCGCTCCAGGCGGGAATGGACGCGAGCTGTGTAGGAATGGGCACCGCGCAGCCATGATAGGTCCGGTACAAACGAAACTTCGCCATGATCGCCGCATCACCTGCGACGAATCCGGAACGCAGGCCGGGGACATTGGAACGCTTGGACAAGGAGTGGAACACCACGCAGCGCTCGAAGCCATCGCGCCCGGTCTGCTGGCACACTTCCAGCAAACCCAGCGGCGGGTTCGCCTCATCGTCATACAGTTCGGAGTAACACTCATCCGAGGCGATGACGAAGTCATGGGTATCCGCGAGCGCTATGAGGCGTTCATAGAACGCACGGTCGAGCACAGCGCCCGTCGGGTTTCCCGGTGAACAGATGTATACGAGTTGGCACCGCTTCCACACCGCCTCGGGCACAGCCTCCAGATCAGGGGTGAAGCCGTGCGACGCCACCGTATTCAAATAATAGGGCTCGGCGCCAGCCAGCAAGGCCGCGCCCTCATAGATTTGATAGAACGGGTTTGGCATGGCGACAAGCGGCGCGGGCTTGCTGCGGTCCACCACCGCCTGCGCGAATGCGAACAGTCCCTCACGCGTACCGTTGACCGGTAACACATGTCGGGCAGGGTCCACGGCGCCGACCCCAAGTTTGAAACGTCGCGTGAGCCAAGCGGCAATGGCCTCGCGCAATTCCGGTAACCCCAACGCCATCGGATAACTCCCGAGTCCTTCCAGTTGCTGGCGCAAGGCCTCCAGCACGAACTCGGGTGGTGCGTGGCGCGGTTCACCGATGGACAGAGCGATATGTTCCAGCCCAGCTGGCGGCATGACACCCTGCTTCAGGTCGGCCAAACGTTCGAATGGATAAGGATGGAGTTTGTCGAGGTCCGGGTTCATGGTCCGCGATTCTACCCTCATTCGGGTAGAATCGAGCCCCATGGACACCCTCAGAGACACCATCGAAACCGCCTTCGAGCAGCGCCAGGACTTCAGCCCGGAACGTTGTCCGGACGACATCAGAAACGCGGTCAGTGCGGTCCTTGCCGGACTGGACAGCGGCGAGCTCCGGGTTGCGGAAAAGACCAGCGGCGCGTGGCAGGTGAACGAATGGGTGAAGAAAGCCGTCCTGCTCAGCTTCCGCATCACCGCCAACCAGGTCATTGATGGCGGCTTCACGCGGTTCTGGGACAAAGTCCCGCTGAAACATGCCGCCCATGATGCCGAGGCGTTCGCGCGTGAAGGTGTGAGGGTGGTGCCGCATGCGGTAGTACGGCACGGCGCTTACATCGAACCCGATGTCGTGCTCATGCCCTCCTACGTCAACATCGGGGCGCGCATCGGGCGTGGCACCATGATCGATACCTGGGCCACGGTCGGTTCATGCGCACAGATCGGCGCCCATGTGCACATTTCAGGTGGGGTCGGCATCGGTGGCGTACTCGAACCACTGCAGGCCGCGCCCACCATCATCGAGGACAATTGCTTCGTCGGCGCGCGCTCGGAAATTGTCGAGGGGGTGATTGTCGAAGAAGGCGCTGTCATTTCCATGGGCGTGTACATCGGCCAGAGCACGCGCATCTATGATCGCGAGCGGGACGAAGTGATTTATGGTCGCGTACCGGCAGGCGCTGTGGTCGTGCCGGGGTCACTACCCTCCTCGGAAGGGCGTTGCTCCTTGTATGCCGCCATCATCGTCAAGCGCGTGGATGCCAAGACCAAGGCCAAGGTCGGCATCAACGAATTGCTCCGGAACGCCAAATGATTGGTTCTCGCAGAGCCGCCGAGA
>CAZKFT010000004.1:71488-72954 GCA_964552205.1 uncultured Gammaproteobacteria bacterium
CATCAACGAATTGCTCCGGAACGCCAAATGATTGGTTCTCGCAGAGCCGCCGAGACAGACTTCTCTCGCAGAGCCGCGGAGACGCAGAGAAGAGATAGTGAAAGGATAAAAGATTGCTCTCGCAGAGGACGCGGAGGCACCACCACAGACTCTTATCATTCATCTTTGTATTTTTCTTTCCTTTGCGTTCTCTGCGTTCTCTGCGAGAAATCATCTTTTTTCTTTCCCCGCGGCTCTGCGGCTCTGCGAGAGTAACCAGACATGAGTGAAACACTCGACCTCGCGTGTGACCTGATCCGGCGACCGTCGGTGACGCCGGACCAGGCCGGCTGCCTAGACCTTATCGCCGCGCGACTTGAGGCCATCGGCTTCACCTGCGAGTGGATGCGATTCGGAGAGGTCGACAATCTGTGGGCGCGACGCGGCACAGAGCACCCGGTGCTCGCGCTCGCAGGGCATGTGGATGTTGTACCAACTGGCCCCGTCGAGAATTGGAGCACACCTCCGTTCGAACCCACACTCAAGGATGGCTGGTTGCACGGGCGCGGCGCGGCGGACATGAAGGGTGGGCTTGCCGGACTGGTGACCGCGACGGAACGTTTTATTGCCGCCCACCCCGACCATCAAGGCTCACTCGCGTTCCTGCTCACCGCGGACGAGGAAGGTCCGTCCATTGACGGCACCCGTAAGGTCATGGCCGCGTTGCAGGCACGTGGCGAAAAAATCGACTGGTGCCTGCTTGGTGAACCCTCAAGCCGGGAGCGCGGCGGAGATGTCCTGCGCAATGGTCGTCGCGGGTCCCTCAACGGCCTGGTCACCATTCACGGCGTGCAGGGCCATGTAGCCTACCCCGCCCTAGCGTCGAATCCCGTCCACAAGTTGGCGCCGGCCTTGTCGGAGTTGTGTTCCATCGAGTGGGACAGGGGCAATGCGCATTTTCCACCGACCAGCCTACAGATCTCCAACCTCAATGCCGGCACTGGCGCGGACAACATCATCCCCGGCTCCGCCTCGCTCATGTTCAACATCCGCTTCTCGACGGAATGGACAGTGCAGCGCTTGCAGGAACGCATCATCGATTTGCTGGACCGTCACGGGCTCGAGTACGACATCAAATGGCATATCTCGGGCGAACCATTCCTGACCGCGGGTGGACCGCTACTGGATGCGACCCGCGAGGCACTCAAGGAAATCGTCGGTATCGAACCGGTCGTGGACACGGGTGGTGGAACCTCGGATGGCCGCCATATCGCTCCCACTGGCACTGAAGTCATCGAGTTGGGGCCGGTGAACGCCACCATCCACAAGATTGACGAGAAGGTGCGGGTTGACGAGCTGGATGAACTTTCCCTGGTGTACGAGCGGGTCCTAACCAAGCTTCTCAAGAACCGGTAGGAGCGACGTATCACAATATGGCGGCACCGCTGGACAAGACCTTCGACTGGACCCTGCGCGACGGGACGCCG
>CAZKFT010000004.1:73054-91748 GCA_964552205.1 uncultured Gammaproteobacteria bacterium
TATGGCGGCACCGCTGGACAAGACCTTCGACTGGACCCTGCGCGACGGGACGCCGATTACCGTGCGCCCCATACGGCCCGACGACAAGGACCGCTTGCAGGCGGCGGTCCCTCATATCTCCGCCGAGAACCTCTACCGTCGGTTTTTCATGCCGGTAGTTCAGCTGTCCGAGCAACAACTTCGTTTTCTCACCGAGGTTGACCAAGTCCATCACATTGCCTGGCTGGCAGTCGCACGCGATGAACCTGGGCAGCCACTGGTCGGCGTTGCGCGTTGCGTGGAGTTCGAGGAAGAACCGCATGTATCGGAATCGGCCATCTTGGTGGTCGATGCCTATCAGAAGCGTGGAGCAGGTGTATTACTTCTCGCGGTCTTGTCCATCGCCGCAGCTCACCAGGGTATTCAGGTGTTGCGCTCGTTCACATTTGAAGAAAACCTCCCCTTTCTCAACACCATGATGCATCTTGGTGCCAAAACACGCTGGGAGTATTCCAATGTGAGGCGTGTAGATTTCCCGGTCTATGCAGACGCCAATAATGTCCCGGATGGCGAGCGAACCACTCCTTTCCGCGAGGTACTCGCCCTGATTGCGCAGCGACTGGCATAATCCGCGCATGAACGGAGACTTCCTGCCCCGCCCCCGACGCCTGTTTGCCTTTGCCGCCGCCTTCTGTGGGGGTCTGCTGGCCTATGCCTACTTCTCCCAATACGCGCTGGGCTACGAGCCCTGCCCGCTCTGCATTTTCCAGCGCATCGCCGTTTTCGCGACAGGTCTCGTCTGTCTGGCAGCTGCCATCCACGGCCCCGGGCGGACCGGTCAGCGCATCTACGGAATCTTCACCACCCTGTTCGCCGCCGCCGGCGCCGGGATTGCCGCACGTCATGTCTGGATACAGAACCTGCCGCCCGACCAGGTGCCCGACTGCGGGCCAGGACTCGAGTACATATTCGATGTGTTCCCGGCGTGGGAGGCACTGCAACTGGTGTTCCGCGGATCCGGAGAATGCGCCGAGGTGGACTGGGCCCTGCTGGGGTTGTCCATGCCGGGGTGGGTCTTGATCTGCTGTGTGTTGCTGGCGGGCTTCGGGGTAGTCAACGGGTTTCGTCGAAACTGATCTCTCGCAGAGCCGGAGAGAGCAGAAAAAGAAGTATCTCGCAGAGCCGCAGAGACGCGGAGAAAGAAAAAGACAGGAATAAAAGATTTTTCTCGCAGAGAACGCAGAGGCCGCAGAGAAAAGATAAAGGCAGAATTAAAATATTTTGTTCTCGCAAAGCCGCAAAGACGCAAAGAACAAAAAAGACTTAAAAAAGATTAGTTTTATTATTTTTAGTCTTCTCTCTGCGTTCTCTGCGTACTCTGCGAGAACTTTCTTTTGTCTTTCTCCGCGCCTCCGCGGCTCTGCGAGAACTCTAGAACCATCGTTTCTTGAGCCACAAGGCCACGCTGACCAAGCCGATCAGCACCGGCACTTCCACCAGTGGCCCGATGACAGTTGCAAAGGCAACGCCTGACCCCAGACCGAACGCTGCGATGGCCACCGCAATCGCCAGTTCGAAATTGTTGCTGGCAGCCGTGAACGACAGGCTCGTGGTGCGCTCGTAATCCGCACCGAGGAAGCGTCCCATGGCGAAACTGATGAGAAACATCACCACGAAATAGATGGCGAGCGGCAACGCGATCCTCAACACATCCACGGGAAGTTGCAGGACCATGTTCCCCTTGAGTGAGAACATCGCCAGGATGGTGAACAGAAGCGCGACCAATGTGAGGGGAGCGATTCGCGGTACGAAGACATTGTCATACCATTCGGCTCCCCTCCTGGGACGCAGAAAGTGCCGTGTCGCCCACCCAGCACCGAAGGGAATGCCGAGATAGATGAACACTGCCTGGGCAATGGTCCAGAACGACACATCCACGATGCTGCCCTGCAGACCGAACAGCGGTGGTAGCACCGTCAGGAACACCCACGCGTAAAGCGAGAAGAACAACAGCTGGAAAAGGCTGTTGAAGGCCACAAGACCCGCTACATACTCGTTACTGCCACCGGCGAGTGTGTTCCAGACAATCACCATCGCGATGCAGCGGGCCAGACCGATGAGAATCACGCCGGTCATGTACTCGGGGTGCCCCGAAAGGAAGACCACAGCCAAGCCGAACATCAACACCGGACCGATGACCCAGTTCTGGATCAGCGACAGCAGAAGAATACGCCGATCGGCGAACACCTGGGGGAGTGCCTCGTAGCGGACCCGCGCCAAAGGCGGATACATCATGACGATGAGCCCGACCGCAATCAGGAGGTTGGTATCGCCGATGCTGAACCGCGACAAAGCCGACGGCAGGTCCGTGAAAAAGGACCCCAGTGCCACGCCGGCCGCCATGGCCGCAAAAATCCAGACCGTCAGGTACCGATCGAGAAAACCCATTTACCAAACCTTCTTGTGATGTGGGAGCGGCCCTGCCCTGCCTGCCGAAGTCTTGGCGAAGGCAGGTGGCCGCGAATCCAGGATTCTACAGCCGCCCGATAAGGTCCATCACCCGGCGTTCGATGTCATCCCGCACCCGCCGAAAGTCGGCGTCAATCATGTTTTTGGGGTCATCGATGCTCCAGTCCTCGCGGTGCTTGGCGTTCACCAGCGGACACTCATCCCCGCAACCCATGGTGATGGCGTAGTCGTACTCGACATCCGGGATGTCGTCGAGGCCTTTGGACTGATGCGTGGTGAGGTCATAGTCGCGCTCAGCCATGAACTGGATGGCCCGCTCGTTGACCTTGCCGGACGGGCGGCTCCCGGAACTGTATGCCTCGACGCCGAAGCCATGCATACGCATGAAGGCTTCCGCCATTTGGGAGCGGTTGGAGTTCTCGATACAGACGAATAGGACGCGCTTGGTCATGAGGGGATTTTACCTGTTTTCTCTCGCAGAGCCGCAGAGACGCGGAGAAAAGATAAAGAATGTTCTCGCAGAGTACGCGGAGAACGCAGAGAGAAGACTAAAAATAATAAAACTGAGTTCTTTATTTTTAAATTCTTTTTTCTTTGCGGCTTTGCGGCTTTGCGAGAAAAAACCTTTTATTTCTGTCTTTATCTTTTCTCTGCGGTCTCTGCGCTCTCTGCGAGAAAACAATCCTTTTAATCCTGTCTTAATCTTTTCTCCGCGTCTCTGCGTCTCCGCGAGAGTCACTCCTCTTCCTGGTCGGAACCTTCGGCTACCTTTTTCTCCATCTCTTCGACCGTGGAATGACGCACATCGTCACCCTGCACGAGGTAGATGACATTCTCGCCGATGTTTCGGGCATGATCACCGATGCGCTCCAGCGCACGCGCAGCCCACATCACATCCACCGCACGGCGGATGTTGCGCCCGTCCTCCAGCATCATGGTCATCTGCTGGCGCAGGATGGCTTCGTATTCGCGATCCACCTTGGTGTCCTCGCGTGCGACCGCGACCGCCAGTCCGGTATCCAGACGGACGAATGCATCCAACGAGTCCCGCACCATCTGACGGCAATGGGTGCCCAGGTTCTCGATTTCAACGTAGCCGTTCTGCGGCGGCTCCATGGCCGACAGCGTCTTGGCGAGCTTGCCGATCTTCTCGGCTTCGTCGCCAACGCGCTCGAGGTCAGTGATGACCTTCGAGATGGCCAGCACCAACCTCAGGTCCGAGGCCGCCGGCTGGCGGCGCGCGATGATGCGGAAGCATTCCCTGTCAATGGCGATCTCGAGCTCGTTGACCTGCTCATCGTCCTCGATGACCTTCTGCCCCAGCTCGCTGTCGCGATCCACCAGCGCACGGACGGCGTCCGAAATCATCTGTTCGACCACGCCGCCCATCGCGAGCACGCGGTTGCGGACGGCTTCCAGTTCCTTGTTGAACTGTTGCGAGATGTGTTTGTCGAGATGCAGTTTGTCCATGTTCGCCTCTTAGCCGTAACGGCCGGTGATGTAGTCTTCGGTGGCCTTCTTCTTCGGTTTCGTGAAGATCGAGACCGTGTCGTCGTATTCGACCAGGTCACCCAGATACATGTACGCAGTGTAATCCGAAACACGAGCTGCCTGCTGCATGTTGTGGGTGACGATGACGATGGTGTAGTCGTTCTTCAGCTCGTAGATGAGCTCCTCGATCTTGGCGGTGGAAATAGGGTCGAGCGCGGAGGCCGGCTCGTCCAGCAGGATAATCTCCGGCTCGATGGCGATGGCACGCGCGATGACCAATCTCTGCTGCTGACCACCCGACAGCCCATAGGCATTATCATCCAGGCGGTTCTTCACTTCATTCCACAAGGCTGCGCGTTTGAGGGAGTGCTCCACCACCTCATCCAGCTTGCGCCGGTCGTTCACGCCCTGCAGGCGCAAGCCATAGGCCACATTCTCATAGATGGACTTCGGGAAGGGGTTGGGCTTCTGGAACACCATGCCGACATTACGGCGCAGCTCCGCGACATCCACGGCGTTGTTGTGGATATCATCGCCGTTGATGATGATCTCGCCCTCGATGCGGCAGATGTCGATGAGGTCGTTGAGCCGATTGAAGCAGCGCAGCAAGGTGGACTTGCCACAGCCGGACGGGCCGATGAACGCCGTCACACGCTTCTCAGGGATGCGCATGTTGATGTTTTTGAGCGCTTGGGTGGCACCGTAATACAGATTGAGGTTCTTGACCTCAATCGCTGTCTTCTCGGAGGAGAGTCTCAGCTTTCGCTCAGAGCCTCCCTTGAAGACCGAAGGATCCACCGCGTGTGTCATGACTTGGTTGGTTTCGTTCATTCGTTATTGCCTCAATCGCTGTCCGAGCGATATTTCTCACGCAGACGGTTACGGACCGAAATGGCGGTCAGGTTCAGAATCATGATGATGGCGACCAAAACCAGCGCGGTGGCATAAACCAGCGGCCGCGCCGCCTCCGCGTTCGGGCTCTGGAAGCCGACATCGTAAATGTGGAAGCCGAGGTGCATGATCTTCCGCTCCATGTGCAGGAACGGGAACTGGGTATCCAGTGGAAGATTCGGCGCAAGTTTGACTACACCGACCAGCATCAGCGGCGCCACCTCACCAGCGGCGCGCGCCACAGCCAAGATGAGGCCGGTCATCATGGCCGGAGCGGCAATGGGTACGATGATCTTCCACAGTGTCTCTGCCTTGGTCGCGCCCAAGGCCAGACTACCTTCACGGATAGCCCGCGGGATTCTGGTCAGGCCCTCCTCCGTGGACACGATGACAACCGGCAGTGTCAGCAGCGCCAGGGTCAGAGATACCCAGATCAGTCCTGGTGTCCCGAAAGTCGGAGCTGGCAGTGCCGCCTGATAGAACAGTTGGTCAATGTGTCCACCGATGAAGTACACGAAGAACCCGACGCCGAACACACCGAAGACGATGGAAGGAACGCCCGCCAGATTGTTCACGGAGATGCGGACGATGCGGGTGAGTGGGCCTTGCTTGGCATACTCGCGCAAGTAGATGGCGGCAAGAACACCGAAGGGCGTCACGACAATGGACATGATGATGACCATCATCACCGTCCCGAAGATCGCCGGGAAGATACCGCCCTCGGTGTTGGCCTCACGAGGGTAGCCGCTGAGGAACTCCCAGACATTGTGCAGATAGAGGCCGAGCTTTTGCGGGATGCTCATCGCGTTCGGCATGAAGGCAAGCACGACCATGGACAGATTGATTTCCTGCGTTTGTCCGTCCATCACCTCGACGACGACCGCATCCCGCCTTGCGTCGGCGAGCAGAGCGTCCAGTCGCTCCTTGACCACGGCATACTCCCCTTCCAGCGCCAACAATGTGGCGTCAAAGGCAGCGAACCGCTCCGCTTTGACCGCATCACTGAGGGACTCGTCCATGGCCACGCGGCGACGATCCAGACGGGTGCGCTCGACGCGTTGGTTGATGCTTCCGATGTCGTAGCGCTCGATACGGCGTGCCTGAGCCAGCAGGTCATTGCTGCGACGGAGACGCTCCTGCAGGGCTGGCCACGCCGATTCATCACCAGCGACTACCGCACCGTCTTCCTTGACCTGTCTCAAATATCCGTAGAAGTTGCCCCACTCACGCCGTTCCAGAACGATGACATCCTCGGGCGTGCGCATCTCCGGCATGAAGGCATCGACATACCAGACAAAATCACGCCCCGTCAGGTCACGGTTGCCCTGCTTGAACAGCAGCCGGCTGGCGAACTCCTGATCAGGCGGGACGGGGAAACCGGCCTCCTGTAGCACGACGGTCGTACGCAGTTCGCTGTCGGTGATTTCTCCGAGTACGCGCACCGGCGCCTGGCCCGGGACCTCATAGCTGACCTCGTAAACTGTCCCCGGCCAGAAGTGCCCAAGACCACGGATGGCAATGAGCGCGAGCAAGCCGACCACCATGACCAGACTGATCGCGACGGCTCCGGCGTTGAGCCAGATCCACGGGGTGCCGCTCTTGAACCATGTCCTGAGTGTCATAGCTGGCTGTACTTCGTACGCAAACGCTGACGCACGACCTCCGCGACCGTATTGAGAATGAAAGTGATGGCGAAGAGCAGCAGCGCCGCCAGGAACAGAATCCGGAAATGCGTACCACCGACTGCGGTTTCCGGCAGCTCGACAGCGATGTTCGCAGACAATGTGCGCATCCCCTCGAAGATGTTGAAGTTCACGACCGGGCTGTTGCCGGTTGCCATGAGCACAATCATGGTTTCACCCACCGCGCGGCCAAACCCGATCATGATGGCCGAGAAAATACCGGGGCTGGCGGTCAGCAGGACCACCTTAGTGACGGTTTGCCACCGTGTCGCACCCAGAGCGAGCGAGCCCTGGGTCAAATGCTTCGGCACCGTAAAGATGGCGTCCTCCGCAATCGAGAAAATCGTCGGGATGACGGCGAAGCCCATGGCAATTCCAACCACCAGGGCGTTGCGCTGGTCGTAGGTGATGCCGACATCGGTGAACCATTGCCGCATGTCGCCGTTGAAGAACAGCAGCTCGACGACTGGACTCAGTTCGACGGCTGCCCAGACTACCGCGATGATCGGAACAATCAGGAGTGCGGCTTCCCATCCATCCGGGATGATAAAGCGCACCCGAGCTGGTAGGTGGGTCCAGATCCAGGCTACTACCAACATGATGGTCGGCAGGAACAACAAAGACATGAATACACTTGGCAGGTTGCTTTCGACAAATGGCGCCAGCCATAGGCCCGCGAGGAAGCCGAGAATGACCGTAGGAAGTGCCTCCATGACCTCGATGGTCGGTTTCACATAGCCACGCATCTTCGGCGTCATGAAATAGGCGGTGTAGATTGCCCCGAAAATGGCCAAGGGAATCGCGAACAACATTGCGTAGAAAGCGGCTTTCAGCGTACCTATCGTGAGCGGCACCAGCGAGAACTTGCGTTCGAACTCGTCAGTGGCAGAAGACGCTTGCCAGACATAATCAGGTCCCTGTCTGCCCTCGTACCAAACTTTCTGCCACAACGCGGACATGGAAATCTCGGGATGTTCGTTCCACACGGTCGACCGATGCACGGTGCCCGCATCATCGATGATAAACAGTGCATCATCGCGGGGAGCAAGTCGGACATATCGGACCGCACGGTCGATGAGCCGTTCATGGAACACGGTTCGGGCGGAGGATGCGAAGTGAATTCCAACCTCGCCGTTCACATCGGCTGTGACGAATCCCTTGCGTGAATACTCAGGCTGGATATCCACCACCGCACCGGAGTGCCCACGGAATGCACGCACCGGCGTGATGTGATAGATGTTGTCGTCATCACGGACTAGCATCCATTGCGCAACCGAACCGTCTGATCCGCCAGCGATGAACGACACCGTTCCCAGCAGGTAGCTGAACGCAGTCAACTCTGCCTGCGGATCCATCAAGATGCGGCGGGTTTCCTGCAGGCGCGCCTGCGCTGGCTGGGAAATGTCGTAGTAGCTCAGCATGCCATTGCGTCCTGCGGCCAGCAGGTTACGCATGGTGATGTCTATTTCCAACCACGCCACAGCATGCGGTGGTGCCGGCAGTGCGTAAGCCGTCCGGGTCAGCTCCGTCTCTCCGGTCATGAAAGAGACGCGGGATGCATACCGAGCCAGGATGGCTCGACCATCTGCCGTGACCGCACCGACAGACAAGCCGGTTGATCCTTGCTGGACCGCGAGGGCGGTCAATGCCACACCCGTGTCATCCACCGTTACGGGCCGGTCACCTAGCGGGTATTCGATGTGAGGGGTGACATAACGAACATCGTCCGGGTAGGTCAGCGTGTAGTCATGCTTGACCACGAGCGCTGTTCCGTCCGAGAAACCGAAGGCGACAATCCCGGTCCGCGGTTCAGCGAAGCCGAAACTGGTCAGTGTGGCGTTGTCTGGAAACGGCAGCCGGACGCGATCTCTGACATTGCCGTCCTCCGGCTCGAAGAAGACTGCCTCACCGCCGCGAGTGAAGCGCACACCCACCTCCACGTAGCGCTCGGAGGCGACAAACAGCGTGTCCCGCTCCGCCGGGTAAGACGCCTCCATCGTGACCGTAGCACCCCGCAGGATGGGGGCGACCTCAGAGAACAGATAAACGAAGATCGTCGCCAATGCGACGACCACCCCCATCCCCGCAACGGTAATGGCCCAGCGTGAAATCCGATCCTTCATGTGGCGCCAACGCCGTAGGGATTTCCTGGCTTCCCCCGAGGGGATGAGCTGACGCGGGCTGGGGGTCTGGGAACTCATCGGCGGCATGTTAGTGTCCGTTTGTTACAACCATGTGACAAAAAGAAACCCCCGCCGTAGCGGGGGTTTCGTGTACTTCCGTGTACGACTGCAGATCAGAGACCGACGCGGGCCAACTGGGTGCGGGCGGCGTTCTGGGTCAGGGGGACATAGCCGTCCCGGACCACCACTTCCTGACCCTGCTGTGACATGACCATACGCAGGAACTCACGCTCCAGCGGCGGCAGCGGACGGTTCGGGTGCTTGTTGACCGAGATGTACAGGAATCGGGCCAGCGGATACTCACCAGAAGCGGCATTGTCTGCGCTCGGTTCGACCATCGCACCACCGGTCTCGCGTGCCAGCGGAATCGCGCGCACACCCGAGGTGCGGTAGCCGATGCCGGAGTAACCGATGCCGTTGATGGACTCAGTCACGCCCTGCACCACGGCCGAGGAACCCGGCTGCTCATTGATGCTCGGCTTGTAGTCACCGTCACACAGCGCATGCTGCTTGAAGTAGCCATAGGTGCCGGACACAGCATTACGCGAGTAGATGGTGAAATCGCGGTTCGCCCATGCACCAGTCAGACCAACCTGGCCCCAACGGGTGATGTCGTTTCCGTGACCACAGCGACGGGTTGCCGAGAAGATCGCATCCACCTGCGGCAGACTCAAGCCCTGGATCGGATTGTCCTTGTTCACATACACGGCCAGCATGTCGATGGCGACGCCCACCACGGTCAACGGGTAACCGTGACGCTGTTCGAACGCCTGCTGCTCGCGAGCAGATGGCGCGCGGCTCATTGGCCCGAAGTTGGCGGTCCCTTCCGTCATCGCCGGAGGCGCGGTGGAGGTGCCAGCACCCTGGATCTGGATGTTGACGTTCGGGTAGTTCTTCTGGAACTCCTCTGCCCACAGTGTCATGAGGTTGTTCAGTGTGTCGGAACCGATGGACGATAGATTGCCGGATACACCGCTGACGGTGCTGTAGCTCGGCAGGTTCGGGTCCACCTGGGCGAATGCAGTGCCCGAGACCAGAACGGTCGCGGCAATGCCTGCCTTCAGCAGTTTGTTCAGTTTCATTTAATGTGCTCTCCTGGTTTTGCTGGTTGTACAGGCACTCAGCGTGTCCTGATGACCGGGAATTGTCCCGGCAATGGGTGACTACCTTATGAACTCATTGTTACCGCTTCGTGACACCCGACCACATCGCGATGCGCTTCCGCCGCCAGGCTGCGCGCCGTTCGACCTATACTGGCCACCGGTAGCGACGCATTGACCGACACTTGGCATGCCTCTTCGCCCAATAGCTGCCACAGGTGACTGGCGAAATCCGCATCGCCTGTGAAGGGTGCGAAGCTCGCTGCACGACCCAGATAGCGGATGGTCAGTGCCTGCACCGGCACCCGCGTGCGAATGGCGGCGTGGAACAGGCGGCTGTGGAAACGACGCACCACGCTCCCGTCTGTGGAAGTCCCTTCCGGGAACACAGCCACCCAGCCACCACTGGCCAGTGACCAGGTCATTTCATCAAGTACCTGTGCGGTCTGACTGCTGGAGCCGCGCTGGATGAACAGCGTGCCAGCAGCTGCTACGAGCAGACCGAGGACCGGCCACTGTCGAACTTCCTGTTTGGCCACGAACTGGAGCGGTACGATGGAACCGAGCGCCACGATATCCAGCCAGGAGATGTGGTTGGCAACCACCAGTACCGGCGCGCCTGTGATGGCTCCGCGCTGCCGGATATGTAATCCGATCAGCTTGGCGAACCAGCCCAGCCACCATTGCAGGCGGCGGGCCCGCAACGTCTGCAAGTGCAATGGTCGCCGCACCCACAGTCGTAGGCACATCGCCTCGACTGCAAACGCGACCAGCAGCACGACAATACCGGACAGCCGTAGCGCCCGCCTCACGCAGCGACCACACCCTCATTGCGATGGATGAAGTGTCGAGCGTAGCGTGCTTGCAAGTCGCCCGGTCGCAGGATGACAAACAGGTCGGCGCAATTGAAGGCCGGGTCCCAGCACGGCGGTCCGCCAAATCGCGCCCCAAGACGCATATAGGCTTTGACCAGTGGCGGCAGCATCGGCTCCGCGTCCGCATCTGCCCCACCAGTCGGGAGCGGTCGCTTCGGACGCACGCGCAACTCAGGATCTGCCAAATATCGATCCTGCAGGGCTTGCCAGGTCGCGATGGCGCCGGAGCAGCTGTCCTTGGCTGGGATACTCGCACAGCCGATGATGTGGCTGTATTGCTGTAAGCGAATCAGACGGACCAAGCCCGACCACACCATGCCGATGGTCCCACCATTGCGCCATCCACTCCTCACGCAGGTACGCCCAATCTCGAGAACCCGACCGGCATGAACCTTGAATCCATCCAGATCAAATTCGGATTCGGAGTAATAGCCACCCGCTGCCGCAGCGCCAACATCAGTCAGCACGCGCGTGCTGGCGACAACCTGCCCTGTTTCTCGCTCGCGTACCATGATGTGCTGGCAGAACGGGTCCCAGCGGTCACGGTCCAGCCCGAGCTCCTGTTCGGCCAGAGGCACACCCATCTCATCGGAAAAAATCTCGAATCGCAGCCGCTGGGTCTCACGGACATCACGCTCTGTACGGGCAAGGCTGACAGTCAGCTCCATTTCACTCACTCCAGGTGGAAGACTGGAGTAGAGTGTGTCCTCGCCAAGTTACCAATCCTTTATGCGGGTGTGACAGGCGTGTGTAGGCGGTGGCGCACATACACACCCCCCTGCCCCTGTCATATCATCAGGGGCGGAACCCTGAATGTAGGAGCGGCGCTTCGCGCCGCGAATATGGCGACATCTCAGCGCCTGAATACGGTTACTCCTAGCTCTACCGCTGCACCATTCGCGGTGCAAAGCACCGCTCCTACAGTTCGCGGCCACCTGCCTACGCTGAAGCTTCGGCAGGCAGGTAGGGCCGCTCCCACGGGTGGGGCCGCGGTAACAATGTTGTAACAATTGGCTGGTGGAATGGACAGGATGGAATTGCGCGCCCCGGAAAACTTCTTCAACCGCGAACTCAGCCTTCTCGAGTTCAACCGGCGCGTGCTCGAGCAGGCCAAGGACGAAGAGACCCCGCTGCTCGAGCGCTTCCGATTCCTGTGCATCTCGACCACCAACCTCGATGAATTCTTCGAGGTTCGCGTCGGGGCACTCAAACAACAAATTGCCTTCGGATCCACCCAAACCGGACCCGACGGTCTGAGCGCCGTTGAAACCCTGCGGCGGGTTTCCGAATCCGCAACTTCATTGGTTGCCGAACAGTATCGGGTACTGAACGACCTGCTCACCCCAGCACTTGAAGCCCAGCACATCCGGTTCGTCCGCCGCTCCCAGTGGAATGCCAAACAGCGGCACTGGCTGAAGCGCTACTTCACGCGGGAACTGTTGCCGGTGCTCTCCCCCATCGGGCTGGACAATGCGCATCCCTTTCCACGCATCCTGAACAAATCCCTGAACTTCATCATGTCTCTGGACGGAAGAGATGCGTTCGGCAGAGACACGGACGTGGCCATCGTACGAGCGCCCCGCTCCCTGCCCCGCCTGATTCAACTTCCAGCGTCCATCTCCGAAGGACCGCACGACTTCGTCTTCCTGTCGTCCATTTTGCATGCCCATGTCGGCGATCTGTTCCCCGGCATGACGGTCACGGGCTGTTACCAGTTCCGCGTCACGCGAAACTCCGACTTGTTCGTGGACGAGGAGGAAGTCGACAACCTGATGTCAGCGCTACAGGGCGAACTATTGGGGCGCAATTACGGGCAGGCTGTGCGCTTGGAGGTTGCGGACAACTGCCCCAAGCAGGAAAGCGCATTCCTGCTGGACCACTTCGAACTCGAAGATTCGGATTTGTATCAGGTCCATGGACCGGTGAACCTGAACCGCATGCTCGCCCTGTATGACATGGTGGACAGACCGGATCTGAAGTACCCGCCATTCACACCCGGCGTACAACGACGCATCGCCCAGTCCAACGACATCTTCCAGGTCATGCAACGCGGGGACGTTGTACTGCATCATCCGTACGAATCGTTCAGCCCGGTGCTCGATTTGCTACGCCAAGCCGCGCGCGATCCCAATGTCATGGGCATCAAGCAGACCCTGTACCGCACGGGAGCGGACTCCATCATCGTGGACCTGCTGGTGGAAGCCGCGCAGGCTGGCAAGGATGTCACGGTGGTGGTCGAACTGCGCGCCCGTTTTGACGAAGCAGCCAATATCCAACTCGCCAACCGCCTGCAGGAAGCTGGTGTGCAGGTGGTGTATGGCGTCGTCGGATACAAGACACACGCCAAGATGACCCTGATCGTCCGCCGTGAGCGCGGCAAGCTGAAGCGGTACTGCCATCTGTCCACCGGGAACTACCACACCGGCACCGTCCGAGCGTACACCGATATCGGCCTGCTCACGGTCAATCGCGCCATTGCCGAAGATGTACACAAGCTCTTCCAGCAGATGACCGGACTGGGAAAAGCCACCCGTCTCAAGAATCTGATGCAGTCGCCGTTCACGATGCACAAGGAACTCATCGCACGCATACGGCGAGAGGCCAAGCACGCGTCCGAAGGCAAACCAGCCCGCATCATCGCCCGCATGAACGCGCTCACAGAACCGGAGATGATTGCCGAGCTCTACGCGGCCTCCGGCGCGGGCGTCCGCATAGACCTCATCGTGCGCGGGGTCTGTTCACTTCGACCCGGCGTGGCCGGTGTGTCCGAGAACATCGCCGTACGGTCTGTCATTGGTCGCTTCCTAGAGCACACACGGGCTTACTGGTTCCAGAATGGTGATGACCCGGAGTTGTACCTGTCCAGTGCCGACTTGATGGATCGCAACCTGCACCGACGGGTGGAAATATGTTTCCCCATCGAGGACGCCAAACTGGCAGAGCGCGTGTTCGAGGAATCCCTTCAGATGTACCTGGCTGACAATGTCCAAGCCTGGGTCTTGCAACAGGATGGCAGCTACAAGAAGGCGAAGTCGGGAAGCTCCAAGCCCAAGGCCGCGCAGGTGCTGTTGCTCGAGAAGCTCGCGCGCTGATTCGCTGCATGTAGGAGCGGCGCTTCGCGCCGCGAAAATGATGAGACCTCAGCGCCCGAACAGGTTTACTCCAAGAACCACTGCTGTACCATTCGCGGTGCGAAGCACCGCTCCTACGAATTTACCTAAAGGTGAGGCGGTATCCGCCGTCGGCCAGACGTTCGCGCTCGTTCTTCAGATCGGTCAGGGTCAGCGGGTGACGCGCCAGCCAGCCCGAAGGAAACCGCATGGATACAGAATCCGGGCCGCCCCGCCAAATAATGTCCGGCGGCGGTTCCTTCCCGCGGGTACGTCTCAGCAACACGGACAAGCGAATGATCACTGCCAGACGCACCGCAGGGTCCACCCAGTCCGGTGGCAATGTCTCGAACTGCTCCACCGCGAACTTGCGACGGTGGCCGCGCACCAGGCTCGCCAAGGTACGCTGCTCAGTCCGCGAAAACCCGGGAAGGTCCGAGTGTTCGATGATGTAGGCGCCGTGCTTGTGATAGGAGGTGTGCGCAATCTGCAGTCCCACCTCATGCAACTCCACCGCCCACTGCAACCAATGCCGATGCTCCGGTGACAAAGCCCAGCGTTTGGCCATCTGGTCAAACGCAGATTCCGCGACAGCAGCAACCTGTGCGACATGGTTGCGGTCCACGCCATACAATCGCGCCAGAGCCGTCACCGACTCCCCTCGCACATCCTTGTGACTGATTCGACCGAGCATGTCGTACAACAAACCTTCGCGCAGTGCCATGTCTGACACCGACATGTGCTTGATCTCCAGGGCCTGGAACACGGCGTGCAGGATGGCGACACCGCCTGCGAGTATCGGCGCTCGGTCGTCAGTGAGACCTTTGAGCTGCAAGCCGAAAACATTCTTGGAGCCGATGAGTTCCTCACGCAGGCGGGCCAGTCCCTCTGCGGAGATACCCCCTTCGCTCCAGCCGGCGCCCTCGACAATATCGCGGATGGCCTTGATGGTTCCGGACGCACCGACCACATCATTCCATCCCACCTTCTGGTAAGACTCGGTGATGTTCTGCAGCTCCACCAAGGCTGCGGTTTCTGCCGCCTTCATGCGTTTGCCAGTGACAGTCCCATCATCGAAATAGCGCTCGGAAGAAACCACACAACCCATGGACAGACTCTCGCGTTCAATCGTGCGGAACCCTTCTCCGATGATAAGCTCGGTACTCCCCCCACCTATATCCACCACCAGGCGGCGCGCACCTTCCGGATCGGCCAATCCATGCGCAACCCCGAGGTGGATGAGACGCGCTTCCTCACGGCCTGAAATGATTTCAAGCGGATGCCCCAGGGCTTTCTCGGCGCGTGCCTGGAACGACGCCGCGTTCTTTGCTGCGCGCAAGGTGTTGGTTCCCACGACCCGCACGCGCACCTTGGGCAGCCCCCGAAGGCGTTGCCCGAAACGCTGCAGGCATTCAAGCGCGCGCTGTTGGGCCGCGCCAGCCAGACGACCACGATTGTCCATGCCAGCGGCAAGGCGGACCGGTTCCCGCAGCCGGTCGATGACCTGCATGTGCCCATCGAGAACACGGGCCACAATCATGTGGAAGGAATTGGAGCCAAGGTCCACTGCTGCCAGCGTCTGATACTTCGGCGTTACCTTACGTGGCATCGGGCAATAACCACTTCAGCTTGCCTGCGCCTTGGCTTGCAGGACCAGAAAAACTGATGAGGGCGGCACCGCCCTTTTTGAATGAGAACAAGGGCTCAGCCGTGCCCGTCATCAGCCATGCAGCCAACTTGCCGAGCTCAGGTTCATGACCCACCAATACCGCATCGCCTGCATCGCCAAGTGCGCCCAGCACCTGAGCACCATCGACTGGAGGCACCAACGCGTCGCACTGGACCAGCACAGCACTCGGCCATACCTCACCAAGTAGCGTCGCCGTCTGCACAGCGCGCCGTAAAGGGCTGTGGAGAATACGCCGTGGCTCTGGCGCAATTCGCGCCAACTGCTGCGCCGCTTCCCGCATCTGCCTCACGCCCTTGTCGGTGAGCGGCCGATCGAAATCATCCGTATTGGAACGCAGGGCGTCCGCGGCGCTCATCGCATCGGCGTGCCGCACGATGATCACTTTCATACGATGCGCTCGCGTGGGAAAACGCAGGTGAAGGTTGAACCCTCACCCGGTCTGGAATCAATCTCCAGATGGGCGCCATGTCGACTCAAGGCATGTTTCACGATGGAAAGTCCCAAGCCGGTGCCACCGTCCTTGCGTGCACGCCCCTTGTCCACGCGGTAGAAGCGTTCAGTGATGCGAGGGATCTGTTCTGGGGGAATACCGATGCCGGTGTCCTGAACACTCACGCGAGCACCATCGTGCCCGGACTCGAACCGGACCACCACGCTGCCGTGCTCCGGGGTGTAGGCAAGCGCGTTGGCGACAAGGTTGGAGAATGCACTATAAAGCTCCGCCTCCGCACCCAAGAGGTCGTGTTTGCCGGCCACCTCAAGTGTCAGCGTCTGGCCGGCCTTGCGCAGTGGCATGGCCTCACTGCACACGCGGTTCAGCAGTGCACCAGTCCTCACCCGGGTAGTGGGAGCCTCTCCTTCCTCGTTCTCAAGCCGCGACAACTCCAGAAGATCATCCACGATGGCACGCATACGGTCGGTCTGATTATGCATTTCCCCCAAGGGGCGACCGAGTTGCTTCCGGATCTCGTCGTCATCCAACAGCGTGTCGAGATAGCCTGCCATCACCGTCAATGGCGAGCGTAGCTCATGCGATGCGTTGGCGACGAAATCACGCCGCAACTGCTCGAGATGGTGCAAGCGGGTCACGTCCCGGACCAGTAGAAGATGCTGGGCGCTACCGTACGGCACCAGTTGCAGGGACAGCTGCCGACCCGGCTCTTTGGGCGACGGCACCTGTACCGGATCCTGGAAAGCACCCTCCACGATGTATTGCACGAACGTCGGGTGACGGATCAGGTTGGCGATACGCTGTCCGGTATCCTGCGGCACACGGAGCGAGAGCAGTCTCGCAGCGGCGGAATTGAACCACAGGATTTCCCATGCCGGCCCGAGTACGACCGCACCGTCTGGCATCGCCGCGGTGGATTCCCGGAATTCACGGATCAGACTGGCAAGTCGGCGTTTGCGCGAGCGATTGCGTTTCTGCAAGCGGTAGTAATGATGGAAAACTTCTGCCCAGATGCCGTCAGACTGCGGTGGACTGAACCGGCGTGCATCCCGCAGCCAGCGCTCCAGTCGGTACAGGTTATAGACGTGCCAGATGAGATAGCCCAGCAACGCGAAGAACAGCGCGAGGCCGGTATGACCAAAGGCAGCGCCGGCCAACAGCGCTACCAAGATGAGGCCGATGAACCGCCAGGTCTCGGTGATCCAGGCGGGGGTCAAGACTCAGTCCTGCTGGGTCGAGAACCGGTACCCGGCACCACGGACCGTCTGGATGAAGCGGTCGTACCCATGATCTGACAGCGCCTTGCGCAGCCGCCGGATATGTACGTCAACTGTCCGCTCCTCGACATAGACATTGCCTCCCCAAACACGGTCCAGCAACTGACCGCGTGAGTATACGCGCTCGGGGTGGGTCATGAAGAAGCTGAGCAGGCGAAATTCAGTAGGGCCAAGCTGCACGGTCTTGTCATTGGCAGTCACGCGGTGACTGGCGAGATCCAGCACCAGTCCCTCGACGTCCACCAATTCGGTCGCGCCGCCCGGTGCTGCACGACGCAAGACCGCAGTGATGCGCGCGACCAGTTCACGCGGTGAGAACGGCTTGGTCATGTAATCGTCCGCACCGGCATCCAAACCCCGCACCTTGTCGTCTTCCTCGACGCGGGCAGTGAGCATGATGATGGGCAGCTCGCGGGTCGCCTCATCCTTCTTGAGTGCGCGTGCGAACTCGACACCACTCACATCGGGCAACATCCAATCCAGTATGATGAGATCAGGGAGCCGGTCGGCCAGACGGCGACGTGCTACTGCGACATCCTCGGCCGTTTCAACCTCAAATCCGGAGCGCTTGAGGCTGAAGGAGAGCATCTCGCGGATGGCCTCCTCGTCTTCAACCAGTAACAATCTTTTACCTTCGGTCATTGTCATAGGCGCCTATTGCACCAGTGACATGTTACAACTTTGTGACAGCGACCTTGTTCCTGAGATAAACCGGTGTGGCTCCTGCCACGGGAACAGTCCTACCAGCCTTGAATTCGCGTGCCGCAATCCGAGCCACCGCCGCCGCAGTGGGTAGCGCATTGTCGCTGCCGCCAGTGCCGGTCAGGGTCCAATCCCCGCGAAACGGGTCCAAGGTCTCCGGAGACCCGAGCCATTCCTCGCCATCCGCCACGGCAAGGCCCTCCGCATCGGCGGTGAACCGCCCGGCATAGACCTCGCTCATGCGCGCATCAATGGCTGCGAGAACCTTAGGGTGGCCTGCATCCAGTGCGGCTTGGGCGAGTGCTGCCAGAGTTGAGACCGGGACCAGAGGCAGATCCACACCGAGACCCAGACCTTGGGCCGCAGAGATGGCGATGCGTACGCCGGTGAATGCACCCGGTCCGCGGCCGAAGGCAATGGCATCGAGGTCATCCAGCGTGACACCCGCCTCGGCAAGAAGGCGGTCAACGGTGGGTAGAAGCAGTTCGCCCTGGCGACGCGGTGCAAGCTCGTGATGCGAGTGCAAGGCACCATCGACCAGCACTGCGACGGACAGTGCTTCGGTAGCGGTTTCGAGGGCCAGGATTTTCATTGGGTCATTTTACTCTCGCAGAGCCGCAGAGACGCGGGGAAAGACAAAAGATAAAGAATAAAGAATTTTCTCGCAGAGCCGCGGAGACGCAGAGAAAAGATTAAGAAAGTAAAAAAGATTGAAACTATAGTCTTTAACTCCAGTCTTTTTCTTTACTCCGCGTTCTCTGCGTTCTCTGCGAGAACCGTCTTTCATTCTTTTA
>CAZKFT010000004.1:91848-96855 GCA_964552205.1 uncultured Gammaproteobacteria bacterium
TCTTTTACTCTTTTATTCTTTTCTCCGCGTCTCTGCGGCTCCGCGAGAAATTCATTTTTCAGCAACAATGTAGGAAATCCACCCGGCATCAGCTTCACCATGCTCGGCCGGCTTGAACTCGCCATCGGCTTCACCATCCTCGTCCCAGCCCTGCCAGTAGATGGTCACCTTGCGGAAACCCGCCTCTTCCAGCAATTCACGCAGCTCCGGCAGACTCCACAAACGCCAGTGGTAGGTGAAGGCACCCTTCATGACCGAGCCATCCTTGAACTTGAAGTCGATGCGCGTATCCATGTCACCGGTGATCGGGTCGTAGCGCTCGTGGTTCCAGATATAGGTGAAATGCCCGCAATCGCGCTTCTCCGACAACTCACGGTAGGAATCATAGCCACCGAAAGAATCCAGCATGAGCATACCGTCATCCGCCAATGCGTCCCGCGCAACCTGGAAATAGCTGCGCAAAAGGTCGCGGGTCTTGAACATCCAGTACGAGAAGTTCATGGCCATGAGGACATCCACAACCGGCGTCTTCGCGTGCAGGACATTGGCCTCAACGAGGTGTATGCGAGCTTGGGCGGCGGGCTTGAGCTTGCCCACACGGTGCGCCTTGCCCCAGGCCAGAACCTCGGGGTCGATATCCACAGCCCAAGCCTCGTGCTTGGAACTACGACGCACAAACTCGCAGGCCGCGGCCGTGGTGCCAGCGAAATCTTCCCGCACTCGGGTCAACGGGCGTTTGCGTAGTGACTTCCAAGTCTGCATGACAAACTCGATCTCCGACTCGACATCCTGTACGGCCGCCTCGTAGAGGTCGTGCTTATCGTATTTGTCGGCCAGTTTCTGCTTTTTCTTCTTTTTCATATTCTTCCAGTTAGTTCTCTCGCAGAGACGCGGAGACGCGGGGAAAGACAAAAGATAAAGAATAAAGAATTCTCTCGCAGAGAACGCAGAGGCCGCAGAGAAAAGATTAAGAAAGTAAAAAGATTGAGAAAATAGTCTTTAACTCCAGTCTTTTTCTTTACTCCGCGTTCTCTGCGTTCTCTGCGAGAACCGTCTTTCATTCTTTTATTCTTTATTCTTTATTCTTTTCTCTGCGTCTCTGCGGCTCTGCGAGAACCGTCTTTTATTCTTTTTAGTCTTTTCTCTGCGTCCTCTGCGTTCTCTGCGAGAAAATTCTTTTGTCTTTTATCTTTTCTTTGTCTTTCCCCGCGTCTCCGCGGCTCTGCGAGAACCTCAGTTCAGACGGGATTCAACATCGGCAATCTGGTCAAGCAGCCCCTGCGGGACACGATCCCCGAAGCTCTCGACATACTCGCGGATGGAAGTGAACTCCTCACGCCACTGTGCAGGGTTCACCGCGAGCAATTCCTCCATCACCTCGGCGCTCACCTTGAGACCGGTTGTGTCGATGGCGCCAGCAGCGGGCAGGTAACCAATCGGCGTCTCCACCGCGTCACCCTCCCCCTTGCAACGCTCCAGCACCCAGCGCAGCACCCGCAAGTTGTCACCGAAGCCCGGCCAGATGAACTTACCGGCGGCGTTCTGGCGGAACCAGTTCACATGGAATACCTGCGGCAACCTGTCCGAGCGGTCAGCAAAGCTCAGCCAGTGCGCCCAATAGTCGGCGAAGTTGTAACCACAGAAGGGTTTCATCGCCATCGGGTCGCGGCGGACCACCCCAACCGCACCGGTTGCCGCAGCTGTTGTTTCCGACGCCACCGAGGCCCCCACCAGCACACCATGTTTCCAATCGCGCGCCTGCATCACCAGCGGCGCCAGCTCCTTGCGGCGACCACCGAACACGATGGCGGAAATGGGTACACCGGTCGGATTGTCCATTTCCGGGGAGGCACTCGGGCTGGCCTTGGCCGACACCGTGAAGCGCGAATTCGGGTGCGCCGCCGGGCCGTTGGCCTTGTCGTAGGGACGACCCTGCCAGTCAAATGCCGGAACCTGGTCGTCCTTGCCTTCCCACCACGGCTGCTTGTCAGCAGTCATCCCGACATTGGTGAAAATGGCATCGTGATGCAGCATGTCCAGCGCATTCTTGTTGGTGCTCTCACCGGTACCTGGCGCTACGCCGAAGAAGCCCGCCTCCGGGTTGATGGCCCACAAGCGACCGTCCTCGCCGACCTGCATCCAACAAATGTCATCGCCCACCGTCCAGATTTTCCAGCCCTTGTACTGCTCGGGTGGGATGAGCATGGCGAGGTTGGTCTTTCCACAGGCCGACGGGAACGCCGCGGCGACATAGTGGATCTCACCTTCCGGATTCTCGATACCGACAATGAGCATGTGCTCGGCCAACCATCCCTCGTTTCGCGCCTGATGGCTGGCGATACGAAGCGCATGGCACTTCTTGCCGAGCAGCGCGTTACCACCGTAGCCCGAGCCGATGCTCTTGATGGCGAGCTCCTCGGGGAAATGCATGATGAAACGACGCTCAGGGGACAGGTCTCCGGTCGAATGCAGGCCCTTGACGAACCCGCCCTCGCGCTCGATACGCGCAAGTGCCGGCTTGCCCATGCGGGTCATGATGCGCATATTGGCGGCGACATAGGCGCTGTCGGTGATCTCGACACCACAACGTGCGATGGGCGAATCGATTGGGCCCATGCAATAAGGGATGACATACATCGTCCGGCCCTTCATGCATCCATCGAACAGGGCGTCCACTTTGGCATGCCCGTCGGCGGGACTCATCCAATGATTATTCGGACCAGCGTCGTCCTTGTCGGTCGTGCAAACGAAAGTCAGGTGCTCGGTACGGGCCACATCACTCGGATCCGAACGATGCAGATAACAACGCGGATGGGTATGCTGATTCAGTTCGATGAGGTCACCGGACGCCAGCATTTGCTGGATCAGATTGTCGTACTCCTCCTGGGAGCCATCACACCAATGGATGCGGTCGGGTTGAGTCAGGCGGGCGACTTCGTCGACCCACGCGAGCAGTGCCTTGTTCGTCGTGGTCATTACCAATCTCTGCAGGGTGAGTGAAACGGTGCATTATACTCGACCAGTGAACGATATCGCCGACTTGCTCGACGCCGATGGCCCACTGGCCCGGACCATCGAAGGATTCCAGCCCAGGCACGAGCAAAGGCAGATGGCCGAGGCCGTGGCCGAGGCCCTTGAAGCACGCAGACCTTTGGTCGTCGAGGCCGGCACAGGCACCGGAAAAACAGTTGCTTACCTCGTGCCAGCACTCATGTCGGGGCTCAAGGTCCTGGTCTCCACCGGCACCAAAAACCTGCAGGATCAGCTTTTCACCAAGGACCTCCCAGCAGTGCGCAGCGCACTCGATGTGCCGGTGGAAGTCGCGTTGCTCAAGGGTCGTTCCAACTATTTGTGCCTTCAGCGCCTGGAGCAGGCCCAGTTGACAGCACGCTTTGATGCGCGCAGTAGCGCTGCGGAATTGCAGACCATCGTGCGTTGGGCCAACACCACTGCTGACGGTGATATCGCAGGCGTCGAAGGCGTTCCAGAAGACTCTTCCATATGGCCGTGGGTCACCTCCACCGCGGACAACTGCCTGGGCGGGCGCTGCCCGCAATACGACGATTGCCATGTGCTCACTGCAAGACGGCGCGCGCTGGGTGCCGATATCGTCGTCATCAATCATCACCTCCTGTTCGCGGACATGAAACTGAAGGAAGCGGGTTTCGGCGAGCTGCTCCCGGGTGCGGATGCCGTCATCATCGACGAAGCACACCAGTTACCGGAAACCGCAGGACAGTTTTTCGGCACATTGGTGAGTAGTCGCGTAATCGCCGACCTTGCTCGGGATGCGGTGGCTGCGTTCCTCGCGGATGCCAGCGATACCCCGGACCTTCGCAGTGCTGCAGACGCGCTTGCGCAGGCGCAAAAAGAGCTTGGCGCCACCCTGGATGCAAAAGCAAACCGCATGCCATGGGCCTCGCTCCCGAATCTCCAGGCCACCGAAGCTGCGCTTGATCGCGTTTCGGATAGGCTCGCGCAACTCATCAAGGTGCTGCAAGCCATCGCGGAGCGTGCCCCCACGCTGGAGCAGTGCCTGGAGCGCGCGCTTGCGCTGCGCGCCGACATCATCGAGTTGCGCTCGGACGAAGAGACGGGCGTGGTGCGTTGGGTGGAAGTCTTTCGCAGCAGCTTCAGCCTGAACCGCACGCCGCTGGATGTATCCGGACCCCTGTCCAAGATGTTCACCGAACCACCGCGTAGCTGGGTGTTCACATCCGCGACCCTGGCGGTTGGTGAGCGCTTCGAGCACTTTACCCGGCAGTTGGGACTCGATGAACCCGACACCTTGCAACTGGGATCGCCCTTCGACTACGAAAACAACGCCATGCTGTATGTGCCGGATGGGATGCCGGAACCCAACACGCCGGAGTTCACGCAAGCCGTACTCGATGCCGCGCTGCCGGTCATCGCCGCGGCCGGCGGGCGGGCCTTCATGCTGTTCACCAGCCATCGCGCACTGAACCAGGCCGCCGAGTTTCTGCAAGACCGTTTTGCGTTCCCCATGCTGGTGCAAGGCACCGCGCCCCGCGATGCCCTGCTTCGGGAGTTCAGGGAGCGCGGTAACGCGGTATTGCTCGGCACAGGGAGTTTCTGGGAGGGCGTGGATGTGCGGGGTGATGCACTGAGCGTTGTGGTCATCGACAAGCTGCCTTTTGCCGCGCCCGATGACCCTGTGCTCGCTGCCCGCATCGAGGCCATCAACAAACAAGGTGGCAGTGCCTTCATGGATTACCAGTTGCCGCGCGCTATCATCGCGCTCAAGCAAGGTGTCGGGCGACTGATCCGGGATACCACTGACACCGGTGTGATGATGATCTGTGATCCACGGCTGGTGTCCAAACCCTATGGCCGTATCTTCCTGCGCTCGCTACCCGCGATGCGCCGCACCCGCGACCTCACCGAAGTCCGCTCCTTCATCTCCCGCAAATTGTAGGAGCGGTGCTTTGCACCGCGAATAGGACCACCCTCATCGCAGTCGCGGTGCGAAGCACCGCTCCTACATAT
>CAZKFT010000005.1:0-27281 GCA_964552205.1 uncultured Gammaproteobacteria bacterium
GCGCTTGCCGCGTTTGCCGACAAAGACCGCGGTTTCCTCCGTGTCCGCGAGCTGGGCGCGCACTTGCAACCAGGCAGTCAGTGCGACGCGCGCCAAACGACCAACTGGAACGATACGGGTCTTCGACCCTTTTCCTGTGACACGCGCTTCGCCGCCGCCCAAGTCAAGGTCACCGATGTTCAACGAGCACAGCTCCGCCAAACGCAGACCGGAGGAGTAAAACAATTCGATGATGGCGCGGTCGCGTACAGCTTCCGGGTCGTCACCGGGAATCTGCAACAACTGCACGATTTGGTCGACATCCAACGCGGACGGCAGGCGCTTGGCTGACTTCGGTGCAAGGATGTCCACTGCCGGGTTGGCGCCCATCTCGCCCTCGCGAATCAACCACTGGCAGAAACTGCGTGTGGCGGAGAGCATGCGTTGCAAGCTTCGTCCTGACAGGCCGCGACGGTGTTCGGATGCCACGAAGCCGCGCACGCTGTGCACATCAAGCGCCCTCCAGTGAGAGAGCCCGGATCGATCGCAATAGGCGGACAGCGCTGCGAGGTCCCGTTTGTAAGCGGCGGCGGTGTTGGGAGAGAGGCGTTTTTCCTGCAGCAGGTACCGGTCAACGAAGGTGTCGACCAGCTCCGCCTGTGAGGGGTCCATCAGTCGAGGTGGCGACGCAGCGCCAGGCCGATCAGCACGCCCATGCGTGCCAGGTAGACCGTACCCATGGTCGGGTTGAACTGCTCGGCGCGATGGCTGCCTATGCCGAGGAAGCCGAGGTCTGCTCGCTCGCCAATGGGAACAAGCACTGCCGAGCCGATTTCCGCTGCGGCTGCACCGAACAGAAAGTCGAGTTGCTCGGGCTTGAGTTTACCCAGCACCGGACGGCTGCCTTCCAGAAAACCGGAGAACTTCCCGACTTCCGGGTCTCCACGTTTGGCGGTGCGGGCTGGCGTGGGAACACGAGCGTCAAAACTCACCAAGGTGCATTGGTCAGCACCGAAGCCGTCCCGCAGTTGCTCGAAGACCGCCTGCACTACGCCGTCGATGTCCTCGGCGTCGAAAAGGGCGATGGTGAGGCGTTGCATGCGCTCCACCAGTTGGTCGTTCGCTCGCGCGACCTCGACCAAATCGACCAACTTTCTCTCGAGTTGGCGATTCTGTTGGCGCAGGATGCTGAGCTGGCGTTCGACCAGAGACACTGCATCGCCGGTGGGGTGCGGCAAACGAAGGTTGGCGAGGAGGTCTGTATGCGCTTCAAAGAAATCCGGGTGTGACTGGAGATAGGTCGCAACGGACGCCTCGTCGACGCTCTCCTCGACGATGCCGCGTTTGCGCTGCGTACTCATATCCGCTCTCCGTTCAACTCGCCCGTGAACACTTCGACGGCCGGTCCGGTCATCCAGACGGCGTCCGAATCATTGCCGGACCAGCTTATCACGAGGCGTCCGCCCGGCAGGTCCACGGCGACCGACTCCTCCAACAGTCCCCAAAGTCGCCCGATGACCACCGCTGCGCACGCGCCGGTGCCGCAGGCTTGGGTCTCTCCGGTCCCGCGTTCAAACACGCGTAATCGGATATGCCCCGGGTCTACTACCTCCATGAATCCGACATTCACTCGGTCCGGGAAACGCGGATGGCGTTCAAGGCGGGGGCCGAAATCCGCGACGGGTGCGCGGCGCACATCGGGAACCCGCAAGACCATGTGGGGGTTGCCCATGGATACAGCACCGATTTCCTGGGGCGCGCCGTCCAGCTGCAGGGCATAACGCTCGCTGCGAGCGTCTGCCTCGAAAGGAATGTCAGACGGTTCCAAACGCGGCGGGCCCATGTTCACCGCCACCAAGCCATCCTCCTGCATGCGGGTCATCACCAGACCGCCCGGGCTGTCGAGCTGTATTTCCGGACCGGCTGCCAGGCCGCGATCGATAAGCCACTTGGCGATACACCGCACGCCATTGCCACATTGGCCAGCGGGGCCGCCGTCCGCGTTGAAGATTCGATAGCGGAATTCGGCGGACTCGGCGCGCTCCACCACCAAGACCTGGTCACATCCGACGCCGGTACGGCGATGGGCGAGGTGACGAATCAGATCGGGGCTTAATGGCTGGGGGCCTTCGGTGTGGTCCAGCACCACGAAGTCATTGCCCAAACCGTGCATTTTGGTAAATCGAAGCTTCATTTACCGTCCTGTGAGGCCTTGAAATTAATCAATGGCAAACCATCTCGCTTGATGCACTGGTCCATGACCACGGTCAGGCCAGCCTCCCGGGCCCGTTCGGCTGCCGCTTCGTGGATGACCCCGTCCTGTAGCCAGAGGGCCTTGATTCCGGCCGCGATGGTCTCCTCGACGATGGCTGGGACATGCTCCGGTGCCCGGAACACGTTCACCAGATCCGCGCTGGACTCGGCGATGCTAGCCACCACCGCCTCCCCCAGAATCGTGCCACCACCTGGCCGCACGGGAACGATACGAAATCCAGCCTTCTGCATGGCTGCCGCGACCTGGTAACTGGGGCGCCCGGAGTCAGGGGACAGGCCTACCACGGCGATGGTATGGACGCTGCGCAGGAGATTCTCGATGTCGCTTTTTGAGGGGTTCATGGATTCAGATTGTGCCATGTTCGGGCACGATTATACTGGCGGTGTGAAATACAAGGACCTGCGCGATTTCATCGCGATCCTCGAACAGCGGGGGGAACTCAAGCGCATCCCAATGGCGGTGGACCCACGTCTTGAGATGACCGAAATCTGCGACCGAACGCTGCGGTCAGGCGGCCCGGCGCTTCTGTTCGAGCGCCCCACCGGTTTCGACATTCCGGTGCTTGGCAATCTGTTCGGAACTCCATCGCGGGTGGCGCTGGGCATGGGTGAGGAGTCCGTCGAGGCCTTGCGCGAGGTGGGGAAGGTGCTGGCCATGTTGCGGCAGCCCGATCCACCCGCCGGAATGCGCGATGCGTTCGCGAAACTGCCCTTGTTCAAGAAAGTCATGGACATGGCTCCGAAGGAGGTGTCATCCGCACCGTGTCAGGACATCGTCATTGAAGGCGATGATGTGGACCTGTCCAAGTTGCCTGTGCAAACGTGTTGGCCGGATGACGCGGGGCCGCTCATCACCTGGGGACTCACCGTCACCCGTGGCCCGAATCAGGCGCGGCAGAATCTCGGAATCTATCGCCAGCAGGTAATCGGTCGCAACCGCGTGATCATGCGTTGGCTCGCTCACCGTGGCGGCGCGCTCGACTTCAAGGACTGGCAACAGAAACATCCGGGCGAACCATTCCCGGTCGCGGTCGCGCTTGGGGCGGATCCTGCGACCATCCTGGGTGCGGTCACGCCGGTTCCGGATTCATTGTCGGAGTACGCATTTGCAGGTTTGCTACGCGGTGGCCGTACCGAGGTCACCCGGTGCATCGGGTCCGACCTTCAGGTTCCGGCGTTTGCCGAGTTTGTGCTGGAAGGGTTTCTGCACGCCGGAGATGAGGCGGACGAAGGACCGTTCGGTGACCACACCGGATATTACAACGAGGTGGAACGCTTCCCGGTCTTCACCATCGATCGCATCACGCACCGGCGCGAGCCCATTTATCACAGCACTTATACCGGCCGTCCACCGGATGAGCCGGCGGTGCTCGGCGTTGCCCTCAACGAAGTCTTCGTGCCGCTGCTGCAGAAGCAGTTTCCGGAAATCGTGGATTTCTATCTGCCGCCGGAGGGGTGTTCGTACCGCGTAGCGGTGGTGTCAATGCGCAAACAATATGCGGGCCACGCAAAACGCGTGATGTTCGGAGTGTGGTCGTTTCTTCGACAGTTCATGTACACGAAGTTTGTCATTGTGGTCGACGACGATGTGAACGCGCGTGACTGGCAGGATGTCATCTGGGCGATGTCCACAAGGGTCGATCCGGCGCGCGACACTTTGATTGTCGAGAACACACCGATTGATTATCTGGACTTCGCGTCACCGGTGGCAGGGCTGGGATCCAAGATGGGTATTGACGCCACCAACAAGTGGGCGGGGGAAACACAGCGGGAGTGGGGGAGGCCCATTCAAATGAGTGATGACGTGAAGAAGCGTGTAGACGAAATCTGGGATTCACTGGGACTGGAGGCTTAAATGCGTACGATCATGGTTATGAATGCCAAGGGCGGCTGCGGCAAGAGCACCATTGCCACCAGCTTGGCGAGTTACTACGCGAACGAAGACCTGAGGGTCGCTCTCGCGGATTACGATGAACAGTGTTCGAGCCTGGACTGGCTCTCGGTACGACCTGCGGACCGACCTCCTATTGATGGTATCGCCGGTTGGCGGAGCGGATTGCGCGGTCTGAAGGCGGACACCGAAGTGCTGATCATCGACGCGCCAGCCAGGGTCCACGGAGATGAGGTGAAGAATCTGCTCAAGCGGGCGGAGACAGTCCTCGTGCCGGTCCTGCCGTCTCCGATTGACATGCGGGCGGCTGCACACTTCCTCAACGAACTGCAGGAAACACCGCAGCTTCAGAACAAGGAAGTGCGGGTTGGATTGGTTGGCAACCGGGTCAAAAGCCACACCACCATCGCCGACGAACTCGACGGGTACCTGCGCAAAGTCCGTATGCCCTATGTCGCTTCGCTACGCGAAACCCAGAACTACAACCGCGCGCAGGCGCGGGGGCTGGGAATCTTCGAGTTGCCGACGTATCTGGCGTGGCAGGACTGGGAGCATTGGGACCCGCTGGTGAAGTGGCTTAACAGCCAGAAAAGCCTGCCTCAGTGATAAAAGCCGGGCGGAGGAGTATAATCGGTCACAGATTGATAAGGAGAGCTCCCATGTTGAGGAAAACAGTGGCGTTGTTGCCAATATTGTTTGTATCCATGTCCGCGGTGGCTTCGGACAAGGGATTCGACGACCGCACCTATTTCAGCCCCTCGGTGCTGTTTGCCTCGCCGGCGAAGGGCACTGGTTTCGATAATGGGTTCGGAGTGAATCTCGCTATCGGCAAGCCCGTGACCGAGCGCCTTGCTTGGGAGCTCAGTCTCTTCGGCTATGACCAGAGTGCGGTGTTGCCGGGCTCCATGCGTCGTTCCGGTTTCAGCATCTCCGGTCTGTACTTCTTCGCGGACGAGGACCAGTTGCGACCATACCTCATCGCAGGCGCGGGACCGCTTCGCTCACGCTTCCAAGGCGTCAACAATTCCGTTTACCAGTTCCATGCTGGGCTTGGCGTGATGTTTCCTGCCAGCGACCGCATGTCCTTCCGTCTGGAAGGGCGTTACATGAAGGCCGGGGACGGCACACCAACCCCGCACAACGACTGGCAGGTACTGGCGGGCCTTTCGATTCCGTTTTTTGGTGAACGTGCCGCGCCGACACCGCCGACACCGCCGCCTGTCGTTCGGCAGGCCACGCCGGCACCAACACCGGCACCGCGTCCTACACCTGCACCGCCGCCGCCGTCCTTCGACCCGGTCTACTTCGCGCTGGATTCTGCAGCGCTGGATGCGCGTTCACGTGCAACGCTGGACGAAGCGGTTCGTAGCATGCGTGACCATCCGGAACTCGTGCTCGAAGTGGGTGGTTACACCTGCACGCTGGGCACTGCGGAGTACAACCTCACCTTGTCCGAGCGTCGCGCGCGCGCCGTCGCGGATTATCTGGTCGGACGCGGCGTCGATGGTTCGCGACTGGTCATTCGCGGTTACGGTCAGGCACGGCCCATTGCCGACAATTCAAATGAGGCGGGTCGTCGCATGAACCGCCGCACGGAACTGGTCATTCTCGATCGCTGACCGCGAGAATTGCGCGTAACCCGGACTCATGGTCCGGGTTACGCAATTCCACACCCAAATCACTTCGTATCCGCTCGGCGCGGATACGCTTGCTGTCGCGCAGAAATCCCAGCATCGATTCCGGCAACAGCGATTCCGCGTCGCGAGCAGCGATGAGTTTGGGCGGAGGCGTACCAGCCAGTTCTGACAGTGTCATCAGGAATTCCGCTTGCGATGACGGTGCCCCGTCCGCGCAGTTGAAGATGTCCCCGTGCTTCGCACGTGCGGCTGCTGCCACGCATACTGTTGCCAAATCATCCGCATGGATCCGATTGCTTGGTGCCGCCTCCTCTGGCCGTATCGCGACAGTACCTTCGCGCAAGCGATCCAGGGGCAGCCGGCCGGGGCCGTAGATTGCCGCGACCCGCAGGATGACGATGACCACGCCGTTGGCATCGCCCCAGGTCATCAGCTGGCGCTCTGCATCGAGTCGACGCCTGCCGCGTTGGTTGGAGGGATTCACAGGTGTGGACTCATCCACCCACTCCCCGCCGTGGTCACCATAGACCGATGTCGTGGACATGTAGACAAGTCTCGGGAATGGCGGAAGCGTTTGCAGCAGTGCCGCCGTCCGACCGTCGTGGTCTCCGTGGGGCGGAGGTGGCATGAAGTGATAGACCACATCGAAGCGGCCTTCTGGCGTTACAGCCCCGCGACTATCCAGATCCGTCACCAAGGGTTGGACGCCGGCGTCTTGCAGCTTTCGTGCACTGGCCTGCGATCGCACCACCCCGACCACTTCGTCTCCGGATGCGCGATGCAGCGCCGCAACTCTCAACCCGATGTCACCGCACCCAACAATCAGGATGCGGCTCATTCGCCGCCACTGCTCCTGGACCGCTCGCCCGAGCGTGGCTGGACCTGTGGTCTGGCGATTGGCAGGCCATCTATACCGGTGTCTTTGCCGAGCACGGACAACAATCCCTTGCGCGTGTACTCCGATGAACGCTCCGGCTCGCCGGTGTGCTGCATGAGCTTGGCGAGTTCATGCCAAGTATCCGCACGCGGCGCCAGTGCGATGCTGGACTCCAAATAAGAGCGTGCCTTACCCCACAAGCTGTTGCGCATGCACAGTCGGCCACAGGTCAGGAGCAAGACCGGGGTGTCGCCATGTTCGCGCAACCAGGCCTCCGCACGACCGAGCTGGCGACCGGGATCCGAGGTCCGGAGCAAACCGTACTGGAGCGCAAGATCATCATCCCAGTGTTGCCGCAGGACACCACGCAACAAGGATTCTGCATCATTGTCGCGCTCTGCAAGTCGCAGACACTCTGTGTAGGGCTTGACCAGCTCGGGGCGATGCCGCAGCCCTCTGGGGAGTTCGCTCCAGAGCGCTTCCGCTTGTGCCGTGTCCTTGCGATCTGCGGCAGACCGCAACAACTTCGCATGCACGCGCGCAACCAGTGCATCCAGCTCTTCGCCTTCGAAGGCGTCGTGACGGCGCAGGTCCGGGATGATGCCGTGCAGCGTTTCCCACTCCTCCCGTGTTTCGTGCAGACGGGCGAGCAGGCGCAGTGCGAAGGCATGCGTCGGCGACAATTCGCGTAGCCGACTCAAGGTGGCCAGCGCTCGTTCGAACTGGCCATCTGCAAGCTGCAACTCCGCCTGGGTCAGCAGCACCGCGATGGTGGCAGCCGGCGTGGTTTCATAGGCAAGCCGCAAATGGGTGTCGCGGCGGTCAGCAGCGTGTTGCGCCTGCGCGGCCCGTGCGGCCATCAGGTAGTGGGGCAGCGGCGTGTCCGAATACCGCGCGTAGCGTGTCAGTGACCGTTCGCTATCCTTCCAGCGGCCCTCCGCCATTTCGATCAGACCACGCGTCAATGAGGCCCTGGCTTTGTGCAGGCGCATGCGCCTCCGCATCTCCTTCAGTCGCGCGGGAAGGCGCCAGATTCCGACGAGCAAACGGATGGCAAGCCATAATCCGACGAACAGGCTGCCCATGACCAGTATGAGCATGGCCATGGACATCTCGACACTGGTATCTCCCCAGGCCAGGAGTACATAGCCGTTGTCCTCACGCAGGCCGATGGCGAGTGCCATGCCCAGGAACAGCACAACGAACAGGATGAGTGCAAACCGCATCAGCGGGTACCTCTCCTTTCGTCAGCGGCACGAACCATGCGCAAAGTGCTCGAGAGATCGGGAAGGTCCGGCGTCAGATTCTGGCCCTCCAATTGCGCCAACTCATCCAGCATTGCGGCCACCGTTGCGTCACTGCCGTCGTACCAATCTTCAACCCATGCCCGCGTGCCGCGGATGGCCGCACGGAATGTCGGATTGCCATGACGAAGGGCCGCCACGCGCGCGGCTTCCAGCTTCAACTGGGTGTTCAGATGAATGAAGAACTCTTCCTCGGGGGCAATCAGCACTTGGGTCGGTCGGCCTTCACGGCGGATGGTCACCATCGAGCGGAAGCTCTCGCGTACCCGTCGCCAGGTGCGGCTCCAATCCACTCCGGCAAAACCGGGTTCGCGCGCGCGACGCTCAAGCTGCGGACGGGCGCCATGTGGTTGTGCCAGCGGAAGACTGCTCGCCCGATTGCCCATGGCATCCAGAGTCAGAGCGATGCCTTCGATATCCGGGAAGGGCACACGCTCCAATGCCGCAATATCCACGGCTACGCGCTCGAGCACCGGAGCAAATGAGGGTTCGCCGTACTCCCGCAGGCGCCGCTCTACAGCGCGCAGGGCCACCAACGCGGCTTGCGGATCGCGTTCAATTTCCAAGTGCTGGATGGCGAGCCGCAGGACATGTTCAATTTCCGCGCGCACCCAAGCGCCGCGCGCGCCCTCACTCTGGTTGCGCAGATACTCCAGGCTCGCGTCGATCTGGTCGTAGCGCCGTTCGAGCTCCAGCATGCGTCGGGCAGCATCTCCCTCGACCCGGGCCAGTGCGTCGCGACTTGCGAAATCCGAGTCCTGACGGGACAGCTGCGCCGCGGTGTCGCGCAACTCCAGCCGCACATCGTGGATACGGTCCTTCAACTTCTCGCGTTCTTTCTCGAGATAAATGCCACCGGCGAGAGCGAGGGTGGCGATGATGGTCGCTGCCCACGCGACAACCGTAGTGGTACGGTCTCGCTGCGGGCGTTGCGAGGAAGGTTCGCTTTTTTCAGTGGCTTCTTGATCGTTCATCGGTTCAACCGGTCTCCTGCGGCGGTCGGTGGGTCCGCCAGCTGACAAGCGCGTCCAGCAGCGCCTGGTCACCCGGTTCGGATGCCACCAGTGGCGCGCGGAATCCCATGGATTCCGCCATTTTTATCATACGCTCACTGGACACGACCAGTTGAGCCCTCATCAGGCCAGGTCGCATATCGTCCTCACAGAGCGCTACCAAGTGCTCAAGAGCAAGCGCGCTGGTGACCAATACGGCATCAACTCGCCTCTGAATGAGGATGGCACGGACCTCCGGGGTGGGCGAGGTAGGCATTTCCCGGCGATAAACTTCCGCGTATTCCACCTGCGCGCCCCTGGCCTCGAGTACCTCCCGAAGCAGGCCGCGCCCGGAATCACCCCGGAAGATTACCAGTCGTTTCCCATGAACATTGCGTAGCTGGGGCATCTGCAGGAGAGCTTCACTGTTGAATTCATTGTCCGGCACGAGCACGGATTCATGGCCGGCATCCACCAGCGCACGGGCAGTACCTGGTCCGACCGCAACCAGCGTCAGTCGTGGTGGTAGCTTGCGCCGGAGATATTTGAGCGCGCCGCCCACGGCATTCGGGCTCACGAAGATCGCCATGTCATAGCGTTCCAGCGCCTGACCGAGAACTCTGATGGCTTCAGGGTCCGAAGGCGGGGCAATCTCAAGTGCCGGGAGGAGCAGTGGCTGGCCACCCGCCTCGCGAATCATGGTCATCAGCGGCCTGGCCTGATGCTCGGGTCGTGTGACCAGCACGCGCACGCCTGCCAGCGGGGAGGCGCCCATCAGCTGGGGCTCCATGCAGCCAAAAGCTCCGCAGCACCTTGTGCCAACAGCAATTCCGCAACCTGTTCACCGGCCGCCACGGGGTCGTCCGCCGGACCAACTTCATTGACGACCAGCATTCTCGAACCGTCGGGGCTGGCGACGCGGGCACGGACGCGCAGAATGCGACCGTCCACCTGTGCGAACGCCGCAATGGGCGCATGGCAGTCACCACCGAGGCAGCGGTTGACGCTTCGCTCCGCCTCTATGCAGATTCTGGTCGGCGGATGCTCGAGCACTTTCAAGCGCTCCATGACATCCGCGGCGTCCGCCAGGCACTCAATGCCCAGGACCCCTTGGCCAATGGCCGGGAGACAGGTCTCCGCGGGAATCAGCTGGCGCACGCGAGAGTCGAATCCCAGCCGCATCAACCCTGCGGCAGCGAGGATGATGGCGTCGAGTTCGCCTGCATCTAGGCGGGCGAGCCGCGTGTTCACATTGCCACGCAGGGGCTCGAACTTGAGGTCGGGGCGGAAGTGTTGCAACTGGGATTGCCGACGCAGGCTGGAGGTGCCGACCCGGGCACCGTCCGGTAGTGACTCCAGCGACTCATATTGGTTTGAGACAAAGGCATCATGTGGGTCAGCGCGCTCCAGTACCGCGGCCAGCATCATCCCCTCCGGCAGGGTAGCCGGCATATCTTTCAGGGAATGTACGGCGATGTCGGCGCGGCCATCCACCATAGCGCGCTCGAGTTCATGCGTGAACAGTCCTTTGCCGCCCACCAAGGCCAGAGGTGTGTCCAGAATCTCGTCACCTCGCGTGGACATTGGTAGCACCTCGACGTTCAGGGTTGGGTGCGCTGTGCGCAGGCGCGCGGCAACATGCTCCGCCTGCCACATCGCCAGTGCACTCCTTCTTGTCGCGATTCTCAAATCCATGTCCGCTCCATCATGCTTCACGAAGCCTGCGCTTGACTTCCACGAGGTGCCGACGGCTGACCTCCAGCGGCTCGTCGTGGCCTCGAATCTGTATTAAGCCGCGTCCCTTGTTCAACGTTTCAAGACTCACCACTCTGTCCACTGCCACCAGTGCATTGCGGTGGATACGCAGGAAGCGCTCGCCGAACTCCTGTTCGAGTTCCTTCAAGGTGTCATTGATGAGCAGTTCGCCACCATCATGGTATGCGCTCACGTACTTCTGGTCAGCGACGAACGCGGAAACGGATGCCACGGGAACCAGTTCAAGCCGGTCACCGACCCGAGACGACAGATGCAGGCGTTGGTGTCGGTTCCGGAGTGATTCAATCTGTGCACGCGTTGGCCGCGTGGCGCGTTCGAGGGCATCCCCCAGTTTGTCCACACGCACGGGCTTCAGGAGATAGGCCACTGCGTTGGCATCAAATGCCGCCAAGGCATACTCATCATAGGCGGTGGTGAAAATCACCGCTGGAGGTGTATCCATGTTGCCGAGGTGGCGTGCCAGCTCAAGGCCATCCATACGCGGCATGCGCACATCGAGCAGCACCACATCCGGTTCGTGTGCCTGAACCATCTCCAGCGCATCCACGCCATCGGCTGCCTCGCCCACCATCTGACCGGCGCCGAGTTCCTCCAGGAGGCGCGCCATGCGTGCACGCGCCGGGGCTTCGTCGTCAACGATCAGGATGCGCATAGGGAAAGCGGATGGTGACAATGAAATCCGAGCCGTGGACTCGGGTATCAAGCGTTCCCAGGCCGGGGAAAGCCAGCGCGAGCCGTTCTGCGACATTTTCCAATGCGATGTGCAGTCCTTGGCGTGCGACGACATTGCCGGAAGGCATTGGATTGCTCACCTCGATGACAAGGGTGTCGCCCTCGCGCCGGCCGTCAATACTGACAACGGCGCCGGCAGCGGCAGGCTCGACCCCGTGGTAAATGGCGTTCTCGACCAGTGGCTGCAGCGTGAGACTTGGAATCCGGCTGTCGCCAGGAAGCCCATCCGTGCGCCAGTCTATGTGGAGCCGGTCGCCCAGACGCAAGGCCTCTATGCGTGCATAGCGACGACACAGGTCAAGTTCCTCCTCCAGCGAGACGTGCTGTACCGAGTCCGCGATACTTGCACGAAACAAATCGGCTAGGTCCTCGGTGGCCTGTTCTGCGGCGGCCGCATCGGTACGGGTCAGTGAGGCGATTGTGTTCATGCTATTGAAGAGGAAGTGTGGCCGTATGCGCGCCTGCAAGGCAGCGAACCGTGTTCGTGCTTCGCTCTCAACCCGCTGGCGCCACTGGTGCTGGACCCAGAGGTAGCGCAAGACCGCCGCACTGACCACGAGCGACAGACCGAAAGTGCGTAGCAGGAACTCCGCACGACTGGCGGGCACAAGTGCAACACCGATATCACTCCAGCGCGCGGTCCACCACGCCAACTCTGCGAGTGCGACCGCGACAATCACCAGTAGCCCGAACGCCGTCATCGCCGCCCGTCGAGGAGGAAAACCGGCCAACCAGCGCCTGCAGAGACACAGGACGGCAGAGCTCACCAGCGCAATCCACTGGATGAACAGCGACATTCTCAGCAGGTCCGTCCATGGGTCGACTCCGGTGGGTCGGGCGAGCGTGAGTACGAATGCGGTGAGCTGCGCCACCACCATCACCGCAACGACATTGCGCGCGGTACAGAAATCCGGAAGAAAAAAGCGCTCGCTCACTTGTCGAACATGTGGCGCTTGATGCGGTAAAGGGAGGAGACATCCTCGTCCCCATGGCCGTCCGCAATGAGCCGGTCGTAGTGGACCATCGTCATTTCGACGAGCGGAAGTTGCACGCCGTGCTCCGCGGCCATCTCTTTGCAAATGCCGAGATCTTTCTGGTGCAGCCTCACGCGGAAACCCAGAGGGAAGTCCATGCGTTGCATGTTCGGGCCGCGATTCGACAGGAACCAGGATTGCGCAGCACCGCCACCGACAGCCTCAATCACGCGACCGAGGTCCAAGCCCTGTGCATGCGCAAACGCCAATGCCTCGGACACCGCCTGGTTCACGCCGGCCACCGCGATCTGGTTGACAGCCTTGGTAGCCTCGCCCGCGCCAACGCCGCCCATATGCACGATGCGCTTTCCCATGGCTTGCAGCGCAGGCATCGCTCGCTGCAGCGCATCCGGTTCACCACCCACCATGATGGACAGTGTGCCGTTAATCGCGCCCTCGGTCCCGCCGGACACTGGGCAGTCCAGGAAATCGGCGCCGACGGTTGCAAGCTTCGTAGCCACGGCGCGTGCGGTGGCCGCAGAAACAGTGGAGCAGTCGATCACCAGCGTCCCGGGTTTCAACGCGGGGATGAGGGCATCAACCGTTTGCATGACATCGGAGTCTGCCGAGACGCAGAGGACAATGAGGTCGCATCGGGCAGCAAGCGCAGCGGGAGAGTCGGAGACGACACAGCCAAGTTCCGCGGACAATTCCTCAGCCCGTGCAGCGGTCCTGTTGTAGACCGCTTCGAGCAGCCCGGCCTTCGCAAGATTTCTCGCCATGGGGGCACCCATGGCGCCCAATCCTATGAAGCCAGCGTGCATGCCTCAGTCCTCCAGGTAGGTGTAGCCTTTCAGTCCTTCTTCCAACTCGCGCATGTGCGAGATTCGCTGGGCATCGCTGAGGTCGGCTGCGGCAATCTTGTCCCGGTACATCTTGAGGAGCTCCTCGGGCTCGAAGTGTACATACCGCAAAACATCCGAGGCGACATCGCCCTGTTCTGGCTTGACCAGCCGGTAGCCGCCATCGTCGGTCAATTCGACATTCACTGAGTCGGTATCACCGAACAGGTTGTGCATGTCCCCGAGGATTTCCTGATACGCACCGACCATGAAGAAGCCCAGCAGGTAGGGCTCGCCCGGCAGGATGCCGTGTACCGGCATGGTGGCTTCCACGCCCTCGTTGTCCACATACCATTCGATGCGCCCATCGGAGTCGCAGGTCAGGTCCTGCAACACTGCTCGCCGCTCCGGGACATCATGCAGGCGATGCAACGGGATAATCGGAAACAGCTGGTCGATTGCCCATGCGTCCGGGATGGACTGGAACACGGAGAGATTCAGGAAATACTTGTCCGCCAGTTTTTCGTTCAGTTCGTCAAGCACCTGGCGATGCGCTTTGCTAGCGGATGTCAGCAACTTCCGCACGCGTTGGCAGATGGCGTAGTACATTTGCTCAACCAATGCGCGTTGGCCAAGGGTCAATACGCCGTGCGTGTACATGGCTTGGCCCTCGGCAGCCCAGTAGTGGGCCTCATGGTAAATCTCGAGCGCGGACTTGCGGTCGATAGCCTGCAACACTTCCCACAGGTCGTGCAGGATGAGCGGGTCGTCCTCCTTCGGCTGGACCGGATCGATGTCCGGAATCGACTCCACATCGATGACATTGGTGAGAAGGACGGCGTGGTGCGCGGTCATAGCCCGCCCGGATTCTGTGATGATGTCCGGATGGGGAAGCTCGTGCTCGGAGCAAATCTCCCAGAGCGTACGCACCACGGTCAACGCATACTGCTCGACGCTGTAGTTCATCGAACAATCGCTGCGAGAGCGGGTGCCTTCGTAGTCCACTCCGAGTCCGCCACCGACATCCATCACCTTGATGCGGATACCAAGGGCGTAGAGCTCGGCGTAGTGGCGCGCGGCTTCGCGCATGCCACGCTGGATGTCGCGGATGTTCGCTATCTGGGAACCAAGGTGGAAATGCAGCAACTGCAGGCAGTGTTCCATCCCCAGCGCGCGCAACTTGTCCACGGCTTCCAGCACTTGGGTCGCTGACAGGCCGAACTTGGATTTCTCACCACCGGTGGTTTGCCACTTTCCTGCGCTCATGTTGGCGAGCCGGATGCGGATGCCGATCAGCGGCTCGACGCCCATGTCACGCGCTTCGCGCACCAACACTTCCAATTCGGAGAGCTTCTCGACGACGATGTAGACGCGATGACCGAGCTGCCGGCCAATCAGGGCCAGTCGCAGGTACTCACGGTCCTTGTAGCCGTTGCAGACAATCGTGCTGCCCGCGGGTGACATCGCGAGTACGGCCATCAATTCGGGTTTGCTACCGGCCTCCAGGCCAACTCGCCCGTCTCCGTGGCTGATGATTTCCTCCACCACAGAACGCTGTTGGTTGACCTTGATGGGATAGACCAGTGTGTACTTGCCCTTGTAGGAGTAATCCGTGCGCGCACTATCAAACGCCGAACACACGGTTTCAATGCGGTCGTGCAGGATGTCACCGAACCGGAGAAGGACCGGCAGGTTGAGGTTGTGCTTACCGACTTCCCTGGCAAGCTGGTAAAGGTCCACCGACCCGTGGGATGGATTGCGGGTCGGATACACCACCAAGTGGCCGTCGTCGTTGACGTCGAAATAGCCGCCGCCCCAGTGGGAGATGTTGTAGGTGTCGCGGGCTTCTTGGGTGGTCCGTGTATTCATCGCGCGAAGCTTAAAGAAAAAGCTTCAGCGGCACCACTCGGAAACCTGTCCTCTGGCCTCCAACAGTGCGGCCTGGCGCTCTTCATCGTTGTAGACATGCCGCGAGCCGTCTTCTTCCACCCGCGACAGTCGTCTGGCCGATTCGATGCGGGCGACTCTGGCACGGGCTTGCTCGCAGGCACGCGCGAGCCGCTCACGATGCTCCTGATTGGCGGCCTCATCCGCCGCGTCATCCGCGCGGTCCTCATCAATCAGGCGTAGCCGCTCTTCGCGCTCGATTTGCTCGATCAGGGTGGCCTCAAGGTCAGTTGGCCGGGATTCGATGGCGACTCTCTCGGCCTCACGCCCGGGGGGCGGATGGTCGGAGAAATGGACACGCCCCTGATCGTCCACCCAGCGGTAAACCTGGGCATCGACACATGACGGGGCGAACAGCAGGCCCACGATGAGCACCAGTGTGAACCGCGTCATCATCTAGTTCTCGTCTTCGAACCCTTCACATCGGTCACGCACATCCTGCCGTGCCTGCTCCTTGGCAGCGTTGCTCTCTTCTTCATCCAGGAGCCGGCGGTTTCCGGTTGCGTCCCGCTCATACAGGAAGTCGGACCGCTCGTAAGTGGCCAGCGTGGCGCGGGCCAACTCACAGTGTCCGCGCATGATCTCGCGGCGGTTGCGCTCGTCCTCATCCATGTCGGCATCCGCGAAGCGCTCCGCTTCCTGGACCTCAGGCGGTGTCTCGGGCGCGCGTTGCACACGAACATCACGGGTCTGCACGCCTGGCGGCGGCCGTGTGCCGCATTCAGTCACACCCTGAGCGTTGGTCCAGCAGCGTGGCGGCTGCGCCCATGTGGCGGTGGCAATCAGCAGTATGGCTATCGATATCAGGTACTTCATGCCCGTGTCCTCAGTGTTTCCAAGCCTTCATGCTACACCAACCGGTCCAGCCGAAGCCGCTGGCGTTCATCAAACAGGCCCCTCGCCCCGGCCCAGACCGCCAGTATGGTGCCGAATCCGGTGCCTGCGGTGATGGTGAACATAACCAGTATTTGATATTTCACGGCCTCGACCGGCGGGACTCCCGCCAGAATCTGCCCGGTCATCATTCCCGGGAGGCTGACCAAACCGGCCGCCGCCATGGAATTGATGATAGGAATCATGCCGCTGCGGGTGGCGTTCCGGCGGATGCCCTCGATGGCGGACCCGGGGTGCTGGCCGAGCATCAGGCGTTGTTCGATGACCGCTCGCTGCTCCCAGGCATTCTGGGTGAGGCGGTCCAAGCCGACAGCGATGCCGTTCATGGTGTTGCCCAGCATCATGCCCAGCAGTGGTATCGCGTACTGCGGCGTGTACCACGGGTCCGGGCCGATGATGACCACCAAGGCCAGGATGGTGATGGTGAACGACGAGACGAACATGGATGACAGACCGATGCCATAGCCCCGGACGCCACGGAATCGGCGCTGCTGGCGTGCCATCACTTCCCGCGCCGCTACCAGCAACATGAGCACCGCCCAGAGCGCAACCAGGGGCAGGGTGCCGATATTGAACAGGGCCTCCAACACCAAGCCGACCAAGAGCAGCTGGATCACGGTCCGCAGTGCGGCGACCGTCACCTCTTTACCAATGCCCAGCTTCAGTGGCAGTGATAACACTGCCAGTGCTACCACCAGCAGTGCGGCAAGTGACAGGTCGAGGGGCGACAGGGAGATTACGCTGCCCATCTGCCTTCCATGTTGAGATGAAGATGACGGTCGCAGACGCGCTCGACCTGACGCTTGTCGTGGCTCACCCACACGACGGCGCGGTTTCCGCCGTCACGCCAGCGCCTCACCAAGGCTTCAATCCTGGTGGCATTGTCGTCATCAAGATTGGCTGTGGGCTCATCCAGCAAAAGGACTTGAGGTCCGTGCGCCATGGCGCGCAACAGGGCCAGACGCTGCTTCTCGCCACTGGACAAGCGCTCGATCTCCCACGCGGCGGCAGACTGGTTAAAGCCAACCTCTTCAAGGCGCAGATCTGCATCGGGTGGGAAATGTTTGCCCACCGTCGGCGCCCACCATTGGCTTTCTGCGGCGAGCAGGGTCACGCGGTGACGCCAATCGGAGGCCGGCATGTCGGCTTGCAAGACGCCGTCGAGCGCTATCGCGCCTTCATGCGGGTCCAAGTCTGCCAGCGCCCGCAGGAGTTGGGATTTGCCGCTACCCGACGGCCCGGTGATGCATAGCGTCTCGCCTGCCGCCAGCTCGAAATCCAGAGGTCCCAGGTGTAGCCGCTTTAAACCAGTGACCTTGAGAAGGGGCTGGTCAGATGGCATCCGGCCCGGTCTCTCCGGTGCGGATCCTGATGGCTTGCTCGAGGTTGAACACGAAAATCTTGCCATCGCCAATCTTGCCGGTGCGTGCCGCACCGGAGATGGCCTCGATGACACGCTCGACCAGGTCGTCTGCGACCGCGAGCTCGATTTTCACTTTGGGCAGGAAATCGACGACATACTCCGCACCGCGGTACAGCTCTGTATGACCCTTCTGGCGACCGAAGCCCTTCACCTCAGTGACAGTGATGCCCTGGATGCCGATTTCCGACAGGGCTTCGCGGACATCGTCCAGTTTGAAGGGTTTGATGATGGCGGAAATCATCTTCATGGACCGGCTCCGGTGACAGGTGCGGGGCTATTCTAGCATTCCGACCGGTGACAAACGCTGGGGCAGGCGTACACTGTAGAGCCATGATAGACACCAAAAAGCTCGATGAGATTGCCCGCAGGCTGGCCGAAGTCGTACCGCCGGGTGTGAAGGCTGTGCGCGACGACATGGAGAAGAACTTCCGCAGCGTCCTGCAGTCTGCTTTCAGCCGCATGGACCTGGTGACCCGCGAGGAGTTCGAGGTGCAGCAGGCCTTGTTGTCGCGTACCCGCGAAAAACTGGACGAGTTGGTACACCGTCTGGCTGAACTTGAAGGCGAGCTTGGCGCGAGCGCGCCACCGAAGCGGCGCAAGACCACGAAAACCTGAGCGCGCCCACAGCGCAGGGAGGCAAGGATGCCACTCGCTACAGTCCACACGCGTGCAGCGTCGGGTTTGCGCGCAGCCCCGGTCACCGTCGAGGTGCAGCTCACTGGCGGCGAGTTCCGCACATCCATCGTCGGCCTCACCGAGACCGCTGTGAAGGAAGCAAGTTTCCGCGTCCGTGCCGCGATGCGCCACACCGGATTCGAACTTCCTTCCGGCCACATCATCGTCCACCTCGCACCCGCCGACCTGCCCAAGTCCGGAGGGCGATTCGATCTGCCCATCGCCCTCGGCATACTCGCCGCCTCCGGTCAGCTCTCGCGCACGGCACTGGAAGGGTATGAGTTCATCGGTGAGTTGGGGCTGGGCGGCGAGTTGCGAGCAGTGCGCGGCGTGTTGCCGAGTGCCGCCGCCGTGCAATCCTGCGCCCGCTCCTTGGTATTACCCGATGCCAACGCAGATGAGGCCGCGCTGGTGCCCGGGCTGGCGGTGCATGGCGCGGGCTCACTGAGTGCCGTCGTCGAGCACCTCACGGGGCGGGCACACATTCAATGCGCTCCCCCGGCAGAACGCGCGAGTGTCATCGCCAATGAAGACCTCGCGGATGTCCGTGGCCAAGCCCAAGCGCGCCGCGCCTTGGAGGTGACCGCAGCCGGGCATCACAACCTGCTTTTCATAGGACCACCCGGAACCGGCAAAAGCATGCTGGCCCACCGCTTGCCGGGTATCCTGCCGGCCGCCACGGACGCCGAGGCTTTGGAAATCGCGGCCATGGCCTCGCTTGCTGGCACCGGGGCAGACCTCGCCCGGACCTGGGGCATCCGCCCGTTTCGCGCACCGCATCACAGTGCGTCCAATATTGCTTTGGTGGGTGGGGGCAGCACACCACGCCCGGGCGAAGTCTCATTGGCACATCACGGCGTGTTGTTCCTCGATGAACTGCCGGAGTTCCAGCGACGCACGCTGGAAGCACTGCGTGAACCGGTGGAGACAGGTGTGATTGCGGTGTCGCGTGCCGCACGCCAGGTCGAGTTTCCGGCGCGCTTCCTGCTCGTCGCAGCCATGAACCCCTGCCCATGCGGATATCTCGCCGACCCGAGTGGGCGATGTCGTTGCACTTCGGACCAGATTGAGCGCTACCGCGCGCGGCTCTCGGGGCCGCTCATCGACCGCATAGACCTGCAGGTGGAAGTGCCGCGCCCGCCATCGCATGCACTCAACAACTCCCAAGAAAAGGAAGAAGACAGCGCGACGGTCAGAGCGCGGGTAGAACAAACACGCGTCGTCCAGCTCGAACGACAGGGGTGCGCCAACGCACTGCTGTCCGGGAAGTCACTGGAGCGACACTGCAAACCCACTGCAGATGCGCAGCAGTTGTTGGTCCAAGCCATTGACCGGCTGGGCTTGTCGGCACGCGCCTACCATCGCGTACTCAAAGTGGCGCGCACCATCGCCGACCTCGCCGGTGAAGCGGTGATTGCCAAGGCCCATGTGGCCGAGGCAATCACCTATCGTCGCCTGGATCGCCGCTATTGAAGGTGCTCGTCGAACAGCATGAAGATGCGGCGATACTCATCCAGCCAACTGGATGGTTCGATGAAGCCATGGTCTTCCATCGGGTAGATGGCGGTCTCGAAATGCTCGGTCTTGCCGAGCTCGATGAGTCGCTGCACCAAGCGCACCACATCCTTGAACAACACATTGGTGTCCACCATCGGCGCCAGAATCAGCAACGGCTTGTTCAGCCCCTCTGCATACTCGATGGGTGAGCTGCGGCTGTAGGCCTCCGGGTCCACTTCCGGCGTGTTGAGGATGTTCGAGGTATACAGATGGTGGTAGTACGCCCAATCGCTCACCGGGCGCAAGGCCGCGCCTGCTGCGAACATGTCCGGCTCCAGGAACAGGCCCATGAACGCGAGGAAGCCACCGTAGGAACCGCCGTAAATGCCGACGCGTGCCGGGTCAGCATTGCGCTCGCGGGCGAGCCAGGCGATGCCATCCTTGAAGTCCTGCAACTCGGGTCGGCCCATGTCGCGATACACCGCCGTGCGCCAGTCACGGCCATAGCCGGCGGAGGCGCGGAAATCCATATCAATCACGATGTAGCCGCGCTCGATGAGATAGGTATGGAACATGAACTCGCGGAAGTAGCTCGAGAAGCCGAAGTGCACGTTCTGCAGGTATCCCGCCCCGTGCGCAAACATGACCACCGGGTATTTCTCCGCGCGCTCCGCATCGTAGTCACGCGGGTAGTACACACGGGTATAGACCGACCGGCCACGCACATGCGTGGAGGGCACGGCGACGGTTTCCGGGACTGCCCATGGGTAGCTGAGGAACTCCGCGCTCATGGAGTTCGTGAGCTGTCGTACTTCTGCGGCAGGTGCAATGGCCTGAACGAAGAGTTCGTTGTTGCGCAGGGGAGATGAGCTGGTCAGGAGTAGCTGGGTTTCGTCAGGGGACAATGCGTAATTGGTGCGGCCATTGAGATGGGTGAGGCGCTCGATGTTGCCGCCACCCACTGCCACGCGGTACACCTCGTGGATGCCGGGATGCTCTGCATTCGCGCTAAAGAAGAAGTGTTGCCCGTCCCGGGTCAGGTTCGGGTTGGAGACTTCGAAGTTTCCGCGAGTGAGCGCGCGGGCACGACGGTCGCGCGGACCCCGCACATAGAGATGGGAATAACCCGATTCTTCGGAGAGATACCAGAGTGTCTGGTTGTCGTTCAGCCAGCCGAAATCGTTGAACCAGAAGAAGTCGCGGCTGGTGTACCAATTGACCCAGGCCTCATCAGTGAGGCGATGTCGGGTATTGATGGCGAAATCCGTGGTCTCGATGGACAGCAACCAGCGGTCCTTGTTGTCCACGGAGCGCACCATCAAGGCAACACGGGCGGCATCCGCCGACCACACGCCGCCCATGGTGACGACGGGGCGATTACCTTCCAATGCGGGTTTTCCAGCGGCGGACCGGAGGCGGCGCAACGGGTCGTCCTTGATACCGGGCAGCACGGACATGTCCAGGTCAACTTTGGACCCGGAGGCAAGGTCGAGGATGGCGAACTCATGCGGACCTGGTTCGCCGTCACCGACAAAGGGGCGCACCGGTCTGTTCTCGGTGGTGCCGTCGTTGGTGATGAAGAACGGAACCGTGTCGCGCCTCGGGCCATTGCGCGGCGAAGCCATGGTGGCGACCAGCAGCCAGCGGCCGTTTGGGGACAGCTCAGCGGTCACCAGTTGGCGGTTCTCACCAAGATAGAAGGGGCGTGAGGGGCGTCCGGCGTCCCTGTCAATCTCCACCGTCCCGCGAGTGCGTGCATCCGCTTCTCGCTGTTGGCGCTCAGCGATGACGCTGATCAGCCGACGCTGTTGTTCTGCCATGTAGCCGCTGGCCGGTTGGCGGGCGGTGGGGTCGCTCTCGAAACGGATTTCCGCGATGCGCTCGAGTGTGCCGGTGTCGAGGTTGTACGCATGGAATGCGCTTCCTGCGCGAACGGCAATGCGACCATCGAGCAGAAACTTCGGTGAGACATAGCCTGCAGCGGTTCGGGTGAGCTGGCGGATGGTGCCGGTACCCAGATCCTGGACATAGAGATCGCCGTGGCGCACGAAGGCCCGCAATGTGCGGTCGGCATTGAAGTCGCCGCTGCTCGTGCCGTGGGACGCCAGGTGTTCGAGCTCGACCACTTCTGCCTCACCCGTGGCCAGCGGGATGCGCCATAGGTCGTCCACGCGCTCACCGATGCGTTTCTTGGTGTAGTACACCGCACTGCCGTCCTGCGCCCAGTAGGCGTCGCGGGGCGGCGTACCCATCCAATCCGGGTCGGCCATGATGCGTTCGAGCGTCATGGGTTCCGGTGAGGCGTGTACCGGCAGTGCAAAACTGAGCAACAGCAGAATGCTGCCGACGAGAGTCGTGATGGTTCGCATGGTTATCCCCTATTTGTGGCTGTGTTTCAGTGCCTGCTCAAGATCCTCGCGCAGGTCGTCAAAATGTTCTATGCCCACCGACAGACGCAAGAGGCCCGGCGGCGTAGGCGTATCCGGGGGTTCTCCCGAGTACCGGTGTTCAATAAGACTCTCCACGCTGCCCAGACTGGTCGCGTGCAAGAACAAACGGGTCGCGTTGGCAGTCGCCAATGCCTCAGCCGCGCTCGCCAGTTGGAATGACACCATCCCGCCCCCAGCCGACATCTGCTCGCGCGCAATCTCACCCTGCTCGCCCTCAGCGAGGAACGGATAGTGCACGCTACGGACGCGCGGGTGCGCCTTCAACCATTCAGCAAGACGCAAGGCATTTTCGCTTTGCGTCCGCACGCGCAAAGCGAGCGTGGAAATGCCGCGCATCACCATATAGCAGTCAAAGGGTGCCGGGACCGCTCCACAGGTCATCTGGATGGCGCGTAACCGCTCCAAGAGCTCTTTGGACTCGCGCACCACGAGAATGCCGCCGAGGACATCGCTGTGGCCGCCGAGGTATTTGGTGCTGGAGTGCATCACGAAGTCGATGCCGTGGCGGAAGGGTTGTTGCAGAACTGGGGTGGCGAAGGTGTTGTCGCAGGCCGTCACCGCACCCACCGAACGAGCACGCTGGACCACCGCTTCCAGGTCCATCACTTTCAACAAGGGGTTCGAGGGTGTTTCCGTCCACACCAGTTTGGTGTCATCACGGATGGCATCCAGCGCATCCTTTCCGGTGAAGTCCACCAGCGAGACCTCGATGCCGTTGGGTCGCAGCACATCCGCGACCAGCCGCAGCACGCCGACATAAGCATCCTTGGTGACGACGACATGGTCGCCTGCGCGGAACAGTTGGAACACTGCGTGGACCGCGGCCATGCCGGACCCGAACGCGCACGCACCAATGCCACCCTCAAGATTCGTCAGGCAATGTTCCAGGGAGCGACGGTTGGGATTGTCGTAACGGCTGTATTTGTATCCTGTAGAAAACCCGCCTTCGGCGTCGCGCGCATACGTGCTCGCGAGATACAGAGGCGTGACGACTGCGCCGGTGTCCTCATCTGGCGCTCGACCGGCATGCACGGACCGCGTTTCGATATGAGGTGTCTTCAACAGGTGGCTCCGCTTGCTTGGGCGGCGCACTCGCGGGCGGTCGCGACCAGACCCTTGGCCAGCTCATGGTCCGGGTCGAGTTGGAGCGCGGCCTGGAATCGGCCATAGGCATCGGCCCCGCGGCCCTGCTTCAGGTACACCTCACCGAGCCGGGTATTCGCCCAGGCGAGCGAGGGCTCATTGCGCACTGGCGTGTGGCCAAGATAACGCTCGAGCGCTGCGGCGCCGGCCTCCAGATGTTGGCCTGACATCACGGCCGTGCGCCCGATTTGGTACCAGGCCATCCAGAGTTTCTCATCATCGGCGACAGCTGCCGTGAAGGCCTCATGGGCACAGGCCCAGTCCTCAGCGCGTTGGCACATGAACCCGAGCTCTCCCAGCAGCGGCGCGCGGGTCTCCGCATCGTCCGGGGTCTTGGCAACAGCCTGCTGTAGTTCAGCCACAGCGCCGGGAAAGTCACTGTCCATGGCCGCCAGAGAGGCCGCGGCACGGTGGCCCATAACAACATCGCGCCGCGCGATCTCCGCGGCTTCCGCGCGCGCCTTGGCTTTGTCACCGCCAGCGATGCCCGGTGCCTGTGCGTAGTAACTCATCAGCGAGAAACGCGCTTGGAGGTGGCTGGGGTCCAGTTCTACGGCGCGTTCCCAGGCGCGTCGCATCCGTCCCGCGGCCCGCATCTGGCCCAGTGCGTTACGGTTTCCAATGTGTGCTGCCTCGGCATTCCCCAGAAGGAAATGGAGTTCTGCGTTGTTGCGGTCGGTGCGGATGGCGCGCTCCAGAATCTCGATGGCTTGCTCGGCCTGCCCTGCCTCCAGCGCTGCGGTGGCCTGTTCTTTAGCGGATTGGTTCGCTGCAAGCGGGCCGAATGAAATCAGAAGGGCGAACATCAGCATTCGCGGCCAGAGGGCCGCTCCCACAGGCTGTGCCGTTCCCACGGAATAGGTATTCATTGGAGTGCCCAGTAGAGGAAGGGAAGTGATTTGTCCATTCGGTAGTCCACCCCGGAGTGGTCATCAGGGAATTCTTCGTAAGTATGACGGATGCCGTGGCCCGCAAGTTCCCTGGACAGCTGACGACTTCCGAACTGGATGTGGTACTGGTCGCGATCGCCGCAATCCATGTAGATACCGCGCAGGGATTTGAGATTGGCGACATGGCGCGCAACCATGCGCACGGGATCGTGTTTCAGCCACCGGCGCCAGCGCGTTTCGTCCACCTCACAGGTCCAGGGGTCGAAGGGCAGGTGAAAGCCAAGCGGGGCCTTTGGGTCCGGGTCGTAAGTCGCCGCCATGCATATGCCCATAAGGGCGTGGATGTCGCGACCGCTCACTTTGCGTTTCTTCCAGAAGGCCTTCAGAAATTTGAGGACATCGCCGTCGTACTGCGTCAGCGTAGCGGCAACATTCGGAAAGTCCGAGCGGTACACGAGGTCGAACCCTGCATCTCCGGAGTGGTTGGCGATGGCACCCCAGTACTTCGCGTACTTCATGCCGTGGACCATCGCACCATATCCCCCGGAGGACTTTCCGAACACACCGCGGTGCTCGCGCGCTGCCAGCGTACGGAGTTCGCTGTCCACGAACGGAATGAGTTCGCGGGTCAGATAGTCCGCATACGGGCCGATGGCGGAGGAGTTGATGTACTGATTGCCACCGAGACTGGTGAAGCAATCCGGGAACACCACGATGGCAGGCCCCATGGCCTGCTCATGGATGAGCCGATCCAGGCGCTCGGGGACATTCTCGTCGAAAGCCTGCCAGTTGGTGTGCTTGGGCCCTGCGCCGGTGTAACCGACCAAGTCCCAGAGTTGTACAAAGCGGTGGCCTTTCAGGCGGTCATAATCCGCTGGCAGGTACACGGTGACCCGCCGTGTGGCTGGGTCACCCAGCGGGTTGTCGCGCAACAACCTCGACCCATGTTCCAGCGTGACGACGCGTCCTTGCTTCGCCCTGCGTACCGGCCTGATTCTTTTCATCTCATCATGGCATCGCGCGCGGCGCGGAACTCATTGCCCTCGACCCAGTTCGGCCACGCATCGGAATCCGCGATACGGCGGCCGATTTCGAACAGCAACTTCAGGTCTGCCGCTCCACCTTCCCAGTTCTGGTCAGGTGAATACTCGTCAGCTGGCTTGTGGTAACGGTCCCGGTTGTAGGCTGCGGCGAGTTCATGTCCAAGCTCGACGCCACCGTCAATGAGGTCGCGACCCATATTCGGGTACAAGGCAGGAACGCCGACCTTGGCGAAATTGAAATGGTCCGAGCGGTAGTACACGCCGGCCTCCGGCCGCTGGTCAGGCATCACGGTGCGACCAAACTCGGCTGCGACTTCATCCACCCAGCGATCAAGTTCAGAGGCGCCGTATCCGACCACGGTGATGTCGCGCGTAGGGCCCATGTAATTGAGGACATCCACATTGATGACAGCCGCGGTGCGGTTCAGCGGGAACACGGGATTCTCCGCGTAGTGCTGCGATCCCAGCAAACCCTGTTCCTCGGCGGTGACCGGTAGAAAAACGATCGTGCGCTCCGGCGGGGTTTCCATTGCACCAAAGGCCTTTGCGAGCGCTATGAGACCCGCCGTTCCCGAGGCGTTATCCGCCGCGCCGTTGTAAATCTGGTCACCTGAGGTTCCCAGATGATCCCAATGCGCGGTGTAAAGGACGAATTCATCGGGGCGTTTGCTGCCCGGGATGACGGCGACGAAGTTGTTCGAAACGGATTCGCGCAATGTGTTGTTGACCGTGACGGAGGCGGTGAGCCCGAGCGGGACAGCCACAAACTCAGACGACAGTGCCGCCTGCTTCAGGTCATCGAAGTCGTGCCCGGCGCGGCTGAAGATTGAACGCGCCACGTTTTCCGTGAACCAGCCCTCCACAGCCACCCGCGACATGTTGCGGTCAGCGGCCACCAGCCCGAACTGCTCACCCGACCAGCCCCCGGAGACCACTTCCCAACCATAACTAGCAGGTTCAGTTTCGTGGATGATGATGGCGGCCTCAGCGCCCTGCCGCGAAGCCTCCTCGTACTTGTAGGTCCAACGCCCGTAGTAGGTCATGGCCCGGCCGGTGAACAGTTCGGGGTTGCCGGTTGCGAAGCCCGGGTCATTCACCAATATCACCACGGTCTTGCCACGCACATCCAGACCTTCGTAATCGTTCCATCCGTACTCCGGGGCGACAACGCCGTAGCCCACAAAGACCAACTCGCTGTCGGCAATCGTTACCTGCTCGGTCACGCGGCGCGTGCCCGCCATGAACGCGGTGCCATAGGTGAGATTCATGGTTCCGTCCGACCCGGAAATGGTCATGGTCATGTTCGGGTCTGCGGTGATGGACACCAGCGGCACTTCCTGGAGGTAGCTGCCGTTGTTGCCCGGAAGCGCACCGACAACGCTGAACTGTTCTTCCATATAGGCTAGTGTCAGCTCCTCACCACGGGACGCTGGCAGGCGACCCTCGAACTCATCCGAGGCAAGAACAGAGATGTGGCGGTGCAGTTCTTCGGCGGTGATGAGACTCAAGGGGTCAACCGGCTCAGGCCGGCCGCAAGCGACCAACAACAGGGTCGAAGCGATAATCAGTGGACGTTGCAACATGTCTTCCTCCGGGTTTCCAAATTAATCCGGCACCCTGTTCAGGCGGCCGATTGGGTATACGTTAAGACGGTCATCAAAAAACGGTGTGCGTTGGTAGAACCAGTACAGGCGTGCCCGCGGGTTCGAGGCGAAAGCTTCGTCTTCAGCTACACGCCGCTCGAACGCTTCCTTGAGTTCGGGGTCCGACGCCATCATTTCCCGCGCCATGCGCTCGATGACGCGTGGCTCGGCGTACTCCTTACTCTCGAAAATATGGTCCAACAAGCCCCACCGCAGCAATGAATCGGGCGCGTGTGGCTCCAGCATGTGCATGATGACATTGGCGGCGCGCTGGTTTGTGGGAATCACGACCGACCCCGCCGCAAACTCCATATTGCGCTGGATGACCCGAGCGTTGAACTCACGAATCATGTGGCGGTTCTCGAACGGGCGTGATGCCCACTCCACCGACTCGAACA
>CAZKFT010000005.1:27381-87104 GCA_964552205.1 uncultured Gammaproteobacteria bacterium
GGCTCTGAGTGGAACACCTCAAAGCCGCGTGTAGGGTCAGTGCCATCGCGTAGCACGATGTATGGCGCGTGTTTGTGCCCCCTGGCTTCGAGCGCCGGGAAGATGGTTTCTTCGAACGCACTGCGCTGCCATTCGACCAGCGCCGGGTGGGCGTTGTCGTACATCTCCAAACCCCAGGTGATGTCGTACTGGTAGTCGGCACCGTTGGTGTTGTGTGTGTCGATGAACAGATCCGGCAACCAGGCATTGAAGAGTCCTAGCCACTGACGCATCTCCGTGCTGTCTGCCTTGATGAAGTCGCGGTTCAGGTTGTAGTTCTGTGCAGTGGCGCGCCACCCTGACTCGTCCGGACCGTTCTGGTTGATGCGTGTATAGGGATGGAACCGCTCGTGACCATCCACATTGAAGATGGGGATGAACAGAATGATGGCGTGGTCTAGCAACGCCGCATGTTCGCCAGTGATAACAATGTCGCGCAGTAGCGCGAGGCCGGCGTCCTTACCCTCGATCTCCCCGGGGTGGATGCCTGCCTGTATGAGGATGATTTCCTTTCCGGTTGCGCGTGCGGCTTCCGGGCTGAAGGCTTGGTCGGAGGAAGCCACCAGAACGACCATCTCGCGACCCTCAGGAGAAGTGCCGAACAGCTGGAAGTCCACCAAGTCGGATGCGTCCGCAAGGCGCTGTGCCCAGGCAACGGTATCAGCGTGCCTCGCAGTCTTGCGGTAATCGGATTCTTCGGCCAGCGTTCGCCAGTCGGAAGCGTTACTCATGGATTCTCCTGAAACAAGGCACAGGCAGGATGCCAGTGCTATGACGGCACAACGATGCATACGGCGATGGTACCACTCAGTCCATGGGTCGGTATTCTTGGGCGCCGACCACCAAAGCGCCCGGACCCGCGTGAACTCCGAGCGCTGGCCCGAGTTCAACCAGCCACGAAGCGTGCACCTGAGGTAGTGCCGCAACCAGCATTTCCCGTAAACGAGCGCCGGCCTCCGGGGCGTTGCCATGACCGACGATAATGCGCCAGGGCTTGGCGGGATCCAGACGACGGGTGACGAAACGCGAGAACTTCTCGACCATGCGGCTCTTGCCGAAGAGCACACCACCAACACCTATATTGCCGTCCGCCGTGTTGGTCAGTACCGGGCGCAGACCGAGAACATCCGTCACCACTTTCTTGCCCTTGCTGACGCGCCCACCGCGCACCGCGTAGCGCAAGTCCGCAATGGCACCCCAGACCTTGGTGTGCGACCGCATTTCCTCAACCCGGCGCATGACCTCGTCAAGCGGGTGGCCGGCCTGAACGAGTTCCGCCGCATACATGACCAAGAGCGCTTGGCCCGCAGAGACATTCATGGAGTCAACGACGCTGGTCGCGCCACCCTCGACGCGGGACGCTGCGGACTCAGCGGCTTGACAGGTACCACTGGCTTTACGCATCAGGTTGATGGACAGCACTGCCTCGTGATGACTGGCCAAGAACTGGAACTGTCGGCGGAAATCGCCAGGGGCAGGCTGAGAGGTTTTCGGGTGATCCGCGCTGCGATCCAACTCGTCGTAGAACTCTAGTGGCGTGATTGACACCTTGTCGAGGAAGCCACGGTCACCGAAGTGTAGGCGCAACGGCACGATATGGATGTTGAGCCGCTCGAGTTCTGAATCAGGGATATCGGCCCCCGAGTCGGTGATGACTGCGATGCCCTTCGCATGACCAGCTGCGGTCACACTCTGGGCTTGCATGTCATCGGCCTTCTGGCTTGAGAGCGTTCCGTGACTCTCAGCGATGAGGAATGCCTGCCCCGGGTTGTTGACATGGACATGGACCTTCACTTTGGTCTTGGTACCGGCGATGACCAGACTTGAGCCGAGCTCCGCCAGCTCTTCGCGAAGTTTCCGGCGGTCGATATCCGTGCCGGTGATGACGCACTCCGTGCAATAGCGGTGGGTGAGGTCACCGTGATCACCATAGTCCGGGGTCGCTGCCAGTTCTGCCTCCAACTCGGCATCCGGACGGAAGCCCTGCATTTCCCGTAGCGACCCACTCTCTATGAGTTCGACGACGCCGCGCAGGAGTTCGACGAAGCCGGCGGCGCCTGCATCTACCACACCAGCCTTGCGCAACGCCTCCAGCTGGTTGGTGGTGTTGTTGAGGGAGGTCTCGGCATGGTCCAGCCCATAGCGCAGCAATTCGGAAAAATCCTGGATGTCACCTTCCTCGATGCGCTTGTCCAAGGCGCTGGAGAAATCCGTGAGCACCGTGAGCATGGTGCCTTCCTTGGGCTCGGCAAGCGCTTCGCGGGCATACTCGGCGCCCAGACGGACGGCGCGTGCAAAGCGGTTGACGGACAACATTCTGAGGGCAGTGGCGCCATCGCTCATGCCTTGGAAGAACTGCGCAAGTATGGCTCCGGAGTTACCGCGTGCCCCGTCTAGGGCGGCATCTGCAAGCGCGTTCAGCATGTTGCCGACATGCCGGTTCATCTGGATGGAAATGCCAGCCAGTACGGAATTCAGGGTCAGCGAGATGTTGGTGCCGGTATCGCCGTCAGGAACGGGAAACACATTAATCCTGTTGAGGTGATCCTGGCGGGAGACGACCCGCTGGATGCCGGCGGTCAGGGCGCGGTGCAGGCGAAAGCCATCGATATAGCCGATACCGGGCGCAGGGGTGACAGCGGTGTCGAGTAACGCTGAGGACATGGGACTCCGGGGTTCAGGGACGCGGGAGCCGATATATATACGGCAGACCGCTTATTGGGACAACAGGCGGAAGCGCGTTCCGCGCCAATCCAGCTCCACGCCTTCGGGCAGGATGGCAACCAACTGGAGCCCATCCCGGACCCGGTCTCCTTCCCGGTAGCGCTGCATGTCCAGCAAAACGAAGCGTCGGGACGGGTCCTCGGTCCAGACATGGGCATTCACCGTCAGCGCTGGAACGGTCACCCGGAGCGCTTCCGGGAGCTCGTGCAACAAGGGTGCGTGACTGCGGGGAATCTCGACGGGTTCCGGGGTGGGGGCGGGAAGCGGAATGTCCGCCAGAGAACTGCCCCGGGGAGGGTCGCGCTCCGGGACGCTGGCGCGGGCAACAGGCGCGGCGGGCGGCTCTGCGACTGTGCTACGCGGCATGGCGAACCACCAGACTGACCCTGCTGCAATCAACAGGACCAATACTCCCCACACCATCCAGATTGGCCACCGCGGTCTCGGCTTGAGGGGCAAGCCGTGGCTGATGCGGCGACCCAGGTCGCGGTCACGGGCATCCTCCGCACGCCGCAGGGCATCAAGAATCAGGGACATGATCGCTCATCTCCAGGTTCGGGCCGGGCGATTTCTGTAGCCCGTCCAGATGCACCAGTGTCTGCTCGCCGGCAATCCCGTCAACGCCCAGGCCCATCGCCGACTGAAACGCCCGGACCATGTCCTCCAGCCCGGAATCAAAAAACTGTGCGTCTCCCAAGGGCGAAGGTGGAGATCCCGCCCAGGACCCTAGCGCCTCGCGCAACCATTCCACCGCGGGACTACGACTGTTGCGCCGCAACACTTCGCCTTGTGCAACTGGCGGCCGCCACAGAATCAGGTAGTCCCCCAGCCACATCGGGTCCAGTTCGAGCAGTGGCACGGTATGCGTTGCGCCATCCAGCCAAATCCGGGCCTCGCGCTCGCCCAGCGCGGTGATGAGCAGCGTACGCGTTTGCGCATCCACCCTCAGTTCGAGCAGCGCCGGTCGGTCAAGCATACGAAGGTTGTTCCAGGTGCCGCGGCCACGCGCGCATGCCAAGTCATGCTCGGTGGCGAGCGCACACAAGCCCGATGGAAGCCCCTCTGTTTGGTCCACTTGCCACAGCTGCATCAAGCGCGCGGTGGTGGCGCCGAGATCGTCGTCTTGCTGAAGCAGCGTTGCCAGCGTGGGTGGCGCGGGAATCTCTGCGACTTCCTCGGGCGCGGATTCCGGCACGGGCGTCGGTGTCGGGGTGGCAGCGGGAAGTGCCACGGTCACCGGCATCGGTGCGGGCTTCCAGTGAGTCCATGCGGCGACACCTGCGACGATGGCCAGCAATAATAGCGCGGCTGTCAGGAGCAATGGTCGCGAGGTGCTGGCTGGACTTGTTCCTTTGACCTCATTCGCAGCCATGCGGATCATGGAAGCGCTGACCTCGTGCACGCGCGCGGCAAACGCGCCCAGAAGGGCGCGTTCGGCGAGAATGTTGATTAGACGGGGTATGCCATTGCTTGCCTTGTGAATGGCGCGAAGCGCACCCGAGGTAAAAATGGGTCGCCGTGCTCCCGCGACTTCCAGCCGGTGCTTCACATACGCATGTGTCTCCGCCGCGTCCAAGGGCTCGAGGTGGTATCGCGCAGTGATGCGTTGCGCCAGTTGTCGCAGGTCGTTCCGCGCCAGAGTCTCCCTGAGCTCGGGTTGGCCAATCAGGAGAATCTGCAACAGCTTGTCACGATGTGTTTCAAGGTTGGTCAGGAGACGGACCTGCTCGAGCAACTCCGGTCCCAGGTTCTGCGCTTCGTCGACAATCAGGACCGTGCGGCGACTGCGCGCATGCGCGTCGAGCAAGTATGCGTTCAACAGATCCGTGAGCTGTTTGGGAGTGGAATGCCCCTCGGGGCGCTGGACATGCAATTCGTCGCAAATCGTCTCAAGAAACTCTGTGAGTGATGCATGTGCGTTGTAGACAAGAGCGACATCCACGTTCCCGGGCAGCTGCTCCAGCAGCGTGCGCGTCAAGGTAGTTTTGCCCATACCCACTTCGCCAGTGAGCTGGATGAACCCGCCACTCTCGGTGACACCGTACAACAGGTGTGCGAGCGCTTCGCGATGCCGTTCGCTGAGAAAGAGATAGCGCGGGTCAGGGGTTATGGAAAACGGTTTGTCGGTCAGCTGAAACCAATCGGTATACATGTACGCAGGTCCGACGCCCTTTATTGCGGGGGAAACGCCTCGATGATGTTGCGTACCGCGCGCTCTACACCCTCATCGGTGAAGCGATCCCGGTACACCCGGTCGCTCTTCCAGCCGCGCCACACCAAGCGATCATCGGCCGAGCGAATAATGTCCAGGATCAACGTGCCTTCCTGGTAAGTCTCGTTCCAGTCATTGTGGCCGAGAAAAATGTGGCGGCTACCGCGTCGGTAGCTACCACGACCTATGCCGAAGCCCACCGTGAAGCCGGAATCGCGCATGCGCTCGCGAGTGGTCGTATGGTAGGTGACAAGGAAATCTGCCTGGTCCATGGCGACCTCGACATAACCTCTCGCACTGAGTGCACTCACGGTTGCGCGGCGCACCTTTGCCCCAAGCAACTGGCTGTCCAGAAGGGGGTCTTCCACCGACTCGTAGGCAGGCTCCAGCCACGCGAAAGTGCGAAGATCAGCGAATGTCGCGGAGTCATCGTAATCCGTTCGCGCAGGTGTGCTCGCACAGGCGGCGAGAATCAACATGCCTGTGAGCGCGAGACCTAAAGTGCGGACTCTGTTCACGACCCTAGAGTATCAGGACCAGCTTCCCGGTGGTGGTTCCTGATTCAATCGCCCTGTGGGCTTCAGCGACATCGTCAAATGCGAAGCGGGTCACCGCAGGTGGGCGGATAACACCCGTTTTCATCCATTCCAGGCCCGTTTCGAGACCGGTTCGGAGCAATTCGCGTTCGTGCTCCATGAAACTGAGATTGAAGGCGAGTACCGAGCGATTGGTTTGCGTCATCTCAAGCGGCGAGAAACGTGGGGTTCGTAGCCAGTCCCAAGCCAGTTTGACCCAGTTTGGCCGCCCTCCCTGGCGTGGCAGCATGGTGTGGAAGCCATATACCAACAGCTTTCCGCCCGGGCGCAGGCGTTTCCAGCCTTCCCGAAGCGAATCCGCGCCGTTGGCATCCAGAATCAGGTCGAATCCCTCCGGGCGGGCCGCATCCAGCGCCATCCATGGGTCCCCCAGTGAGCGGTCGATGATCTTGTCTGCGCCCAGAGCCTCGACGAATGCGACCTTGTGCGCGCTACCGACCACAGCTGTCACCTTGCACCCCAAGTGCTTGGCAAGTTGCACCAGCATGGATCCGACGCCACCCGCCGCAGAATGCACCAGCAATTGTTGGCCTGGACGTGGATGGGCGAGATGCATCAGCGCATACCAGGCGGTCAGGAAGGTTGCTGGAAATGCCGCCAGTTGCTCGGTGCTGATGCCATCGGCAGCACGAAACACCTGCCACTCCGGCAGGACCGCATGCGAGGTGTAGGCGCCGAAAAGTGTGCACGCCACCACGCGATCACCCACGCGAAGTCCCTGCACACCGTCACCGATGGCCGAGATGTGACCAGCAAGTTCGAATCCGGGTGTGATGGGCCAGCCCACCAGCTCCCGCGCGGAAGCGTACAAGCCCATGCGCACGATGCAGTCGGCGTAATTGATGCCCACCGCCTCGACGGCGATGGCAACCTCGCTTGGACCGGGTGCTGTCGGCTCGAACGATTCAATTTTCAGCTGGCGGTAATCGCCTGCTGCGTGCACCACGACACGTCGGTTCATTTCACAGTGACGCGAATCACTTCCGACATGATGGGTGGATTGTGGGGCTGATGCAGGTGGTCGCCGAGCACAAGTTGAAGCGTATATTCCCCAGGTGGCAGTTCAAGCTCGGTCTCGGTCTGGCCGGCACCGAAATGGATGTGCTTCTCATCCGCAGGAATGGGCGCAGATGGGTCGGAGAGTGTCGTATTGATGAGTAGGTGATGGTGGCCGGTGTTGGGGACATTGACACCCGCGGGTGCGACACCCATCCCTCGTAGCCCGAAAACCACTCGCACAGGGCCTTGAATCTCAGCGCCATCGGCGGGTGAGATGAAATAGAGTTTGGGCTCAGCGCCTGCTGTACATGCGCAGGCCAGCAACAGCGTCAGAAGCATGACCCTCATGAGCTGATGTACTGTCGAAGCGACTCCGCTTCGGTCTCTGTCTCCCGAAGTCGTGCCTTGACCACATCACCGATGGAAAGAATTCCGGCGAGCTTGCCGCCGTCGACGATGGGCAAATGGCGGAAACGGTGAGTGGTCATGGTCTTCATGATGTCCTGCAGGCTGGAGTCTGCACTGGCAGTCTTCACCGGAGCCGTCATGATGTCGGCGACTTTAAGGCCACCGAGTGCCGTGCCATGTTTGGCGAACTGGCGCAGGATGTCGCGCTCGGTCACTATGCCCGCCGGCAACCCGTCGTCTCCCGCGATGACAGCACTGCCGACGCCGCGCTCACACATGCTGGCGACGGCCTCCGTCACGCTACACTCCGCCTCCACCAACAACACATCACTTCCCTTGCGTTCCAGGATGTCGCGCACAATCACGTTCATGCACCTCTCGAGGATGTTCTGATATGTTATACGCCCAATGACCCGCGGCGCCAACGCCCTCGTACGGCGACTCCTCAAACTCGACCACACCAGTGTCTCGGTTGAATCGCTCGCCCAGATTTTCTTGGAGGCGGCCTGCGACACCCTGCCTATCGGGAGAGCAGCGGTATTCAGCTATGACCCGGTCGGTGGCACCCTGGGTGCCATGCGCACAGCCGGGTTTTCGGCAGATGGACGCCACTTCGAGGAACTTGCAGGTGAGTTGCCGCTTACCTCCGTGACAGCGGTGCCGGTGGAGTCTTCCGGATTCGACGCCCGGTTGCGGGCGTTCATGGGAACCGAGGCCGTGATGTGGCGCTTCGACCGCTTGTCGGGTCTGGCTTTGGCCATAGGCGACGACCCGGAATCTCTGGGGCAACTGGACCCCGGCGCCGACGAAATCGCACTCGAGGTTTTCGCCAACATCGTGGAGCGGAAGCGAGCGGAGCAACGACTGCTGTACGACGCTTTCCACGACGCATTGACCGGGCTGCCCAACAGGACGCTGTTGATTGAGCATCTGGATCAGGCGATGGGTAGGGCTCAGCGCGCGAACGGGTACCTGTTCTCGGTGCTGTTTATTGATATAGACCGGTTCAAGGTGGTCAATGACAGTCTCGGACATGGTGCCGGCGACGAGCTGCTGGTGGCCTTCGGTGCACGGCTACAGCGCGCGGTGAGAGGTGGCGATGTGGTCGCACGACTGGGAGGTGACGAGTTCGCCGTTCTGGCGGATGACCTTACTGAGCTGGGTGATGCCTTGCGCCTGGCGGACCGCATCCAGGAGCAACTCACGCAGCCATTCGATCTCGGCACGCAGAAGGTCTATGTTTCCGCGAGCATCGGTATTGCGCGGAACGCCGCTCGCTATACGGCTGGTACGGAATTGCTACGGGACGCGGACATCGCGATGTATCGCGCAAAGGAGTTTGGGGGGGGACGGCACCGGCTGTTCGATTCAGATATGCGGACTGCCATGGTGTCGCGGTTGCACCTCGAAACCGAGCTCAGGGAGTCCATGGACGCGGGCCATCTGGAGCTTGTTTACCAGCCAATCGTGGACCTGCGCGGTGGGCGCCTGACCGGCTTCGAGGCATTGCTGCGATGGAACCATCCACGCCAGGGCACGGTCATGCCCGGGGAATTCATCGGCGTGGCTGAAGAGACCGGATTGATAGTACCCATCGGGCGCTGGCTGTTGGAGCGCACCTGCGAAGTACTGGAGAAACTCAACCATGGGCGCGACGAGCCGGTCTCCATCAGCATCAACCTCACCGACCGCGAGTTTCTACAGCAGGACCTCGTGGGCGCGGTGAAGGCAGCACTCTCTGGATTCAAACTTCCGGAGGGTTGTCTGCACATGGAGTTGACCGAGGGCATGCTGCTTCAACACGGGCGCGCGGAGACCGAGATACTCCCGCAGTTGAAAGCGCTCGGGGTCAGACTGTCGATTGATGATTTCGGTACCGGGTATTCCTCACTCAGCCGCCTGCAGAAGTTGCCGATCGATTCGCTGAAAATTGATCATTCCTTTGTCATGAATCTCGGGAAAGATGGGGGCAGTACGGAAATCGTCCGCTCCATCGTTGCGCTCGCTCATAACCTCGGCATTGCCGTGGTCGCGGAGGGCGTGGAGCGTCCGGAGCAGCTTTCCATGCTGCAGGGATTGAACTGCGAATACGTTCAGGGTTTCCTGCTTTCCAGGCCGATCCCGGAAAGCGAGCTCACGGCTGCAGCTGACCGACGAGACTGGTTGACCTCACCCGCACACTGATCAGGCGCCGCGCCCGAGCGCATCTGGTTCAAAGTCGTCCACCGCGATGACCCCGGCTGACAGCTGCTCGGCACGGACCAGCTGTTCATGCTCGGGCGCATTCAGGATGCCACTTTCGAGCGCCGCCTTCAGCCGGTCACTGGGGTCCGGTTGGGACAGTCGACCATCACGTGTCGCTTCGCGCAGCTTCTTGAACGCGGGCTCGGCCGCGATGACCGCCTTGTGGGCGAGGGCGAGCTCCCCCACCGGGTCACTGGCATCGCCCGGCACATAAACGCCCGCGCACAGACGGTCACGGACCGCACCCGGTTCCATCATCAGTTTGGCGACCTCGTGTCCTAGTGCGTCGCTGGGCGCGGAGTAAGTACGCCCCAACGGGAAGATCAGCATGCGCAGCACCGTGGCCACTGCCCCGTTCGGGAAGTTGCGCAGGAAACCATGCATCTGTTCCTGCAATCGGTAGAGTTGGTTGCGCAGGGCCCACTCCACTAACGGTCGGTCCGCGGTCTGCCGACCCTCATCCTCGAACTTCTTGAGAATCGCCGATGACATATATAAGTGACTCAACAGATCTCCAAGGCGTCCGGAAAGTTTCTCGCGCCGTTTCAGGTCACCGCCCATCACCAACATCGCCACATCGGCGGCAAGGGCGAACGATGCCGCGAACCGGTTGAGGTGCTGGTAGTAGCGGCGTGTCGGCGTGTCGGGAACGGCAGAGAGCTTGGACATCGTCAGCGCCATCCAGAATGAGCGCACCGCATTCGACATCGTGAACCCGATGTGTGACAACAGGGCTTTTTCGAAGCGCTTGAAGCCCGCGTTCTCATCCGGATCACGCGCGGCTTCCATCTCCTCGAAGACATAGGGATGACAGCGAATTGCGCCCTGCCCGAAGATAATCAGACTGCGGGTAAGGATGTTGGCCCCCTCCACAGTGATGGCAATCGGCACGGACTGCCACCCACGCGCAAGCCAGTTGCGCGGCCCTAGACAGACGCCTTTGCCGCCGTGAACATCCATGGCGTCGTTGGCCACGACCCGTCCGTACTCGGTGGTGTGGTATTTGGCGATGGCGGAAGCGACCGCGGGCTCCTCGCCGGCATCGACCGCTGCGGCAGTCAGACCCCGCAATGCATCCACGGTATAGGTGAGGCCACCGATACGGGCCAGCGCTTCTTCAATCCCCTCGAAGCGCCCGATGGGCATGCCGAACTGATGGCGTACCCGAGCGTAGGCGCCTGTCACGAAACTCGCCGCCTTCACGCCGCCCGTGGCATTGGCCGGTAACGAAATGGACCGACCCACTGCAAGACATTCCATCAACATGCGCCAACCCTGTCCTACCTGCTCGGTGCCGCCGATGATGAACTCGAGCGGTACGAACATATCCTTGCCGCGGACAGGTCCGTTCTGGAACGGGATGTTCAGCGGGAAATGACGGCGACCGACTTCGAGTCCCGGTGTGTCGCGCGGGATAAGCGCAAGCGTGATGCCCCGATCCTCTTCGTTACCGAGGTGGTGGTCGGGGTCGTAGAGCCGGAATGCGAGTCCTATCACCGTTGCCACGGGTGCCAGCGTGATGTAGCGCTTGTCGAAGTTCAGACGCAGGCCGAGCGTCTCCTCTCCATTCCACTCGCCCATGCACACGACGCCGAAGTCAGGGATAGATGCTGCGTCGGAGCCAGCGCTCGGTGCGGTGAGTGCGAAGCAGGGCACATCCGTGCCATTGGCCAGCCGGGGAAGATAGTGGTCCTTTTGCTGGACAGTGCCGTACTTCATCAGCAGCTCGGCCGGGCCTAGGGAGTTGGGCACGGCGACGATGGACGCGGCGGTCGCGCTACGCGAGGCAATCTTCACGAGTACCTGGGAGTTTGCGTACGCGGAAAACTCGAGTCCACCATAGGACTTCGGGATGATCATCGCGAAGAAGCCCTTGGATTTGAGGAAGTCCCAGACTTCCGGTGGCAGGTCACCGCGCTCGTGCGTGATGTCCCACTCGTTCAACATGGCACACAACTCTTCGACCGGACCATCGAGGAAGGCCCGTTCTTCGTCGCTCAAACTTGGTCCGGAGAGCGCGAGGAACTTGTTCCAGTCGGGCGCACCGCTGAAGAGTTCTCCCTCCCATGACACCGTGCCCGCCTCGAGGGCTTCGCGCTCCGTATCGGACATCGGCGGAAGTACTTTGCGGAACATCGCGAAAGCCGGCCCGGTGATGTACTGCCGACGAATCTCGTCGATGTTCAGTGGCACGGCGATGACGGCGAAGAGAATCCAGCCGAGCAGGGCCAGAAGTACCGAGCCCCCTGCGACCGTGTACACCAGCAGGAAGATGGCGGTAATGACCGTCGCGCTTCGCATCGACACGCGGTACCACGCCAGAGCGCCGGCACCACCGACGAACAGGACCAACCAGAACAGCGTACTCATGGCATCACTCTCCGGTTCGAACAAGGAGGTCGGCTACCCCTTCCCGCTCCTCGCGCAGTTCCTTGTCGGTTGCCTCCATGCGTGCGCGACTGAAATCATCGATGGCGAGACCCTGCACGATCTCATACTGGCCGTTTTTGCAAATCACGGGATATGAATAGACGATGCCCGGGGCAATGCCATAACTGCCATCCGAAGGGATGGCCATCGAGGTCCAGTCGCCTTCAGCGGTTCCCAAGGCCCAATCGCGCACATGATCGATGGCAGAAGACGCAGCCGAGGCCGCCGACGACGCACCGCGTGCCTTGATGATAGCCGCGCCACGCTGCTGCACGGTCGGTATGAAGTCCGATTCCAGCCAAGCTTGGTCGACCAGGTCCTTGGCGGGCTTGCCTTTGATGGTGGCGTGACTCACATCGGGATATTGGGTCGAGGAGTGGTTGCCCCAAATCGTCAATTTCCGGATGTCCGTGGTGTGGGTGCCGGTCTTGCCCGCCAGCTGCGCCAGTGCGCGGTTATGGTCCAGACGCGTCATCGCGGTGAACTGGCGCGGGTCCAGGCCCGGGGCGTTGCTCGCGGCGATGAGTGCGTTGGTGTTGGCCGGGTTGCCCACGACCAGCACACGGATATCGCGGCTCGCGTGGTCGTTGATGGCCTTGCCCTGTACTGAAAAGATGGCGGCATTTGCCGTGAGCAGGTCTTTGCGCTCCATGCCGGGCCCACGCGGGCGCGCCCCGACCAACAACGCATAGTCGGCGTCCTTGAAGGCCACTTCGGGCTTGTCGGAGGTCACCACATCGGCCAGCAGCGGGAATGCACAGTCGCGCAATTCCATGACCACACCCTCGAGCATCGGCAAGGCAGGCGTGATTTCCAGCAGCTGCAGGATGACGGGCTGGTCCTTGCCGAGCATGTCGCCGGAGGCGATGCGGAAGGCGAGGGCATAGCCAATCTGGCCGGCCGCGCCGGTGATGGTTACGCGGACTGGGTTCTTCATGGAAGGGCTCCTGGGCGGTGGTGGCTGGATTTCGCGAGCGGCGATTTTAACACGGTGAATTGACCCCCCGCGGGCGCCGGGGTACCTTGAGCGTCCATTTTTTCTGACCCCGGGGTCCTAAGTTTTGACCAACGACCTGAATGAACTGGTGAAACGCGGCGAAGCTCTTGCCGCTGAAGGCCGCATCGAGGAAGCGGAGGCCGTTTGTGACGGTATCCTGGAACTCGACCCCGACCACCCCGGTGCCCTGCATTTCCGCGGCGTTCGGCTGATGAACAAGCAGAAATTCGATGAGTCGGAGGCTGCGCTACGCCATGCATTGCGTGGCGACCCCGCCAATCTGCAGACTCAGTTCGCACTGGCGATGGCGCTGTATATCCAGAACAAGCTGGACGAGGCACTCGAAATACTTGATGCCAGCGGCGCACAGGAACCGAACCAACCCCATGTGTGGCTTTATCGCGGGGTCCTGCTGGAATCCCAGCAGAAGCAAACCGAGGCGGTGCGCAGCTTCATGAAGGGACTCTCTACCATGGACAGGATGGGAATGGCACCGGTTGAGGAAGAAACCAAAGAATTGGTGCGGCACGCAAACATGGCGGCTGCTCTGGAGCTGGATCGCCGGTTTGACGCGGCCTTGGCCCCGATGGTTGAACAGCATGGCGAGGAGGCTGTTGCCCGTATCCGCAAGGCGGGCGACATGTTCATTGGCAAGATCCCTGCAGAAGCCGGTCATCCCCTCCAGAAGCCGGGACTGTTCCATGTGCCCGATCTTTCGCCGCGCATATTCTTCGATCCTGCCGAGTTTCCGTGGACGAAGACGCTGCAGTCGGAGTTTGAGACCATCCGAAGTGAGATGCAGTCAGTCATGGCTGGTGACGAGGATCTTTACTTCATACGCCACGGTGAACGTCAGGAAGAGAATTGCCAGCGCTGTCCGCGGACGATGGCATTGATTGATGCGCTGGAGTTGCATCATGTACCCGGGTATAGCCCGCAGGTGTTGCTCTCGGTGTTGCCAGCAGGTGGCAGTATTCCCGCGCGATATGGGCCCGTGAATGGCAGGGTCATCGCCCACCTGCCCCTGAAAGTGCCCGAGCCGCCAATCAAGCTGCGCGTCGGTGAGGAAGAGCGCGAATGGAAGGCCGGTGAGATGCTCTTGTTTGACGATTCCTTCCAGCATGAGGCGAACAACCCTGGAAGCGAACCGCAAGTCGTCCTAATTTTCGATGTGTGGAACCCGGAGTTGAGTGCCGTCGAGCGCGAGGCCTTCTCCGCTGTGTTGCAGACGGCACAGCAATTCGAGAAGGGATTGATCTAGGGCAGTTCAATCCTGCTAACGCCCGGAATCCCGAGCACGAAGTCCGGACCGAGTGCACCGGCCGGCGTGTGGAAGCCGGGCGATACATCACCTTTGACCACCTTTTCCGCGATGGCAATCGCCGTCATCGCGGTGAGCGTGTAGCCATTCGGGCCGGTGACTCGCCCGCGCACGGCTCGCCCGTCTGCAGCCCGCGCTTCTCCCCATACTTCGCTGGTTGTGCGGTCTCGTGTCGTCGCGCTCGGGCCGGCAGGTGCAGAATCAATCTTCTTCTTGAGCATGCGCTGCACGGGACCCAGGCGCAGGATTGGCGCCATCCAGTTGCTCAGCTTGAGCGCGCGCAATTGTGAACGCCCCATCGCCGAATACACTTCGATGTCAGGAATGCCTGTCGTGTACCACGCTGTTGAAACATCTCCCCAAGGAATGGTGACCGCGAGCTGCGGACCGTCCCCGTAATCGATCATGCGGTGTTTCCATCCAGCAGGAACGCGGGTGATGCGTCCACCCTTGCGTATCGCACCACCGGCTCCGGCGTTCTCTGCCATGGTGGTCGCTGTGCCATGCGACAGTCGGCCGCCACCTCGAATGGCCAGAGAAAGCGACACTGCATCCGGCAAGCGTTGCTTCAGCCACGCAGCTAACGAGTCGCTGGGTACGACATCGAATCCGGTTCCCGGCATCACGACGATGCCCGCCTGTTTTGCATCGCCATCGCGCGCCGCCAGCGCCTCGAAAACGGATATCTCGCCTGTGATGTCCAGATAGTGGGTGCCTGTTGCCAGACAGGCTGCTGCCATCGGCTGGGCCGTGCGCGCAAAGGGGCCTGCGCAATGAACGACGACCTTGGCAGGCGTCAATAGACTCCTCAATGCGGCCTCGTCCTCCAAGGAGATTGCGCGCCAATCAAGCCCATGCGCGGTCGCCTGTCGCTCCAGTCGCGCCGCGTCCCGACCGGCGAGAAGCGGCCGGAATCCTTTCGCAAGTGCTTCAGAAACAACGAGTTGCCCCGTATAACCGTAGCTACCGTATATCACCCATTCGTGGTTCATGGGCCTGATTGTAAGGCTGTTTTGAACGAGGGGCTTGCAGATTCCAAAACAGGTGTTATAGTTAGCTACAACACTAAACGGGTAGGAACCAAATATGGACCCGAATTGGAATGACAACCAGCCCATCTATCGCCAGCTACGCGACCGCGTAGTGGCGATGATTATTGATGGGACCCTCAAAGACGGCGAGGCCCTGCCTTCCGTGCGCAATGTCGCGGCTGAATACCAACTCAACCCCCTTACGGTACTCAAAGGCTACCAAGCTTTGGTGGATGAAAACCTCGTTGAGAAGCGCCGTGGATTGGGCATGTTCGTCAAGGAAGGCGCCCGCAAAAATCTCACACGCGACGAACGCCAGCGTTTTCTGGAAGAGGAGTGGCCCGTCGTGCTCGATACCATCCAGCGCTTGGGTATGGACCCGGAAGAGTTGCTGCGGGCCGCGAAGCAACGTGCAGGGGAGAAGAAGTCATGAGTGCAATGATCAAAGCGAAAGGTTTGCAGAAGTCCTACGGCTCTCTCAAGGCGCTGGACAATGTGAGCTTCGAGATCGAGGCGGGCCGCATCGTTGGTCTCATCGGCCCAAACGGTGCCGGCAAGACGACGGCGCTCAAGGCCATACTGGGGCTCGCAAGTTTCGAAGGCGAGATGAGTGTGCTGGGTTTCGATCCGCGTACCCAGCGGCACCAGATGATGCAGGAAGTCTGCTTCATTGCCGATGTCGCAACGCTGCCACGTTGGATGAGGGTCTCCGAGGCGATTGAGTTCGTGCAGGGCGTTCATCCGCGTTTCCGCCGCGACCGCGCCGAGCACTTCCTTTCCCGCACGGAGATTAAGCGCAACAGCAAGATCAAGGCGCTTTCCAAGGGCATGGTGACCCAGCTTCACCTGGCTTTGGTCATGGCCATCGACGCGAAGCTGCTGGTCTTGGATGAGCCCACGCTTGGTCTCGACATCCTGTTCCGCAAGGAGTTCTACACGAACCTTCTCAACGACTACTTCGACGAGGAGCGGACCATCATTGTCACCACGCACCAGGTCGAGGAGATTGAGAACATCCTTACCGACCTGATGTTCATCCACCATGGGCAGATTGTTTTGAACGAGAAAATGGACAACCTCGAGAACCGCTTTTCGGAAGTGCTGGTCGCCGCCGATCGTGCGGATGAGGCGCGGGCACTCAAGCCGATTCACGAGCGCGAGGTGTTCGGCAAGCGGCTGTTCATATTCGACGGTGTGAGTCGCGAGCAAGCATCCAGACTCGGTGAGGTGAAGACGCCGAGCGTGTCTGACCTGTTTGTCGCGAAGATGAAAGGAGTTGCGGCATGAAGACCTTTCCGATGTTGCTGAAGCGTGAAACCTGGGAGCACCCGGCGCTGTGGGTGGTGCCAGCGGTGGTCGCAGGACTGATTGTCCTGGCCATGATCTACGGCCTGGCAAAGGTCTGGGGGATGGGTGAAGAAGCGCGGCATATCGGCGTGGACCTGTCCAAGCTGGCGACCATTTCTGCTGATGAACGCAAGCTCTTCCTGAGCTCTGCACTCGTCGCGGGCTCTATGCCGTTCGGGTTTTTCCTGGCAGGTCTGGTGTTCTTCTACTCGCTGGATAGCCTGTATGCGGATCGCCGTGATCGGAGCATCCTGTTCTGGAAGTCGATGCCGATTTCAGACATCCAGACTGTGTTGTCGAAGCTGACGATGGCCATAGTGGTGGCACCCCTTTTCACCTTGGCGGTGTTGGCGGTTTTCCATGTGGTCACCGTGTTCCTTGGTGCCATGCTCGGTTTGTTCACCGGCATGGAGGGCTGGTATCTGGCCTTCCACCCGATGGCGTTCCTGCAAGCCTGGGGAACACTGCTGTGGTTCCTGTTTGCTGGCGGACTGGTGCTGCTCCCATTCATCGGCTGGGTCATGCTGGCATCCGCATGGGCGCGCAAGGCACCGTTCCTGTGGGCGGTCATTCCACCGGTGGCAATCTTCACCATGGAAAACATCGCCTACGACCGTTCTTATCTTGGGCAATGGATCGTGAACCGGATGATTCATGCGCCCGCATTGATCGCTGATATGAGTGGGCGTCGCGTGCGGGTTCAGCTCGACGACGGCAGCTCCTTTGGCGGTGACTTCTTCGCGGTGAAGTTTGACCTGCTCTGGAGTGGCCTGATGTGGGAGGGGGTTCTGGTCACGGCGATTTTCATCACGGCGGCAATCTGGCTCCGGCGTCATCGCGCGGATGCTGAGTAATCAATCCAATGGAGAGTTTTAAGATGAAAGCAGTGAAAACGACAGTGGCACTATCCGCCATTTTGGCGCTCAGCGGCTGTGTGATTGCAGTCACCGAGGGCGGATCGCGGTCGGAAACCCGAACCAGCTGGCAGGCGCAGCAGGATCTGAATCGTTCCACCATTCATGCCGCGGCGCTAGGGAGCTCGATCGAGGACATTCGGGGCCGATTGGGTGAAGCGGATTTCACGGAGGCGTTTGTGCGCAACGACGGTGAGTACCGTGTGCTGTTCTATCGTACACACCACATGCGCTCGGACGGCAAGACCACCCGTGACGAAACGACGCCTGTGATTTTCCGGGACGGCGCGCTGGTCGGATTCGGCGACGACTTCTACCGACGTCTCGTCAATCCTTAGTCTCGGAAGTTGGTGTACTGAAGGGGTTGGCCTAGTTCTGCTTCCTTGGAGCGTAGAAGCGCGATGGCCTCTTGCAGGTCATCGCGTTTTTTTCCGGTGATGCGGACTTGTTCGCCTTGGATGGCGGCCTGGACTTTCATTTTCGAATCCTTGACCAGCCGCACAATCTTCTTGGCCAGCTCCGTACCGATTCCCTGTCGCAGCGTGAGCGCTTGTTTGGCCTTGTCGCCTGAAATCGACTCAACCTTGCCCGCTTCCAACGCCGACACATCGATTCCTCGCTTGGCCAGCTTCTGGTAGAGGATATCGGTGACTTGGTTGAGCTGGAATTCGCTGTCCCCGAAGGCGGTCAGTACACCCTCGGTTCGCTCGACTTTCGCGCTGGATCCTTTGAAGTCATAACGATTGCCGATTTCACGGCTGGCTTGGTCCACCGCATTGGTGACCTCATTCATGTCCACTTCGGATACAACATCAAAACTGGGCATCGTCCTACTCCTTCAAAGTTCCAGGATTCTACAACTACTGTCGACTGACAGTGCGCGCATGGAGCGCACGGCTTTGGCGCGCGCTTCCTCGACGGTGTCGGCACGTGCGAGCGTCACTCCCATGCGTCGTTTCCCGTCGAGCTCGGGTTTGCCGAAAAGCCGGAGCATGGTGCCGGGTTCAGCCAACGCGGCATCCACACCTGCGAAGCGGATGCCACGCGCCTTCCCCTCCACGACCACCGCACAGGATGCGCTGGGCCCAAACTGGAGGATTTCAGGGATGGGCAGTCCGAGTATGGCGCGAACATGCAAAGCGAACTCCGACAGGTCTTGCGAGATGAGTGTCACCAGACCGGTGTCGTGAGGGCGGGGAGAAACTTCGCTGAACCAGACCTCGTCGCCCTTCACGAACAACTCGACGCCGAATATACCGTAGCCGCCAAGGTTGTCCGTGATGGCGGCAGCGACCTCTCTGGCACGGGCGAGTGCTTGCGTGCTCATCGGGTGCGGCTGCCAGGATTCGCGGTAATCGCCATCGACCTGAAGGTGGCCGATGGGTTCACAGAATGAAGTGCCATCACGATGTCGAACGGTGAGCAGGGTAATCTCGTAGTCGAAGTCGATGAAACCCTCGACGATGACCCGCCCTGCACCTGCGCGGCCACCTGCCTGGGCATACTCCCAAGCCTGCATCGCTTTCTCTGCATCGCGGACCAGGCTCTGTCCTTTGCCCGAGGAACTCATCACCGGCTTGACCACGCAAGGCGTGCCGATTTCCTGGAAAGCCGAGCGGTACTCCGCTTCCGAGTCCGCGAACCGGTATGGAGACGTGGGCAGCCTGAGTGTTTCGGCCGCCAAGCGGCGGATACCCTCGCGGTCCATGGTCAGGCGCGCGGCACGTGCGGTGGGGATTACCCGCAAGCCCTGGTTCTCGAGCTCTTCCAGTTTGGCGGTGGCTATCGCTTCGATTTCCGGTACCACGAGGTCGGGTTGCAGGCGCTCTATCATTGCCTGCAGCGCGTCCCCATCCAGCATGGGCAGAACCTCCGCGTGGTGCGCCACCTGCATGGCCGGTGCCCCCTCGTAACGGTCCGCGGCAATCACTTCGACGCCCAGCCGCTGTGCTTCCAACGCCACTTCCTTGCCCAGCTCGCCGCTACCCAATAGGAGGATGCGTGTCGCTGAGGGAGAGTTTGGAGTGCCGAGCGTGGTCATGGCGGATTATCGTACCATCGGCCTTGCATCATGACCTTCAGCGGCATCATCGGCTTTCTGGGTGGCATCGGGCTGTTCCTGCTCGGAATGCGTCTCATGACGGAGGGCCTCAAGGTCGCCGCCGGCCCGGGTCTGCGCAACCTGCTGACACGAGGGACAACCACCCGGTTGCGGGCGGTCGGGTCCGGCTTCGCCATCACTTCGCTGGTGCAGTCCTCAAGCGCGGTCACCTTTGCCACCATCGGTTTCGTCAATGCCGGCTTGTTGGCCCTGCCGGCGGCTGTCGGTGTCATTTACGGGGCCAATCTCGGTACTACGGTCACCAGTTGGCTGGTGGCCATGGTCGGCTTCAAGCTCGACCTCAAGTTGCTGGCGATGCCCGCCATTGCCCTAGGTATGGCGATGCGCATCGGCTTTGGTGCGCGTAGGGAAGGGGCGCTTGGTGAAGCACTGGCAGGGTTCGGCGTGTTCTTCATCGGTATCGATGTACTGAAGGAGGCATTTTCCGGACTCTCGTTCGCATTCGAACCGGATGCGTCCGAAACGGCCCATTTGCTGCTGCCGTATGTCGGAATCGGCTTCGTCATGACGCTGGTCATGCAGTCGTCCAGTGCGGCGCTGGTCGTCACACTGTCAGCTGCAGCGTCTGGTGTGTTGCCGTTACCGGCCGCAGCCGCCATGGTCATCGGTGCCAATGTGGGCACCACCACGACTGCTGTGTTTGCAGTTATTGGAGCAACTGCACCCGCAAAGCGCGCAGCAGCGGCACACGTCATATTCAATCTGGTGGTCGCGGTCGCGGCTCTGGTGACCTTCCCGGTCCTGCTTTGGTCAATCGCCAACATCGGGAATCTGCTCCAGGGGCATCCGCTGGCGGCCGCAACAGCGTTGGCACTGTTCCACACGATGACCAAGCTGATCGGCATCGTGCTGATGTGGCCGGTGACCAACCAACTGACGGATTGGCTGGAGGGCCGGTTGCGCGGTGTCGCCAAGGATTTGTACGCGCCAAGATTTCTCGACAGGAACATCGCTGAGACCCCAGCGCTGGCTTTGGACGCCGTGGTGAGGGAGTTGGAACGCGCGATGGAAATTGCCCGCATGGCCGCAACCCGTGCCATCACGGTGCCTAACCTCGGGCGGGCGGATGTGCAGGAAGCCTGTTCTGGTTTGAACCGGCTGGTCGTTTCCATTGGTGAATTCGCTACTGTCATCAACGACCCGGAACGGGCGGATACGGTGGCTGCCGCTCTGCGCGTCAACCAGTACCTTGCGGATGTCGCCGAAAGGACGGTCGAGTTCATGCAGTTTGGTGAGCGTGTTGGGCAGGTAGGTAACGCGGAGGTCGCTGCCGTTCTGGTGGAGGTCAACACCAGGGCGCAAGCGGTGCTGGCTGGGGCAGGCGACATGGCAAGCATCCGTGCCGAGTTCGAGATGCGTTATCAAGCCGCCAAATCCGAACTCTTGCGCGCTGGCGCTGACCGACGGGTACCGGTGGGTCAGATGGTGGCAGCGCTTGACCAGATCAGTGCATTGCGGCGCTTGGTGGACCAGTTCACAAAGGCGGCGCAGGTTCTCATGCCCTTGGTCAGCCTCGGAAAATCCGCTCCTCAGCTTGAGTAAGCGCCTCGGGGTTGCCGTAAAGCACGAGCACATCCCCAACTTTCACAATCATGTCTGGCGCCGGATCCTTGCCGACGATGCCATCCCGCCTTACCGCGGTGACGGAAACATTGAGGTCTTCCAGATTGAGGCTGTCCAGCGATTGGCCGGACGCATGACACCCTTCGGCGATTTCCACGCTGTAGAGCTGCTCACGGAACGCGTGGGAGTCATCCAGAGGAAGGGCGTGTTGGCCACGGAAAACGGTTCGCATCATGGAGTACCGGTCGTCACGCACCTTCTGGATACTCCGCACGATCCGCTTGACCGGCACATCGAGCAACTGCAACAGATGAGACGCGACCATCAAACTCGCTTCCAGCGTGTCCGGAATGACTTCCGTAGCACCCGCTTCCTGCAAACGCTCAAGATTCACGTCATCCCGTGTTCTGACCAGTGTGGGCGTCTTCAACTCCATGTCCCGGATGATGGACAGGATTTTCATGGAGACCGCTGTGTCGTAGTAGGTGATGACAACAACCCGTGCATGGGCAATGTCGGCCGCCTCCAGGACCTGGCGCTGGGTGGCGTCACCATAATAGACCGGGTCGCCAGCCTCTCTGGCGGTGCGGACCCTCACCGCATCGAGATCAAGCGCTACAAAGTCGATGTTCTCGTTTTCCAGAAACCTCGCGACGTTCTGGCCAACGCGGCCATAGCCGATGATCAGCACATGACCCTCGGCTCCGCCAGGATGGGTGGCGATATCGTGCTGCAGGCGGGAGCGCTCATCGTCCGCGTCACCGGAGAACACCTTTGACGCAATCTTGCCGTTGAATCGCACCAGGCTGGGTGCAAGGACCATTGTGAAAATCACCGTGGCAAGCACGATCTGCGCCACAGATTCAGTCAGGATCCCTGCAGATATTGCCAACAATGCGACAGCGAGCCCGAACTCGCCACCCTGGGAGAGTGAAATGCCTGTGCGTAGCGAGGATCTCCAATCCGTACACAGCTTACGCGCCAAAAATGTGATCAGAGCTGTCTTGAATACCACAAGTGCCACAGTCGCCAGAATCACCCAGTGGAGAATCGACGGCAACGTGTCGAGATTGAGGAGCATTCCGATAGTGATGAAGAAGAGCCCCAGCAAGATGTCTCGAAATGGTCGGATATCCGCTTCGACCTGATGTTTGAATTCCGTCTCCCCAAGCATCATGCCGGCGAGGAATGCTCCCAGTGCAAGCGACAATCCCGCTTCATGAGTCAACCACGCTGCAGCAACGGAAACCAGCAACACAGTGAGCGTGAACAATTCCGGCGAGCGGGTATAGGCAATCTCGTGAAACATCGGTCGGAGCAGCCATCGGCCCACTCCAAGCATCGCTGCGAAGACAAAGGCACCGGTGAGAAGTGCGATGAAGAGCTCCATCGCGATGCTGTTCTCCCCTGCACCGGAAAGTGCAGCAATCAGGATAAGGAAGGGAATGAATGCAACGTCCTGAAAGAGCAAAACACCCACAGACAGCCTGCCATGCGGTTGGTTGATCTCCATCTGCTCGGTAAGTTGCTTGATGACAATTGCAGTCGAAGACATCGCCAAGGCACCGCCAAGAATGAGTGCAATCTCCCAGCCTAGCCCGAACATCAAAGCCACCGCGCCTATGGCAAGTGTCGACAGCGCAACCTGCGCACCGCCAAGTCCGAGGACAGCACGACGCATGGCAATCAATTGGGAGAATGAGAATTCAAGTCCCAGCGTGAACAGAAGAAACACGACGCCGAACTCAGCGAGAAACCGGATGTCCTCCGTGTTGTCCAGCCAAGCGAGGCCGAATGGCCCAACGACAATGCCAACGAACAGGTACCCGAGAATCGGCGGCAGGCTGAGACGCCGAAATACAGTCACCGCGATGACCGAGGCGGCGAGAAGAATGACGACCTGTTCTAGCATGGGCAAAGCCTACCACCGATGAAGTCATGCTTGACCCACAGGGCGCCCTTGCGCCCTAATGTTGGCTCGCCCTGATTGTGGAGACCCTGATGCGAGCATTCATCCTCCTTGCTTTGTTTGTCCTGGCAGCGACATGGTCCGTCGCCCAGGCCTCTGGCCCGTTCCCTTCGACCTACCAGCCCCTGCCGTCGGAAACGGTCCTCATACAGAACGCGACCATCCTGACCGGAACGGGTGAGCGTTTGGACGGCGCCGATGTTCTGATGCGCGATGGCGTGATTGCGGCGGTCGGCCGGGGTTTGGCTGCACCGGAGGGTACACGCATCATCGACGGTACCGGTCGCTGGGTGACGCCGGGCATCATCGACAACCATTCCCATCTCGGGGTCTATCCATCCCCGGGCGTTCAGGCGCACTCCGACGGCAACGAGATGACGAACCCGAACACCGCGGAAGTCTGGGCTGAGCATTCGATCTGGCCCCAAGACCCGGGCTTTATCCGGGCGTTGGAGGCGGGAGTCACGACGCTGGCCATCCTGCCGGGGTCCGCCAACCTGTTCGGTGGACGCATCGTGACGGTACGTAACCTCGTCGGGCGCGGCTACCAGGACATGAAGTTCCCGGATGCACCTCACGGCCTGAAGATGGCCTGTGGCGAAAACCCGAAGCGGGTTTACGGAGAGGGCCGGCGGTCGGCACCGATGACCCGTATGGGCAATGTAGCGGGCTATCGCAATGCCTGGATTCGCGCAGCGGATTACCAAAGGCGTCTGAACGAGTACGAGGAGAAAATAGAAAAGGGTGAAACCGCCACCCCGCCAACCCGTGATCTGCAGTTGGAAACCTTGGCAGGTGTCCTGAGTGGCGAGATCTTCATCCACAACCACTGCTACCGTGCTGACGAAATGTTGGTGATGTTGGATATCGCCGAGGAGTTTGGCTACTCGATCACCTCATTCCACCACGCAGTCGAGTCGTACAAGATTGCGGACCGTCTGGCGGAAGCCGATGTCTGTTCCTCCATGTGGGCGGACTGGTGGGGCTTCAAGATCGAGGCCTGGGACGGCATCCGCGAGAATGTCGCCATCGTGGAGGCATCAGGGGCATGCGCGATCATCCACTCGGATTCCGCAGTCGGTATACAAAGACTCAATCAGGAGGCTGGCAAATCCATGGCTGCCGGGCGCCGTGCGGGCATCGACATCACCCCGGAAGTCGCTATCCGCTGGATCACGCTCAACCCCGCGCGTTCGCTGGGCATTGCTGACCGTACTGGGAGTATCGAGCCCGGCAAGATGGCAGATGTTGTCCTTTGGGACCGTGACCCGTTCAGCACCTATGCGCGCGCTGACATCGTGTTCATGGATGGTGCTCGTGCGTATGACCGCAATGATCCGGAGCGCCAGCCGCGCACCGACTTCGAACTGGGTATTGGAGGTGCACGATGAACCGCACCGTGATTGCAGGGCTTGTAGCTTTGGTGGTCTTCGCACTACCAGCGACCGTCGTACACGCTGAAACGGTCGCCATCACCGGTGCCACAGTACATACCATGGCGCGCGCCGGTGTCATCGAGAATGCCACCATTGTCATCCGCGATGGCCGCATCCGGGCCGTTGGGGCAGGCGTGGCCGTTCCCAGCGGTGCGCGCGTCATCGATGCGGCGGGCCGATTGGTCACACCCGGGTTTTTCGATGCGTGGAGCCACATCGGCATCGTCGAGATTTCAGGCATAGACACCACCAATGATGCTGCGACAAACGACGCGAGACTTGGCGCTGCGTTCAATGTCGCGGATGCAGTGAACCCGAGGTCGGTGCTGATTCCGGTGAACCGTATCGAGGGCATCACCCGCACCTTGGTCGTGCCGCAAGCGCGTGGTGGCATGGTGGCCGGGCAGGCCATCGTGATGGACCTCTCCGGCACAGGCGCGGCCATCATCCGCAATCCAGCGGCGATGGTGGTGCAGCTCGGTGAGCGGGGTGCTTCGATGGCGGGAGGTTCACGTGCAGCGGCCATGCTCCGCTTGCGTGAGACCCTGCAGGATGCTCGTGACTATGCCAGAAATCGCAGTGCATTCGAGCGCGGCGCGCGGCGTGAGTATGTTGCCTCGCGGCTCGACCTCGAGGCGTGGCAGCTCGTACTCGATGGCACCATTCCGGTGCTGGCGGCAGTCGAGCGGGCGTCCGACATTGAGGCGCTGTTGCGTTTGAAGGCGGAGTACGGACTGCGCGTCGTGGTGTTCGGTGGCGCTGAGGCCTGGATGGTGGCCGACCAGCTGCGTGCAGCGGACGTACCGGTCATCCTCGATCCGCTGGTGAACTTGCCTGGGCGCTTTGAGGCGCTGCATGCGACGGATGCCAATGCGGCAAGGCTGCATGCGGCCGGTGTCACCATCGCTTTCGCGACGGCTGACTCGCACAACGCCCGCAACCTGCGGCAGTCCGCAGGCAATGCTGTCGCCCGCGGCCTGCCTTGGGACGCAGCAATGGCTGCGGTCACTGTGAATGCCGCGACCATCCTCGGCTTGCAGGATTCCGGAACAATCGAATCCGGCAAGGCCGCCGACCTGGTGATCTGGGATGGCGATCCGCTTGAGGTGATGAGTCACCCCGATGCGGTGTTCGTTGCGGGTCGGCAGGTCCCCATGACCAGCCGGCAAACAGAGTTGCGTGACCGTTACCTGCCACGCGAGCGGACACTACCGCATGCCTACTGAACTCGGAGTCAGCATCACGGCGCTGTATGCAGGGCTATTGGCCATGCTCTTGGTGGTACTGACCCTCCGCGTTGTAATGCTCAGGCGCAGGCATCGTGTCGGCATCGGTGATGGCGAGAACCGCGAACTGGCCAAGGCTGTTCGCGCGCACGCAAACGCGGCGGAGACCATCCCCATTGCCCTGATCTTGTTGCTGCTATGCGAGTTGTCGGGATTCGGCGCCATGCTGCTGCATGGCGCAGGAGTGACGATGGTGCTCGGGCGCATTCTCCACGCCGCCGGTCTGAGCAGGCACTCAGGAACTTCCGCAGGGCGATTGGTCGGGATGAGTCTCACATTGCTTGTCGTCCTAGTGATGGCCATCGCCTTGGTCATTCACGCGCTCACCTGATGCCCGACAACGGCCCGGATATCAGTGATGAGGTTCTCACCCGACTCAAGACTATTGCTGCGGGACTGAAGGGCGTCGAGCTCGAGATTCCGCCGCGCACGGTCGCTTTTCTTGGTGGGCATTTCACGGAGTTCGATGAAGCTGCAGCCGTGCTCAGGGCACGCTTCCCCGTAAAGCACGACTACCGCAACCCGATGCGCTTCATGCAGGGTGGAATCATCACCGCGGTGATGGACAACACCATGGGTCCTCTGTGTTTCCTCTGCGGGTTCTTCGGTGTGTCGACACAGATCAACACCGCATTCGTACGCCCAGTCACTCCGGACGAAGAGTGGATTGAAGTCGAGGCACGAATTGTGGAACGCACTGCCAACGTGGCCCAGGTCACCGCGGTCACGCGTAATTCGGCGGGAAAGACCGTTGCCCTATGTCAGGCGACCTTCACCGCGTTGTCGCGGCCGCCCGCCCCCGTGGCTGGTTGACGAAAAGACAGACAACCGCCGCAGTCGCGAACAGCAGAATGCAGAAAAGGATGGAGCGTTGTAACCCGAACTGGGTCTGCAGCACGCCCAGTCCGAGAATTCCGAACACCGCGGCGAGTTTGGAAGACAGCCCCCAGAAACCGAAAAACTCGGCGGACTTGGAGCGCGGCGACAACACACCCACCAGTGCCCGGCCCGCCGATTGGCTCGAGCCCAGTGACAAGCCGGCAAGACACCCCGCGACGAGAAAGAGGTGCTGGGCTTCCCATTCAAGATCGAAGTTCGCGTTGATCCACCCGGTGACTTGTGGCGTGGCATAGATGGCGCCGATGGCGACAATCCAGAGAATCAGGGTGAAGATATAGGTCGTCCGTGCGCCTATGCGATCCTGGATGAAACCGAAGACGATGGCGCCGGTCGCGGCGGTAATCTGCACCACGATGAACATGATGTTGCGGATGCTTTGGTCCCAACCGATGACCTGCGCGCCGTAAATGAAGGCAAAGGCGATGACGATGTATACACCCGCCATCGCGAAAAACACCGAGACCATGAGGGTGGCCATGTCCCGGTAGTGACGCAACTCCAGCATGGTCGCGGTCAATGTACGGAAGCCCATGCGGAGCAGGGAACCTCCTGCAGGGAGGGTTTGTCTGCTCCCGCGCTCCTTGAGCCAGAGAAAGGTCGGAATCGCTGCGACCATGAAGAAGAACCCGGCGAATGGTCCAACCCATCGGATTCGTTCGAAATTCTCCTCACTGACCTCACCCAGGAACAATAAAGTGAACCCGGCGGCGACCAGACCGCCTACATAGCCCAATGCCCACCCGAATCCCGAGATCCAACCGAGCTTTTCCGGCGGCCCCAAGTCTGGAAGGAAGCTGGCAATGAAGGATTCTCCGACCGCATAGGCATAGTTGGACACCACGATGAGCACCATGCCCAGCCATATCCAGCCCGGAGCCACGAAGTAAAGGCAGCTGGTTGCAAGCACTGTCAGTACATAGCTGTGGAACAAGAACCGCTTCTTGGACGCGGTGAAATCCATGATGGCGCCCAACACCGGGCCGCTGGCGACCACCATCAGATAGCTGATGGAAAGGGAGATACTCCAGAGCAGGTTTCCCAGCCGGTAATCATCCCCACGGTCACCCACGATGATGCGGGCAAACAAGTCCCCGAAGACCACCGTGATGATGAGCAGGGTGTAGGCCTGGTTCGCGAAATCGAACATGGCCCAGCCGAAAATCTCCTTGCGACCGGCCTGTTGGGAGGTGCTCATGGCCGTATTGGACCACAGCCATGGGCATTCAGGCAGGGGGAACTTTCCGTCTGGGCTCTGGTCAGGCAGAATCAGGCCCTCTGGCTTCAACCTCAAGGAATTTTGACCATGCGCATTCTGACCTTTGCATTGTCCCTGCTGTTTCTGGCCCTTCCCGTCCATGCATCCGACAACGTGGACATTCCGTTCCACCGCTACACCCTGGACAATGGCCTACGCCTGATTGTCCATGTGGACAAGAAGGCCCCGATTGTCGGCGTCAATGTCTGGTACCACGTCGGGTCCAAGGATGAGCGTGAGGGCAAGACCGGGTTCGCACACCTGTTTGAACACCTGATGTTCAACGGCACCGAGAATTACGACGAGGACTGGTTCCGCCTGATGGAGCGCATCGGCGCTACGGACCTCAACGGCACGACCAATGTCGACCGCACCAACTACTTCCAGAATGTCCCGGTCACGGCACTCGACACCGCGCTGTGGATGGAATCTGACCGAATGGGGCATCTGATTGGCGCGGTCACCCAGGAAAAGCTGGATGAGCAACGCGGCGTGGTGCAGAACGAGAAGCGTCAGTCCGAGAACCAGCCCTATGGTGGCGTCTGGGAGGTCATCTTTGGCAACTCGTTCCCTGAGGGTCATCCGTATTCCTGGCCGGTCATCGGGTACATGGAAGATCTCGACGCCGCGTCGCTGGACGATGTGCATGAGTGGTTCCGCCAGTACTACGGTGCTGCCAACGCAGTACTTGTCGTTGCCGGCGATGTGGATCCCGAGCATGTATTCGAGCGCGTGCAGCACTACTTCGGGCATATCCCCGCAGGCCCACCGCTCACACGCCAGGAGGCCTGGGTTGCACGCCGCACGGGCGAGCAGCGCATCCGCATGGAAGACCGCGTCCCGCAGTCACGCGTCTACAAGGTCTGGAATGTGCCGCAGATGGGTACTGCGGACGGCGATTATCTGAATCTGGTCTCGAGCGTTCTGACCTCCGGAAGGACCTCGCGCCTGTACGAGCGGCTTGTGTACCGTGAGCAGATTGCAACAGATGTCGCTTCTTTCGTTTACCAAGGTGAAATCGCCGGTCTGTTCATCGTGATGGCCACCGTTCAACCGGGCGGGGATCTTGCGGCGGTTGAAGCTGCAATTGATGAAGAGATGGCACGCCTTCTGCAACGTGGCGTGACGCGCTCCGAGCTTGACCGTGTCAAGACTGGCTACCGCGCCGGTTTTGTCCGGGGTATCGAGCGCGTTGGCGGCTTCGGTGGCAAGTCGGACATTCTCGCGCAGGGCGAGGTCTACTTCCGCGACCCGGCACAGTACCGCGTCCGCCTCGACCGGATTGATGGTGCTTCCACCGCTGATGTACAGCGCGTCGCACGTGAGTGGCTGTCCGATGGCGTCCTCTCGCTTGAGGTACACCCGTTCCCGCAGTACCGCACGGCAGACGCTGCGGCCGAAAGAACCGCGGGCCCACCGATGCCCGAGGCGTTCCCGGAGGTGGACTTCCCGACGCCACAGCGCGCAACGCTATCGAACGGACTCAAGGTCCAATTGGTGCAGCGCGACGCCGTACCGGTGGTGAACATGACCCTGGTGATGGATGCGGGCTACGCGGCGGACCAGTTTGGTGTGCCCGGCACCGCAAGTCTTGCGATGTCGATGATCACCGAGGGAACGCGGCGCCGGAATTCGTTGCAGATCAGTGACCAGCTGCAGCGTCTGGGGGCAAACCTCAACACCGGATCGAACCTGGACATTTCATTCGTGACCATGTCCGCATTGAAGGAAAATCTTGATGCCTCGCTGGATATTTACGCGGACATCATTCTCAATCCGTCTTTCCCGGAATCGGACTTCAGCCGTCTGCGGCAGCAGCGGCTGGCGCAAATCCAGCGTGAGCGTGTCACGCCGGTGCAGATGGCTTTGCGCGTCATGCCGCAACTCATGTACGGCAGCGATCATGCCTATGGCTTGCCACTGACCGGGTCAGGCACCGTCGCTTCTGTCACAGGAATGACGACGGAGGATCTCCGTACTTTCCACAGCACCTGGTTCAAGCCAAACAACGCCACACTGGTTGTCGTCGGTGACATCAGCATGGCCGAGCTACAACCGAAACTTGAGCGCTTGTTCCGCGGCTGGTCGGCAGGTGAAGTTCCTACCAAGAATATCGGGGAGGTCGCTCACCGTGACAGTTCCACGGTTTACATCATTGACCGTCCAGGATCACAGCAGTCGATCATCTTCGGCGGGCATGTCGCGCCTCCGAAGGGCAATGACGATGAAATCGCCATCATGGCCATGAACGACATTCTCGGCGGCTCGTTCACTTCACGCATCAACATGAATCTGCGCGAAGAGAAGGGTTGGGCGTATGGCGCGTTTTCATTCATGACCGATGCGAGAGGCCAGCGTCCGTTCATCACATACGCACCTGTGCAGACCGACCGTACTGCGGATTCCATGCGCGAAATGTATGGTGAACTGACTGGAATCTTGGGTGCAAACCCGATTGCCGATGATGAATTGGGGAAGGTTGTTGATGATCGCACCAAGTCGTTGCCAGGCCGTTGGGAAACCGGCAACGCCGTAGCGAGCTCGCTCATCGAGTCGATTCGGTTCGGTTACGACGACGGTTACTGGGACCGGTATGCGGAGAGTTTCCGCAACCTGACAACGAGCCAGTTGCAGACGGCAGCGGCGTCGGTGGTTCACCCTGACCGCCTCATCTGGGTCGTGGTGGGTGACCGTAGCCGAATCGAAGCCTCCATACGGGAGCTCGGTTACGGAAACATCCAGTTCCTCGATGCTGACGGCAACCCGGTAGAGTGAAGATGAGGGTACTTGCTGCAATTGCACTGGCGGCTGTTGTCCTACCGACAATTGCTGTTGCCCAAGCTGTCCCGGACAGCGTGCTGCAGGCCGCAGCTCAGCTGCGTGACAGCGCCCTCGAGAACAACCGGGCGTACGCAACCACGGAGCTTTTGCTGACGGAGGTGGGGCCGCGTTTCGCCGGAACCAGCGGCGACGCTGCTTCCATCGTCTGGGGCCAACGGGTTCTTCGTGAGCAGGGGTTTCAGAACATCCGCGCAGAGCCGGTGGAAGTTCCACGCTGGGTGCGAGGTGACATCGAGGTGGAAATCACCAGCCCGTTCCCTCAGCCCTTGGTGGCGCTCGCCTTGGGGGGAAGTGTCGGTACTCCGGAAGACGGTATCGAGGCACCCATCCTCATGGTCCGTGACCTGGAGGACTTGGCGGAGCGTTCCGATTCGGATATCGCCGGAAAGATTGTCTTCTTCAACCGGAGGATGGAACGGCTCCAGGACGGATCCGATTACGGGCGCACCGTTCCCATCCGGACCCAGGGGCCAAGCGCAGCTGCACGCCGCGGCGCGGTAGGTGTGATTATCCGGTCGGTCGGCACTTCGGACGAGCGTATCGCTCACACAGGAGGCACCCGTTACCAGGAAGACGTCACGAAGATTCCTGCTGCTGCGATCTCGAACCCTGATGCAGATTTGTTGACCCGCCAAGTGGCCACCAACCGTGCGGTGACCCTGAGGATGCACCTCACTTCTCGTCAGCTGTCGCCAGGTCGCTCTGCGAATGTTGTCGGGGAAATTCCGGGCCGTGGGCCGCGTGCACAGGAAGTCGTGGTGCTGGGTTGCCACCTGGATTCATGGGACATCACCCCCGGCGCGCACGATGATGCTGTGGGGTGCGGCATCGTCATGGAGGCGGCACGACTGATTGGTGCACAGCGTCGAAATCCACCCCGGCGCACAATCCGCGTCGTCTTGTATGCGAACGAGGAGTTTGGCTTGAGTGGTGCGCGCGCATACGCGGAAACCCATCGTGATGCTTTGGACCACCATGTGCTTGGCTTGGGTGCGGACGGCGGTAGCGGTGGGCCATGGCGTTTCGACAGTGGTGTGGCTGAGGGGGCGCTGCCGGTCATAGAGGCGATGGCGACGTTGCTCGAGCCTCTCGGTATTCCTTATGGCAGCAACACTGCGACCGGTATAGCCGATTTCATCCCGATTCGTGAGCTAGGCGTGCCGGTCATTGATGTGCGGCAGGACATGCGACCGTACTTTGACATCCATCACACCATAAACGACACCATGGCCAAGGTGGACCCAGCCGAGGTTAACCGCAATGTCGCCGCCTATGTGGCGATGCTGTATGTCGCCGCCTATGCGGACGTAGACTTCGGGCGCCACCCGTCATTCACCACTGAGGAGTGATACCCGGCATGGACCGGCGCGACATCGAGTTCGGTCCGGATGACGAGGGACTGAGGCGCGACGTCGGCGACCTTGGGACCATCGTCGGGGAGGTTCTGCGCGAACAGCGTGGCGACGCCCTCTTCGAACGTGTGGAAGAAGCGCGGAAATCCGCCATCCGTCGACGGCAGGGGGATGTCGAAGCCGATGGCGAGTTGCGGGCTCTCACCACAGGCTTGGCCGCGCCGGATGCAGCAGACCTGGTCAGGGCGTTTTCCACCTACTTTCAGGTTGTGAATCTTGCGGAGCGAGTGCATCGCATTCGCCGCCGCCGGGACTACCAGCGTGAACGGTCAGGTCCACAACCTGGGGGCGTAGAGTCGGCGCTGCTCCGTCTCCGCGACGCCGGCATGACGGCCGACGAAGCAGAAGCGTTGTTGATGAAGGCCTGCTTTGAGCCGGTGTTCACAGCGCACCCGACCGAAGCCACGCGTCGCACTTTGCTGGAGAAGCAGCAACGCATTGCACGCGCCCTGATCCGGCGTCTTGATCCCTCGCTCACACCGGACGAGACCGAAAGTGTGCTCGGACAGATTCGCGCTGAGGTCACGGCCGCGTGGCAGACCGATGAGCATCCGTCAGACCGACTTTCCGTCGCTGATGAACTTGAGCATGTCCTCTTCTATTTGACGGATGTCATCTATCCGGTTCTCCCGGCGTTCATTGAGGGGTTACATGACGTTTTCGAGCGCGTCTACGGAAGGCCACTGGACCGGCGTTGCAGACCGCTACAGTTCTCGTCGTGGGTGGGTGGCGACATGGACGGCAACCCGAATGTCACCGCGGAAACGTTCAGTGACGCCATACGGGAGCATGAGCAGCTCCTTCTCGCACTCTACGTGCGCGAAGTGAGAGAGCTGGGCAGGCGCCTGTCCCAATCCATCCGCCGCGTTCCCGCCAGTTCTGAGTTGTACGAGAGACTGGAGCGCTATGGCGAGGAACACCCAGCGGTCGTAAGCAGTACGCCACCACGGCATCGCGACATGCCGTACCGACGACTGCTGCGACTGATGGAGGCAAAGCTGGAAGCCCGTCGCCGAGGGGAAGCCGGATCGTACTCCAGTGCTGAAACGTTCGCGTTGGACCTGAAGGTGATTGCCGAAAGTCTGGCTCAGCACCGGGGCGTTCATGCTGGGCTGTTCGCGGTCGAGCGACTGCGCTGTCGGGTCGACGTATTTGGTTTTCATTTTCTCGCGTTGGATCTGCGCCAGGAGTCGTCAGCGCTACGGGAGGGCGGGCAGGACGTGGTGGAAGCGTTTCAGGCCATCGGATCTGCCTTGGCAGGAAATCCGCGTTGCGCGGGGACGGTGGTCATCAGCATGGCGCGGGAAGCAGCTGATGTCCGGCGCGTCCTTGAACTAGCGCAACAATCCGGAGTTGCAGACGACTCCGGTCGGGTGCCGTTGGATGTTGCGCCGCTTTTCGAAACGGTTGAAGACCTGCAGGCAGCGCCGGCGGTCTTGACGGAGTTGTTGAATGACCAGGAATACACCAAACATCTCGCGGAACGCGGCCAGAAACAGATGGTCATGCTTGGTTACTCCGACAGCAACAAGGATGGCGGCATTGCCGCTGCCAGATGGGCGCTGTACCAATGTCAGAGCGAACTGGCGCAGATAGCGGGTGGTAGCGGCATCGACTTGTTGTTGTTCCACGGTCGTGGAGGCACCACCAGCCGTGGCGGTGGGAAAATCAATGACGCTGTTCGCGCCGGCCCCCCTGGCTCGTTGCATGGGCACCTTCGCGTCACCGAGCAGGGCGAAATCATCAACGCGAAGTACGGGTTGCGAGGAATCGCGTCCCGCACCTTCGATCAGGCGATTGGTGCGATTCTTTCCGTGACGGGCGATCCGGGGGCGGACATCGCGCCGCGCCCGGAGTGGTTGGCCGTCATGGATACGCTCGCAGACGCCAGCAGAAAGGCCTATCGCGCCCTCGTATTTGATGAGCCACGGTTCGCGCAGTTCTTCTCCCAAGCAACGCCCATCGATGTCATCGAGCGGATGATGATTGGATCCCGCCCGTCACGGCGTGCGAGTGGTGGTGATGTGCGTGCCCTTCGCGCAATTCCATGGGTATTTGCCTGGACACAATCCAGGATCATCCTTCCGGGATGGTTCGGACTTGGCACGGGGCTGGAGTCTGCGAGAGCGGACCACGGGGCGGCGGTTCTGACAGAGATGCGACAGCAGTGGCCGTTCTTCAGGGCCCTGTTGGATGACGCAGGAATGGTGCTTGCCAAGGCAGACATGGACATTGCAGGGCGCTACGCTGAACTTGCCGAGGATGAAGTTCGCGGCGTGTTCGACATCATTGCCGCCGAATTCACCCGCACATGGGACGGCATCCTGGCCGCTTCGGCGAGTGATACGATGTTGGAGGATGATCCTGTCCTGCGCAGGTCGATTCGCTTGCGCAACCCATATGTCGATCCCATCAGCTTGCTGCAGGTGGATTTGCTACGGCGATGGCGACAGGGTGGTAGTGAGGACACGTCCCTGTTCGAGGCCCTGTTGGCGTCGGTCAATGGCATCGCACAGGGTTTGCAGAATACTGGATGAGGAATGGGAAATGAGAACAGCCCTGTTGTTGTCATTGGTTGTTTTGGTGATGGCCTGCGCGTCGACCGCTCCAGCAGAAGAAGTCAGCGTGGTCGAGCTTGCCCGCGGAAATTACAGCCACCAGTCCGAGCAGGCATTCGAATTGGTGAACGGTCAGCCGAGGTTGCTGGAAATCTGGCGGAATCTTGATGGCAGAATGCCTCCCGCCATCGATTTCAGCGAGTTCTCGGTCATCGCGGTATTCATGGGTGAGCGGCGTACCGGTGGTTATTCCATCATGGTGGAAAAGGCAACCAGAGTGGATGGCCGACTGGTGGTAGATGTTGTGATGCGAGCGCCCGGCGCGGATTGTTTCACGACACAGGCACTTACTCAGCCCTATCATCTCGTAGTCATCCCGGCGTTCACAGGACAAGTGGTCTTCCAGCCTCGCACGGTGTCCGTTTCATGTCAGTGAACTTGAAGGCTGTTGTTCTCGATCTCGCCACCATCACGAGGGGCGACTTGGACCTCAGCGCCTTGGACAAGGCGGTACCAGGTTGGGAGGGTTACCCGGTGACCCGTACGGACCAGCTCCGCGAGCGCATCGCTGATGCGGAAGTTATCCTCACCAACAAGATCAAGCTCGACGCAGCTACCCTTGCCCACGCCACGAAGCTGAAGCTCATTTGTCTGGCGGCGACGGGCACCAACAACGTTGATCTTGATGCCGCAAAGGAAAGGGGCGTAGCCGTCTGCAACATACAGGCTTATTGCACCGCGTCGGTTACCCAGCATGTGTTCGCCCTAATCCTTGCGCTCACCATCAATATTCCGGGTTATCGGGCCTTGTTGCGTGAGGGAGCGTGGAAGGAGAGTCCGCAGTTCTGCCTGCTGGATTTTCCCATCCGCGAGCTGTCCGGCAAAACCATGGGCATCATCGGCTACGGTGAACTGGGCAGGGCGGCTGCGCGGGTTGCAGAGGCGTTTGGTATGAAGATCATGGTAGCCAACCGGCCCGGTGGCAAGCCGCAGGAAGGACGGCAGTCGCTGGAAGTCGTGCTTGAGCAATCCGATGTCATCAGCCTGCATTGCCCACTGACCAAGGACACGCGGGGGCTTATCAATGCGGACGCCCTGCGACGGATGAAGCCGGATGCGTTGCTCATCAATACTGCCCGGGGTGCGGTCATTGATGAGCAGGCATTGGCGGACGCGCTTCGCCAGGGTGTTATCGGCGGTGCAGGCATTGATGTCTTGAGTGAGGAACCACCAGTGAATGGCAATCCACTGCTGGCAGATGACATCCCCAATCTCATCGTCACCCCTCACATCGCTTGGGCTGCAAAAGAGGCACGGCAGCGCGCCATCGACGAGATGGCAGCGAACATAAAGGCTTTTCTAGCCGGCGAAGCGCGAAACCGCGTGGTCTGATGGGCGAGCGGTCACAGTTCGTCAATGGTATAGCTTGGACCTTCATAGCGCTCGGCGGCCTGGCATTGCTGGGGACCGTACCATTGGCGCTGGCCACCTGGTTCCTGCTCGATGCCGTGGCTTTCCAGGCGGCATTGGACGAGGCGATTCGCACATCCCCCATGCCAGTGCCAGCATGGATGGCATGGACCTTCCGTCATCTGAAGGAGGTCCTTGCGGTTGGTGTGGTCCTGTCGGTGATTTCGCTGGTCGTGTCCATAGGTTTGTTGCTGCGCTGGCGTTGGGCCCACATGGCCTTTGTTCTGATGATGGCGGTCGGGGCTTTGCTCCATTTTGTCTGGGCGATGGCACCATTCCTGTTCGGCTCCCCCGCTGGAAGTGGGCCGATGCTCGTGATGGCACTTGGCTCAGCGGTGTTTGCTCTTGGTTTCGGCGGCTTGTATGCGTGGCTGGCTTTCGTACTGATGTCGCCGGTGGTCCGTGCGGAGTTTTCCCGCAAGGCGCATACTGGTCACCTGTCCGATTCCACTGAAGGAGAAGAAGATGGAGATGGAACAGAGTAATGCCGCCGTCACCCAGGACGCCAAAAATCTGGGACTGGTGCTTTGGATTGCCACGATTTTCTTCTGGATCATCCCCGGCTTGGTGTTCTACCTAGTCAAGAAGGACGATCCGTACCTGCTCGATCACGCCAAGGAATCGCTGAACTGGTCAATCACCGCTCTGATTGGGTGGGCCATCGGTGTGGTGCTGACATTCGTGCTCATAGGCGTACTGGTGCTCTTGGTGGTCGGTTTACTGCACCTGGTGTTCTGCATCATGGGTGCTATGGCTGCCAGCAAGGGTGAGGGCTTCCGCGTACCCTGGGCCATCCGCCTGGTCAAATGACGGTGTCGCAGGACCGGATACTGCTTGTATATGACAGGCAGTGTCCGGTTTGCGAGATGTATTGCACGCTGTCACGTATCCGCGCTGCTGAAGGTGAGCTGGTGCTGGTGGATGCGCGTGAGGACAGCGAGGTGATGCGTGAGATTACCGCGTCCGGCCTGGATATCGATCAGGGCATGGTCCTCAAGATTGGTGAGCGCCTTTACTACGGCGCCGACGCAATCCACATGCTGTCTTTATTGGGCACTCGAAGCGGCTTGTTCAACCGGATGACTTTCTGGCTGTTCCGTTCGCCCAGAGTTGCTACCCTGCTCTACCCGGTGTTGCGGTTCTTCCGCAACCTGCTGTTGAAGATGCTTGGCAGGTCCCGTATCAACAATCTCGGGACACCGGGCAACAGCCGTTTCTAGCGCTCATCCTCGGTGGCTGGCCGACGCTGAATCTGTGGGCGTTGAGCCTGCGTGGCGGGGCGCTGCACAGTCGGCGCTTGGCGCTGAACCAGCGGTGCCTGGTGCTGCACTGTCGGCGCTTCACGGTGCTGGAACTGTGGCCGCTCACGATAAACCTGCGGCGCTTCACGGTGCTGTAACTGTGGCCGCTCACGCTGAACCTGCGGCGCTTCACGGTGCTGGAACTGTGGCCGCTCACGCTGAACCTGCGGCGCTTGACGCTGCACCCTTGGTGCTTCGCGTCGTACCTGTAGCTCCGGGCGCTCTACACTCGTAGTGTCATGGCGCTGGAATCCCGGCGCCTGTCGCTGAGCACGTACCTGCGTGTCGAGCTGGGCTCGCGGGCTGCTGAACTGGGTGTCGGAGCGACGCTCGGATGCCCACTGACGTTGGGTACTACGCTGCCGCGGAATGCTGTCCGCTATGCGGCCGTAGCGACCTGACAGGTCGTACTGCTGACTCAGCGTCGGCGAGTTGTACGATACTCCCCGGCGATGTCTCGGATTGTGTTCCCAGCGGCGACTTCCGTCGTAGCGCACGACATCGCGACCGGAGTGGAAGGCCGTCCGCGGACGGTTGTGGTAATAGTGATTGTTCACCACGATCACCTGGCGACGCGTCCAGTGGAATGAGCTGAAGTAGAAATAGCTCGGCACGATGCGGTAACCAGTTCCCCAGTGGTAGGTGAGACCGACCGTAAAGCCAGGCGGATGGTACCAATACACAGGCGGGTAGGAGTTCCACCACCACGGTCCGTACACCACGCGCGTGTCGTAGTACGGAACGAAGATGACATTCGGTTTGGCGGGCTCGACATAAATGACTTCCCGCTCGCGCACGACGCGCACCCGCTCGTTGGTTTGCAGGTTGCCAGCTGTGTATGCACGACCGCGCAGGCCTTGCACCGCCTCGATCACTTGCCCTTCCTGTGTCATGAACGCTTCGCCCAAGCGCTGCGTCCAGTCCAGGTCTTCAACCATGCGCTCGAGCACCGTCGGGAACGCGACCAATGCCTTGACACTGGGATCCCAATTGCGATCTTCCACAGCATTGACGGCGGCTTCGCCCTGGAGGCCAGGATTCGCTTTTACCCACCGCTCTGCCTGCACCACTTCCAGTGGATAGGTGGCGGCAATCAGGATGTGCGACAGCACCGTGTCGGGATACAGCGCGATGGGCGCCAGCATCTGGTCGAGTTCGGCTCGGGTATAGCTTGCTGGTACATCTTCCGCTGCCGCCTGCCCGAAGGGCGCTGCGAGCAACAAGCTCAGAACCAGTACATTGAGGGTCTTCATGACTTGGCCTCCTCCCAGCCGGCATGGCTGGCACAGTGCCTTTTTACAGCTTCCTACCTGAAGAGTAGCTGAACGGGCCTATTCTTTCAGGCGCAGGGGACGCTGGAGCGTCAGCCCTGGGCGCGTGGGTTACCGGTCACGCCGGCCGTCAGGGTAAAGCGCAAGGCCTCAGATGTAGGCATATCAACGGCTTCCAGCTGTTCACGGGGTAGCAGGAGCGTATATCCACCAATCTGGTAGCTCATGGGCATATACACGGCGACCATATTGTTCTTGCCCAGATGGCCCGGCATGTCGCTGCAGTCGTCGCGGGTCACGAAGCCCATAATGTGCGCGTCTGACCCTGGCAGCTTGAAAGTCACCACGCCGCGGAAGTCGCGCGTTCGCTCAGGTGAGAACAAGGAGGTCATGTCCTTGATGGCACCATACAGCGCGTTCACCATCGGCACTCGCGCCATGATTTGCTCGAGTTTCTCGACCAGGCGTTGCGCGAGCCAGGTGCTCATCATGATTCCCACCACCACTACCAGCACGATTCCGGCGACGAGACCCATGCCGGTCACATAGGCGCCATCCGGGAGAAGCCAAGCCAACAGCCCGCCCAGAAGCGATTCCAGTGTTCCACCCAGCCAAGTTAGGATGGCAATGGTGACCACGATGGGTAACACGGTGAGCAAGCCGGTAAGCAACAAGCGTGGGATGGATTTCATGGTGTGCCCTCTACCTGTATGTCAGCGGGAAGTCGATCTCGCGTGCATCGTCTCGTGCAACTGGTGACTGGCCCCCGCCGGTAAGCTCAGTCACCCTCATATTGACATGCCGCTTGAGCTCCTGCGCGGTAATTGAGCCGTCGCCATCGAGGTCGGCGGTACCCTCCCGAAGCCCCTCCAGAAGGGCAAATGTAAAGACGCCGTTGTTCCAGCGCTCCGACTCGTAGGCATATTCCATGCCACCCGCCGCCGCGAGGACAATGGCGCCCGAGTCACTGCGAAGCGCAGAGAAGTATTGGTTCAGACCCGACACATCGGTCTGCAAGGTTTGTTGTGCTGCCGCCCCGGCAAGCCTGAATCCGCGCGCACGCACCGGTCCGGCCGCCGATCTGGGAGCATCCTCCTCAATGGTGCCCGAATGACAACTGTCGAGCAGTACCAAGCGCTGGCGGCTGGGTAGACCGGCGACAATGTCAGTCAGGGCGCTGTATGGCAACCCACGGGCCGCGGGGGAGTCGGGGTCAATATCTGTCGTGCCGAAGTAATAGTTGTGGGATTCATCAAGGAAGCCGTGACCCGCCAGGAAAACGATGACGATGTCATCCACTGCACTGTCCTTGAGGAAGCTCGACTGCGTCAGGATGTTCTCACGGGTGGCTTCGGCGTCCAATACGGAGCGCACCTGCACGTTGCCTGGAAGCATATCTCCTGCACCTGCCAGCGCCATCAGGTCCCGCGCATCTTTCGCGGCGAAGTTGAGCGTCAGTTCCTCTCGTTGATACTCGGATACACCAACCGCATAAATCCATAGGGTGGGGTCTGGCGCACTGAAGTCAGCTCGTACATAGCTCGGTTCCGACCAGGCTGCCCGCCCGCTACGATCGACTACTCTGGCTTCGATGCGGTTGAGACCCCTTGAAAGCGCAATTTCCTCCTGCGTTTCCTCCACCTGTGCAGGCAAGGCGACGCCGTTCACATAAAGTTGAACCTGCACCACGGGCTCACTGCCCGCGACAATCTGTAGCGGGACAGTCATGCGGCGATCACTGGTGACGGATGGTGGGCGAACAGTAAAAGCCACCGACGGCGCTTGACTGGAACGATAGTCGGGCATCTCAGCGGTGACGCCGTTTCGCTCGGCACGGCGTGCTTGCGCCGCTCCCAGTAGCTCACGCTGGCGCGGGGTGCCCAGACCCAAACGCTCAAGAACGATATCAGGCCGGTTCAGCCACAGGTCCACCTCACGGTAGTCCATCACTTCGCCATCGAGGAGAAAGCTCACACCGTCCAGTGCGCCCGGTGTCGCCATGTAGTAACCATCAGGCAGTGCGACCACGAAATCGGCGCTCCCCATAGCCACCATGGTGGCGATGAGGTGGATTGGCCGCATGACACCGAAACCCTCAAGCACGACGCGCTCGACCGGTACCTCTGTTTCCCAGCGACTTGTCCTTGCTGCATCGATATCCCAGACACGAGTGCTGCCATCGTCACTTCCGGACCAGATTCTTCCCTCGCGCACGACGACGGAGTTGATCTTCCTTTGATGCGCCTGGAACGTGGCCAGGCGCGTTCCAGTGTGCGTGTGCCAGATCACCATTTGTCCGCCATCAGTTCCGCCAATCAGAAACCCTCCGTCGTCACTGAAAGCCAAGGCAGTAATCCTGTCCCACAGCGGCTGCATGTCCGCGATGTGAGCACCATCCTGGCCGCGCACTGTGACGAGTGGAATGTCGGGGTTCCAGAAGTCACCACCAGCCCTTGGAGCGTATCGGGCGACCTTCCCAGAGGGGGCATGGCTTGCACCCGGCTCACCCGCCGGCACCGTCGGTTCAGTGGAGGGGGTGACTGACAGCGATGCCAGATTCCAACTGTGCCCACCTTCGGCCCCGAGCGTGACGACATCACCTGCCCCGGACCCAACCTTGACTGATAGCACCGGTGTCGCTGCTGGTTGGATGGTATGGATGACGGTATCCGTGCCGATGTCTACAACCCGTAGCAGGCCGCTCTCAACGCGGAATGCGGAACGCTGGTCAATGCTGGTGACTGCAAAATCCGGAGCCGCTAGGGGCAAATCGTCTTGGGCAACCCCGTCCATGCCAAACACCCGCCAGCGATCGCCGTCATGAACGGCGATCCGGCTTCCGGCTTCATTCACTTTTATGCAAGCAGGGCTCGCAACCCCACTCTCGAATCGTCGTACTAGCCGTACCGGACCAAGTGCATGACGATCACAATAGGAATTCAGGGAAACACCGGACTCCCCGCATGGTATGTCGTAGGAGATGTCTGCGATTTCGACGACCCCCGCGGCGTCCACCGCGTACAGACGGCTTGCATCCTCTGACAAAGTCGCGGCCACCGGTGCAGTCGACAGTGCCCGCTGCTGCGTTGCAACGGCATCCCACCCCAGATTGAACAGGCGGAGCGTGCCGTCGTCGTACAGCGCCAGTGGGTACACACCAGCTGCCAACATGACGCTTGGTTGAGGCCCGTCGAATGACGGTCGGTGTACACCAAACTGTCGGGCCTGACGCCCACTCACCAAGTACGCCTCTATGAAGCCGAACTCGTCGCTGACCAAAATCATTCCTGTCTCGGCATCGTGTGCCAGCCGCGTTCCTACGACCCGTTGGGACCATGCTGCGCTGCGCGTTGGAATATGCCAAAGCGTCAGGACGGGTTGCCGTCCGCCCGCCGTCATGACCGTTGAGGTGATGGCCAGCAGCTCGGAGTTGCCGCCGACCGCGATGACTTCGTGGATATCGCCCGCGGGCTCGGTTTGTGGAATCACATTGATGGACAAGCCAAGATTGGGGAGGTCGGAGTACCACCAAGTCCGCTGCGTGCTGGTGAACCCCGTAAACCAGCGTCCATTCTCGTTTTGAATTTGTGGGGTCTGAGCTCCGAAAAGCATGGCCAGTGGCCGCGCTGTGTTGATATCAACGATGAGGTCTATGTGGAGGGGTGTACCGCTGAAGAGTGGCCCGCTGTCTGCAGACATGCGCCCTTCAATGCGAAACTGAGCCACCCGTCGGTGCCATTGTGTGCGCACGGCTTTGAGCGTCCAGCGGCCGTCGTCAACCTGCAGCCAAGAGGCGACTTCGGCAGGCAAAGGCTTGTGACTTCCCAAGGGCCACCGACTGTTCCCGAGCGCGTCGACCAGAATTTCTGCTGAGGATGGCCCCGAGAACAGCGCTTGCATAGCTGCCTGCGCCTCCTGCGATGGTTCTGGGTTGTCCTCCGCGCCAGCGACGTCCACGCTGTCGGCGCCAATCCGGACCCGGAAACGTCCGCGATGAGTCGGTCCGTTCTGCCATTCAGCATCCCGGAATGCGTCGAACTCGGCACGCTTGGTCCGATCGGCCATCACGAAGACTTCCCAGGCGGGCGTACCTCGTTCCTGGCGGCGCGTCATGGCCCGAATGTATTCCCCCATGACCACGAGTTCGACCGACTGTGGAGCATCTTTGGTTTCTGCGACCCGGAACTGGTTGCGGGTCTGTGCGGACTGGTTCACGGAGGCGTCGAAGGGCAGGTGCACCTTGCCAAAAACGGCATCGCTTGCATCAGCCTGTGATGCAGCCATCAGCGCGGCCAGTAAGACTATTGCGGTACGCATATCAAGAATCCTGCTGGATTTTGCGAGCGCTACGAGTCTAGCATGCAGCAATATGCCCAATCCCGCCCTCATCTGGTTGCGCCGCGATCTTCGGCTCACTGACCACGCTCCTATCATGGCGGCCCTCTCGCAAGGCCGCGCGGTCATACCAGTATTTCTTGTCGATGTGGATGAAGGGCAGTGGAGTCCGGGTGCAGCAAGTCGATGGTGGTTGCACCATTCACTGGCAGTGCTGTCCGAGTCCATTGCCCAACGCGGGAACCGTCTCATCATTCGTCGCGGCGAACCGTTGCGGACGCTGATCGATTTGTGCCGACAGACAGGCGCGGATGCTGTGTTTTGGCATCGCCTCTACGAGCCGGAGGCGACCGCGCGCGATGCACGCATCAAGCGGGCGCTGCTGGAGGAGGGTATAGAGGCAAGGAGTTTCGGGGGCGCGCTGCTCCACGAGCCTACCGCTTTCCTTAAAAAGGATGGGACGCCGTTCCGCGTATTCACTCCCTTCTGGAAGTCGCTGCTAACGGGTCTCGACCCACCCGCGGTTCATCCCTGCCCAGACCACCTACCGAGCATCGCCACGCCAATCGACGGCCTTCAGGTGGACGACTTGGGCTGGAAGCCGCGCATTCCATGGGACCTTGGACTGGAAAGTACATGGCAACCGGGCGAGTCCGGTGCGCTGCGGCGCTTGGGTGCATTTGCAGCAGGACCCGTTGCAGGTTACCAGCGCGCCCGTGATGTGCCGGCGGAGGACGGCGTGTCACGGCTATCGCCGAACCTGCACTTCGGTGAAATCACACCCAGACAGGTGTGGCATGCGGTCAAGTCGGGAGGCCACGGCGACAGCGGTGGCGCAGACGCATTCATTCGTGAGCTCGGATGGAGAGAGTTCGCGCATTCCATCCTCTTCCACTTTCCCCACACAACGACGCAACCCATGTATGAGAAGTATCGACACTTCCCCTGGCGAGAACGTCATGGCGATCTTTTGGAGTCATGGAAGCGCGGGCGAACGGGCTACCCCATCGTGGATGCGGGGATGCGTGAATTGTGGGCAACGGGTTGGATGCACAACCGCGTGCGCATGGTGGTCGCCTCATTGCTGGTGAAGAACCTTCGCATCCCCTGGAAGGAAGGCGCCAGTTGGTTCTGGGACACCTTGGTGGACGCTGACCTCGCCAACAACACCATGGGTTGGCAGTGGGCTGCAGGGTGTGGTGCGGATGCCGCTCCGTACTTCCGCATCTTCAACCCTATGCGCCAGCAGGAGCGCTTCGATCCGGAGTTGTCCTATGTGAAACGTTGGGTACCGGAGTTCGGCACCAAGGATTATCCTGACCCCGTCGTGCCATTCGCGGAGAGTCGCGATGAGGCGCTGGCGGCGCTCAAGTCATTGGGGAGTTCGTCATGAAATTGCCTGTAGTGTTGCTCAGTTTTGTGCTGATGAGTGGGTGTGGCATGCGGGAGTCCCCGTGCGGCCCGGATGGTGTCGAGGGTGCGCGCATGAGCTTGCTCGCGACCGACCTTGGCATGTCACGCTTGGCCCGAGAACAAGGTATGGAAGCTGCGTTTGCCGGTAACCTCACGGACGACGCGGTATTCCTGCCAATGAACTATCCCACCTTGTATGGCCCTCAGGACATAGCAACTTTCTTTTCCGGTACGGCGGGCTTGCAGCTGGCCTGGACCCCGGCAGACGCAGAGGTCGCACAAAGTTGTGAAATTGGCTATGTGTTCGGCGCCTGGACAGTAACCGGCGCCGACGCCGACGGTAACGAACTCGATGCGCGGGGGAAGTATCTGGGCATCTGGCGCCGCATGGATGACCAGTGGCGACTGTCGGTCTACATGCAGAATATGGACCCGGAAATGGCCTCGGACTGATTCAGGTCTGGCGTAGCACCAAAAGGGGCGACTGGTTGAGGACGCGCCGTGTTGCCAGCAAGCCGACAGTACCGATGCCGAGGCCACCACCGAGAAGGCCGACACTCCACACCCAGGTGCTGAGTCCGAACTGGAAATCGAAAACCTCTCGCGCCAGAATCCAGCCAATGCCACTAGCCGCGATTGCCCCGAGCAATCCGGCCAATGCGCCCAGGGTCACGAACTCCGCGCCCAAGCCACGGAGAACGACTCCACGCGGTGCGCCGAATGTGCGCAGCATGGCGCTTTCCCGCAAGCGTTCGTCACGCGATGCGCTGATGGCAGCAAGCATCACCGTCACGCCCGCCAGCAAAGTGAAGATGAACACGAACTCCACTGCGCGGGATGCTTGGTCGATGACACCGCGCACCTGATCGACGATGGCGTTGATATCGATGACCGTGATGGAAGGGAGTACGCGCATCAGATCCAGCAACACCCCACGTCTATCGTCGGGGAGGTAGAAGGCCGTGATCCAGTTCGCCGGCAAGCCTTCAAGCGTACCTGGAGGCATCTGCAGGAAAAAATTGGGGTTGAATGAATCCCACTCCACGGTTCGCAAGCTGGTGATCGTCACGGTCAAGGATTCACCCGCGATGTCGTAGGTGAGCGTGTCGCCTAGACCAACGTCCAAGCGCTCTGCGAGTTCGACCTCGACAGACACCATAGGGGCATCCCGCTCGTCCTCAGTCCACCACCGTCCGGCGACCACTCGATTGTCTGGTTGTGGCTGCTCTGCCCAGCTGAGGTTGGCTTCACGATCCACGAACCCTTGCGCACGTCGGTTGAAATCCAGGGTCTCAACCGCTTGCTCGTTGATATGGGTGAGTCGCCCGCGGACCATCGGGAACAGCACGGGCTGGATTAGGTCGTTCTCCGAGAAGAAGCGGCGAACCGTATCGACCTCCTCGGTTTGGATGTTGATGATGAAGTGATTCGGCGCGTCATCCGGCAGTGTGTCTCGCCATCCACTCATCAGGTCGGTGCGCACGATCGCGAGCAGTAAGAGCACCATGATGCCGAGGCCGAAGGCAACAATCTGCGCGATGCTCTCACGCCTACGACGGGCGATGTTGGCAACACCATAGCGCCAAGCCACGCCCACGCGACTGCGTAAGCGACCTACCATGGATACCAAAGCCATGGCGCCAAGAACGAGGGCCAGGGTCGTGACTGCTACACCGGCAGCGACCCAAGCGGTCAATTCGAGGTCCCGGGTCTGGGTGTAGAGAAGCATACCTACAGCAATCGCAGCGCTTCCATAAGCTATCCAAGCTGACAGCGGCGGCGGATCCAGGTCGCGTCGCAACACGCGCGCAGGCGAGACCTTTCTCAGTGGAAGAAGTGGAGGAAGTGCGAAGCCAACCAATACGATGACGCCCGTGGCGACTCCGATAAAGGCAGCCATGGGGGCCGGGGCGGGCAGCTCAGCAATGGAGAGCAAGCCCGCCATCATGCGCACCAGACCAGCCTGCGCGAGCCAACCTAGTGCCACTCCAAGGACGCTACCGATGACACCGGCAAACAACAGCTGAAGCGCGTACGCGCGGATGACGAAACTCTGACTCGCACCCATGCACTTGAGAATTGCAATCGCATCTAGATGGCGGGACGCATGTCGCCTCGCGGCCATCGCCACTGCCACAGCAGCGAGCAGCACTGAAACTACAGCCGCTAGCCCGAGAAAGCGCGCAGCACGGTCCAGAGCGGCGGCCAATTCGGGGCGCTCCTCACGCACAGTCTCCGTGCGTAACCCTCGCGGGAGTTCGCTCTGGATCTGCTCCCCGAATGCGTCTACCCGGTTTGCGTCGCCAGCGAGCAGCAGTCGGTAATTCACGCGACTGCCCGGGCGTATGAGGTCTGTTGCAGCAACATCATCCAGGTTCATGAGTGCCGTGGGCGCGAAACTGGTGAAACCGAAGCCCTGATCGGGGGTGTACTCCAACACGCGATCCGCAACAAAGGTGGACGCGCCAATGGAGACGGTGTCGCCGACACTGGCTCCCAGTTGTGCGAACAATCGTGTATCGAGCCATACCGTGCCGCGTGTGGGGATACCCGCTTCCACAACCTGCTCACCGAAAGGCTCTAGCGCTGTCCTGATCTGGCCGCGCAGCGGGTAGCCATCATCCACCGCCCGCACATTGGCGAGTACGGTGTCGTCACCGGCCACGATAACGCTGGCAAATGACCAGCGCTCCGCAGTACGAAGACCCGCCGCTTCGGCTTGTCCGCGCAATTCCGGGCCGGGTCGTTCGCGCCCGCGAATGATGAGATCAGCGGCGAGTATGTCGCTGGCTTGGCGCTCCATGCCCCGCGAGACCCGGTCCGTGAACAGGCCGACGGCGCTGATGGCCCCAACTGCCACCACCAATGCCGTCGCAAGAATGGCCAGTTCACCAGACTTGAAATCACGCCAGAACGCCTGCCAGGCAAAGTTGAACATCAATCGCCCCCCGCGACGATGCGGCCAGCGTCAATTTCAAGGATGCGATCGCAGCGCTGCGCAAGAGAGGTGTCATGCGTGACGAGTACCAGCGTTGTGCCGCGTGAGGCATTCAGCTGGAAAAGGAGATCGATGATGCGCTGCCCGGTTTTCGCGTCGAGATTGCCGGTGGGTTCGTCAGCGAACAGTACTGCCGGATTGGTCCCGAACGCACGTGCCAGTGCGACCCTTTGTTGCTCGCCGCCGGAGAGTTGCGAGGGGTAATGACCAAGGCGCTCGGCCAGACCGACTTCCGCCAGCACTTCGCGTGCTCGCTTCTGCGGCGCATCGTTGCCACTGAGTTCCAAAGGCAGCAAGGCGTTTTCGAGCGCTGTGAGGCTGGACAGCAAGTGGAAGGATTGAAAGACGAAGCCCACCAGCCGTGCACGCAACGCCGCTCTTCCATCCTCATCCAGGGCCGTCAGGTCAGTACCGTCCAGCCAGATATGGCCGGAAGTAGGCGTGTCCAGACCAGCCAACAAGCCAAGTAATGTCGATTTACCGGAACCTGAGGCGCCCACGATTGCCAAAGACTCACCACGCCCGACATTGAGTGAAACATCGTCGAGGATGGTGAGCATTCCCTCGGGGCTGGTAACCTGTTTCACCAGTCGTTCAGCACGCAGTATCGAATCCGGAGTTTTTGGCGTCATGTTGAGATCACTAGTCCTTATCTTCTTGTTATTGGCAGGCGGCCCCGCCAAGGCCGAGGCGCCCGTCATCCTGATCATGGGCGACAGCTTGAGCGCCGCCTATGGTATCGATACCCGTGAAGGCTGGGTGGCCTTGTTGGAGCAACGCCTCAACGAGAACGGGCACACCTATCGCGTCATCAATTCCAGCATCAGCGGTGACACCACCCGCAGCGGTGCCACCCGACTGCTGCGCGCACTGCGTGTCCACCAGCCATCAATCGTCATTATCGAACTCGGCGGTAACGATGGTCTACGCGGTATCTCCGTTTCCGAAATACGCGACAACCTCACCACCATGATCGAATCCTCAATCGAGGCAGGCGCCCAGCCCATGCTTGTATCGGTCAGCATCCCACCCAACTATGGCCAGGAATACCGCGACAGGTTCCGTCAGGTTTTCCTCGACCTCGCCGCATCCTACCAATTGGCGCATGTTTCGCTTGCCATCGAGGAAGTCGCAGGAGCCCCGGGCATGCTTCAGGATGACGGCATCCACCCCACCGCGGCGGCCCAGCCGATGATGCTCGAGCGCGTCTGGAGCGGGCTTCAAACCCTCCTCGATTAGCGATGTAGAAGAATAGTACAGGTTATTGGGGTAGTGCAAGCCCTTATTTATTCTCGTATTTAATAAATTATTGCAATAACTGCAATCTTGCTGCACCATATTTGTACAGGTTTGGTACAAGTTATGGAGTCAGTAAGATGCGAATTGCGGTCATCGGATCGGGGATTGCGGGGATGGGGGCGGCGTGGCTGCTCAAGGACAGGCATGTCCTCACGGTCTATGAGCAGGCTTCTCGAATCGGCGGGCATACCAATACCGTCACCGTGCAGGACCCGCGTGGCCCGGTTCCGGTAGATACGGGTTTCATTGTCTACAACGAGCGCAACTACCCGCTGCTTTCCACTTTGTTCCGGCTGGTCGGGGTTGAGACTCAGGACTCCGACATGTCATTTGCGGCCTCCTTGGATGCCGGTCGCATCGAGTACGCGGGGGATGCCTTGTTTGCTCAACGGCGCAACCTGATTAGTCTCTCCCACTGGCGCATGCTTCGGGACATCGTGCGCTTCAACCGGATGGCCAAGGCTGCGCTTTCCGACCCCGCATTGGAGCGGGACTCAATCGGTGACTTTCTCAGGCATCGCGGCTTCGGTAAGGAGCTCGGGCAACGGTACCTGCTACCGATGGCGGCGGCGATTTGGTCCTGCCCACCTTCGCGCATGATGGATTTTCCGGCGGCGGCGCTGCTGCGCTTCTTCGAAAATCATGGCCTGCTCGATCTCACGGATCGGCCAAAATGGCGCACGGTGGTCGGTGGTAGCCAGCGCTACATGCAGAAGCTCACCTCGGAGTTCAAGGACACCATCCGGGTTGGATGTGCCGCAACCGCCATCGTGCGACACGGCGATGGCGTCCGTGTACGCGATACGGAAGGACAATGGGCGGAGTACGACCGCGTGTTTATCGCCACGCATGCCGACCAGGCGCTCAGCTTGTTGCAAGATGCGGATGAGCTGGAGCAGAACCTGTTGGCGCCGTTCGGGTACCAGCCCAACCTCGCTATCCTGCATTCCGATGCCGACCTGATGCCGCGCCGTCGAGCCGCATGGTCTTCATGGAACTACCTGGCTGAGGGCACCGATGGACTGTCCGTTACCTACTGGATGAACCGTTTGCAGCGCCTTGACGCGGAGCGCGACTACTTTGTTACGCTCAACCCGCTCAAGACCCCTGATCCTGACAGCGTGCATCACCAGGTTGAGTACAGGCACCCGGTGTTCGACAGTGCCGCCATGCACGCACAGCGCTCTCTCGGCCTACTCCAAGGGCGCAGAAACACCTGGTACTGCGGGAGCTACTTCGGTTACGGGTTCCATGAGGACGGATTTGCGTCAGCGGTTGAAGCCGTGATGGCTTCGGGCGAAACCGTTCCCCGTGAACTGATTGAGGCCAGAGCAACAACCCCGCCGTACATCCGCAATCGACAACCCTGGCTGGCGCCGAGTGGGGCGGTGGCACTTGGACGCTGAACTGTTCGTCGGTGAAGTGATGCACGCCCGACTGGGTAAGCCACGCTATCGCTTCAACTACGGCGTGTTCAGTGTTCTGCTGGACATCGATCGGCTCCATCAGGTGACGGGCCGGCTTCGTTGGTTCTCCAGGAACCGCTTCAACCTGATGAGCTTTCATGACCGAGACCATTTGGCAGCAGATAGCACGCTCGGCCTGCGTGAGTGGGCGGAGACCGTGCTCGCAGCACGCGGCATTGACCTCGAAGGCGGACGCATACGTCTGCTGTGTTTCCCGCGGGTGCTGGGATTCACTTTCAATCCGCTGAGCATTTGGTATTGCGAACATCGCGACGGACGGCTTCGCGCGATCATCTGTGAGGTCCGCAATACATTCGGTGAGCGTCACTGCTATGTGCTTCCCCAGGCAGAGTGGAACACCTTCATGCGGGCAAAGAAACGCTTTCATGTCTCTCCCTTCATGGGCATGGACGGTGAATACACCTTTCGCTTCGCGCAGCCCCGCGAATCGCTGGACATCGCCATCGTAGAGCGTGTGCAGGGGCAACGCGTTTTCGTTGCCAGCCAACGCATGGAGCGTACGGCACTGACTGACGGGGCACTCTGGGCGCTCACCTTCATGATGCCGCTGATGACGCTCAAGGTCGTCATGGCCATCCATTGGCAAGCACTCAAGATCTGGCTCCGCGGCGGACATTTCCATCGCAAGCCTGCACCACCACCTGAGGAGGTCTCTACCGATGTCCGCTGAAGAACACACCCACGCCGCTCTGACAGAGCGTGTTCCGCTGACCTACCGCCCGCTGGTTGCTGCTTTCTCGCGGCTTCGACACGGCGAGCTCACGCTTCGCTTGCCGGAAGGGCAGGAGTTCAGGTTCTCCGGGGGTATGCCTGGTCCAAGCGCGACTTGGCATATACACCGTAGTCGCACGGTACGCCGCATGCTCGGGGGCGGTCTGATTGGCTTCGCCGAAGCGTACATGGACGGCGATTGGGATTCCCCGGATCTGGTCGCGCTCATTGAGCTGGGGGAAATGAACAGAGCGCTTCTGGGCGGGATGGACGGAGGCGGGTGGCTCTCACGCGCGCTTCAGTGGGTGGTGCACAAGCTGCGAAGAAACAGCAAGCGTGGGAGCAGGCGCAACATCGCCTATCACTACGATCTTGGCAATGCGTTCTACAAGCTCTGGCTAGATGAGACCATGACCTATTCGTCGGCCATCTTTGCCAACCCGCAGCAATCGCTTGCCGACGCACAGCGGAACAAATACGAGCACATCCTGCAGCGGCTGGACTTGAAGACAGGCGACCATCTGCTTGAGATTGGTTCGGGTTGGGGCGGCTTTGCCATTCATGCTGCCAAGTCGACAGGATGCCGCGTGACCTCCATCACCCTGTCCGAGGAGCAGTTGGCAGAGGCGCGCAAACGCGCCGCAGCGGAAGGATTGGCAGACCGGGTCGAATTCCGCCTGCAAGACTACCGCGACACCGAGGGGACCTTCGATGCGATAGCATCCATAGAGATGTTCGAGGCGGTCGGTGAGGCATATTGGCCACCTTTCTTCGAGACTTTGAAGCGACGCCTCAAACCGGGCGGCCGCGCGGCGCTGCAGGTCATCACCATTCGTGACGACCTCTTCCATGAGTACCGCAAGGGCGTGGACTTCATCCAGCGCTATATCTTCCCTGGAGGCATGTTGCCATCTCCGGCGGAGTTCAGTCGTCAAGCGCGTGGTGCGGGCTTGGCGCCCAAGATGCGCAGTTTTCATGGACTTGATTACGCCAACACGCTGCGCCACTGGGATCGGCAGGTTTCTGCACAACGCGCGCGTATTTCCGAACAGGGGTTCGATGAACGCTTCCGCCGCATGTGGCATTACTACCTTGCTTACTGTGAGGCGGGTTTTCGTCGCGGCACCATCGACCTCATGCAGGTCGCACTGATACACGATGGCGATTAGGTGTGATTCAGACCCGCACACTAATTGCATATGGATTGCCTGGGATGCCGTTGGCACTTCTCGGTATCCCGTTGTACATCTTCCTGCCACCATTCTATGCAGGTGATCTCGGAGTTGGATTGACCACGGTAGGTCTGGTGCTGCTGTTCGCGAGAGCCAGCGATGTGCTCACCGACCCTCTGGTTGGTACCTTGAGTGACCGCTGGCCAATTGCGGGGATGCGACGTAAACCTTGGTTGCTGATTGGCGCCCCTGTTCTGATGCTGGGCTTGTGGATGCTGTTCGTCCCGCCCGAGGGAGCAGGGGCCATGCACCTGCTCGGCTGGAGTGTCTTCGCCTATCTGGGGTGGACGCTGATTGCACTGCCTTACCAGGCCTGGGGTGCAGAACTCAGCACCTCCTACCATGAGCGCAGCCGGGTGACGACCTGGCGTGAGGCATGGGTCATTGTCGGCACATTGCTGGCGCTCGCCGTCCCTGGCGTCATTCTGGCCCGGGGCGGAAGTGCCGCTGATTCCTTGCATTCGTTGGCGGTGCTGCTGATGGTGGCATTGCCAGTCGCCTTGCTGGTTGCGCTCACTATCGTCCCGGAGAACAGGAGAAGTCGTTTACGCCCCATCCCCTGGCGCCGCGGCTTGGCGATACTGAAGAACAACCGGCCTTTCTCGCGCTTGGTGGCGGCGTGGTTGCTGAATGGCATCGCCAACGGTCTGCCGGCGACCTTGTTCCTGCTCTTTGTGACCGACCGCCTTCAGGCTGGTGATCGCGCCGGGCTTCTTCTCGGTATCTACTTTCTTGCCGCAGTTGTCGCGTTACCAGCATGGCTCGCACTCGCACGCCGTCTGGGCAAACACCGCACCTGGTCACTGTCGATGCTGTGGGCGTGCCTGGTATTCATGTGGGTGCCGTTTCTTGGTGCGGGAGACTACGGTTGGTTTCTTGTCATCTGCGTGTTGTCAGGTGCCAGTCTAGGGTGTGACACGGCGATACCATCCGCCATCCAGGCCGATGTGGTGGATGAGGATTCCGCCGCGGGTGGTGGCGGACGCGCAGGGATGTACTTCGGGCTCTGGGGTATGGCAACAAAGCTTGCCCTGGCACTTGCCGTGGGCATCGCATTTCCGCTGCTCGACCTCGCCGGTTTCATCCCCGGCGGAGACAACACCGAGGAGGCGCTGTTGACACTCGCACTGTTGTACGCCGGTGTGCCCATCCTGTTCAAACTCGCGGCCACGGCGCTGGTTTGGAACTTCCCCTTGGACGCAGCGCGCCAGAATGCGCTGCGCATGAAACTGGAGCTCACATGAAACGCATGAATGCATGTCTGTTGTTGCTGTTACCGCTGCTTCTGGTCGGCTGTGCCGGCGTCGATCCAGTCCGTTACGCCACGACCACACCGGAGCTTCGCATCGAGGAGTACTTCCTCGGCCAGTCGCGCGGTTGGGGAATGGTGCATGACCGCAGCGGCGAGGTCATCCGGCGGTTCACGGTGGACTTGGTGGGTTCTCAGGAGGGCGAAGAGTTTGTGCTTCGCGAATGGTTCGTCTGGGACGACGGAGAGAATGAGTACCGCGAGTGGCGTATCCGCCGCACCGGTGCGCATACCTATGAAGGACGCGCGGGTGATGTCGTCGGTATTGCTGAGGGGGAGGCGCGCGGAAACGCACTGCACTGGCGCTACCAGTTGAAGGTGAGTGCCCGTGGAAGTGACTGGGTTTTGTGCCTCGACGATTGGATGTTCCTGCAACCGGATGGTGTCCTGTTGAATCGGGCGACCATGAGCAAGTTCGGGTTTCGCGTGGGCGAGATCGTCATTGCCTTCCAGCGCGCTGGTTCAGCCGAGGCGACGGCGGACCAGTCGCAGGATAGGACCGAGTAAGGGCAGATGCTCGTAGAACTGCTTTCCAGCATCCCAGTAATCCAGATGCTCCGCGACGCGCTCATCCGCCGCGAGGGTCACACGACTGGTGCCCTCTATTCGCCACGGCTTGCCGTTCCCGGAGGTGAAGGTCATTTCCCAGTACAGGAACCAGGTGTCGCCACACTGGGCGCGTTCATGGACAACAAATCGTGCATCCGGCGCCCGCTCGAACATGTGCGAAAAGATGCGGGCAATCTCCTGCGGGCCACGCACATCACTGAACGGATCTGCGAAACGGGCCTCAGGCGCGAAATACTCTTCGATACGTGCAAGGGATGCCAGTGATAGCGATTCAAACCAATCGCAATAGCGCGCAATCCCGGCTTCGCTCATCGACTGAAAAACAGCTTCATGAGCGGATACGCGACAGGATAGGGCAGGATACGGAAGAACTTGAGCAACAAGGCCAACCTGCGCGGGAAGAATATTTCGAAGCGGCCAGCATCCAAACCCTTCTCAATTCGTGCCGCGGCATCGGACACATCCATGAGGAACGGCATCGGAAAAGTGTTCTGGGCGGTCAAGGGTGTCTTCACGAAGCCGGGGTTGATGATGGACACCTTGAGCCCCATGCGCGCGAAGCTGAAACGCAGCGACTCCGCGAGATTGATGAGCGCAGCTTTGGTTGCACCATAAGGTGCCCCGAGTGGCATGCCGTGGTAACCCGCCACGCTGGACACAAATGCGATATGGCCACTGCGTCGCTCACGCATCCCCGGCAACAGGGCATCAAGGCCATAGACCGCACCGAGATAGTTGATCCGAATCATGCGCTCGAATGGCTCGACGCTGAATTCACTCATCTTGAAGGGTGCGTAGACACCGGCGTTCAGGACTGCAAGGTCGATTGGACCAAGTTTTTTGGTGATTGCGGCCACGGTGTCGCGATTGGCCTGCAGGTCGGAGACATCCATGGCGAACGCATGGATGTTCCCAGCAGCGCCGGTAGCGACGACCTCATCCAGTGGCTCCTGGCGCCGTCCGGATATCGCTACCGTCCACCCGTGCGCAGCCATACGGAGCGCGAGCTCGCGGCCGATGCCAGTGCCGCCTCCGGTAATCCAGACAATACGTGCAGACATGTCGGCTTCTCTGACTTGAGGTGTACAGCAAGTGTACAATAATCCGCGAATATTCGAGGCGAGTGTAGAACACTTGTACATGGCATGAACCGCAAAGCTGGCGACGACGGGTACTTCCCCATCCGCACGGTATGTAGCCTCACCGGTATCAATCCGGTCACGCTGCGCGCGTGGGAGCGACGCTACGGTTTGATACAACCGCGACGCACGCCAACGGGTCACCGCCTCTACAGCCACGAGGACATAGACCGCATCAATGAGGTGCTTGCCCTGCTGGGTCAGGGCGTGGCTATCAGCCAGGTGTCCGCGATGTTGAAGCGCCGCACACCAGCGCCAGAGGATTCCGCCGACAGCCCTTGGGTCGACTTCCGCAGACGGATGATCAGTGCGGTTCAGCGTTTCGATGAAGCAGCCTTGGAGGACGCTTACTCCGGCGCATTGTCGCTCTATCCGGCAGCGCTGGTAGCTGACAAACTGGTTCTGCCCGTGTTGCGGGAGCTCGGTAAGGCGTGGGAGCAGGGTGAGGGCGGAGTCGCCGAGGAGCACTTTTTCGGGGTTTACCTACGCAATAAGCTCGGGGCCCGATTCCACCACGGATTACGGCTGGGGACCGGTCCCCGCATCCTGGCCTGCTGTATGCCGGGAGAGGGCCACGAGGTGGGGTTATTGCTGTTTGGCTTGGCCGCCCAAGCCCGCGGGTTCCGGGTCGTCCTTCTGGGGGCCAATATGCCGATGGAGGAGTTGCCATTGGCGGTGCGCCGCGCGAACTGCGAGGCCATAGTGCTCTCCGCCTCCATCGATCCGCCATCATTGGTATGGAAATCACTATTGCCGGCACTCGTAGAGGCCTCTCCGGTCCCGGTTTGTGTAGGTGGCGGGGTCTCGGTACGACGGCGAGATGCAGTGGAAAAGGCAGGCGCCATGCCCTTGGGGGAGGATGTCAGCGTCGCGCTCCGACATCTCGCGTCGTTGCTCGGCCCGGCCACGGGTGATATATCTGGGGCCTGAGCTGCAATAACCAATGATTTGGGGGTGTGCTTTGGAGAAGGTCTGGCTTAAGAGTTACCCGGAAGGGGTGCCCGCAGAGATAACCCTGGGCGCTGAGTCCACGCTGAAGCACGTCATCGACCAGAGCTGCAAAGAGTTCAAGGATCTCCCGGCTTTCTCGAATATGGGCAAGTCGCTCACCTTCGCCGACATCGACCAGAAGAGCCGTTACTTCGCAGCGTGGTTGCAGCAAGTCGCTGGTCTGCGCAAGGGCGACCGCTTGGCCATCATGCTTCCCAACCTCCTGCAGTACCCCGTCGCGCTGTACGGTGCTCTGCGTTCCGGTGTGGTGGTGGTCAACGTCAATCCGCTCTACACACCGCGGGAGCTGGAGCACCAACTCAACGACTCGGGCGCAACCGCCATCGTCATTCTCGAGAACTTCGCGCATACGCTGGAGAAGGTCATCGACAAGACTGGCGTGAAGACGGTCATCACCACCGAAATTGCCGACATGCTTCCATCGCCAAAGCGGCAACTGATTAACTTCGTCGTGCGCCACGTCAAGAAGATGGTCCCGGCCTGGCACATCGAAGGCACGTTCTCGTTACGCAAGGTCATCAACGCTGGCAAGTGGCAGATGCTGGAGGAGGTCGATATCGCCCCGGAGGACACGGCTTTCCTGCAATACACCGGTGGTACGACGGGGGTCTCCAAAGGCGCAGAGCTCACGCACCGCAACATGGTTGCCAACCTGGAGCAGGTAAAGGCCTGGTTCGGTACCAAGACGGTGGTCGGAGGCGAGGTCATCATCACTGCGCTTCCGCTGTATCACATCTTCTCGCTCACCTGTAATTGCCTGCAGTTCCTGAAGCTCGGCGGTTGCAATGTGCTCATCACCAATCCGCGTGACATGCCCGGGTTCGTGAAAGAGCTGGGCAAGCACAAGTTCACTGTCATCACGGGCGTGAACACCCTTTTCAATGGACTGCTGCACACGCCAGGATTCGACAAGCTGGATTTCGGTTCGCTCAAATTGGCACTTGGCGGCGGTATGGCCGTGCAGCGTGCGGTGGCGGAGCATTGGAAGAAGGTCACCGGTATCCCGCTACTCGAAGGCTTTGGCCTGACAGAGACCTCTCCGGTCGCGACGGTGAACCCGCTGGACAATATGGATTACACCGGTTCAATCGGGTTGCCCCTGCCGTCCACCGAGGTGTCGATACGCGATGAGGAAGGCAAGTCAGTCGCGATCGGTGAGGTGGGAGAAATCTGGATTCGTGGTCCGCAGGTCATGAAGGGCTACTGGAATCGCCCGGACGAGACTGAAAAGGTGCTGGTTGGCGACGGTTGGCTCAAGACCGGCGACATGGCCGAGATGGACGAGAAGGGCTATACCCGTATTGTTGATCGCAAGAAGGACATGATTCTGGTTTCGGGCTTCAATGTGTACCCGAATGAAATCGAGTCGGTCGCGGTCGAACACCCGGGCATTCTCGAGGCCGCAGCTGTTGGCGTGCCCGATGACAAGGCGGGAGAGGTGGTGAAGCTGTTCGTGGTACGCAAGGATAAGTCGCTGACCGCGGATCAGGTCATAGCGCACTGCCGCGAGAGTCTGACCGGCTACAAAGTGCCGAAACACGTGGAATTCCGTGACGAGCTCCCCAAAACCAATGTAGGAAAAATCTTACGTCGCGCCCTCCGCGATTAGGCGGCTTCCTCCGGGGTTGAACGCACCAGCTCGCGCCCTTCGCTGCGGCGCTCGCCTCCGGCGCTGCGGCAAGGACCTGTGCGCCGCCTACCGCGTTTGTGCCCTTCATGAGGTCCTACCGACTCCCGCTCAGGGCGCTCCTGGCACGCAACCCACTGCGGTCGCCGCTCCCACAGGTAGTGGGCCGCGCCTACGGTCAGGTCTTGGAGAGGGAGTGTACCGCGTCGACGAGAACAGCGACCTTCTCGGGATCGATATGTTGATGAATGCCATGGCCCAGGTTGAACACATGGCCCGGCCCCTTGCCATAACTGTCCAGCACCTTTTGCACCTCACGCCGGATGTCGTCTTCTCCCGCGTACAACACCGACGGGTCCAGGTTGCCTTGTAGGGCAACGCGCTCGCCCACGCGACGGCGCGCATCACCGAGATCAGTTGTCCAATCCACACCCAAGGCATCAGCACCAGTGTCCGCCATCGCATGTAACCACTGGCCGCCACCCTTGGTGAACAGGATGACCGGCACGCGCCGACCCTCGTGTTCGCGCTTGAGCCCGGCCACGATGCGACGCATCGGTTCCAAAGACCACTCCTGGTAGTTCGCAGGTGACAGCACGCCGCCCCAAGTGTCGAAGATCATCAGCGCTTGTGCACCGGCTTCGACCTGAGCATTCAGATAGCGGGTGACCGAGGTGACCAGCGTATCGAGCAAGGCGTGCATGGATGTCGGGTCTGAAAAGCCGAGCGCCTTGATCTTCGCGAACTCGCGCGTGGACGCGCCCTCGACCATATAGGTCGCCAGCGTCCATGGACTTCCCGAAAAGCCGATGAGTGGGACGCGGCCATTCAGTTCTCGGCGGATGGTGCGCACCGCATCCATCACATAACGCAACTCGACCTCCGGGTCTGGAACGCCGAGCTTCAGGATCTCGCCGCGACTACGCAGGGGATGTTCGAACACCGGTCCTTCACCCTCGACGAACTTCAGGCCAAGCCCCATGGCATCCGGGATGGTGAGGATGTCCGAAAACAGGATGGCGGCATCCAGCGGGAAACGTGCCAGCGGTTGTAGCGTCACCTCGCAGGCCAGCTCGGGATTAGAGCACAGGTCCATGAAGCTCCCGGCCTTCGCGCGTGTGGCGCGATACTCCGGGAGATAACGCCCGGCTTGGCGCATGATCCAGACCGGCGTGCAGTCAACCGGCTCACGCGCGAGTGCGCGCAGGAATCGGTCGTTCTGAAGGGGTTCAGCCACCGAATACTTCCGCGATGGTCGCTTGTATACCCTCGGCAGCGGCACGCGGGTCTGGCGCGTTCTTGATAGGGCGCCCCACGACGATGTGGTCGGCGCCACTTATGAAGGCTTGGTCCACAGTGACGACGCGTTTCTGATCGTCGGCGGGGCGGTTTTCTACCGGTCGGATACCGGGTGTGACGACAAACAACTTATCGCTGACTTCGCGGCGCAGCATCGGAACCTCGAGACCGGAGGACACGACGCCATCCACGCCCGCTTCAAGCGCGCGCCGCGCGCGGGAGATGACGAGCTGCTCGACATCGCAGGCGAAACCGAGGTCATCGAGGTCGCCCCGGTCTAGGCTGGTCAATGCTGTGACGGCCAGCACCTTGAGTTCGCCCTTTTCCGCAGCAGCAGCCTCCATCATGGACTGATTGCCGTGGATGGTGGCGAAGGTTGCGCCGCGTTCACGCAGGCGGCGAATGGCCGCGGCGACGGTGGCGGGCACATCGAAGAACTTCAGATCCACGAAAACCTTCTTGTCACGGGCAATCAGCCATTCCAGCAATTCGAAGTAGCCACCGGCCATGAAGAGCTCCATGCCGATTTTGTAGAAGGTGACCGAGTCGTCGAGGGTGGTGACGAGTGCGCGGGCCTCATCGGCATCCGGCACGTCTAGGGCAAAGATAAGGCGGTCTTTGACGGGGATGTTCTTGTTCGAGAGTTG